>NZ_JBIBGL010000027.1:0-108489 GCF_042956465.1 Embleya sp. NPDC008237
CACGGGTCGCCCACGAATTGCTCCGCGTCATGGCCGGCTCGTACACCGAGATTCGTCGTCGGCTGCTCCCGTTCGACGAACAGCGAGCTTCGTCATGCGCGTTGGTCGTTGATCCACGCGCCGAGTCGGACTCGACCGGGTGTCGGGGTCAGGGCTGGGCGAATCCCCGTTTGCAGAACCAGTCGTCGGCGGCGATGGCCGTGTATGTCGCAGTGCGCCAGCTGTTGCGCTGGTCGTGTTGCCTGCTCTCCGTTTCGGCGGCGAGGTGTTTGCGCATGAGGGTGGCCCCGCCGACGGCGAACAGTTCCGAGAGCCGCTGGGCGATGCTGCTCAGTTCCGTGCCAGCGAGGGAGGTGTATCGCTTCGCAAGGCCGAGTTCGGTGAAGTGCAGTTGGACCCGGGCGGTCAGGACGGGGAACCAGTGGGTCGGTGGCGCGACGGAGAACCGGATGGCGACTCCGGGCGGCGTCCTGTCCGTTCGCGAATGCGCGTTCGAGGAAGGGATCTGGAAGACGGCGGCGTCGAGCCAGGTGTCGTCGTCGATGTCCTCGAAGTACGGGTGCAGCCCGACCTGTTCGGCCTTCGTCGGGTAGGAGGCTTCTGGGGCCGGTGGTCGGGGCGGACGACGTCGGCGACGTGGGTGACGGGGAGCGGTGGCCGCGCATGGCCATGAACGCCCCGCCGGGCCCGAACCGGCTCCGCGCGCTGCTGTCGGTGTCGACGTCCAGGCGCAGCGTGCCGTAGGCGGTTCAGACGTTGGCCCGAACACGTGCACACGATCCGCCGGTACGGTCCGCCCGGCGCCCATCCCCGTTCGCCGTCGCCGGTGATCACGCGCGGCCGCAGGTGGAGCGCCTCCAGGCGGCCGCTCGCGCTCGCGGGTGGACGCTGCGCCAGGCGACCGGCGGCCGCGCCGGCCGCGACAACCCGGTCCTCGCGGCGGCGTGGAGCACGTACTCGTGGTCCCGGGTCGAGCAGCCGTCGAGACCATGACGTCCGGGCCGTCCGCGACCCGTATGTCGGGTGCCCCCTTCGGCGGGTTGGGTCGCGGGCCCTGGCTCCGCGGCGCCCACGCGTCGGATGTGAGGAGCTGCCGGGCGAGGGTCCGTCCGGTGCCCGGGACGGTCGTTTCCTGCGGCCCCGCGCGGGGGCGGCGGCGTTGATCCGGTCATGTGTCGGACAGTTCCGGTCAGCTTCGCTCGGTGGGTTCCCGCCTGGTTGGTGGCGTGTCAGGATCGCGTGTCCCCGCCGGTTCGGGGTGGGTGGTCAGGCGTGGGCGCGAGCAGGCAGGTCGGGGGCGTGTGTGCGATGCCGGGCGAGTGGTTGCGGGTGTCGTGCGTGAGGCGGGGCGCGTGGTGGGTTGTGGGGTCGGGGCCTGCCCGGTGACGTGTGCGCAGGTCTTGGGATGACCGACGACGAGGGGGATTCGTGGCGTTGTCCGAGAAGGCCGTGTTCCGGAGCGGCGGTCGGGGGCTGTTTGCCGGGGGCGCGGGTGCGGCGCAACCGGTGGTGCCGACGGTGCACGCACCCGCTTCGGCGCCCACCGGGGATGGGCACGGTGCCCAGGCCGGGGGCGGTCGGTCGGCGAGCACCGTGCGCGAGTGGCTCGGCCGAGACCTCGTCGCCGAAAACGACTTCACATTCATAATTCAGCGGTTGCCTGCTTTTGGTGTGCCGGGTAGTGCGGATCTGGTTTTGGATCTGCATGGGAAGAATTGGCGGTTCGGCGCGTATTGGGTTCGTGCGGGGACGTCGGAGGGGCGGTTTCCGAGTTTTTGGGTGCGTCGTGAGATCCAGACCGGCGGGCAGGTGGAGTGGTTCGCTCTGGGGGTTCGGGAGAATCTGGGTGAGAAATGGGAGCGCCCGCAGTTGTGGGTTGCTCGTGCGGCCGCGCCGAAGCGGGACCAAGGGCCGGTGTTCCACTGGCTGGACCAGGACTCGTCGAATGGTCCGACGCGGATGGTGCGGCCTCCCGCCGGGCGTCCGGATGGTGTTCCTGCGGATCAGGTGACGCGTTTTTGGCTGCGTGAGGCGCCGACGGGCATCGAAGGCCGCGAGTGCGATTTCAGGGCTACTGCGACCGCCGATCTCAAACCGGGTGTTCCCTTCAAGTTTGTGTCCGGTATCGATGGTGGTGACGCGACGTGGGTGGCGCAGGCGCCGGGGCGGAAGCCGGACTTCTGGCTTCGATCCTTCGGGCAGACGCGTGAGTTTCCCGAGTATGTCGCGGTGTGGGCTCTCCAGGCGGACGGGGCCCCGGATGCGGACAAGCCGACGTTCAACGTCAAGGCGCAGAGCCGGCCTGCCAGCGACACCGCCCCGGTATTCTGGTGGACCGAACGCGACAATCCCTGTTACCCGGCTCCTCCCGGCGCCCAGGCACCCCCCATCTGGACCCTCCTCGCTCTGGGCACCGGGGCAGTGCGCAGAGGGATCCGTCGCACCATCCTCAGCATCCAGACCCTCAAAGGGTTCGCGACTCCCGGCGGTACCGAGTACGCCCTGCAGTTGTGGGAGAAGGACACCGGCCACACTCTGGTCGCCTACTGGCCTCGCGCCGGCAGCGCCGACGGCCGCAACCCCGAGTTCTGGGTGTTCCGTGCGGGAAAGACGCCTGCGGACGCGGGCGAGTGGTTCAGCTTCGGTACACGCGAGAACGCCCCCGGTGCGGAGGAGTCGCTGTGGGTGGACAGGGTTTCCCCGCCCAAGCGCAACACCGGCCCGGTCTTTCGGTGGGGGCCGGCGGAACAGACGTATCTGGCCCGGCCCGGCGTCCGGTCGTCGCCGGTGCAGACCTGACGCTCCGCCAGACGAAGGGGGAACATCCGTATGGGTATGCCGATTTGCGAGTTGAGGCACCTTCTCGACTCGGCATCGAAGGATTTCGTGCTGTCGGCCGAGACGCTGGATATCGCGGACGCCGAACCGCTGTTCACCGACTACCTGGGCGGTGATCTGGACTTCGCCGACGCGACCGGCGACAGCGCCGGGCTCAGCGTCTCGGGGGATCTCGCCCTGCCGGGCGTCGAATCGGGGCGGTTACCGGCGATCGCACGATTCCTGACGGACGACGACGGTCTCGCCGTCATCGGCGTCGAGGTCGTCGCGACCTGGCCGACCTGGCAGATCGATCTGCCCTACCTCACCTGCGACCTGAGCTCCCTGTCCGCCCTGGGGTTCGCCTCCGCCGCGCTCGCGCTGCTGGCGACGCCGAACGAGGAGGGCGTCCTGGTGCCCGGTGCGATGGCGGCCCTCGCCTTCGCCGGAGCGGGCCGCGCCGAGCACCTGCTGATGGCGCAGCAGGAACTGACCGGGGTGTGGCGCGTGGTCGGGTACTTCGCCGACCGCCTCACGTTCGCCTCGCTGACGTCGCTGGCCGCGCTTCCCTTCGTGGACGCCGAGGTTCTCGGGGATGCCGCGCTCCCGGACGAGATCCAGGACATCCTGTCCTCGCTGTCCCTGGTCAGCATCGGCGGCGCCTTCGACACCCGAACCGGACGCTTCCGCGAGATCACGCTCGACCTGCGCCTGGACACCTCCGACTGGGCGGTTCTGCCGGGCGTCCTGACCCTGGACGAACTACGCCTGTGGCTGCACCTGATGACCGCCACACCCGCACCCGCCCCGGGCGGCGCCGGCTGGCTGGCCGCCGCGGGGCCGCTCGAATCCGGGCCACCCGGTGGGGGACTCGCGGCTGCTCCCCTGCTACGGGGCGGACTGTCCGGGCGATGCCGTCTCGACGGCGGATACGTCCTGGAGGCGGCGGCCACCTTTCCCGACGTCTACCTGACCGCGTCCGTGTCGAATCCGACCGGTGGCGCTGACCTGATCGGTGATTCCCTCGAGGGGACCGGCCTGCCCTCGGGTATCGCCCTGCGTCGTCTCGCGGTGGGGTGCGCGCCCCGATCCGGCGTGTACACCCTCGCGCTCGCGCTTGACACGAACTGGGAGTTCGCCGACGGCCTCGAACTCGAGGAACTGTCGCTGCAGTTGACCCACGGTGGCGCGGCCACGGACGTGGCCGTGACCGGGGTGGTCGACCTGGACGGTGTGCCGCTGATCCTGGAGGCCCGCCGCGGCGCCGACGGCTGGGCCGTCGCCGGGAGCGCCTACGGCATCGGCCTGGACGCGGTGGCCGGGTGGTTCGCCACGACGTTCGACGTGCCGTTGCCGGGTTCCCTCGCGGGCCTGGAACTGACCGAGGTCCACGTCGCGCTGAACTCCAAGCCGGCCGGGTCGGTGACCCTCACCGGAACGCTTCCGCTGGGCGACGCAGGCAACCGCGCCGCGTTCACCCTCGACGCTCAGGTCGCCAGGGACGGCGCAGGGAAGCCGAGCGTCACGTTCTCCGGATCCCTGGACCTGGTCGTCGCCCTCGACGACACCCCTTACCCGATGCGTTTGGACATGGAGCTGGATCACGGCGGCACGGGCACGGCGTGGAGTGCCCGCTGGAACGCCACGGACCGGGCGGTGCCCCTGTTCGCGATGCTGGCCGCGGTCGGCGTGGACGGCATCGACGCGGCGGAGCAGGTGTGGCCCGCCGCACTGCGGCCGGCGCTGCGGTCACTGGGGATCGTGTACGACTCGGTGGGCGGCCGCACCGTGTTCTCCGCCGCCGTCGACCCCCTCCGGGTCGTGGTCGCGTCCGGCCGGGATCCACAGGGCCGCCGGGTCACCGCCGTGCAGGTCGTGGTGGCCGCGGAGACCGGATTGTCGTCGCTGCCGCTGCTCGAGGGCATGATCCCGCCCGCCGCGGATCTGATGCTGCACGGAATCCGACTCCTGTACACCTCGGCCCCGGTGCCCGCGCCGCTGGTGGCGGGGCTGAACGCGGCGATCGTCGCGGCCGGGTCGGAGCTGACTCTGCCAGCGCTGGAGCCGGGCGCCGGCAGCTTGGGCGCGGGCACGTGGCTGGCGGTCGACTACACACTCCCGGGCCTCGCGCGATCGGTGATGTCGTTCCAACTCGCGGGCCCACGCCCGCCGGGTAAGCCCCCGGCCCTGGAACCCGCCCGAACCTCCTCGCCCCCGCAGCCGTCCACCGCCCCCGGCGCTTGGCTGGACGTGGGTCGTGCGTTCGGTCCGTTGCACGTGGCCAGGATCGGTCTGGCCTACACAAAGGGCACGATGTGGCTCATGGTCGACGCGTCCCTGTCCGCCGCGGGGGTGACGATCGGTGTGGCGGGCCTGGGCCTGGGCATCGACCTGAACGGCGAGGACGACGCCTTCCCGGTACGCACCCGCCTGGACGGTTTGGGCGTGGGTTTCGAACGCCCGCCGTTGCACGTCGCGGGCGCCTTGGTAAGTCGCCCGGATCCGCCCGAGTGGCCGGTGTTGGTCCAGGGCTCGCTGACGGTGGAACTGGCCCCCAAGCTGAGCGTGTTGGCGATCGGTTCCTACCAGAAGTCGCAACACGGGCAGGTGTCGTTGTTCGTGTTCGGGCGCGCGGCCGTCCCGTTCGGAGGGCCGCCGCCGTTCCACGTGACCGGCTTCGCCCTCGGCTTCGGCTACCAGTCGAGCGTGCGAATCCCCGAACAACACGAGATCGGGACGTTCCCGCTCGTCAAGGGCCTGGACGACGACGACTTCCCCGCCGACCCCCTCCAGGTCCTGACGCTCCTCACCGGCGGCCAGAACCCGTGGGTGAAACCGACCCAGGGCCAGATCTGGCTGGCCGGGGGCCTGGACTTCACCTCGTTCGAGTTCGTCCGCACCCGCGTGCTGCTGCTCCTGGAGGCCGGGAACGATCTCACGCTGGCGTTGATCGGCCGGGCGAACGCGAGTTTCCCCAAGACCGGCACCGCCTACGCCCGCATCGGCGTCGATCTGCGGGTGGTGTACCAGTCCAAGCGGGGTGAACTCGCGGTCACCGCGCAGCTCGTCGACTCCTACGTGATCGACCCCGCGTGTGTGCTCACCGGCGGTTTCGCGTTCTACCTGTGGTCCGGCCGCAGCGCGTACGCGGGGGATTTCGTGGTCACCGTCGGCGGCTACCACCCCCACTACAAGGTCCCCGCGCATTTCCCGGTGGTGCCGCGGTTGGGGTTCTCCTGGTCGCTGGGCTCGGTCAGCATCACCGGCGGCTCCTACTTCGCGCTCACCCCGAACGCGGTGATGGCCGGCGGGATGCTGGACGTGCGCTACCGGTCGGGGAACGTGGAGGCGTGGTTGACGGCGAAGGCCGACATCCTCGTCCAGTGGGCCCCGTTGAGTTTCCGCGCGGGGATCTCGATCAGCGTGGGCGTCAAGGTCAAACTGCTGTTCACCCTGCGCGGCGAGTTGGGCGCCTCGCTCGACTTGTGGGGGCCGCCGACCGGCGGCACGGTCACCGCGAAGTTCGTGTTCATCACCGTCACCGTGCGCTTCGGCGCCCAACACCTGAGCCCGCCCCCGCTGACCTGGCCCGAGTTCGCCGCGCAATTGTTGCCGGAACAGGTGCCGTTGACGGTGACCGCGTCGACCGGCCTGCTCACCGACGCGGACTCCGATCCGGAGCTGCGGGCCGCGCGGGTGGAGGCGGGGGAGGAGCCGTGGCTGGTGGACCCCGCCGCGTTCTCCTTCGCGGTCGAAACGGTCGTGCCTACCAGACGCGTCCGGTTCGACACCCGCGAGGACGTGGGCGAGAAGGGCGTCGACATCCGGCCGATGGGACTGACCGGCCTGGACGGCCTCCTGCACGTGCGCGTCGAATACAAGCCCACCGACGCCGGCCGGCAAGAGGCCTGGCGCGCAGTCCCGGGCCTGGACCGGTGGATCGTCGAACCGCAGTACGGGCGGGTGCCGTTCTCGGTGTGGGGCGACCCGGCCGTCAAGGCCGAGGACGCCCTCAAGCCCGGCCACGAGGCCATGCTCACCCACCTCACCGGCCTGCGCATCACCGTGCCCCCGCACCAGGTGAACGGGCAGGACCTCGGCCCGATCGCCGAGCGGGACCTCCTCTGGGAGAGGCTTCCCCCGGACGCCCCGATGCCGCTCGACCCCGCCGACCCGCCCACCGGCTCACCGGTGCGCGTGCCGACGCCGGCCGGCGCGGGCGTCGCCGTGGTCGCCGACCACCTCGCCACCCTGTCCTCCTCCGCCGCCCGCACCCGCCTGCACGGCGCCCTCGCGGGACTGTTGGGGCACGACGACCTGCCCAACGCCACCCTCGGCTCGTACGCCGAACAGGCCCGGACCGTGGGCCTGGACGCCGACCCGCTCCTGCTCACGCACGACACCGCCCCGCCCCCGCCCGAGTCGGCCCTACTCGTCCTGGACGACACCACCGCCTCGGTACTCGCCGTCGATCCCGACACCGGCACCCTCCTGGGACGCGCCCGCGGCCTCGCACCAGGCCCCTACCTCACCGCCGCCACACCCGACGGCGCCCGCCTGTACATCGCCGGTACCGCGGCGGGTCGGCTCGACGTCCTCGACAACGCCACCCTGCGCCTGGGCCCGCCGCTGACCACCGACCTCCGTGCACGGGCCCAGGTATTGGCCCTCAAGCGCGACGCGACACGCCTGATTGCCGCAGCCCCGGCGGCACAGTCCATCGCCGCCGTGTCCGTCGACCTCACCGGCGCTCGTGAACCGGTCGCCACCGACGCGTACGACGCCGGGCTGAACCGGATCGACGCGCTGACGGTGGACGCCGAGTCCGGGCGCCTGTACACCGTCGAGACGAACACCAGCAAGACCGCCGCGTTCGACACCGAGACCGGCATCTACATCGGGCACGTCCCGGAACCCTCGGCGCCCCTGCGGGTGTCGGCGGTCCCGGGACAGGACGTGCTGTTCGTCTACGGCTCCGAGCAGGGCGGCAACGGGATCGTCCAGGTCCGCCCGCGCCCACCCGCCACGAAGCACTACGAGCCCTACCGCTTCCCGAAGAAGGGAACCGCGAAGGCCATGCTCGTCGACACCGACAACCAGGCCGTGCTGGCCCGCGCGTATCCCGACGGCGCCGGGCACCTGGCGACGTTCGCCGTCCAGAACGGCACTCCCGGCAGCACACGCCTGGTCTCCGACGTGGCCCTGGACACGGCGCCCGTCGCCCTGGCCCTGGACCCGCGCAACCGCCGCTGGGTCCTGCACGCCGCGGCCGTGTCCGTCGTCGACGGCGCCACCCCGCGCGGCACGCTCACCCTCGACGCGGCACCGTTGGCGATCGCCTTCTCCGCCGACGCCGCACGTGCGTACCTCGTGTGCGCCGACGCGGCCATCGCCGTCGTCGAGATCGGCGACACGGGCGGCCCGCACGTCGTCGACCGGTGGAACCTGCCCGCGGGCACGGTCGCCTCCGCCGCCCTGTTCACCCTGTTCACGGCCACCGCGTCCACCCAGACCGCGTTCACGCCGATCGCCCCGGAAGGAACCGCCCGATGACGGACCAGCTCGACGACCGCGCACCGCTCGCGGACCCCGGCTTCGTCCTGCGGTTCCAGGACAACCGCGAACCCGCCGTGCCCGCAGGCAAGTTCCGCATCACCGCCACCCAGACCATCACCGACCTGGACACCGGCACCTACCTGGACCCCGTCCACGAGGACTTCGAGGTCCGCGCCCCACAGTTCGCCCTCGACCCCGAACTGGTCCACGCGGTCAACCCCGCACCGCACGCCGCCGCCGACTTCACCACCACCCTGGCCCACGTCACCCTCACCGACCCCCTCCTGCCGTGGAAACGCCACCTCGCGGAAACCGACCGCGCCGAGCCCACCGCACCGTGGCTGGCCCTGTTGCTGTTCGCCCAAGGCGAGCTCCCCGACGACCCCGGGGCCGACGCGGCGACGACCACCATGACCGCACGGCAACTCCTCACCGACGCCCCCGGCATCCGCCACCCCGGCATCGGCGAGCAGCAGATCGAAGGCGACCCCGACGCGCCCTGCGCCACCGTCGACATCCCCGGCGACATCTTCCAGACCGTCGTCCCGCGCACCGACGAACTGCGCCACCTCCTGCACGTGCGCGACGTCCGCCCCGACCCGGGCCTGCGCGGCGAACAACTCGCCGAGGGCGAATTCGCCGTCGTGGTCGCCTCCCGCCTGCCCGACCGCACCACCGAGACCCGATACAGCGCCCACCTGGTCTCCCTCGAAGGCTGCCGCTCGATCCTGAAGAACGCCGACGACGGCACCCTCACCGCGCACGTACGCATCCGCCTCGCCGCACTCCACAGCTGGGCGTTCACCAGCATCCCCGACGAGGCAGGCGGCTTCCCCGGACGCGTCCGCAACTTCCTCCGCGACCAGAACGACAACAAACGCGACCTCCTGCTGCGCCTGCCCCAAGCACCACCCACACCCCCACCCGGCGCCGACCCAGCCGCCCACACCGCGGCCCACGCACGCCTGGCCTCCGGGCACATCCCCCTGCCCTACCGCGTGGAGACCGGCGAGGACACCTACGCCTGGTACCGGGGCCCGTTCACCGCCGAACCCGCCCAACCCCTGCCCCCCACCCCCGAGGAGGGCTGGACCAGCGCCGCCCAACTCCTGGCCTACGAACAGGCGTGGGGCGTCTTCGACACGAGCCGCGCCGCGGCCTGGACACTGGGCCGCGCGCTGGCGCTGGCCGACGCGGACTTCACCGCCATGCTCACCGCCTGGCACGCCAAGGCCCGCGCCCGCGCCGCCGCCATGGCCCAACGCCTCACAGCCCCCGGCCTGGACGCCGCCGAACCCCCCACCCCCACCGACACCGCCGCCGAAGCCCACGCGGCCACCGGCACCGACGCGACCCCCCTAACCGAAACCGAAGCAGCCGCTGACACCGAGGCCGACGTCGAACAGGCCGCCTTCACGGCCCGGCAGACCCGCGCGCTCGGCCACCGCCCCTTCGGCACACTGCTGGAGGACCTCGTCGCCGACGGCTCCGCCGCCCGACTGCTCCGCGCGGCCACCCACCCCGCCAACGCCCGCAACACCCCACCCCCCACGCCACGGCGCCGAGGCGCGGCACCCGGGCGGCGGGGACAGGGGAGAGCCGCCCGCGCGGCGAACCTGCTCGCCGACCCGCCCGCAGCGATGCGCACCGCGCTCGCCGACCTCCTCGCCCTCGAAGGCGCCCCGATCGTCGCCTGGCTGGACCGCCTACGGCTGCTGCACGGCGTGCCGTTCGCCGACCTGGTCCCCGACGAACGCATGTTGCCCGCCGAGTCGTTGCGCCTGTTCCACGTCGACGCCGGCTGGCCGACCGCCCTGGCCGCGGGGGCGGCGGGCATCGCCATCACCGGCGACAACGACACCGACATCACCCACATGGCCGCCCCCTGGGCCCACGGCGGCAACGCCGACCCGCCGCGCGCCGGCGTCCTGATCCGCTCCGCCCTCGTCCACGAATGCCCCGGACTCCTCGTGCGGCCCTACCGCGGCCACGAACCGACCCGCACACCGATCCGGGTACTGCGCCAGGACACGCTCGCCTCCGACGTCCTGCTCGTCCTGTTCGCCGACGTCCCCGACGAGATCGAACTCGCCGAACCCCCCGAGGGCCTGTCCTTCGGCATCGACACCGCCTCCGGCGGCGTCCGGGTCATCGGCCTGCGACGGCTGGACGCCCCCGTCGCCCAGGAACTCGGCGGCCACGCGTTCCCCGCCCCCGCAGGCACCGGTGGCCTCGACGCGTACCTGCGCCCCGACCCCTCCGGCAGCCCGGCGATCCTGGACCTGCGCCCGGCAGAGCCGGCGGCGCTGCTGGGTGCGCTGAAGACCCGGTTGCTCGATCTGGAGCAGTCCGCGGCCGCCGGGTTCGGGCCGGCGGGCCTGGCCGTGCAACTCGTCAACACCCCACGCCGCCAACTCATCACCCGCGCGGCCCCGACCACGCCGCAGACCTCGACGACGGGCAGGAACGCGCAGTGACCGACCCCCGAAGCCCCGCGCCCACCCCAGCCGCCGCACCAAACCGACCGCTGATCGTGCCCATGCGGGTGGAGGCACTGACCGTCAACGAGCGCGTGCGCCAAGCGGAGGTGTTCCAGCGCTGGCAGGCGAACTACGCGCTGACCCGACTGCACCTGTCCCCGGAGCCCCCACCGTTCTCCAACACCGACCTGGGCTTCAACGCCGACCCCGACCGTGAGGGCGTCTACCTGCACTGGCAACTCCCCGACGCCCTCACCGCCGGAATCGACGAGACACCCAACCCCGACCCCGAGCACGACACCGGGAAAGCGGACGAGGGAGAGACCGGGCCGAAGTTCCCGAAGGTGCCCAACAGGTGGCTGGTCGTCCGCCAAGCGGTCGCCACCGCGTCCGGAGCGCGCACGGAGAGCGGCTGGATCGTCGAGAGCGACCACCTCGACCCCGAACACGGCGCCAGCCCCTACCTCCACCCCCGCGACGGCAGCCTCACCCGCATCGGCCGCCGCATCGACCTCGCGACCGGTGCCTGGACCGAGCCGGGGACCCCGGCCGGCGGCATGTTCCTCACCGCGGTGGGTCCCGGTCTGGCGACGTTTGCCGCCTACCAGCCCTACAACACCGACGTGTTCTCCATCCACGACCGCCTCACCGACCTCGACCCCACCATCCAATGGCGCCTGAACTACCTCGTCGCCGGCTGGTACAGCGACCCCACGAGCGACCCCCTCACCGGCAACCTCCAAGCCCGCATGGACGCCCTGAACTGGGCGGCGAACGGCACCGCGCCCGTCTCCGCCCGGACCCTGTGCCACGGCACCGTCCTGGACGTGCGCTGGCAACGCGCCGGCGGCATGCCCGACTCGAAACGCCCCGACTGCATCACCGTCGCCCTCGGCAACACCACCGCACACGCCACCGGCGCCCTACGCGAACACGCGGCCCACCGCGCGGGGGAGCCACCGGACGTCGCCGCGCTGCTCACCGCGCTGCACGCCGGGGTGCTCGACCTCCTCGACGAGGCCGACGGCGAGTTCTCGGCCGAACGCGCCCTGCACGCCTCCTGGTTCACCCCCACCCCCGCGGGCTACACCTGGGTCCTGGAAGAAGCCGCCCCCCAAGGCGACGACGCCCCGCCGCCGCGCACCACGCGCCGCCGATCCAGGGCAACCCGCGCCGCACACACGACGGCCCTGGCGCGCCTCAACACCGACCAGGCCACCCACGACACCGCGATGCGCGACCTCGTCGCCGCGCAACGCCGTTTGTACGACCTGTGGTGGGCCGCGAACCTGCCCAAGGTCCCCGACGCACCCGGAGAAGCGGACGGCGCCTACCGCGAAGACCTCAACGAACTGGTCCGCGAAGCCACCGGCGAAGCCGTCGCCCGTCGCGACGCGGTCACCAGGGCACGTGCCGACGTTCCGTGGGGTGACACCCCGAAAACCCTCGACGCCGCCATTCGCGGATACCAAACCGAACACGGCCTGCCCCGGGACGAGGTCGTCCTCAAACGCGCCGTCCTGCCCGACTTCCAACTGCCCAACGATCCCGTCGTCGTCATCCGCGGCACCGAGGACAAACCCACACCCCCCACCCCCCTCGACATCGACCCCTACAGCGTGCCCCCCGGGACCTGGGACGAAGAGGAGGAGGACGAGAACCCGCCGCTCGCCTGCCGCTGGCCCGATCGCCTGATCACCGGCGTCACCGTCGCCGGCCGACCGGTGTCCGCGACACAAGCCCAGACCCCGGAGCCGGCCAACATGCCCGCACCCGACGGGCTTTCCGGAGCCCTGGACGCCCTGGTGCGCGAGCTGTTCCACCTCGCCTCCTCCAACGCCCCCCGCCTCGCGGCCGTCACCGGCCACACCGGCCAGGTCCAAGCCCTCGCCGACGCCATGCGCGACCCGCACGCCAACGCCGTCGGCACCCCCGGCGCATACACCCAGCAGTGGCGCCAACCGTGGTCGCCGCTGTTCTTCGAGTGGAAGGTCGACTACTTCCCCATCGAATGGCACGGCGACCCCGACGGCTCCGAACCCGACCGGGCGAACTGGGACTTCGACGGCGACCGCTACCACTGGCGCGGCACCGGCGCCCACCCCGTGCCCCTGACCTTGCGCGGCCGACAATTCCTTACCCCCACCCCCGGCCGCACCGACGCCGCCGCGCTGCGCCAGTACGCCCGCACCCACCCCGGCCCCGCCGCGGGCGCCCTGCGCGCGCTCGCCCGTCAGGCCGACGACGGCGAGCTGTTCTCCCAGCAGATGGTCGGCTTCACCGAACAACTCACCGCCCGCGGCCACACCCCCGCCGTCATCAACCCCCACCACGACCTCGACCCCGACCTGCGCACCGCGCTCGCCGAAGCCGCCGGCCGCGTCCTACCGCCCAATCCCGGCCACCGCCCCCACCCCTTCGAGGGCTGGAACCCGTCCCTCTATCAGCCTCTGCGGGCGGGGCAGTTCGCGTTCGAGCGCCTCGCCGTCATCGACCGCTTCGGCCACGCCCTCCCGGCGATCTATCCGGACCCGCGTGCCCTGGACTTCGACGACGACGAGCCCGGCGACGTCATCGCCCCGGGCACGCCCGCCCGCCGCTTCGCCCCCGAACTCCCCGAGGAGCTCACCCCCACCCCCGAGAACCCCGACCGGCCCGAGGACGGCCTGCGCACCATCCACCCGCCGACCTGGTACCGCTTCGCGCAACTCACCCCACGCCTGCTCCAACCCGCCCGCGCCCGCTTCACCCTCCTCGACGCCCTCGACGACCACACCCCCCTGGCCCGCACCCCCGACCCCGACGCCACCGCTGTCGGGGCCTGGCTCGTGCCCGCCCACCTCGACCAGGGTCTGCACTGCTACGCACCCGACGGCGCCCCCCTGGGCGAACTCCGCACCACCATGCCCTCCGACGGCACTGCGCGAGTCACCTGGCACGCGCTGCCCTATTCCGAATACACCGAACAGGACCGCCTGCGCGACGAATTCCCGCACCTGCACGCCTTCCTCACCGAACTCAGCGCTCCCGCACGAGGGCCCGCCGCGATGCGCGCACTGCTCACGGTCGTCGACCGGACCCTGTCCACGACCGCGCCCACCGGCGGCACCCCACCACCGGCGACCCCCAGCGTCCTTCTGGGACGCCCCATCGCCCTGATCCGGGTCAGGCTGCAACTCGACCTCGACGGGCCGCCCCCAACCGACCCCTCCTGGCAGAAGCTGCGCGAGGCCGAACCGCCGCCCTACCCCCACTACCGGTGGCCGATCCGACTGGGGGAGCGCAACGAACTCGCCGACGGCCTCGTCGGCTACTTCTGCGGCGCACGCGGCACCACCGACTACAAGCTGCTTCACACCGTTCTCGATCACGACGAACTGCCCGACGAGGGCCGCGCCTACTTCGCACCGATCGACACCGGTGCGGCACTGACCCTGCCCGCTCGGCCACCGGGTTCCGACCCGGACGATCGCGAAGCGGCGTTCCTCACCCTCCTCGCCGACCCCCGCGGCACCGTCCACGCCACCACCGACATCCTGCCCACCGCCGAGATCAAACTCCCCACCCGACTCGTCGAACCACCCCTGGCCGCCCTCCCGGTCTCCTTCCGCCTCGGCCCCCTCCCCGCCACCACCACCACGGACCCCGACGGAACCCGCACCGGTGAAGCCGCCGCGCTCACCGTGCCCCGCCCCTCCGACCGCCACGGCACCTGGACCTGGGCCCAACGCGACGACGACACCTGGACCACCACCCCCACCGACGCCGCCGACGACCGGGCCCAACACCCCCGCCCCACCCCGACCCTGCGCACCGGGCGCCTGCAACTCCGTCCCGCCCCCGCCGACGAGACCGAAGGAACCCGCCGATGACCACCGCCCTACGCACCGCCCAGGACTGCAAGCTGACCTACGCCCTGACGACGACCCCCAACCCGCTGACCGCCAGCCCGCCGAGCATCACCCCCGGCACCGAGGACGAGCACGCCTTCGCCGACATCGACATCGTCGTCTCCAACAGCGGCAACACCCCCGTGCGGTGTTCCAGGATCGCCATAGTGTTGCCCGTGGGTTCCTACGCCCGCGACTTGGCCGTCACCGGCGAGGGCATCGACGCCTACGTCAGCCCCGAGACGGAATGGACCGTCGTCGACATCCAATCCGACGTCCTGCTCGCGATCCCTACCGCCGAGACCGCGGTATTCGCCCCGACCAACGAAGCCGCCGCCGAGCCGTCCGTGGCGCGCTTCGAGGTGATCCCGCGCTCCGGGCGCGACATCAGGGTCGACGGCCTCTACATCCACCTCTCCGGCATCAAGGTCAGCACCAAGAGCGGCATTGCCCGGATCGACATCGAGGAATGGGCCACCGACACCGAAGGCCCCCTCCCCGAAGTCCCCAACACCATGAAGCTCGACGTCGCGAAGTTCCCCTTCCGCAGCGGATCCGACCCCCACCCCGGCATCGGCCGCGCCCTGGTCGCCCTCACCGGCACCGGCGGACCCCCGGCCACGAACATCGGCGCCGGTGCTCCCATCGTCCTGGAATGGCACCACCAACGCGGCGATAGTCACGAGCTGTACGCCGACGGCAAACGCGTCGGATCCACCCAGGCCGAACTCGAGGCGATCGCCGGCGGCAGCCGCTGGCCGATCGACGCCGGCCTCACCCGCGACACCACCTTCGCCCTCAAGACCAGCACCCCTACCCCCACTTCCGGCCACGTCGTCCGCTGGGACCACGTCACCGTCTGCGTCACCAACCCCACCCTCGAGGCCCTCACGGTCAGCAACGCGCTCCAGGCCGACGGCAACGTCACCGTCGCCGAGGGAAAGACCCTGACCGCGAACGGCCCCGTCACCGTCGCCGAAGGCCAGACCCTGACCGCAGGCGGCCCCGTCAACATCACCGGAGACCTCGACGCCAGGGGACACGTCACCGCGACCGGGACAGGAAAGGCCGTCAGGATCCGGACCCTGTACGGCCCATACCGAGACTCCGGAGACGAGGCCCTGGTCATCGCCGCCGGCGAAGTCACCTTCAACGGGAAGCTCTACGCCGGCGAAATCCACGGGGCTTCGAACGAACTCAAGATCTACGGAAACGTCCACCTGACCGACACCGGCATCACCAGGATCAGGAACCTACAGGGCCCGCCCAGCGAAACACTGACCATCAACAGCAACGTCAAGATCACCGGCGCAGTCGGACTGACGGTCGACAACAACATCACCGTCGCGAACAAGAGGGCCGTCCGGGAAGGAGACACCATCTCCCTCCTCAACGAGGACCGCGGCGGACAACTCCTCTGCGACGACAAAGTCGATTCCGGAGACTATTTGAGGGTCTTCGCCCACAGGGCCGTCCAGGGGGCTTGGGTGCCGATCCTGTGGAAAATCATCCACAGGAGCGCATCCGCAACCGAACTCGACGGCGCCACCGCGGACCCAGTCGGCTCCGACACGCATGACCTGAACGACGGTGCCGATCACAACTCCACGACAACCGTGTCCGGAGATTGAGTCCGACGCACTGCCGGACCAGAATCGACGCGTGGCCCAGTGGTCGACGCGCAGGGCTGTCCGTGCCCAGCCGCGACCACCCAAGCATTGGGAACCGGCCCACGCCGAGGAGGGGTTCGCCACCCTGGCCCGATTGTGCGGGTACGGCGCCCCGGCGGGTCCGCCGGCGGCGATCGAGACCACCGCCGGCCCGCCGTCGGACCCGCACCGGTCAAACCCATCGCGGGGTCAAAGTCGAGCAGGCGCGGTCGAGTGCCGCGTGCTCCGCCGCCTCGTCTATGAGCAGGCGGAGCACCCGGCCTTCCCGAACGGTGCAGGCACGCGGCGTACAACCCGGCCCCGCACGCACCGTCCCCGCGTGTGGCCGACCATCCTCGCCCCTCGCCCCGGAACGGAAATCGGCTCCGTGCGCATCGGCTGCGACCGTCCGCCGATGGGCAGGTCCCAAGACAGGTTGCTGCCCGGGAGATGGACGCTCTGGCGGTCGGGGTGATCCGCAGGCGGAACGCGTCGATGGGCGGGGAGCCCTGCTCGCGCCACGACATCACGGCCGCTTCCGCGAGGTCCCACAGTCTGCGGGGGCCTCCCTGGCGCACCCGCCATGTTCCGTCCGGCTGCGGCAACAGGGTGGCATGCGAGCCTTCGGCATCGATGAAGTGGTCCAGGTAGGGGCCGTCGCCGATTTGCAGAGTGACCTGCTGCGCGGTCGGCAGCGCCCCTTGCAATACGAATCGGCCGGTCCAGTCGCGCAGGATTCCGGAATCCAGGGCGGTGGGGCGGCCCGCGTCGTCGGCCGCCAGAGCCGCACGGGTGTCCAGGGCAGGCGGAACGTGCCGGCGGGCGACCATGAACGAGATCGTCCCGGCCAGGAACTCGCCGACAGCGTGCCCGGGTCCGGTCACGGTCAGGCGGGCCTGCCCGAACGCGTAGAGCCAACCGCAGATATTGGCCACGATCACCGCGCCCGGCCGGCACTGTTCCAGCCATGGGTGCGGGCTATCCCGCACGGAACAGGTCGCGACCACTCGGTCGAACGGTGCCCGGTCCGGCGAGCCGTCAAGGCCGTCGCCCACCACCAGATGCGGCCGCAACCCGGCCTCCTTCAACGCGGCGGCGGCCCGGCTCGCGGCCTCCGCGTCGACCTCGACCGACGTCACCCAGACGCCGGGTCAGCAGCGCCGTGGAGTATCCGGTGCCGCTGCCGATCTCCAGGACACGATCACCGTCCTCGACACCCAGATCCTCCGGCATGCCCACCACCAGGCCCGGCAGCGTCGAGGAGGACGACGGAGCCCCGTAGACCGGCCCGGTGACGTCCCCGGGTCGAATCCCGCCGTCGAGCTGGGTCACCAACGTCGTGTTCTCGTACACCCGCTCCAGCGTCGCGGCTTTCCTGTGACCGGGGTCCACATGGTGCCGCGCCCGGTGTCCACGCGCTCGAACCACTCGGGCACGAACACCTCCCGCGGCACCGATTCCAACGCCACGCGCCACGCCGCGCGGCGCACGTCTCCGCCGTCGGTCAGGTCGTCGGCCAGGCGACGCCGCAGCGCGGCCCTGTCCTCGGTCGCGGCGAAGGCGGGCAAGTCGTTCACGTCGGGAGTCCGTTCTGCAGAAGGTCGGCGATCGCCGCCGTGATCGGCATGCCCGTGGCCGCCTCGATCCAGCCCTACTGTCCAAGGGGATTCGCCTCGTAGAACACGTGCTCCCCGGTCGAGGTGACCGCGAGGTCGACACAGCCGTTGATCGTGCATGTATCGGGTCACCGCGGCAGCGACCGCGTCGGCATCATACGGATCCCGATCGGCCGGGAGGTCGGCATGGACAACGGGCTTGGCATACCGCGAATCAGCCCCGCGCCGCATCGTGGTCACGGCCACGACCCCGATGAGCGCGTTGTCCCGGGGCCCGGGTACGAGTCGCCCGGAAAACCGGTGTCGGTGTCAAATCCCGAATCGTTCTCACGACCTGTTCTCACGCAAAGGCGCGTTCCGTGGGCCGCTACATCCGGCCATACGGTGGCTGGTCGGGGGCGAGTCGGGCGATTTCGGTCCTGGGCGCTTGGGTCGGCTCTACCGTGGCGGGGACACCGACCGATGAGTTCAGGGAGTGTTCGTGGGCAGTAACGACGCAGGATCCGCCACTTCGCCGCGTGCCTCGGGGCTTCACCCCGGTGGCGCCGTGACACCGGGCGCTCTGGTCGCCGCCGGGTCGGACGACTCCGGGCAGGTGTCGGCGATCCTGAAGGCCGCCGAGGGCAGGAGGATCACGGCGGTGGCCGCCTCCGCCGCGGCGAGTCTGGCGGTGACCGAGGACGGCACGCTCCTGGCCGCCGGAGACGACCTCTACGAGCTGGTGTCGGGGATCCTGAAGGCCGCCGAAGGCAGGAGGATCACGGCCGTTTCCGCCTTCGACGCCACCGCTGTGGCCGTGACGCAGGACGGCACCCTCCTGGCCGCCGGACACGGCGCGGCGGAGATCATGCGTGACACCGAAGGCAAGACGGTCAGGGCCGTGAGCGCCGGCTCCGGATTCGCTCTCGTGGTGGGCGAGGACGGCACGCTCTCGACCGCCGGACGGGAGAACGGCGGCCAACTGGCGGCGATCCTGAAGGCCACCGAGGGCAAGAGGATCACCGTCACGGACTGCGGCTCGGGCTACTGCTTCGCGGTGACCGACGAGGGCACACTGACCTCGTCCTCCAGTGGCACGTCGTTCTCGGCGCAGCTCGTGAAGGCCGCCGAAGGAAAGAGGATCAGGGCCGTCTCGGCCGGCAACGGGGTCGCCCTGGCGGTGACCGAGGACGGCGCACTGCTGGCCACCGGGAACGACAGCTCCCAGCAGGTGTCGGGGATCCTGAAGGCCGCCGAGGGCAAGAGGGTCACGGCCGTGGCCGCCATCCACAACGTGTGCCTGGCGGTGACCGAGGACGGCACGCTCCTGGGCGCCGGATCCGGCACCGCCGGTGTGCTGCCGGAGATTCTCGACGCCACGGCGGGCAAAAGGGTCACGGCCGTGGCCTGCGGCGCTCTCCACTTCCTGGCCGTGGCACGGGAACGCGACCGGGACTGCGGACCGCTCGAACCCCGGCAGATCTGCGCCTGCCTGCACACCACCGGCGACCCGCAGGACACCTACGCCCTGGTCCTCAAGGTCGGCGACGACCAACAGCAGCTGATCTCCGGCGAGTCGTGCAAGGCCGTCGACACCCAGAGCACACAGACCACCCACATCATCGTCCGGCGCGTGTCCACCGCGCAGGACCTCGCCACCGGCTCGGTGTACTTCACCTACGACCAGAGCACCGGCGCGGTCGGCATCGACGAGGACAAGAGCCAACTGCCCGAAGCCCTCACCTGGCAGAGGTCCGACGTCAACCGGTTCACCTTCACCTGGACCCCGTGATCCTTGCTGTGAACCGGACCGGCCGGCGGAGCGCCGCGGGTGGCGAAGTCCGACACCCACAACACTCGGCCGCGGAACCCGGGAAGCGTGGGTGATCCCCGCGTCGTGGATCGGGCGTCGCGAACCACGTGCCGACCGGCGCGGATTCCTCGCCGGTGCCGCCGAGTGAGCGCGCTCGCCGGGGGATTCACGCTTTCGGGGACTGGGCCCGAATGCGGCAGCAGGTTCGCCATGAGGGAACGTCCGCGGTTTCGGCCGTCGACCGCGGCGCCCGGGGCGTGTCGCCCCGGGCGGACAGACGCGGCCGCCGATTCGTCCGGCGACCGCGCCCCGCGGGCCTGCCCTCGTCCGCGGGCCGGTCGTCGACCTACACCGGGGGCACGGCGTCGAAGATCATCGTCACGGCGCCGGTGTAGTCGCCCGGCGTGAAGTTCGTCCCCCTCGCGGTGATGCTCACCGGGGCCCTGTAGTTGACGTTCGATTCGGATTCCCCGACCACCATCTGGGGTGTTTGATTCAGTACGACGTTGTTGACCTTGGCCTGGACGAGTTCGGCACTGCCGTCGGGGGATGCGGTGTCGATCAGTTCGGGGAGGGCGAGGGCGATGTCCGCGGCGAGGTCGCCGGCCTCGCGTCCCAGGGCTGCGGCGGTGCGGGCGAGTTCGTCCTCCCCGACGGCGAGGGTGATCTGTTCGGCGGTCACCGGCTCGTTGGGCCCGGAGCCGACCCAGGACCGCAACTGCGGTTCCAGGCCGGCGTCCGCGAGGCCCTTCACGGAGATCGACAAGGTGGTCGGCGCCGGCGCGCCCTCGTTCACGGGATCGGTCATGCAGGGATCCTCTCCCACCGTCCGGCCCCCGGAAAGATCGTTCTCGGCCGATCGGCCGAACCCCGTGTCGGACGCGGATCAGTGCGTCGGTGATGTGTCGTGCATGGTTCCGTCGGCTTCGGCGAGTGCGCGGTAGACCGACGCGAGCGAGGGCCGGCGACGCGCATTCCTGCCGGTCTTGATCACGAGCTCGGCGGGGATATCGGGAACGGGCACGCCCTTTTTCCGTAGCGCGAGGGCGAAGACGCGCATGTCGTCGTTGACGACCTTGGGCCGTCGTTGTGGCGGTCCTTGGCGGCGGCGACGTCCCGGCCTTCGAGGGATCTGCTGGGGCCCCGGGGGGCTCACGAAGCAGCCGGAGCCGGCCGAGCTTCCCGAGGACTTCTACCTGCGGGAACTCATGGAGACCCCGGCCAGCGATCTGGATGCCGCAACCCAACTCTTCGTCGACTACGGACTGCTGTTCGACCTCGATCGCCGCGACCTCCGCCTGGTGAACCTCGACCAGGAGGAAATCGACCGGATCGACGCCATCCCCGAACCCGGATTCGACGACGACGGTCGCTACTGGCTGGGCGTCCACCGCGACCTGGTCCACCTCCACCTGGAAACCGCCCAGGAAGCCATCACGACCTGGCTCGCCTGCCAACGCGAAGGAGGCCTCGAAGAATTGGTAGAGCCCGAGGTCACCGACGCCGAACTCGCCGCGATATGTGCCCAGAACCCCACCCACGACCCGCCGTGGCCGGCATCCCTCGACGAGCTACGCGCCGTCACGATCCGGAGCCGCGTACACGGCCTCGAAGACGCCCTCACCGGGGCACTGAGCCGGTTCAGCATCGGACCCGGCGACCTCGCCGACCGCAACCTCAGCGTCTACTCCGTCGCGTTCCTGCAGCTGTACAACCACCTCGCCGAACAGGCCACCACCCGACGCTGCGCCAACGACAACTGCGGACGACACTTCGTACGCCAACGCGGACGCGCCACCTACGGCCAACACCGCACCAGCGGCGTCCTGTACTGCTCCCGCGAATGCGCCCGCGCCCGCGCCCAACGCAACCTCCGTCGACAAGGACCCGAGACCCCGACCCCGACCCCGACCCCGACCAGCTGAGCGTGGCCGTGTCACCGGCCGGGCCCGGTCGTGGAGACCGTGCGTCGCAATCTCCCACCGCCCAGGGTCCGACGCCGTGACCGCAACGACCGCACAACGGAAGGCTCTTCCCGGCCCGGCACACCCGACACCGCCGCCGCGCCGCTTCTTGCGCCGGCGCTCGTGTCGCGTCGGTGGCTTCGAGGGACGTGATGCCCGGCAGCAGCCCGCCGCTGCGCCGTGTTCCGGCGGGGCGGGTGCGGTCCGTCCCGGACGCCGGCTCGGCGGTTCTATCGACCGGGTGGGCCGGGGTCCTGCGCGAAGGGTTGGTCGGTGTCACCGACCCGGTAGGTGGTTCCTTGTGGGGTGACGGTGGCGTGGAAGTCCCAGAGCCTGGGCTGTTGGGCCTTCTCCCACAGGACCAGGGCGTCGTGGACCTCCCGCGCCAAGTCGCGGGGCCCGAACCGGTTGACGTCGTCGCCGCCGTCGCCGCCGTCGCCGTCGCCGTCGGTGGCGGTGCGGACGACGGCCCAGGACGTGCCGGCGGCGTCGCCCAGCCACAGGGTGCGGCCCCGGCCCCGGTCGGGTTCGAGGAGGTGGTGGACGTCGGGGACGCGCAGCGAGACCGCGAATCGGGCGTGGACGTCGTCCAGGGCGGCGACGTCGAGTGCGGTGGTGTCCTCGACGGAGCGTTCCCACGCGTCGTCGGAGATCAGCGTCGCGGGGTCGAAGCGGGGGCGGCGTTGGCCGCGGGTGGGCATGAACATCACCCCGCCGTCGAAGGACCCCGACGCGGTCCCGTCGTCGCCGACGACGAGTCGGAGCAGGCCACCCTGGTGGAAGGGGACGATCCGGGGGGCGACGATCACGCCTCCGGGCGCGCACTGTTCGATCCACGCGTGCGGGATGCGGCCCACGGCGGCGGTGGCGATCACCCGCTCGAACGGGGCGTGTTCGCGGTGGCCGAGTTCGCCGTCCCCGCACACCACGTCCACCCTGCGGCCGGCCGCCTCCAGCGCCTGGCGGGCCCGGGCGGCGAGCGCGGGGTCGATCTCGACCGTGCAGACCCGGTCGGGCCCGGCACGTTCGCACAGCAGCGCGGCGTTCCAGCCGGTCCCCGCGCCGATCTCCAGGACCCGGTCGCCCGGTTGCACGTCCAGCGCGCGGAGCATGAACAACACCGCGGAGGGCGCGCTGATCGAACTCGACGCCGCGCGGCCGATGCCCGGGAGGGCGGGTCGGCCGTCGTCGACCTGGACGACCAGCGGGTCCTGCGGCGCGTACACCGCCTCGGCCCACCGCTCCGGCTCCACGGCCCGCTCCAGCGCGCGGTACCCGCCACCGGCGTCGGGAATCCACACGGTGTCTGGGACGAAGCGGTGCCGCGGAATCCCCGCCAACCCCCCGCGCATCCAGGGATGCTCGAACTCGCCCAGGGCGTCCAGGGCTTCGACCGCCTGGGCGAGATGGTCGTCCTCGACGCTCATTTCGGCTTCTTGTGCGTGCCCGGACCGGGATTGCGCAACGTCGGGTCGTCGCCGTCGGGGGAGGGCTCCGGAGCCGGTTGCGGGGGCGGTGTGGGCTCGTTGTGCGTACCCATGTCGAATTCCCGCCTCGCGGTGACGTCGCGTCATCATCCCGTGACCGACCGCGTGATCGCCAGTGCCGGCGCCGCACGGCCCCGGTCGTCGTCGAGGCACGGCGGCACGATCTTGGCGTCCCGGAGTTCGCGGACGACGTCCGCGAACTCCGTGCCCGTCGCGAAGTCGAAGGCCACGCCACCACGTCGCCGAGTCGTCGACCTCGGGGAGTTCCGCGGTGCCCGGCCGGGACGGCGCAGAGCACCCGGTCCGATGTTGACGAACCGGATGGAAACGGTGGACTGGGATCCGCGCCGCCGATGCCCGGCAGTTGGTCCCGTATCGCCGCGTCCCCACTCCCCTCGCCGAACCACCCCGCGAACCCCTTCATGATCACCTTGATCGCACCCACCCCCACCGACCGGCCCCGGCGGTTCTCCGCTTGCCCTCCGGGTCGCCTCCAAGTCGTTTCCATGTGCCTTCCAGGGCCACCCGGCGAGTGTTGTCCCCACAAGGCGACGACGGCCGGTCCCGCCGGCTCGACACTCGGGAGAACATCATGAAGCTCAGGACCGTCACCACCATCCTGGCCGCCCTCGGTGGCGCCTTCATCATCTACGTGGGCCTGGCCTACCTGCTCGCCCCGCAGGCGACCGCGTCCGGCTTCGGCCTGCCCACTTGGCCCGAGCACGAAGGCACCGGGTTCCTCGCCGTCAAGGGCGTCCGCGACATCGGCACCGGGCTGGTCATGTTCGCCCTCCTGCTGACCGGACACCGGCGGGCACTCGGCTGGACGATGCTCGCCATGACCTTCATCCCGGCCGGCGACATGACGGTCGTGCTGAGCAACGACGGCTCCGCCGCCACGGCCTTCGGCGTCCACGGCCTGACCGCCTGCCTGGTGGCACTCACCGCCGGCCTGCTGCTGCGCGAACGCCCGGCCCAGGCAACCGCCCCCGCGCCCACCCCGACCACCCCGTGCGTGAGCGTCCCGACCGCACGTTGACCCTCGGGCCATGCCGGTACCGATGCCCTGCGTCGCCGGCGGGATGCAGCGCCGCTCCCTTGCGGTCGGTTGCCCCTGGCACGGCCGCGCCCCGGCCCGGCGGCCGACGACGACGGCTCCCAGGGCCCAGTGGTTTTGGTACCGGCCCGGTACCGCCGCTGGTACCTGCCTGGTACCTTGTCGGGCATGCCAGCTTTGAACATCGAGTACACGGACGAGGAACTGGCCGCCGTGCGCGAGGCCGCGCGGCTGGGGGGCAAGTCGGTGAAGGCCCATGTGCACGATCTGAGCGTGTCCGAGGCCGCCCGCCGCAACTTCGTCACCGGCGCCGCCACGTTCGTCACCGACCACCTGGCCGAGTTCCAGGACGCGTTCCCCGAGGGGCAGCGTTGATCCTGCGCGTCGACGCCGGCTGGGTCCTGGACATCCAGACCGCGAACACCCCGGTGAACCTGCCGCTCACGGACTGGGGGTCGTTCGCGTTCTGCGTCGAGCGCCACCGCTACGAACGCTTCCGCGGCGAGCTGTACTACGAGGAGACCGCCGCGCGCGCTGCGACGTTCGTCCACTCCATGATCGTCCTGGAGCCCTTCGCCGACTTCAACGCCGTCGTCGGCTGCGCCTGCGCCGACCGCTACATGGCCGGCTCCGACGAACCCCTCACCGTCCCTCCCGGCGGCTGGGTACAGCTGACCCGCGACATCCGCGAACGCAAACACTCCCTCACCGACGTCGCCCGAACTCTGCGCGCCTGGAGCCGGCCGCGGGCCGATTGAACATCGGACCCACCCTTCGGCGGCGACAACTCGCCGAGCGGACCCGGAGGGAACCTCCGTAGGCGGGCCCCGACCCGGCCCCCGGCGGCGACATGCCCTGCCGGCGTCGGGCGATCCGGGGAGGCCGGTATGGGTGATCACGGTAGGCCGAGTCCGGATCCGTCGAAGGGCAAGGCCCCGCCGGACAATTCCGATGCTCCGGAGCGTGGCCGCCCCGATCGGATCGTGGCGCGATCGACTCGTCCGCGGTGTGGATTCGCTTCGGGAGCACGGGGGCGACACCTGCTCGGGCTGCCGATCACCGCCGGGTACTGCGGTCCAGCGGCGCTGAGGTGGCCTCGGTCCCGGCGCTGTGGAGCAACCATTCGCAAGGGACGTGCATGACGGTGCCGTCGGCGGCGGTGCGCGGATCGGTCTCGAATCGCCAGTCTCCGACGCCGGGTCGGCCGTGCTTGTCCCAGCTCCGGTAGAGCCCGGCGGCCGCGGCGACGAGCGGTTCGACAGCTGGTCCGGTGCCGTGGATCGCGATCGTCTGGACGACGGCGGCGCTGTGGGTGGTCTCGTCGAACAGGCCGATGCTGCCGGTGCCGCGCAGACCCTCGACGCGCACGCACGTGGTGCGCGGGTCGTGGCCGGCGAGGTAGGCGGTCAGGTCACACAGCTGCGCCCAGGTCAGTTCGGCGGGAGCGAGCGGGTGGGTGTGGGTGGGTGGGGGCAGGCGGATGTCGCGGTTGCGGGGGGTGCCGGGATGGTCGCCGTAGAGCGGTCCGGTGGCGTGCATGAAGTCCGCGAACCCGCACAGCCGCCCGGTGAGGTGGCCGTCGGTGTGTTCGAGGTGGGCGATCGGGTGGGCGCCGCCGTGGGCGAGGGGGATCAGGATGGTGCCGTCGGGGGCGAGTTGGTCGAGCCAGTGCGGGGAGGCGCCGATGACGCCGCAGGTGGCGACGATCAGGTCGTAGGGGCCGTGGTCGGGCAGCCCGAGGTAGCCGTCGCCCGGGTGTGCGGTGACGCGGCCGGTGTGGTCGGCGCGCGTGAGGGAGGCGTTGGCCTCGTCGACGATGACCTGGGCGGCGTCGAGGGTGTGCACGGTCGCGCCGGTCAGTTCGGCGATCAGGGCGGCGTGGAAGCCGGTGCCGGCGCCGACCTCCAGGGCGCGGCGGATCGGCGCGCGGGCGTGCCGGCGGGCGATGACGTCGAGGAACGCGGCCATGACGGAGGGCTGGGAGCAGCTGGAGGTGCGCCGCGCGGGGTCCGCTTCGATGGCGTGGTGCGTGATGTGGCTCGTGTTGCGGTAGGTCGACTCGAGCAGGTCGTCCGGGTAGGTGCCGGCGGTGTGGTCGACGGGCGTGTACTGCCCTGCGCGGTACCGGCCGGGCAGGAACAGATGGCGGGGAACGCGTGTGAACAGCGCGGGCACCGCGGGGTGGAGATCGGGTTCCTCGGTGGCCAGGAGTTCGGCGAGGGCCCGGGCGTGGGCGTGCCAGGTGGTGGTCGCGGTGGGGGCGGCGGTCATCCGTCTCTCCTTCGGGCCGAGCGTGCGGGGCGGGCGGACCCGGTGGGGGCCGGGTCGGATCGGGCGCTGCTGCGCGGGGCGGCGCCGTAGGAGTGCGTGGAGGTGAACACACCGGTGGGGTCGCAGGCTTCGCCCGCGGGTAGACCTTCGGCTTCCAACCAAGCGTGAACGGTCCGTGCGTCGGCGGCGCCGACCACGATCGTCGTGGCCAGGCCCTGGGCGCGGCAGTACAGGAACCCCGCCAGGGCGCGAGGCAGGCAGGCGCTGCTTCCGCCGAGCCGGGGAACGGCGGTGACCACGATGCCCACGGCGCGTTCGGCTTCCGGCCGGGTGGCGGGGCGGGACGCGGATCGGGCGAGGCCCCCGAGCAGGCGCGGCAGCACGATGTCGCCCCATGCCGGTCGGGAGGTCAGTGGCCGTGCGGCGAGCGTTCGCGCGAGGGCGACGCAGGCCAGCGCCCGCAGACGTTCGCCCACGGTCGTCGGCTCGCGCGGCGGGAGCGCCATGATCCGGGGCATCGTCGCTCCTACCGGTACCGGACCAGCGCATCGAGCCGGTCCAGGTGATCGATGAACGCCTCGGCCGCGCGAGCCAGTTCGTCCGGGTCTGTGTGGGGGAACCGTGAGCGCAGCGCGGTGACCGGATCGGTGCCGGCCGCGAGGGAGCGAGCCAGGGTCACCGCGGCCGCGTTGACCAGCGCGTAGGCCCGGCCGCCGCGGATCAGCACGGCGCCGTCGTCGGCCCGGTCGTCGACCACCACGGTGACGTCGGCGGCGAACCGCACCGCCCGGGTGGGAGGTTCGGCTTCCCCTGCGGGCGCGGTCACCCTCCGGGCGGGACGGTCCGGACGGTCGGACTTCACTGCGCCGGCATCGACCGGGCCGGTGAGGCGGCGCAGCCACAGTTCGGTGGCGAGCAGTCGGGTCAGCGGCGCCATCCCGCCGTCGTCCACCGTCACGTCCGTCAACGCGTCCGGCGCGTAGGTCGGGTCGACCAGGCCCAGCCGCGCGGCCGCGCTGTCCGCGAGCAGGCCGGCGACCTGCGGCGCGACCGCGTCCACGTGGGGTTTGAGCGAGTAGCTGCTCTTGGTGCGCCGCCGCGCCGGCGTGCCGGGTAAGACGTCGGCCAGCGCCACGGTCAACGCCTGCTTGTAGGCGTACGGGGTGCGGCGCTGCTCTGCGCGGACCGCGCCGAACGCCTCGAGGACCGGCCGGTCCAGAAACGGAAGAGCCTCATACACCCCGGCGTGCCGGGCCGCCTGCGCGCTCGCGCGGTGCCCCATCGCCGCCCACGTCATCGCGGCGTGCGTGTAGTGCTGATGCCGCCGCGCATGCAACGGCCCGGCCTCCGAGTCCACGGCGTCCGCCAGCAGCTCCCGCGCCTGCCGACAGACCCAGCGCGGCGTCGCCGATCCCGGTTCCCATCCCCACGCGGTGCCCGTCGCCGCGGTGAACAGGCGGGCGCGCCAACGGCGCAGATGCTCCGGATACGAGCCGCGGCCCTCCGCGAGGCGGCGCAGCGCCACCGGCAGCCGGACCCCGTCCAGCGCCGCATAGCCGCGCAGGTGCGCCAGCGCACGCCGCCGGTCCCGGCGGGCCAACTCCACCAGGTGGCCGAACGGCGGGGTCAGGATCTCGTCCCCGCCATGGCCGGCCACCAGCGTGTCCCCGTAGTCGGAGGCACGCCGATACACGAACTGCCGGGAGTCGGGCGCCAGCAACGCGAGCCCGGGCTCGTCACCGGGCACCGGACGTCCCATGCCAGAAAACGCGCCCGGCATCTCGTCGTCCTGGTCGATCCACAGGTGCGGGATGCCGCCGAGACGGTCCAGGACCGCGCGGGCGTGCCGGGCGTCCTCGCCGCCGTGCCCCGCCTCCCACGTCAACGTCGCCGCCACCACCCCCAAGTGGTGGCCGAGCACCGCCAGCGCGCCGGAGTCCATACCGCCGGACACCGTCGCGACCACCCGGCGCCGGCCGGCCGGGCAGGTCGCCAGCGCACGCGCCAACGCGTCCCGGCACGAAGGTGCCGCGTCCGTCAGGTCGGCGTCGTCGTCGGGGAACGCCCATGCCCTGGAGATGCGTTCGCCCGCACGACCGGTCTCGATCGCGGACCCCGGAGGCACCAACGCGACCGCCTCGTACGGGCTGCGGCGCGCGTGCACCGACGGCGGCGCCCAGCCCGCCAGCCGCGCCGCCGCGTACACCCGGTCCACGGCGGTGCGCCCGGTCACCTCGGCGAGCAGGCCCGCCGAATCCGCCAGCAGCACCACCCCGCTCGCGCCGCGCGCCCAGAAAACCGGCGAGAGCCCGACCACGTCCCCGCACCCGCCCTGACCGTCGGGCGTCGTGGTGACGGTGGTGAAGCAGCCGTCCAACGCGGTCATCACCCGCGCCGCAGGAGGCAGGCCCGCCGACCCGGACGCGTCGACGGCGCGCAGCACGGCGTCCCGGTCGCCCGCGAACCGCCCCGCCACCACCACGGTGAGGTCGGGCCGTTCGACGACCAGGACACGATGCGGCTCACCCCGCATGATGATCCATGGGCGCCCGCTGTGGTGGACGGCGACCACGCGCCCGCCCCACGACGGGCTGCGCAGCAGGTCGGCGTAGGGCCGCGCGGTGTCGGTGTCGGGCAGCCCGCACCACCACGCCGCCGGCCGCGCCATCGCCCTACCGACCCGGCCGCGTGAACCACCGACGGCGCCGCACCGACAACCCGGCGGAGGCGCCGCCCCACACCTGCGCCGGACGCTTCAGATACGTGTCCGAGCTGTTCGAGTCGTCCGAGTCGCCGCCCTCGTCATCCGCCCCGGCCAACGCCAACACCGCGGGCAACTCCACGATCTGCGGCGGCTCGTAATCGCTGACGCCGTCCATCGAGCCCCCATACCTCGCGCCGACACCCGGTCCCGCACCCGCGGGCGCCCACCGGCCGAAGCCGGCTGTGCCGGGTCGTGTACTCGGAGCGTACTGCGCGGTGCACGCCGCGTACGCCGATTCCAGCGCTTAGCACAGGTACGCGACCCCAGCCACCCATCGCCCCCGTCGAGCCCGGCCCGCGACCCCTACACAAAGGCGCCCGCGCCGATCGGCGCGAACGACACCCCGCTACGCCCACCGCATCCCGAGCCCGGTCAAAGCCCCCACCCGCTCTAGGGCTGCGGCGGGGTGTGGTCTCGATTTGATCGAAGGCGCAGGGTACGGATGTCAACGACTGGGCGAAGTGGTTCACGGCGAACCTTCGGGGGATCCATATTCACCACATACGTCCGGCAAGCACCGCAGTCCGCTGACCTGCGGTGTCTCAGTTCGATGCCGCGTTCGCAGCTCGGCGTAGCGGGCGCACACGTGGCCGTCGCCCAGCTCGGCGGGGTCCGGACGCACCATCGCGAGTGCCTCGTCGCCCTCGCCCCGGAGGATCATGATCTCGGCGGTGACCCACTCGGCGGCCCGCCAGCCGATATCCGTGAACGGGTCCACCAGGGCCAGCGCTCGATCGAACTCCCCGGCCGCGCACAGGTCCCGGGCCGCCGCCTCCGCACAGTTCCAGTCCCCACGCTCCCGCGCCGCCCGGATCAGCAGTTCCACCTGCCCCAGGTCGAGGAGGGTCCGCACCATCCGCGGGTAGACGCCACCATGGTTGCGCGCCTGCCAAGCAAGATCATCGATGTCACGCGGGCACCCTACGAACTGCCACCGACAGCCTTCTCCCAGCCACGGTCGGGGTGCCGACACGGACCCCGCTCGGCTCGCGAAACGGTGAGAATCCGACAAGACGGATGAGATCGAGTGAGAATCCGCCAACTGCAATGCGACAGGACATGGGGTGTCTCACGGCGATGTCGGATCCGACAGCGATCCGACATCCAGCGTGAGATTCCTGAGCCGAGGCACGATGGTTGTTGTCCCGTCTCAAGTGATCTGGTCTGAGTGCGTGGCCGTGACCTGCGGCGACCAGATCGATTGAGACGCCGGGTTGCCGGAAATCTCAGTCGATCCGGTCCCGGGCGCACGGATGGCAGCTGGTGTCTCAGTTGATCTGGCTCCGCCCGGCCTCGAACTGATGACCCTGGGAGTCTGAGCCACGAGGTCGAGCTTCACGTTCTGCAACGACTCGGCAGGTGATCCTCCCGGAGCCGTCCGGCGATCCGTCGGCCCCGGGTGCCGTCGAACGGTCCGATCACTTCCATGTCCACTCCCGCATGGGTGAAAAGGTGGCGGGGATACGTTCGTTGTCTTGCACTCCGATTTCGATCACGGCTACGAGCCGCGGTGATCCGTTGTGGACGGGTGTTGCGGACGGGGCAAAGAACTGAGGCGTTCAGCAATGGCCGGCGAATCTTTGCGAACTCCGCTTCGGCGTGTCGATCGACGACGCGGTCCCGACTTCGTCGATCACGGTGTCGGCGTAGGTTTGGGATGGCCGGCTGTCGTTGTGTCCGCGACGATGTCGCCCGATGTCTCGATGACGTCGAGGAAGTGTCGGAAGACCGGCCATGGCAGCGTCCATGCCCCGTGGGCCGTGAACGTCGCCTGATCGGCCGTCGCGGCAACGAACGAACCCTCCGCCGGCTGAGCATCGGGGATTTGTACCTCGATGTAGTTGTTCTCGGACGTCTCGGGGGCGACCTCATACAGCTCGTAACACCAGGAACCCCGGTCGCCGATGTGGAACGAGTTCACCTCGAATCGCCGGTCGGCGAACTGCCATTCGTTGTTGGACGAGGCCAGGGTGCCGATGTCCGAGGTTGCCTCGTGCCCGTGGGTAACGTCGCCGGAGCCCTCGATCAGGTCCACGAAGCGGAGGAGGACCGGCCATGGGGTCCGTCCATCGTGGATCACCGTCCGGACGTGCTCGGCCTGCTTCGGGGTGAAGGGACCGTCGTCCGGCGTGGCGTCGGGAATGATCACGACGAGGTACGGTCCCGTCCCGGGCGCGCCGGAGACGCCTGCCAACTCGTACCGCCAGGCGTCGTCCGGCAGGCTGTAGCCCGAATCCACCTCATAGAGCAGGCCGTCGTGAGCCCAGACGTTCATGAGGGCATGATGCCAGGAGGCCGCGGCTGTCCGGGCACTTCGGCGGCCCGGCGTTCGCCCGGGGCCGGCGCCGTGCGGAGTTCCCGGGTCTCCGCCTCCGAGCGGCGGATGCGCGAGGTGGCGGTTCCCAGGTGCGCAACGGCGAGATATCGGAGGCGCGTTGCCGGCCGGGCGGGATCGCTGCCGACGGCGGGCCGGGGTGACGTCGACGGAGCCGTTCGATCTCGGCGCGCAGATCCTGCCGTGGATAGAGCCAGGACCGGGCCTGGTCCGTACATACGAGCGTGGAACGCCCACGCCACCGCGTCACCCAGAAACCAGGTGTCACCCAAAAGAGACGAAGCCTCGCCTCGAACTGTCCTGTCGTAATGCAGATGTCGTACCAAGCAGGCGTGAGCAGCGCGGTTGCCATGTCGATTGAGAACGCCCGCCGCGCTGTTCTCAAACGACGTGGCTTTGCAGAAGTGGCGATAGAGAGGCCCCGCCCCTGGGATGGTGTGATGGCGTGCGAAGCGGCGAGCGAGTTCGGTGGTGGTCAGCGGGTGGAACGTTCGCGCTGGGCAACGCCCTTGGTCCGTTGTTCGGTCTCACCGGGCCTTGCCTTTGACGGCGAAGAGTAGGTGCTCTGCCGGCTCCGATGTCACCGCCCGAGGCGGTCGGCTCGCGTGCCGGCGGGTTCGAGTGCGGCCGGGAAATGGGCGGTGACCAGAGCGACGGCCTCCTCGGCGGTGTCGGCGAAACCGATCACGGTGGAGCTGCGCGGCCGCCGGACGCGGAACCGCCCATCGGACAAGGGGTCGACGCACGGGACCCGCGGGACGTACGGGTATTCGGTGGAGCTGCTGAAGCACAAGGTGTGGTGGCTGGTGAAAGGAAAGAGCTGTCGCAGACCGGGTTCCGCGAAAGCCGCCTCAAGGAGTGGAACGATGCCCGGGTACGGCCGCGTCGGACGGAGGATCTCATGGCGCTCACGCATCCACTGCCAACTCAGCATCAACCGCTGCCACTTCACCTCGACCGCAGCGGCCGGCCCGCGTTCGTAGGCCGCGGCCAGATCGGGAAGGGCGGGCCTGGGCGGCAGAGAGTCGCCCTCGACACGGGGGAAATGGTCTGAGCTCACGATCCCATTGTGATGCTGACCCACCACCCGGAGAAGGTCAGCCACTCTCGTGATCCTGGCTGTCCCGTCTCATTGACCATGTCATGAAGACGCGGGCTGACAGGTCTGGGTGAGACTCGTCTCGTGGGTGACTTGCTGGGCCACGGACCGCTGCCCGGATGGTGCCGGCAGTCTCATCGAGCATGGTTGAAGCCCAGGCGCTGAGCTGTGGTTCGTCAGCTTGACTGAGACGCCGAAGAGGCAATTCTCGCTGGACGTGGCAGTTTCCGGGACTGCAGCGAAAGTCTCAGGCCGAAGCCTGATAGCCGTCACGAAGGCAGGCGTGTCACCTCGCGTCGGAGCCCGCCGCTGCCGGGAGATCGCTTCTGGCAACTCCGGTGCAGGCCAATACTGAAGTGGCGTCGGCGTTGAGGAAGAGCACGAACGTCCATGACGTATCCGATGGGCGGATCTGGCCGATGCGGAGGGGTTCCTTTGCCGCCTGGAAGAGGAGGTCGACGGCGGCGGCAAGGGCCAGAGTTGCCTGGCCGCGCCTTTGGGCGAGGCGAAGCCGGGTTCGGTAGGTGTGTGCGAGTTGCTCGGCCGGAACCAAGCCGTCCCAGACGACGAAGGCGCCGTCGGCGAGTGGGGCGGCGCGCGGGCCGGCAAGCGCTGGTCTGTGCGTGGAGCATCGCGGCGAGGTCGTCGCGGGTCATCTGGTGCAGACGCCCGGCCGGAGCGCGCTGAGTGCTTTTCAAGTCCTCGGCTTCGGCTTCGCCGTTGCTCGCCGTGCGGGCCCTCGCCTCATCGAGGTGGCTCGGACGGGTGCTCAGCCGGAGTTGGCTGCCTGCATAGCCCGCCCCGACGACAAACAGCGACCGATGAGTCGTGACACGTCGGTTGGAACCTGGCCATGATCGTTGGAACCACAGGACGCCGGGCCGCAGTTCGACCTCGTGGTGCCCTTGAGGCATGCGCGACCTGACCCACCCTTGTCGGAATCCGATCGATCGACGAGGATCGGTTCGCGTGAACCGTGCCTACGACAACGAGCGACTGGCCAACTCCTACGAACGCGGCAATGACATGCCCGAGAGTGCCCTGCGGGCCTGGGTCGAGCTGATCGCATCACACCTGGACCGTCCGTCGCCGGCCATCATCGAGGTCGGAGCCGGGACCGGGATGTTCGCCGCGGCAATGGCACGCTGGATCACGGGCTCCACCGTGCTTGCAGTGGAGCCGTCCGAACCGATGCTGTCCGAAGCGCGCCGTCATCACCCGCATCCGGCCGTGCAGTATGCGTCCGGATCCGCAGAGTGCCTGCCCGCTCCGGCTGACGCCTTCGACATGGCCTTGCTCTCCCGGGTGATCCATCACCTACCCGACCGTCCCGCAGCCGTGCGCGAGCTTGCCCGCGTACTGCGTGCCGGCGGGACAGTCATTGTCCGCACGACGTTCAAGGAGCGGCTGGACGCCGTGGTCTACGACTACTGGCCCCGGTTGCGAGCCGTCGACGCACACAGGTTTCCCGGCGAGGAGGAAGTCGCCGCGGAATTCGCCGCCGCCGGCTTCGCCTTTCGGGGGACCACGTCGTTCGCACAGCCCGTCACCCGGAACCTGCGCGACTACCACGCCCGGATGGCGACCCAACCGCAGTCGAAGTTTGCCCACCTGACGACAGAGCAGTTCCACGAGGGACTTGAGCGCCTTGCCCGCGCGGCCGAGAGCGAGCCGCTCGACCAGCCCCTATCCGTCACCGAGCGCTACGACGTCGCTGTCTTCGGCCTTCGGTGAGCTCGGCTCCTCTGACCAGCTGTCCTGTCTCGTTGAGCTTGTCTGTGGATCTCGTGCTGAGCTGCGGGGTTGCCAGGTCGGATGAGAACACTCAGCGCCGAAGCCGAACTCCGTAACGGGTGAATCCGGAGATCGATCGACGGGCGTCTCGTTCGTCTGCGTTCACGAATGATCGGGTCGGCCGTGTTTCGAGCGGGCACCAGACCTGGGGGCGCCCGCCAGCCCGGCCACTGCCGAAGTTTGATCGCTCCCGCGCCGTTGTCAGGGCCGGAGTTGCCGCGCCTGCGGGTCGAAGCAGTTGAGACCCAGCGACGCGGCAACCTCCGCTGCGTAGGCGGATGTCTCCTCAACCCTGCTCCAGCTCATCGGGACGTAGATCAGCGGGCCGCAGGCAGCGCCGATCAGCGGCCCCGCCGACCAGGGCGAGTCATCGTCGTCGATCTCCGTGGGATCCGGCCACCGTTCCAACAGCGCGGCGACGAAGGCCGTGATGCAATCCACCGGGGGAACGGCGGGCCCCTCCGTGTCCATGTACCGGTCGTACAGATCGACAAAGCACCTGGCCGCAGCGGCGTTGTCCGCCGGCCGCTCGCCCTCCCACACAGCAAGGTCGTAGCTCATCGACGCAACCTGCCATCCCCTACCGACAGCAGCGCAACCGACCGAATCTTCGGAAACCACGAGCGAATCGGATCGGGTTGCCCGAGAACGATCTGGCGAACCAGATCATCCGAGACGACAAGCGAATCGGACCAGATCAACTGAGACTGGGTCCAGATCATCACGGACGGGACAGTTGTCACCAACAACGAGTGCCAGCCTCCTACTTCGCGTTGACGGGGCAAGATGGTTGTCACCAGATCGGCGCGCTTCTTGTCACCAACGCACGGTGAAGCATCGTGGTTGTCACCGGTCGCAGAACCCCACCGAGCGCCTGAGCTGCGCAGGAATCCCGTCCATGCGGGACGTTGCCCCGCGCAGCGACCTTGGTGACAACCAGCCTGCTTTTGTGATAACTACCTTGCTTTGCCTCAATTCGACACGCGGCGCGAGACCCTACAGGGTGTTTGTAGGTTCTCAGCCTCGATGTCACGTGACCGACTGGGCGACCTGCGCCTTCGGCCGTTCGCAATCGGATGACATGACTCCGGATTCTCGGTTGCGTGGCAGATCCTCTCGGCGGCGCTGTTTCCTCAGCAAGTGGTCGAGGGGTGCTCGCAGGGCGGGCGAGGTCAGTCCCAGGTCACGGCTGTCTCGGCCGTCGAGCATGTGATCCAGCCAGCGTTCGTACCAGGCCAGGAAATCGGTGGCCGACGAGACGTCGGGGCCCCAGCAGCCGTCGGCGTTGCCGGTGACGACGCGGCCGGCCAGGGGCCCGGTGATGCCGAGAAGCACCAGGTCGCTGCACCCCGCCTCGATGACGTGCAGGAAAAGGTCGCTTTGGTGAGGCGGGCCGCCGGCGAATGCGAACCCCCGAGGGCGGCCGGGTTCGCCTCGAGGGTCCATCGTGAACAGCCGACATGACCGCAACGGCATCAGGCCGTAGAAGGGTGATGCTCCTCCCCCGCCCAGCGTGGTCAGGAAGCTGCGGTAGGAATCCGGCAGTTCAAGGTCGTGGTCGGCCTCGAACTCGGCGACTTCGCATCCGGCAGTGGGGGTTCGAGGCGGAACCCGTGCTTCTGTTCGCCGAAGGAGTGGCTTCGCAGCGCGGCGTAGGGCACCTTGGCCAGCTTGCGTCGGATGCGGGCGATCCGGGAGTCCATACGAACTCTTCTCTCTGTCCTCCCGTAAACTACCTGCTCGCCGGCACGGGTGTCACCAGTGTGATCAGCTATCCGCAAGCCAGTCATGCCCGGCATCGCGCGCCGGGATCCTCCCCAGGGACGAGCTCGGCCGACACATCGTTCGAGGCTTGGCAGATCACCGGCCCACGAGGATGGCGCTTCGTCCGCTGCCCGGCGGGGATCTCGCCGTCCGATCCCCACCGGGCAACTGCCGAGAATCCACAAGGCCGGAATGCGAAGCACCGGAACCCGCCCCTGCGTTGCGACGGAACAGTGAGAGTCCGCCGGCACGGATGAGACCGAGTGAGAAAACGCCAACTGCACTGCGACAGGACAACAGCGATTCTCGATCCCGTGTCAGATCGGTCAACCTGATGACATCGCGACTGAGAAATGACACGCGATTTGAAAGAGCGTTTTATCCCTGTATGAGTGCGATATGGCATTCGCAGCGTTGGATTGATCCGCATGGTTGGGACCGTAGGCGTCTCCCGTGACGGAAGCGGCTCAAGACGCTCCGAATCTGTCCGGTTCACTACCTTCGCTCCTGTCTGATCCCGTGACGCCCCGGTCCGCCCCCGTTCACGCCTTGGGCAGGTCGGCCGCCGGGCGCTACCAACGAGGCATGACCGGACATCGGCGCTATCCCAGTGATCTGTCCGACGCTCGTTGGAAGTTGCTCGAACCAACCCTGTCGGCCTGGCGGGCCGAACGCCGGGGCAACGGACTGGACTTCGGCCGCCCACCCGAGCACGATCTGCGTCGCATCATGGAAGCCATCCTCTACGTCGACCGCACCGGGATCCCCTGGCGCTACCTTCCCCACGACTTCCCACCCTGGGAAACCACCTACGGCTACTTCGCCCACTGGCAGAAGGACGGCATCCTCGAGAAGCTCAACGGAGTCCTGCGGCGCCTGATCCGCGATCGGGAGGGCCGCGACGCGGAGCCCAGCGCGTGCGTGTTGGACGCACAGAGCGTCAAGACCTCCGCCAACGTCCCCACCGCAGGTCAGGGCATCGACGCGGGCAAGAGAATCGTGGGACGGAAACGCCACGTCGGGGTCGACACCGTCGGCCTCCTGCTCGCCGTGTGGGTCACCGCGGCGAGCGTCTCCGACAACGCCGGCGGCATCCACCTGCTCTCCGCCATCGCCGCCGCCCACCCCACCATCACCAAGGCCTGGGCCGACAGCGGCTACCGCACCAAGGCCATCGAACACGGCGCGACCCTCGGCATCGACGTCGAAGTGGTCCAACGCGACCCCACCGTCAAGGGATTCAGGATCCTCCCCAGACGTTGGATCGTGGAACGCGGCTGGGATGGCTCATGCAGCACCGCCGCCTCGCCCGCGACTACGAAACCCACCCACACCGCTCCGAAGCAATGATCCACCTCGCCATGATCGACCTCATGACCCGACGACTCACCCACGAAAACACCCCGAACTGGCGCGACCCCTGAACCCGGAACCAAACACGATTTGCAGGACAAAACGCTCTTTGAGTGGGGATTTAAGAATAGATTGAGACGTTAAGTCGCTTGGCTGCCAGTGGCATTCGGGATAATTTGCGCCATACCTGCATCCTGGCATCCGCGAAGCTCCGACCTCGGGTGCCTGTTTGCTCCGCTCATCGCACCCGGATTCCGTCTAGCTTGTCGATGGCACAGAAACTCCCTATCAGCCAAGTACGCTCCTCGGCGCGGCTGTTCGTGTAGGAGCTCTTCCGTGAGCCAACGGAAGCCGTACCCCAGCGACCTGTCCGACGCCCGATGGGCCCTGATCAAGCCGACGTTGACGGCATGGAGAAAAGCCCGGCTCGACCGCAGACCCACCGGCCAGCCCGCCAAAGTCGACCTCCGAGACGTGTTCAACGCGATTCTCTACGTGAACCGCACCGGAATTCCCTGGAAATACCTTCCACACGACTTTCCGACCCACGCCACGGTCTACGCCTACTACGCCGTGTGGCGCGACGAGGGAATCTTCGCCCGACTCAACTACGACCTGACCGCACTGGCCCGCGTGAAGGAGGGCCGCAAGCCCGAACCCACAGGCTCCGTCATCGACACCCAGAGCGTGAAGACCTCCACCAACGTGCCCCTGACGAGCCAAGGAACGGACGCCGCAAAGAAGATCGTGGGCCGGAAGCGAGGCATCCTCACCGACACGATCGGCCTCGTCCTCGCCGTGACCGTCACCGCCGCGAGCCTCTCCGAAAACGCCCTGGGAATACGCCTCCTCGACCAAGCCAAGAAGACGTACCCGACCATCGCCAAGAGCTGGGTGGACACCGGCTTCAAGAAAGCCGTCGTCGAGCACGGCGCCCGGCTCGGAATCGACGTCGAAGTCGTCGACAGAAAACCCGGAGTTCGCGGATTCCACGTCCTCAAAAGGCGCTGGGTAGTGGAGCGGAGTATCGGATGGATCATGATGCACCGACGTCTCGCCCGCGACTACGAGACCCTCACCGCCAGTTCCGAAGCCATGATCCACGTCGCCTCGATCGACAACCTCGCCAAGCGCATCACGGACGAGACCACACCAACCTGGCGGGGAACCTACTAGGGCATAAGGAGTAATTCACCCACGCTAAACGCCCTCTGAGAATCCGCCACCCATGACGCGACGGGACATGCGGCACCTCATGCCGGCTGTCGGATCCCACAACGATCCGACGACCGGAAGGCCACCGCCCGACCCGCGAGCCGGGGCGATCACCCGCAGCGGCTCAATCGTGGTGCGGATCCCGGGAGTCGCGGTGGGGATCGGGGGTGTTCAGGCGCACCGAACCCATCGACCACGCCGCCGCCGAGCCACCGTCGGCGGTGATGTGCAGGTCTCCGCCCACCGCCACGCCGCCGTCGCCCGCTCGCACGCCGCCGCCCGTTTCGCGCAGCAGGTCGCGCAGGGCCTCGGCCAGCGATGTGCGTTCGGGTTCCCCGGTGTTCTCCAGAAGATCCTCGAAGCGTCCCTGCCACGCCGCGCCCACCCGGGCCCGAACCTGTTCGACGTGCGCGGGATCGGCCGCCGTCACCTCGGCCTGCGACCGGTCCAGGCGCGCCAGCACCACGGTCGTCTCCCCCGCGTCTCCGCGCCCGAAGAGCCGACCCACCCGCTCCCGGAATCCGAGCCACAACTCGGTACCGGCGGCCGTGGCCACCGCCCCGCCCGCTGTGGAGGCCAACGCCACCAACGACTCCGCCAACATGCCGCCCCCTGTGTCGATCCGACCCCATCGCCATCAAGCGTATGTAGTGGGGGGCTTCGTCACGGGGCAATCGCGAATCCCCACCGCCCGCGCCGATCTCGGACCGCGCCGGTGCGGCAACGCGGCCGGATAGGGCGGGATTCGCCGAGCCGGTCGCGGCCGGCGGGCCGCGCCGCTACCGTCGTGCTGTCGTGTCGACGCGGCCGCGGCCGCGAAACGATAGGGGGTGGGCCGTGCTGTCGCAGGAGTTGACCGCGCTGGTGGACGCGGGCGGGACAGCCGTGGTCGACACCGCCGGAACCGAGGCGTGGCCGGTGCTGCGCGGCCGGATCGCCGCATGGGTCGGTCGCGGCGATCGGCGGGTGGTCGAACGTACGGAACAGGCGCTCGGCGAGACCGCCGCGCGACTCGCGCGGGCCGGTGAAGCCGGTGACACCGGTGCGATCCGCAGCGTTCGGGACGAGGCGGCCACGGCCTGGCGGGAGCGGTTGGCGGCCGTACTGGCGGATCTCGCCGACACCGAACGGACCGCTGCTGCCGATGAGTTGGCCACAGTACTCGGTACGGCCGGGAACCCGTCGACGGGTGGCGTCGGCGCGCCCTCGCCGGCCGATTCCCGGGGCCTCGCCGTCGGCGGTGACCTCACGATCTCGGCGCGGGACCGCTCGGCCGCTGCGGCGATCGTGCAGGGGGATGTGACGCTCCGGGTCCCTACGAAACCGGTTCCGGCCACTCGGGGCTGACGGACCCGGCATACCCGAGCCCGTCCCCGGGCGCCCCACACACACCCGCCGCCACCTCCCCACCACTCAACCCGATCGAGGACGCCCCGAGCGCGCCCGCGCCGCAGCATCGCCCGGGCCCGGACCGGGCACCCGGGTTGCCGCGCGGGGATACGTACATCTCCGCCGTCGGCGGCGGGGTCGCGGCCGGGCGCGCCGACGCGCTGCACGTGCACGGCCCGGTCGCCGTCTACGTACGCCACCTCGGTCGACTCGCCGCGGAACACACCTTCCTCGGCCCGGAGGATGGTGCTCCCAGGGTCGCCGACGGGCGCGAACCCTACCCGGGGATGCGCGCGTTCGGCGCTGCCGACGACGGGTTCTTCCACGGCCGCGAGGCGCTGATCCTCGACCTCGTCGCGAGGCTGCGCGACCGGGTCCGCGGCGGCGGTGTCCAGGTCGTGGTCGGCCCGTCCGGCGCGGGCAAGTCGTCCCTGGTGCACGCCGGTCTGTACCCCCGATTACGCGACGACTCCCGGCGCCTGCCCGGCGACCCTCTGCCGCGCGAGGTCGTCGTGTTCACGCCGACCGAGGACCCGGACGCGGCCTGGGCCCGGGCGTTCCCCGGCGACGCCGCCACTCGCGCCGACGTCGCCGACGACCCGACCGCGGAGCACTCGCGCGACGGACCGCGATCCGTGGTCGTCGTCGACCAGTTCGAGGAGTTGTTCCACGCCTGCCCGGACCCGGCCGCTCGGCATCGCCTCGTCGAGCGCCTTGCCGAGACGGCTGCGCCGGGCGAACGGGGCGCCCCGCCAGGCGCGTTGGTGGTGATCGCGGTCCGGGCCGACTGCTACGACGCGTGCCTGGCCCACCCGGTGTTGCGGGACGCCTTCGCGGATCGTCCGCTGGCCGTCTCGTCGCTCACCCCGGCGGAGTTGGTGGACGCGATCACCCGACCGGCGTTCGCCGCCGGCCTGCGCGTCGAGACCCGGCTGATCGCCCAGTTGTTGAGCGACCTCGCGAGCCCCGACGGCGAAGCCGGGGAGCACGCCGACGGCGGCTCGTTCGGACCGGAGCAGACCTACGACGTGGGCCGACTCCCGCATCTCGCACACGCGTTGCGTCAAACGTGGCTGCGACGTGTCGACGACCGGCTGACCCTGGCGGCCTATCGATCCTCCGGGGGCATCCGCGGCGCGATGGCGAAATCCGCGGACACGGCGCTGGCCACACTCGACGGGCCGGTCGCCCGCGAGCAGGCGCGCCTGCTCTTCCTGCGCCTGGTTCGCGTCGGTGCGGGCACCCGCGACACCCGCCGCCGCGTCTCGCGCGCCGAGCTGCTCGCCGTAAGCCCGCACCCGAACGTACTGCCCCGGGTCGTCGAGGCGTTCACCGCGCCACGCCTGCTCACTCAGTATCGCGACACGGTCGAGATCACCCACGAGGTCCTGCTGCGCGCGTGGCCGCGGCTTCAGGAGTGGATCGACGCGGACCGCGCCGGGCTCCTGCTGCGCCAGCGCCTCGACGAGGCCGCCACGCACTGGGCAGCCACGCCCGCCGCCGACGCCCCCGGCAAGCGCCGCCGCGGTGATTCCGGCCGGCTTTACAGGGGAGACCTCCTTGCCGAGGCGCTGAAGTACGCCAAGGCGCATCCGGGAGTGCTCGGATCCACGAGCGCCGCGTTCCTGCACGCCTCGGAGGATCGGGCGAAGCGCCGGCTCCGCGCGGGCAGGGGCGTGGTCGCCGTCATCGTCGCCCTCGCGCTGCTCGCCTCGGTGGCGGCGATCGTCGCGTTCAACCAACGGGACTCCGCCCGCAGACAGGAACGGGCGGCCACCTCGCGGGAGTTCGCCGCCCAGTCGGGGCGCCTGGCCGCCGAGCGGCCGGCCGGGGCGTTGCTGGCGGCCGGCGCCGCGTACGCACAGTCCCCGACGATCGAGGCGCGCAGTGCGTTGCTGAGCGCGGATTCGACCTTCCGCCTGCACCGCTTTTCCGCACACCGGGGCTCGGTCGAGGCGTTGGCGCGCAGTGCGGACGGGCGCATGCTCGCGTCCGGGGGTGCGGACGGCGTGGTGCGGGTGTGGGGTCCTTCGGGGGAACCGTTGTCCGAGTTACCCGTGCCCGACGGCGTGTCCGGGGACGCGGGGGCGATCACCGAATTGGCGTTCGGCGCCGACGACCGGTTGCTGGCGACCGGGCGCGCCGACGGCGTGGTGCGGGTCTGGGATCTGGCGACGGGCCGGGCGACCGCGGCGTTTCCCGGGCCGACGCGGCCGCGTTCGCTCGCGTTCGGCGGCAACGGGCGGTTCCTGGCGATCGGCAGGGCGGAGGCCGATGTCGAGGTACGTGATCCGACCGGGGACGGGCCGCCGCTGCCGCTGGCCGGTGCGGCCGATGTGGCGCGTGGGGGGCTGGCGTTCCTGCCGGACGGCGCGAGTCTGGCGGTGGTCACCGGGAAGGGCGACTTCGAGGTGTGGCGGGTCGCGGCCGACGCGCCGCCACGACGTGTGAGTACCGCGCGTCCCGCCGAGGCGTCCGGCGGGTTCCTGGCCGTGGCCTGGAGCGGTGACGCGCGTATCGTGGCGACGGCGTCGGGCTTCTCCGGGATCCAGGTGTGGGACGTCACGTCCGGCAACCATCTGTCGGCCCCCTCCCAGTACGCGGTGTCGTTGGACGCTCCCGCGCTCGGTCCGGACGCACGGACGCTGGCGGTGGCCGATCCCGACTCGAACAAGGTGCACGTGTTCGACGCGACCACCGGCGTCCGCACCGGCACCCTGACCGGAGTCGGCGGCCTGGTGCGCACGTTGCGGTTCTCCGCCGACGGACGCAGCCTGGCCGCGGGGGACGCCGACGGCGACATCCTGACCTGGACACTCGACGAAGCCGCTCTGCCGGCGCCGCGGGCGCTCGACATCCAGGCCCTCGCCGCGAGCCGGGACGGGCGCCGGTACGCGACGGCGCGCGTGAACGGTTTGGTGGAACTGTGGGACTCGGCAACCCACCGCCGGGTGGCCGTGCTCGGCGAGGTCGGCGCGGCGGCCCGCTCGGTCGCGTTCAGCCCCGACGGCACGTTGGTGGCGGCGGGCATCGACAGCGGCGCCGTGCGGCTGTGGACGGCGACCGACCGCCCGCGTCTCGTCCACACGCTCGTCGGGCACGTCGGTGCCGTCGCGGGTGTGGCGTTCAGCCCGGACGGCGGGACGCTGGTCAGTTCGGGCGCGGACGGCACCGGGCGATTGTGGGCGGTCTCGACCGGCGCACCGTTGTCGACCATCGAAGGGCTGAGCTACATCCACGACATCGACGTCTATCGGGTGACGTTCAGCCCCGATGGCCACAACGTCGTCTTCGCCGGCGACGACGGACAGGCCAAGCTCGTCGACCTCACCGGCCGGGGCCGCAACCGGCTCTATACGAACTTCGGCGGGATGCTCGTCAACATGTTCGACGTCGCCTACAGTCCCGACGGCCGCACGCTGGCCACCGGCATGGCCGACGGCACCGTCTGGCTCTGGGACTCGGCCACTGGCCGGCTCCGGAATCGATTGCCCGGTCATACCGGGGCGGTGTCGGCGGTGGCGTTCAGTCCCGATGGCCGCACACTGGCCTCCGCCGGCGGCGACCACACCGTGCGGTTGTGGAATCTCGCCGACGCCGCCGAGGTCGCCACCCTCACCGGCCACGCGGCCCCGGTCCGCGACCTCGTCTTCGCCCCGAGCGGCGACACGCTGCTGTCTGCGGACGCCGACGGCGTCGTGCGTACCTGGCCGCTCGACCCTGAAGCGGTCCTGCGCCGGTTGTGCGCCACCCTCGGCGAGCCCGTGTCCCCGACCCTGTGGGCCTACCTGGCCCCGGGTGTCGCATATTGGCCCGGGTGCCGAACCACCCCATCGACCACGGGGTAGTCGCGATCGCGCTCGCGGTCGACGTGCACGTCGGCACCGGCGTCCGCGTCCCGGTGCCGGAACGCGGAGGGCAGGGACGGCGATCGGTCCCGGCCCAGCAGGGCCAGGGATACGTTCGCGACTTCGGGTTCGGCGCTGTGCCCGGTGTTCTGGTCGGGGGTGGTCGCGGTGGATTGGGTCGCTTGCCCTTAGCCGAACGACGGCCGACCCAAGGGCCCGCCCGACGACGCGACGGTCGTCGCGCACAGCAGAGGCCACCACGTCCGAGAAGACGACCTGGTCTGGGCGATGGACATCCTCGTCGACGCGGCCACGCCACAGACCGGGCGCGCGTACGTCGGCGAGTGGAGCGTGGACTCGCGAGGACCCGACCGCTCGGCGGCCGCCGCCCTTCCCCTGCTCCTGCTCCCCGCGTTCACCGCCGTGCCTATCGACCCCGCGAGACTCCGCGACGCTCTCGTCACCTGCGCAACCAGCACGTTCGAAGAGGTCCGACGCGTCCTGGCGGTAGGGATGGGACCGGTGTGGTCCACCGCCTGTGACGGCGGCAGCGGCCGGGGCGGAGGCGCTGCGTGCGGTCACGAGATCGCGTGGCTCGCGGTCGACGCGGGCCTTCGCGACTGCAGACGCGGCGCATGGAACCGGCACACGCAGAGCCGGGACACCGACCCGCTGATCGGCCCCGTCACCGGGATCCTCCCGACCGTCTCCGCCGAGTTGCTCCTGCCCCACCGGCTGAACGCCCCGATTGTCGCCGCCTTCGACGCGGCGCGAGGGACGACCTGCGTCGCGGCGCGCGCCCGGGCGCTGCTACTCGAACTCCTCGACGCCCACCGCCGGGCCGTCGCCCATCACGGCGACAGTTCCCGGGGAGGCTGGGACCAGGAACGCCGAGGCGTCGAACGAGTGCTGCTGACCACCGCGACCGAAGGCGACCTTCGGCCGCTGCTCGAGCACGTACGGGCCTACCTCGAGCAACCCCCGGCCGTGGTGCACCTCGCACACACCCTGATGTGCCTGTTCAGCCGCGAACCACACCTGCGCCGTCACCTCCCGCGCGTGTGGCCCCCGATCATGAGCACCGTCCTCGACGCGATCGCCGCCTGAGCGACACTCCACCGGGACCGACAAGGCGCGGACGTGCTCGCCGCCCTCATCCCCCGACCGACGATGTGGACGACCGCCGCCATCGACGTGCCCGATCCCCTGGCCGCGGCGCGGGCCGACTGGATCACGCCCGACGCGCTCGCCACCCTCATCGAGCGGTGGCTGCCACTCGCCCGGGGGAAAACGGCAACGGTCCGGGCGCTCCTCGCGTTCATCGAGACCACACCCTCGGCATGGCAGGCCACAACCGGCCTGACATGGATCCACACTCTCGTCGACGGCCACCACCGACGACTCGCGACCCAGGTCCACGAACTCCCCGACTGGCTCGAACGAATGCGCACATCACCTCACATCGACCCGACCGCGGCGGCGCGCCCCGAACGCATCCTCGACGCGCTCGCCCAACACGAGGACACCCGCGCCATGCGGATCCAACGAACGACGGAATAGGTGCGTGCGTCGGGTGTCGTCCTACAGGTCCAAGACCGCGCGCAGGGCCTGGTCGACGCGTTCCATCACCACAGAATCGACGGCGCCAACGAGGTCCGCGTCGTCGAAGCGGGTGGTGCGCAGTTGTTGGAGGTTGACCGCCACGGCCGTGCACGGCAGGGGGTCCTCGACGACGACGGACATCGCGGTGTCCGGGTAGCGCCCCGCGGGGTGCAGCACGATCGCCAGGAGTGCCGCGTAGGCCTGTTCGAGGCCGTCAAGGGAGACGATCAGGACATTGCGGCCGTCGCCGAGGGTCCAGATCTCACCTCGCCTCACAGGCTGTCGCCCTCGCCGCACAGGTCCTCACCCAAGCCGAGCCCGGCCAGGTGCCGGGCGGCGTCCAGGACCGCCTGCCTGCGGGCGGCCCGCACGATGTAGGCGTTCAGGGACAGGCCCGCCGCCGCCGCGCCCGCGCGGATCGAGGCGTCCAGGTCATCGGGAATCCGCAACGTCATCACCGTCATGACACCAACCTAGCAACCACGATGCGGTGGCGTCACCGGTGGCAAGGGTTCGTTTCCACGCCGGTCCGGCCCGGTCGGTGTTCCCGACCCCGCGCACGGCCGGTCGCAATCACTGCGGCGTCCGGCTCCATCGCCGATCCGGTCGAACGCGGGACTCGGCTCGGACTGCGCCGTGCGCGCTGATCCGATCCCTACGCAGGGCTGCCGGTCTGCGCCGCGCGCAACCGGTGGGCCGCTCCTCCGTTTTCGGGCAGGGCGCGCTCCCGGACCCGCTCGGGGCGGGGGGGCCGGCGCAGCGGGACGGGGACCGGGTTACGAGTGATCCCGGATGCGGTCCGTGTCGGCGTCGAGGACGGCGAGGCCCGGGTGCTCCCGCAGCTCCTGCCCGCGCGCCCAGTCCCGGAGGTCGGTCGGCTCGGGGCGCAGGCAGATGCCGAAAGCGGTTTCCACGTCGGTCACCAAGCGGGACAGGGCGCCGGTGAATGCGGTTGCGGTGGCGTGCTCGCGAGCGACGAGGGTGAGGACGCGGCGGGTCGAGCACCAGACACCGGCGCCCAGGCGAGAGCCGGGTTGGTGTCCGAGTTGTTGGAGCAGCCAACCCGCGCTGGCGCGTCGGGTTCCGTCCGAGGTGCGGTTGACGGGTCCTCCCGCTGCGCGTACCGCTGCGGCTTGGCTCATGGTGACGGGTGGGTTGAGGAAGACGGAGCCGACTTGGCGGGCGTCGGGGCCGTCGGCGGGCAGCAGGAGTCCGCGCGCGCCGCGGTCGGCCGATACGCCCGCGGCGGCTTCGGCCAGCGGTGGTGTGGTCCCGAGGGCGACGTCGAGGGCTTCGGCGAGGTGTCGGTAGGTGATCGGTGCGGCGTGGATGCGCGGCGTCAGGCGCAGGGTGATGTCGAGGATGGTGAAGCGGCCCGGTTCGGTCTTGAAGCGGCTGGCGCGGTAGCCGAACCGGCACTGCTCGCGGGCCAGGCGCACGGTGCGGCCGGTGTGATGGTCATGGGCGGTGAGCGCTATGAGGGAGTCGGCGATCTCCTGTCCGTAGGCGCCCGCGTTCTGGACGGGTGCGGCGCCGACGGTACCGGGGATGCCGGCCAAATACTCGATCCCGGACAGGCCGTGCGCGACGGAGTGGGCGACGAGGTCGACGAGGGGTTCGCCGGCCTGGGCGGTCACCTCGACGGTGCCGTGCGGGCCGTGGGTGGTGGTGATGCCCCGGGTGGCCATGACCACGACGGTGCCCCGGTGGCCGGTGTCGGGCGCCAGGACGTTGCTGCCGCCGCCCAGGACCCAGGGGTGGTCGGGGAGTTCGGCGGCGAGGTCGGGCCAGGCGGTGGGGTCGGTGTGGACGAGGAGACGGTCAGCGGGGCCGCCGAGCCGCAGGGTGGTGTGGTCGGCGAGAAGGTCACCCATGGTGGGCTCCGGGTGGTGGGGGTCAGGTGGTGGCGAGGGTCTTGCGGGCGAGGGTTCGCAGCGGGACGAGGCGGGGGCCGGGTGGGCCGTGGTAGACGGCGTTGGTGCAGATCGCGATGTAGCGGCCGATGGTGGGGGCGAGGTACAGGCTCGTGCCGGTCCAGCCGTGGTGGTAGACAACGTCGCCGTCGTCCGCGACCAGCCAGGCGAGTCCTCGGTCGAGGCCGGGTTCGACGGGGGCATGGGGTGTGCTGGAGGCGGTTAGCCAGGTGTGGAGAGGGTGTTCCCGGTCGAGGAGGTGTTCGGCGTAGCCGGCGAGGTCGGCCGCTGTGGTGAAGGTGCCGGCGTGGCCGGCGATGCCGCCGAGGAGGGCGGCGTTGTCGTCGTGGACGCCGCCCCAGATCCGGGGTGCCCCGGCGAGGCGCTGTTCCGTGGGTGCGACGTGTGGGCTGCGGGTGACGGGTCCGTAGGTGGTGTCGGTCATGCCGAGGTCGGTCCACAGTTCGGCGGCGAGTTCGTGCAGAGGCCGTCGATGAACGTGGGCCAGGGCCAGGCCGAGGAGGATGAAGCCCCGGTTGAGGTAGCGGTGGCGGCCCGGGGGTTCGTCGAGTGGTTCGCGGCACAGGAGTTCGGCGAGCGGCGTGGGGTTGCCCCGATAGCGGTCCAGGCGCGTTTCGGCGCGCAGTCCGCTGATGTGGGTGAGGAGTTGGCGGATGGTGGCGTCGGCGCCGGGGGCGTCGCCGGTGATCGGGGGGAGGTAGGCGCGTACCGGGGTGTCGAGGTCGAGGAGTTGGTTGTCGAGGGCGCGGCCGATCAGCGGCCAGGTGGCGACGACCTTGGTGAGCGACGCGGCGTCGTAGGCGGTGTGTTCGGTGGGTGGGGCGTCGCCGCATTCGGGTGCGACGACGCCGGTCGTGATCGTGTGCCGTTGCCCGGCTGACGTTCCGCAGACGACGATGCCGCCGGGGCTGCCCCCCGTGGTGACGAGGGTGTCGAGGGCGTCGTGCAGGGCTTGAACGTCGGTGCGGGTGAACGGCGTCGGGCTCATGGGTGTGGGTTCTCCGTCGTGGTGAGCGTGGCGTGGGCTCCGAGGGCGGCGAGAGTCGGCAGGAGCCGTTGGTAGCCGCGCCGCAGGTGGTGTATGCCGCGGATCGTAGACGTTCCGTCCGCCGTCAGGGCGGCGATGAGGTAGGCGGTGGCGGCGCGGATGTCGTCGCCGTGCACGTCGGCGGGGTGGAGTCGAGCGGGTCCGCGAACGCGGATGTGGGGGCCGTCGGTGGTGACATCGGCATCGAACGCGCGCAGCCCGGTCACGTGGGAGTCACGGCGGGGGTAGATCGCCTCGGTGACCGTCGAGGTGCCATGGGCTTGGGTGAGCATGGCGGTGAGTTGGGGTTGGGTGTCGGTCGGCAGCCCCGGGTGCGGGCCCGTGTGGGCGGTGACCGGGAGGAGTCGGTCGGGGGCCAGGACGGCGACGGCGTGGTGCAGGTCGGTGAGGGTCACCCCGGCCTCGCGCAGGGGTGTGGTCAGGCCGGTGGGCAGGTCGGCCAGGGTGATGCCGTCGAGGAGGACGCGGCCGCTCGTGGCGGCGCAGGCCATCGCCCAGGTGGCGGCCTCGATCCGGTCGCCGGGGATCGTGTGGGCCCCGCCGGTGAGGCGGTCCGTGCCGGTGACGTGCAGGCCCTCCTCGGCCCAGTCGATGTTCGCGCCGGCGGCGGCGAGGAACGCGGCGGTGTTGACGACTTCGGGTTCGACGCTCGGGTGGGTGATCAGGCTGCTCCCGGGCGCCCGGGCGGCGAGCAGCAGGGCAGTGACGGTCGCGCCCATGCTCGGGCCGTAGGGGGTGTTCACGTCGACACGGAACGGACGCAGGCCGCGCGGGCCGAGGACGGCGCGGATGGTGTGGCCGTCGTCGATGACGGTGGCGCCGACTTCGGTCATCGCGGCGAGGTGGCGGTCGATCAGGCGTGGGCAGAACGCGTCCCCGCCCGGCCGGGGCATGCTCACGCGGCCGGCGCGGGCCAGGACGGCGGCGCCCAGGATGGTGGTGATACGGACCCGTGCGCCCAGCGTCGGGTGGATCTCGGCAATCGGGCGCCCGGTCGGGGTGACACGGAACTCGCCGTCGGTGTGGCCGGCTTCGGCACCGGTGTGGCGCAGGATCGCGGCGCACACGTCGGTGTCGATGATGCCAGGCACGTTGCGCAGGACGGTCGGTCCGTCGCACGCGAGGGCTGCGGCGTAGAGGTGGAGGGCGATGTTCTTGCTGCCTTGGATGGTGGTGGTGCCGGTGAGCGGGGTTCCGCCGGTGATCCGCAGGACGTTGGGCGTCTCGGTCGCCGTGGCGGTGACGGGATGGGCTGTGGTCACGGGGGTCACCTGATTCGGGTGCCGCGTGGCAGGACGCCGCCGACGTGGTTGCGGGGGAAGATCACCGTGCCGGGGCCGATGAGGGTGGCGGGGCTCAGCACGGTGCCGGCGGGGAGGGCGACGTCGTCGCCGATCACAGCGCCGAACTTCGTGTGGCCGGTGGTGATGCGCTCGTCGTCGAGGACGAGGGTGATCTCGGTGGTGGCGGGTTCGGTGACCGGGCCGGTGACGCGCATGCCGGTGGTGGTGCAGAACGCGCCGATGTTGGCGCCGTGGCCCAGGATCGAGTCCCCGACGAACGCGTGGTGCACCATCAGCACGCGGCCGACCAGGAGGCTGCGGGTGATCTCCGCGCCGCCCGCGATGCGGCAATCGGGGCCGATGACGGTGTGGTCGCGGATCACCGCGCCGGCCCCGATCACGGCACCGGCGCAGATCAGCACGGGACCCGTGATCGTGGCGCCGGCCTCGACCGTGGCCCCGTCCTCGATGCGGATCGCTCCGGTCAGGCGCGCGTCGGGGTGGACGTCGGCGGTGTCGGCGATGGTGGCGGTGAGGTGGGCCAGGTCGGCGGCGATGGCCGGCTTGACGTCGAACACGGTGGCGCAGCCGGCCATCAGGTCGGCGATGTAGCGGTGTGTGACCTGCCGGGGGTCGATGTAGTAGGCCGGAGTGAGGCGTTCATCGGGGTGGGGTGAGGTCGGAGTACGCACGGTCGCTCCTCGTGCGGTGGGGCCGGACGGCGAGGTGGCCGCCTCGGACGCGGACCGGGAAGTGGGTGCCGCGTGGTCCCATCACGCCTCGGACGGGGTCGTCGCGTCCCGGCCGGGAACGTATGGCGCAAACCCTTTGCATGTTGTGCAAAGCGGTTCATCGTGGGGGTGTGCGGGTGCTATCACTGGGAGTTCCCGCACCGGCAGGCGAGGAGGTCGTCCGTGGCCACCGTCAGGCAACAGCGGCAGGGTGCGGGTTCGGGCATGCGGGTACGGCAGGCTCGGTTGGCGCGGGCGTGGACGCTCGCCGAACTCGGCCGCCGGGCCGGGTACTCCGCCGCCCAGGTCTCCCGGTACGAACGCGGCCTCGCGCCGTTGACGGACGTCACGGTCATCCGGCGGTTCGCCCACGCGCTGGAGTTGTCGGTCGAGGATTTCGGGCTCGCGCCCGCGCCGGCGTTACCGGGATCGCGTCCCGCCGCGCGTGGATCGCTTCCGGGGTTGCCGGGTTCTACTGTTGTGCGCGAGGAACCACGAGAGGGCGAGAACGTGCGCAGACGACGCCTGTTGGCGAACCTGGCGGCCACCGCGTCCCTCCCCCTCGTCGGGGCCGGCGGCGCGCGGACGCAAGCGTCGGGTGATCTCCTGGTCGCGCGCGTGCGCGATGCGATGCTCGGCCTGGACGACGCGCCGCCGACGACCACGACGACGCGGTTGCGCGGCGCGTTGGCGGTGGCCATGGGCGACTATCACGCCGGCAGCTACGGCGCCCTCGCGGAACGCCTGCCGCGCCTGGTCGCGGCCGGCCACGCCTTGGCCGACGACACCGCGAGCGCCGAGCACCAGGCGCTGCTCGCGGAGGTCTACGTGCTGACCACGCGCATGCTGATCAAACTCGACGACGTCCAGTTGGGGTGGATGGCCGCCGACCGCGCCCGCGTCACCGCCCACGCCGGCAACAGCCCCTTGGTCGCGGCGGAGGCCGCCCGCAACCTGGCCGTTCTCGCCCGCAAGGCCGGGTGGCACGAACAGGCCATGCGCATCGCCCTCGACGCCGCCGACCACCCCACCCTCCAGGGCTCTTCTCCACGCTTCGCCGCGGAACGAGGACTGCTGCTGCAGTCCGCCGCATACACGGCGGCACGGGCGCGGGACCGGGACGGCATGCGGGAACTCACCGACGAGGCGGCCGCCATCGCCGCCCGCCTGGGCGGGGTCGTGCTCCGCGACCACGGCGGCGGCTTCGGACCCACGACCGTCACCCTCCACCGCATCTCCGCCGAGAACGCCGCCGGCGACCCCGGCGCGGCCATCGCCGCAGCCCGAACCATCACACCCGCGACCCTGCCCACCGTCGAACGCCGCTGCCGCTACTTCACCGACATCGCCACCGCGTACGCCCATTGGGGACGCCGCGACCAAAGCCTGCACGCCCTCCTGAACGCCGAACGCTGCTCCCCCGAGGAAATCCACACCCGACCCGCCGTCCGCGCCCTCGTCTCGGGCCTCCTGGTCGGCTCACGCACGACACCCGAACTCCGCGCACTCGCCGCGCGGTGCGCCATCACCTGACCGGGAAGGCCCCCCGAGCGCGCCCATGCGAGCGCGCCGGGCCGAATCGGCGGTCAGCACCAGTGGCACGGGGGCACCGCTGTCAGCACGCGGTCAAATTCGCTGAGAACGTCGAATCCCTGTGCTGGTCGAATACTCGGATACCGGTCCTGACCTGCGCTTTTCATGCGGCTGCTTCGTACTCGTCGAGGAGCCCTGACGGCGCGGCTGGGCCGGCTCGGGAGGGCGGTCACGTTCGGGGCCTCGCCCGGGGCGCGCAGGTCCATTCCGTCGCCCTGGTGGCTGCGGCCGGTGTTGTAGTGGGCGACGTACGCGTGGAGGACGATGCGCAGATGGCGTTCGCCGGTGATGAGGAGCCGGTCGGTGCATTCGCGGCGGACGGACGCGATCCAGCGTTTTGCGAAATCCGCAGGGGATGCCGGACGAGGACTACCTGCCGGTGATGCGGCGCGTTCGTCGCCGCGAGCCTGCACCACGAACACTGCCAACGCCCCGATGGGACAACGGAGACGCGGAGACGAACACACCTTGCCGCGCCGAAGGCGGCGCGAGACGTCCCGACGGGTTCAGCCGGCGCTCCCCCGGCTTCGGTGCCCGTAGCGGCTCAGGTCCGCAGAACGCCGACCGGGGGGTTGGAGGTCGGCGTAGGGGTGTCGGCGGGCGCCGGTGCCGTGGACCAGGACGCGGCGGGGTTGGGCGGGGGTGGGTGTCAACGGAAACTTTGATCTCCCCGGTGGCGGAAATGATCACCCACCCACCGGCGGACACCGCGCCCGCATCGCCGCCGGCCCCCCGAGCGCGCCCACGAGGAGTTCTGGGTCGCAGCGAAGGCCAAGTGCGGGGAGCGCGAGGGGACCCGGATGCTGATCGAGGTGCTGCTGCTGCACCGGCAGTTGCCCGCCGACGCGATGGCCGCCGCGCTGCGGACGGCGGTCCGCCTCGGCTCGGTCAGCGCGGACCTGGTCGCGATCGAGGCCCGCAAGTACACCGAGAGCCCGCCCCGGGACGCCGCGCGGGACCAGCCCGCGGGCGGCCGGGTGCTCGTCCTGCACGAGCGCCGCCTTCCGCCGGACAGCCGGCCGCTGCCGGACATGGCCAAGTACGACCGGCTCCTGCGGCCGGTCCTCCCGCCCCGCTCCGCCCCCGACCGCCAGCAGAGAGGCACCAGCGCATGAGCCCCGCAACCCGTCCCGCCGCCGAGGAGACCACCGCCGCGGCCCGCCGGGCCGCCGACGACGTCGCCGGGCGGCACCTGCCGCCCTCCCGGGTCCCGCTGCCGGACTCGGACTGGGAGGACCAGGTCATCGACGAGGCATGCCGCGAACTGCGGTTGCCCACCATCCGCGCCCGCTTCGAGGAGATCACCGCGGTCGCGGGCCGGGAGAAGTACTCCTACAAGCAGTTCCTCGCCGACCTGCTCCAGGTCGAGTGCGCGGACCGGGAGACCCGCCGCAAGCAGCGGATGGTCCGCGCCGCCAAGTTCCCCCGCCAAAAGCGGATGGAGGAGTACGACCCGACCTGGAACCCGAACGTCCCGCCCGAGGTCGTCGGAATGATCACCGATCCGTCCTGGGTCCGCGACGGGCGCCCGCTGGTCCTGATCGGCGACTCGGGCACGGGCAAGTCCCACCTGCTGATCGGCGCCGGCACCGCGGCCGCCGAGGCCGGGCTCTCGGTCCGCTACACCACCACCTCGGCGCTGGTGAACGAGCTCGCCGAGGCCGAACAGGCCCGCCGCCTCTCCTCGGTGATCGCCCGCTACAGCAAGGTCGATCTCCTGTGTTTGGATGAATTTGGGTATCTGAACCTGGACAAGAAGGGCGCCAAGCTGCTCTTCCAGATCTTCACCGAGCGTGAGGAACGCAAGTCCACCGCGGTCGCCAGCAACGCGCCGTTCACCGAATGGGACCAGACCTTCACCGATCCCCGGCTCTGCGCGGCCATCGCCGATCGGCTCACGTTCCTGGCCATCGTGGTCCAGACCGGCTCGGAGTCCTACCGGCTGCGGGCCACCGAAGCCGAACACGCCGCCGAAGCAGCCCGGAACGAGCTCCGATGAAGACTGGCGGGATGCCCGATGCGACACTGATCACGACTCGACGACAGGGGAGCGGCCATGAGTGGTGATCAGATTGTCTGGCTCGTGCTGGCGGTCGTTTCGACCGTGTTCGTGGGAACGTTCGCCGTCGCGCTGGGGCGCGGCCGGGTACCCCGGTCGAACCCCCGAATCAACGCCCGGTGGACGATCACCGGGCTGCTGATCGCCGAGGCGGGGATGCTTGTCGGCAGTATCCCGCTGATCGCCGGGGCATCAGACGACACGACCGTTCGGTACGTCAACATCGGCTTCGGCATCGCCGTGTTCGCCGGCGTGGTGTCGATCGCGGGTAGCTTCTGGGACAAGTCCCGTTCGCAGAGCCGCGCCTGACGCTCCATCGGCTCCACTGCTGCCGCGGTGGAATGGCCGGAACGGGCATTGAAGGGGCCGGTCGGGCGCGGGAGCCCGGCCGGCCCCACGCACGCCTGCGTCATCTGACCGGGTCCTCGCGCACCGCGCCTGTCAGGGACACAGCGCAGCGAGGACCCGGGGGCCCACGCTATTGCACGTCCGCGTGACCAACCCGCCGACCGCCGAACCGGCACACCCGAAGTCACCCGAAAGGGGTGGCTCTCAAACTCGTTGCCGAAACCGGACTCGAACCACAGTCCATCCCCACCACGAACGGAGCAACGTGGCTCTCAATCACGTTGCCCGAGTGGCTCCGAAACAACCTGTCGAAAACAAGCAGGGTGATGCCTGTCCCGTCGAGGGTGAGCTCGACATCGTCGGTGCTGTCGAATTCCAGGGTCGTCTCACGCCAGCGTGCGGTCGGGGTCAGGCCCGTCAGCATCTCGCGGATGCCCCGGCCGGCCAGGAGATGGGCACGCCAGGCGCGATCGGCGTCGAAGCCGGCACGGATGCGATCCCAGGGCTCGCCGATGATGCGCGCGTGCGCACTCCGCAGAGCATGTTCGAGGCTCTCTGCCAGGCGTGCCGGTCGCGATCGGCCAGCTCGCGTGTCCAGGGGCTCGGACGCCGGTCTCGGGCGTGCACCCGCTGCAACTCGGAACGGACAAGCGCGGTGGGGCTCGACAGGACCCGATCGAGTCCGCCATCGAAGTCCGAGTCGGGTGGATCAAGGAACAGCGGCCCCTTGCCGGTGGCCGGCACGAGTTCCGACAACGGCCTCAAGGAGGGCGTCAGCTTCCGGCCCACCTGCCGCCGCCAGAGCCCGAAGACCGCATCGGAGCGCTGAAGCATTGCGACGGCGAGCATCAACTCCACCATCGGTGCCGGGTCGTCGGCGAACCTCACCCGCAGCAGGTCCTCGGCCGTGAAACACACGCGCAGCATGGCTCTCCCCTCACCACGCAACAGGCTTCGCCACCCGCTCGATTCGGTCCACGCCGAACCGAATGCGTGGAACCGCCCGCGGCCCCGACGATGAAACGGCAACTCCAAGCCTGGACCGTCGCACGAAGAACGCGGAAGCCGCTAACCGGCCACTCGTCCACGCCCGCGGCGGGAACGGGACCTCGATCCATCGATGCTTCGACGGCCGGTCGCGTCCGCCGCGGTGTGGCCACAACGAAGGGGAGACACACGCACACGCAGGAACTCACCCTTGGGGCATCCCGAGCGTCGTGATGGGACGGGCGTCGGGGCACCGCGGTCGAGGGCCCGACCGGGCCAGAGGTGGGCGCACACCTGCGCGGACTGACAGAACGCCGCGTGGCGTCCCGATCGGCACCATGCATATCGCACACCCGAACAGTCCTCGGACCACGGCAACAGCAACACTTCGACCCTGAGGGGAAAACATGCGTACTCGACTTGCACTCACCAGTGCCGTGGCGGGAGCCGTCCTGCTGACCGGTGTTCCCACCACCGCTGCCCAGGCGCTACCCGCGCCCATCGACACGCACACGACGACAACCGCACCCATCACCACCGCCGCCGATTCGGTAGCGGTTGTCGACACCACAGTGTCCTCGGGCGGCAACGTCCGGAAGGACATGTACGGGAAGTCCGACCCCGTCGCCTACAGCCCCCCGGGGGAGATTCTTGTCGTACTCGGGTCGGACTACAACAGCTACCACCACAAGTGGTACGCGGTTCGGACCCCCGAAGCCCGCTATGGATGGATCTACTGCGGGAACGTGACGGCCGGCTGCTGACCCTGCGTGGCCCCGAACTTCCGGCTCCGCCTCCCAGGAGCAACGTGGCTATGAGCGGCAGAGCGGTGGCGGCAACTCGTCACCGCGAGAAGCCGTTCGTTCGCCGGCGTCGATGACGACGGCAGGGCCGTCGGCGGCCACGCCCGGGGGTTCTTCCCCGACACGCAGCGGGCGCGCGACACCCTCGTCACCCGTGCACTGGTCAAAAGGGCGGCTCGTCGACGAACCACCCCGTCTCTGCCCAGGAGTCGGGGAAGGCGGTGCGGCGTCGGACAGGGCCGAGCATGTGCTCAAGGGTGCGCGTCAGTCCGGCGCCGCGGTAGTGGTCGACCTGCGCTATCCAGGGCACCTCGGCCATCAGGCGGCCGAGTTCGGGCGTAACGAGATCGTCCAGGACCGCACGCAGCTCGGCGGGGGGCGGGTCGTCGACCAGGCACAGCCACCCCAGCGCCGCGGCGACACGGACCTCGGCGGGGCGTCCTGGGTCCGTCCAGCACGCGTGGGTGAAACCGACCGCGTCCTCGTGACGGTGCTCCCGCGCCAACTGTGCGATCGCCAGGACCAGACCCGGCCTCAGGCGCGGGATCTTCTCGGCGCGCAGGCGCTCGTGCAGGGCGGCGGAGAACTCCCCGGCGCGGCCCGACGACGCCGCCGCCACGCATGCCGCCTCCTGTCGCACCTGCTGATCCGGGTCGTCCAGGAGGGCGATCGGGATGTGCGCGTCGGCCGCGATCGCGTCCCGCGCGGCCCGCACCGACCAGTTCTGCGGGTAGCCGCCCCCGTCGAAGCGCGGTTCGTCGTCGGGGTCGGCGACCCGCAACAGATGCTCGCGGGACCCGTCGCCCCAGTGGTTGCGACACGCCACCGCGGCGACCAGGCCCAGCGCGTCCGCCCGTACGTGCCCGAGAGGGTTCGCGGCGATCTGCAAGAGGAACGGCACCGCCAGCGGCGCCACCGAACCGATCGTGCCCTGATGACACACCGAACCCCACAACGTCGCGCACGCGTGCATCGCCCCGTCCGCGTCCGCGGAACGCATCGACTCCAGGAGTGCGGGCACGTCCTCGCCCGAGCCGTACGCGTGGGAGAACCGACCCCAAGGCACCTCCCCGAGCAGGAACCCGTCCCGAACCGCCCTCGGCAGGCCCGCGACCACGATCCGCACATCCAACGCGGTCCCCTCGTACACCTCGAACCCGTCCACACACGCCCGCCGGTAATCGAACACGAGTTCCTCGGATGTCACGATCGCCTCCCACGGATGTCACCGGCCGAATCACGATTGGGTACCACCGCACACCGACACCGCCTCGCTCCGGGACGGCCCGGACCGGTCGCCCCGCCCCGGCGGTGGACACCCACGACCGGCGCAGGCGACCCGACCGCCCCCGGCGAAGGCCTCCGATCCCCGAGGCACGCGACCCCGCGTCGCGCAGGCCGGGAACCGGAACCCGGTCGGGTGAGGCTCCCGGGCGCGCCGATACGCTGGGGCGATGACCGGGTTCGACGACACCGACCGACGGCAACTCGCCCTGGTGTTGCACGAGTACGCCGAACACGTCCTGGACGAGTCGGCCATACTGCGGGTGCGGACGAAGTACGGGGACGCGTACCTCGAAATGTTCCGTACGATCCCCACGGGCACAACCGACGGCTACTTCCACTCGATCGACGCTCTGCTGCCGCCGCTCGGCGCGCGGGAGAACCGATTCACCCCCGCCCACGAGATCCGACTCGCCGTCCTGCTCCACGCGTACGCCGAACACCAACTCGACCAGTGGACCGCGCTCGAGACACGCACCACCTGCGGTCCCGTCTACATCGGCATCACCAACTCGACCCCGTACAGCGGGACCCACGACGACGCCCGATCGCTCGATCACCTCCTCCCCACACCGGGCACCGACGACCGCATCGACACCCGCTGAACCCGCGGGAACGAGGCGGATCCCATGGGCCCGCACCCAAGGTTGCGGACGCGGGAGGAGGCGGGGCGGACGGACGGTCCTCGGGTCGCGGCGGCGTCCGTGGCGGCCGATCGACGCCGCCGGCGCACACCACGGTGATGTCGGGGTGGCCGGTCTGCAGACCCAACGGTCAACACAGGATCAACCGGCAAGACCCTTTACAACGGCCGGGACGGAGCACCCGGACGCGCAAGTGGGCTTCACGGGAGGGCTTGGACACCGATCACGATCATTATCAGGCCCAGGAGCGCCATTGCCCCGGCCATCGCCTTCTCCTGCAGGGTGCACGTCCGCCAAAACCTGACCGCCGGGTTGCCCCGGTAGGCGTTCAAGGGGTCCTTGCCACGTACTGCGAGGCGAGCCGCTCGCACGGCGAGCCGATCGGGCAACCAGCGCCGCCGACGGCCCGCCGCGAAGTCGCGAAGCACCTCGTCGGCATCCGTCGACACGCAGGATCCATCTCCCTGGCGTGGACGATGTTCATGAAACGCCCTGGAAGCGCTCCTCCTCGTCGGAGGAGTCGAGGAGCCTCAGTCCGCGCTCCCACGATTTGCGGGCTTGCTCGTTCGGGTCCGCCGCGCGGTTGGTCACGACCCATTCCTCACTCTCGAGATGCCGGCGGTGTGCGAACTTTTCACGATGACTCCTGGGGCTGTCGAGCCGGTTGCACACGCTGGCCCGGGAAGGGTACCGGCGGCGGGCGACGGCCCACCGCACGCCCCGGGCGGTGTGATCGGCCGAACCGGTCGCGGCTTCCAGGAGGTCGTCGCGAATCGGCGCGGCGGCCTCGGCACCGGCGTGGGTGCCCAGGGCGCAGACCGAACTCCCGATACCACCCCTCCTCGACCATGTAGACGTTCGCGCCCGGCGGACAACTACGCCTGTATCGCTCGGATTCCGCGGTGACCTCCCGCATCGCGTCCGCGACCTCGTCGGGGGTCAAGCCGAAGCGCAGCGACCCCACACCCACGAACGGCTCCAGCATCCACGTCCGCCGCTCTTCGTCCGCCGGCACCCGCCACCCCTCGAACACGATCACGGAACCTACAGGTGCCCACAGACATCGTCGCGGTGACGCCGTCTCGGTGGCTCCGATCCGGCTCACCGACGACCTCCGACCCGACGTCGAGCCCGAACCCGTCGCCCACCGCCACCGAGGCGCCCTCCCAGATCACCGGGCCGCCGTCCGTGCTCGACGCGGCACCGTCACCGGGCGACCGGCCCGCCGCCGGTACTTCCCCGGTTTTCGACTCGTGGCCCGGACCTCGGGGCCAGACTGGGTCGGTTCGGGGGTGGTGTCGATCGGGAGGGCGCGTCGCGTGTGGACTGAAGCCGAGGCCGGTGTCGATGTGGTGTCCGGGTGGGGCACGGCGGCCACCGTCGGGCTGTTGGAGGTCGGGGAGGCGGTGCGGGAGGCGGTCGCGACACCGGCCGTGCTGTGCGTCACCGGGGTACCCGGGGTCGGCAAGACCGCCGCCGTGGCCGCCGCGCTGGACGAGGCGCGGGGTGAACGGGGCCGGAACGCGGCGTGGTTGACGTTTCGTTCCCGCCCGACGATGGCGATCGTGCGGGAGGCGTTGTGGGGGCGGTTGTGGCCGGGACGGACGGCCCCGCGGTCGCGGATCGACTTCGAACACGGCGTCACCCGCGCGTTCGAACGAACCCCGCGCACCGTCGTCGTCGACCACGCCGACGTCCTGCCGAAGGACGCATTGGAGTATTTCGCGGCCCTGGCCGAGGACCCGCACGTCGACCTCGCCCTGATCGTCGTCGGCTCCCCCGCCTGGGGCACGGCGCTGCCGAAACGGGCGCCGAACCTGCACTCCCACACGTATCGGCGTGTGCGGTTGGAGCCTTTGACGGACGCCGAGGCGGTCACGGTGGTCCCGGGCCTGCACCCGTTGTGGGCGGACACCACGGCCCGTGAGATCACCGGCCTGAACCGGGACGTCGGCGGGACGTTGCGCGGATGGCACCGGGTCACCGCACACCGACTCGCCGCCTCCGCCGCGGGCCCGTAACGCGCACGTGCGGACCATCGTGCGCCCTGGGCCGCCTCGGAAGTAAGACACATCTGTTCGCGAGTGCCCGGCTTGCCACGCCTCCCGATGCCAGCGATCGTCTGCAGGGTGCCGCGAGGCTGATTCCGGACGCGGGCGCAGTCGAGCAATTCCCAAGCCTCTCCACCGAACACGCTTGCCCGCGGTGATGATCCACTCGTTCCGTACGACTTCCTTCTCCCCTCGTACCCGAAGGTCGGCTTTGCCGCATCCGCCGGTTCCCGTGCCGCTCTGTCCGCGGCATACCGAACGCCCCGCTTGTGAGTGGTACTCCGCAGCGAGACAGCGCACGTCGCCACCACGTCGCAATTTTGTGTTTCACACACAAGCAGCCCCAACCCCTGACATTCGAGGCGTGGAAGTCCGCGGGACGGCTGCGCCGGTACGCGGACGGCGACGCTCTCCTGCACGAGGGGCACCGTGCGGAGGGACCGGTGCGAGCCGTCGTCAGTTCGCGGCCAGGGCCGCGGCGGTTTCGCGATCGCGCCGGGCTTCCGCCGGACGTCCCAGGTTCATCAGGGCGTTGGCCCGGTTGGTGTACCACTGGGGATTGTCGGGGTCGGATTGGATGGCCTGGTCGGCGGCGTTCACCGCGAGGTCGTGTCGGCCCGCACGGTGGTAGGCCGCGCCGAGGCTGCCGTGGGCGGCGGCGGTGGCGGTGGGAGTGATGTCGACGCCGGTTCCGGTGGTGGCGAGGCGGACCGCCTCGGTGCAGGCGGCGACGGCTTCGTCGACGCGGTTCAGGTCGAGGAGTACGAGACTCTTGTTGACGTGGGCTGCCAGTTGCGCGGGCAGGCGCTTGATGGCCCGGTCGTACGCGATGACCGCCTCCGCGCCGCGGCTGAGCTGGGTCAGGTAGTTCGCGCGGTCGACGAGTGCGGCGGGGTTGTCGGAGGCGATGCGCAGGGCCCTGTCGACGGCTTCGAGCGCGCCTTGGGCGTCACCGACGCCGTCGAGCGCGGCGGCGAGGTGGATGTGGGCCCGGACGTACCGGGGGCGTTGGCGGATGACATCGCGGAAGACGGTGATGGCTTCCGCCAGTTGGCCCTGTGCGGCCAGTTCGTAGCCCTGGTCGTGCAGGACGACGGCCTCGGGGGTGGGTTGGCGGCGCGCGTTGCGCCAGTAGTTGCCGTCGAACAGCTTGCCGCCGCAGGCGCCACAAGGGAGCGCCCGGATGAGACGTATACGTCGTGGGTCGCAGCGCTCGCAGAAGGTGAGCTTGCAGTCGCCGCAGATGAGGAAGGACACGGCGAAGCCCTCGGGATCCCGGAGCGCGACCGGGTTTCCGCCGGGTACCTCGGACAGGCTCACGAGGCGTTTGCAGTGCTCTCCGGCGCAGGAGCTGATCATGGTGATGTCATCCCTTCGTCCGTACGAGGTGCGGGGGTTCGGAAGTCGTAGTCCCAGTCGAGATACCAGAGTCGAGCGGTGTTGTCCCACGAGCCGGAAAGCAGGGTGCGGCAGTCGTGGCTCAACGCGATATCGGTGACTCGGTTCGTGTGCCCGGTCAGCACACGCAGGGCGGTACCCCGCGAGAGGTCCCAAATGCGGATCGTCCCGTCGTTCCCGGCGGTCAGTGCCGCGCGTCCGTCGGGAGTCGTCAGGTGTGTCTTGATGAGGCCGGTATGACCGGTCAGGACCATGATGGCGCGGCCGTTCGCCAGGTCCCAGACGCAAAGGGTGCCGTCAACGGACGAGGTGTGCGCGGTTCTTCCGTCCGGTGCGAAGGTGACGGCGACGACGTCGTCGTGGTGGCCGCGGAGTACGTGCAGGCATCGTCCGGTCGCCAGGCTCCACAGGCGCGCGGTTTTGTCGCACGAGCCGGTGAGGACCATTTCGCCGGTGGCGTCGACGGCGACGCACGTCACCGTCTCGGTGTGGTCGGCCAGAACCGGTCCGGCCCGATGCGCCAGGCTGCGGTGCCACACGCGGGCGGTGGCGTCGACGCCCCCGGTGACCACGGTGTGCCCGTCGGGGGTGCATGCCGCGGAGGTGATGAAGCCGCGGTGCTCGCGGACGGCTCGGCGGGCATATGCGTTCGTGAGGTCCCCGAGTGCCGACGCGAGGTGTCGGCTGTCCGGCAGAAGCATGGCGACGGAGATGAGCCCACGGTGCCCCGTGCGCCGCTTGAGGCACTTCCCGGTGGCGGTGTCCCACATCATGATGGTGTCGTCGTCGTCCCCGGTGAACACGGTCCGTCCGTCCGGAGCGAACACCGCGCGGCGGACGTATTCGGTGTGGCCTCGAAGGGTGTGCAGCGGAAGTCCGGTGGTGTTGTCCCAGAGCACGGCGCTGTGCAACGGTGTGGCGGCGGTCAGCGAGAGCCGTCCGTCCGGGCTGAGAACCGCCAGGGGTGTGTTGCCGGCTTCGAAGGTGTGTTGGTGCCAGGCGGATCTCAGACCGACGCGGCGGCCGTGCGCGCTGCCGAGTTCCGCCCAGCGGTCCGCGAGTGGACGGTGGCGTTCGTGCCCCGGGGCGTCGCGCGCGGCCCGGATGCGGCCCGCTGCAGCGGCGAACTCCCCTTTCTGTGCGAGTAGTTCCGCCTGATCGAGCGCCGTCGCGGCCGCATCGGCTGCGCCGGTGACAGCGGCGGCCTCGTGCGGACGGGCGTACGACCAGGGCGCGGTCGGCCCGAGGGGCAGCAGATCCCACACGCGGACTCCGTCCGCGGAGCAGCACAGCCCGACACCGCCGTCCGGGCTGATCGCCACGGGTCCGTTCCGCCCGTGGCCCCGCAGGGTGCGAAGACAGCGTCCGGTGTCGAGGTCCCACAACTGCGCCCCGAGCGGGCCGGTGGTCAGGGCGCGGCGGCCGTCCGCGTCGACGGCGAACTGCTCCCCCCAGAACGGGTGTCCCTCGAACTGTCCGAGTTTCCGGCCGGTGAGGGGCGCCCAGAGGGTCACCATGCCGTCATCGCCCTTCGCCAGGGCCACCCGGCCGTGGTGTCCGAGGGCGACCCGGCATCGATACAGGCGTTGGCTGCGGATCAGTCGTCCGGTCGCGATCTCCCAGACCCGGAAGCGGGCCTGCCCGGCTTCCCACCGCACCACCGACTCGCCGTCCGGGGCGAACACCGCGGAGCCGCGGAATCCGTGGATCGTCGCGTCGTGGGGCTGGAGCTCGCGTACCGGCCTGCCGGAGTCGACGTCCCACACGATGAGGGACCCGTGCGGGGTGGCGGACACGATCCGGCGCCCGCACGGGCTCCACGCGACGGATTCGACCGGCCCGGTATGGGCGGGCAGCGAGTGCAGGGGGCGTCCGGTGTCGGTCTCCCACACCCGCACCGTCCCGTCGTCGCCGCCCGACGCCGCCCGCGTCCCATCGTCACTCAGCGCGACGGTGTACGCGGTGCGTGGGTGGGCGGGCCACGCGTGCAGGCAGGTTCCGGACACCAGACCCCACACGCGGACGGCTCCGCCCTCGCTGCCGGGCGGTGTGGGCATCGTGTGTTCGCCGCGGCCGGTGAGCGCCACCCGGGCGCCCGGGGCGATGGCGAGCGATTCGGCCGACGTGGTTTCCGGCACGAGGACGCGCGGCGGCCGCACCGTCGAGGCCCGCCGCAGGCTCCGCACGGCCGTGGCGTCGGAAGCGTCACGCAGCAGCGCGGCGGCCTGGACGCGATCGTTCAGCTCCAGATGGAGCAGGCCCAGGAGATGGCTGCGAAGCCGGTCGCGCGGATCCGTGTCGCGTACCGCCGCCAACTCGTCGAGGAGTTGCGCGTCGGTGAGCCGTCCGGCACGCCACGCGTGCAGTCCCCGGTTGTAGACGGTGTGCGGGTGGTGCGGATCGCGTTGTGCCGACTGTTCCCACAGGTCGGTCGCGCGGTCTTCGTCGCCCAGGTCAAGAGCGGACAGGGCGTGGTTCGACAGGCTGTCGCCGATGAGATCGGCCGGCTTCGGGGCAGGGCGGGAGTACCGGACGCGGGCCGTCGCCTCGTGGATGGCGACCAGTTCGTCCGCCACCTCGGTCAGACTCGCCGGTCGTTCCCCGGGCTCGAACCTCAGGCACCGGGCGAGCAGATCGGCGACGTCGGGCCTCAACGGCGGCACCGACGGGTCGACCGCGCCGTGCCGGACGAGGTGGACGAGGGCGGACGGCGCGTCAGGGCCTTGGCCGGGCAGACGCCGTCCGGCGAACATCTCCAGGACGCTGACCGCCCAGGACCAGATGTCCGTCGCGCGGGTCAGCCGAATCGGTTCGCCGCGCGCGGCGGCGGTCTGCTCGGGCGAGGAGTACGCCGGTGTCAGCCCGGCAACGGTGAAGCTCGGATCGGGCCCGCCGGTCGGCGGCCCGGTGCGGACCCCGCCGACCTCCGAACGCGCTTTGGCGAGGCCGAAGTCGGTGACCTTGACGACACCGTCGGCGGTGAGCATGACATTGGCGGGCTTGACATCCTGGTGCACCAGCCCGCTGCGGTGCGCGTGGTCGAGCCCCCAGGCGAACTGCACGCCCACATCGAGTACGCGCGCCAGCGCACGCTCGGGCCCGTCGCGGTACAGCGCACCGGACCGGATCACGCCGTCGAGGCTGCCCCCGTCCACCCACTCCGCGAACACCGTGAGCAACCCGGCGACGCGCAGCGTGTAGGCGCAATGCACGGTGTGCGGATGCAACCCCAGATGCGCCCACGCCTCGGCCTCCCGCTCGAACGCGGCGACGCGGTGCGGTGAACCGAGCACTTCGCGGCGCGGCACCTTGACCGCCAGGACGTGATCCCAGCCCAGATGCCGCACCTGGTACACAACACCCATACCGCCCACACCGGCCGTCCGCAGCACCTCATAACGGTCCAGCACGACCTGCCCGGGGTGCCACACCCCGATACCACCCGTCATGCGCGCCCCCGCTCGGAGCCCCCGCGGCCCGCCGAAAACCAGACTAGGCCACGAGACTTCCCGCCGCCGCCCTCCCAAGCGGCCTCCTACGCTCACGAACGGCCGTTCATGATCGGGGTGTTCACCCGGCCGCCCCACGCCGCGTCGGGAATTATCCGCGGCGGGCGTCGCCTGGGGACGAGAACGCCGTCAGGGCGGCGACATCGTCGCCGGTCGGGGTTCCTCAACCCCCGAGAAGCGCTGCGTTCAAGCGGGTACGCCGCTGTCGTACACGTAGCCGACCGGGGGTGTCGCCGTCCCATCCGAAGACGGCTTCCCAGGTGTCACCGGCGGCGTGGCCCCGGAGGCGTTCGTCCTGCCGGGCAACCCGCCGGTGCTGTCGCCGGCCCCCCTGCCCGACGCGGCGGCCCACTCGGATTGCCGAGTGGGCCGCCGCGTCTGGTCAGGGAGATTCGGTGCTCACCTGGCCTGGCTAATGAGTCTTTCGGATGGGGGTGACGATCAGCGTGGTGGTGGGTGTATGTCCTTGTTATGCGGTATTCCGACGGGGGCGGCCTGACCGCGAAGCAGCGGGCCCAGCGGGAGCAAGTGCGGTTCGAGGCCGCCGAGTTATTCGCCCAGGGGGTCGCGCCGCCGGAGGTTGCCCGGCGGCTGCGGGTCTCCCGCAAGTCCGCGTACGCCTGGCACGCCGACTGGCGGAGCGGAGGCCCGGAGGCGTTGCGGTCCAAGGGGCCGCCGGGCAGGTCCTCGCGGATGAGACCGGGCTGGCGGGCGTGGCTGGATGCGGAGTTGGCGCGTGGCCCGGCCGCGCACGGCTGGGTCGAGGACCAGCGCTGGACGGTCCAGCGGGTGGCGGTCGTGATCGCCCGCCGGTTCCACGTGCGGTTCAGCGTTCCGCAGACCTGGCGGATCCTGCGGCAGATGGGCTGGACCCCGCAGATGCCCCGGCGCCGTGCGGCCGAACGCGACGAGGACGCGGTCGCGACGTGGGTGAAGGAGACGTGGCCGCGCGTGGAAAGACGGTGAGGGACCAGGGCGCCTGGCTGTGCTTCGCGGACGAGGCCGGCCAGACGTTGCGCCCGCCCAGGGCGCGCACCTGGTCCCGGCGGGGCCACCCGCCCGTCGTGGAGGTGTCCGCCAAGGGCTCCGGACGTATCTCCATGGCGGGCATGGTGTGTTGCAGGCCCGGTCGGCGGACCCGGCTGATCTACCGGATGCGGGTGCACCGGGGCCGCAAGGGCGATCCGAAGGGGTTCCGTGAGAAGGACTTCGCCGCCTTGCTGGACGCGGCCCACCAACAGCTCGGCGGGCCCATTGTGCTGGTGTGGGACAACTACACCCATCATGTCGACGCCGCCATGCGGGAGCTGATCGAGGCGCGGGAGTGGCTGACCGTCTTCCGCTTCCCGACGTACGCCCCGGACCTCAACCCTGCCGAGGGGGTCTGGGCCCACCTGAAACGCAGTCTGGGCAACCTCGCAGCCTGCACCACCGACGAACTCGCTGGCCTGGCACGCACACGCCTCAGACGCATGCAATACCGACCCGCACTCCTCAACGGCTTCATCGCCCAGACCGGGCTCACCCTGGACACGCCGTGACGTCACCCTAACCAGAAAGACTCAGTAGAGGGCGTCTGAGAAGGGTTGTTCAGGAGCGCGTTCTTGCTCCGGTTCGGTGGAGCAGAAGCATGATGGTGGCGAGGTAGACGGCGCTTTCGGAACTGCCCAGGCAATACTCGTAGTCCTTGGACAGTCGCCGGTACCGTCCCAGCCAGGCGAAGGTTCTCTCGACCACCCACCGGCGGGGGACCAGCGCGAACAGGGGTACCTCTCGTGGTGGGGCCCCGGCCGGGGCCCAGGTGCTTCGGAAGCCGCCGTCCCGGCGTTGGACGATCCCGAGGGTGATCCCGTGGGTTTGGCGGATGCCGTCCACGAAGTCCCGGCCGCGGTAGCCCTGGTCGGCCCACAGGTACCCAAGTCGCGGGAACTTGCCGGCGGCGCGGGCGAGGAGGACTTCGGCGCCGTCGCGGTCGTCGACGTTCGCGGGACTGATGCAGACCGCCAGGACCAGCCCGAGCGTGTCGACCAGAAGGTGACGCTTGACGCCCATCACCTTCTTCCCGCCGTCGTATCCGTGCCATCCGCCTCGTTCCGTGCCCTTGACGCTCTGGCTGTCCACGATCCCGCGCTCGGTGTGGGATCACGGCCCTGACGGACGCGTTCCCGCTCGCGGAGCGTGGCCAGGATCGCCTCCCACCGGCCCTCGATCCGCCACGTTCGCCAGTAGTGGTAGACCGTCTGATACGGCGGGAAGTCGTGCGGAAGCAGGGGCCACGCGCAGCCGGCCCGAAGCCAATACGACAAAGCGTTGAGGATCTCGCGCCGTGGGTGCTTGGGCGGTCGACCACCCGGCCTCGGCGGCGGCACGAGGGGAGCCAGGACCTCCCATTCCCCATCGGACAGATCCGTCCCATACACAGCACGTGGTCCGACCATGACCCGCATCCCCCGAGAGAAGCGACTACCAAGTCACGTTCCCTGAACAACCCTTCTCAGACGCCCTCTAGCGCTTTGCGGGCAGTGGGAACCAGCACAGCAGGGAGCCGGGACGGCATCGGTGCATTTCAGGGATGGTGTCAACCACAAGGTCAGGTGCCACCGATCTCGAAGGGTCACACCGGCTGTGCCAGCCGGGTCACGATGGTCAGCACTATGCAGCCTGCATGACCTGTGCGTTCAGCCGGGCCGGCCACGCCGGTTGGGTTCTCGTTCTACTCCATCGGCTCGCGCCAGGCGGCGACGAGATCGTGGAAGCGCGAGAATCGGCCGCCCGGAACAGTCTCGCCACTGACCGTCTCGCCGTTGAGCCAGCAGATGTCGAAGGTTCCGGTCTCCGTGTCGAGTAGACAGCACGCGCCCCCGGCGGCGGCGGTGAGGTCGATGAACACCTTCCTGACGCTCGCGGACTGCTCGAACATTCGACTCATGCCCGAGGTGGCCGCTGTGAACTGCAGCGACGCGAAGTCCGGGTGCCATGCGGGTGAGAACCGGATAGTCAAGTAGATGTATCCGACCGACACTCTTCCCAACTCGTCGACCCTGTCGATATCGCCAAGGTGGAACTCGCGCATCGCGTCGTCGACGTCGATCACGATTGAGGTGTCCAGTTCGAGCGTGCCGCCGGCCGAGCAGTCGACCGGTTCGCTCTTGTACTTCGAGGTGAACGGCACGATCAGTTGCTCGCCGCCTGGCAAAGTGACCGGAAGCAGCGGCGTGTTACGGCCTTGGGGTGCGAGTGCGGCCAGCCGCGTCAGTGCCCGCACAACGTTCCGCGAGGGTACGAAGATCTCGTAACTGTAGTCCAGCCCCATGCCCGCCCCGCCTGCCCTGTCCTGAACCGGAATGCTCTCACGGTGTGGACCGGTAGCCCAGCTGTTTCCGGGGCGGCTGCCTGCGCCGGGGCGCGGTCGGGGTAGGTGCCAACATCGGATCGTCCCTGGAGAGATCAGCTTCGAACGGAAGCGCTGCTGGTCGTGCGAACACCCCGCGGCATCATGCAACCGGATTGGCGAAGCCAACCGGTCCGGCGACATGTCGCATGGCTTTTGCATGCCGGCCTGGCCGGCTGCCAACCACCGTGTCCCGGCACACCGGCGCAGCACTCGTGCTTCGCCGGTGACAACAAGCCTGTCCAGGTCATCGTCGCGGCCACCAGAGGCTGGCGTGCGGGGAACGCTCCGCAGTGCCAGGTCTACTTCTATCCGAAGTTCTTCGACACGAGCACACCGAACTACGACCCCCAGGCAACCATCGTCCACGAACTCACCCACTGCGCCGAAGGCTTGGCGGTCGCGAATGTCCAGGCATACGGCAACATCCCGTCGTGGGTGGCCGAGAGAGTCGCCGACCGGGTGGCCGGAAAGATGCTCCTGACATTCAACCAGTCCGCCAGGAAATGGGACGAATACCTCGGCAGCGCCGGCAGTCCACTGCACCGAATGTCCAACGAGGCCATGGGATTCTGGTGGGAGTTGGACTACCGCGGGATCGACGTATGGAAGCGCTTCATCCCGGTCGTACGGGCCTCGGCGGACGCGAAGGCCGGACACAGCGACGCCGCGTTCACCACCGCCCTGGGAAACAGCGCCGACGACATTCGACAGAGCTGGCCCGTCAGTTACACCCGCGCCTCCACGCACGGTCTCGCGTGGACAACGAACGGCACGCGTATCACCGGCACGAAGGCAAGGTTCGCCAGACCGATCCCCGTCGGCAACAGCACCTCGGCGGCCCTGCGATCACCGCCGCTGGCGGTCGGGTTGACGGCGCTGAACGTCACCGCGGAAGTCCTCCGGTTCACCTCCGATCCGAAGGACGCGGCGGGCGGCCGATTCGGACCCGGCGGCGCGGGCGACTTCGTCTTCCCGGCCGCGCTTTCGACGGTGTTCTGCACGATGGGGGCCGACTGCAAGTGCCCGGAGGACACGCCCGGCGCGGGCACACGGTTCCAGTCCATTGCCGGCGGGCGCGCCTTCCTCGGCATCACCGCCGGCGTCAAGGCGGGTGCCGTCGGATTCACCGGTACCAGCCTCAAGGCGTTCTGCGGCCCCGCCAAGCAAAAGCCCGCACCCGGCACCGGTTCGGGGCCGTCCTCTCGCGCCCCCGTGCCGAAGTCCGGCTGTCAGCCGCCGGGACCGCCGCGGCCACGTCCGGCACCCGCAGGCGACGCGGTACGGGCCGCCCCCGTACGCCCGGTCCTCCCCCACCGCGAGGGTGAGAGTTGCGGTACGGGCGGCAGCAATGGCGATCCGCACCTGGTGACCTTCGACAACCTGCGCTACGACCTGCAATCGGTGGGCGAGTTCACCCTCGCGCGCTCGCCGGCCGACGGGCTGCTCGTGCAGGCGCGCCAGAAGGCCTGTCCCGGTTTGACCACGGCGAGCATCAACGGCGCACTGGCCGCGAACGTCGCCGGCGACCGGGTCGGCCTGTATCTGACCGACGGCCCGGAGGTGATCGAGGTTCATCTGAACGGCGTCACGATCGCCCCGCCGGCGGGTGACACGGCGTTGCCCCATGGCGGGGTGCTGACGAGGCAGGGCGAGGGCGCCACCACGCTGTACAGCGTCGTCTGGCCCGACGGAAGCCGCCTGCACGTGAGCACCATCGGCGCTGTCGGCCTCCGGGCGGACGTGGTCGTGCCGTCCGCTCGGCGGGGGCGCATGGAGGGCCTGCTGGGCAACTTCGACGGCCGGCCCGACGACGACCTGGACATGGGCGCGGGCAACACACTCGCCGTCCCCGCCAGGCCCGACGACCTGCACGGCCCGTACGCCGACCGATGGCGCATCACGCAGGAAGCCTCGTTGTTCGACTACGCCCCGGGCCAGTCGACGGCGACGTTCACCAATCGCCGATTCCCCACGCCTCCCACCGCCTTGGCCGCACGCGACCGGGCCGACGCGACGTGTCGGGGCGCCGGGGTCACGGACCCCGAACTGGTCGAGGACTGCGTCTTCGACGTGGCCTCGACGGGGCGCAAGGAGTTCGCCGCCGCGACCGCGGCGCAGAAGGCGTTCCAAGCGGCCACGCGCCGCACGGCACCGACCGACGAGAAGGCTCCGGACCGGTCCGAATGTCGCGCGGAGGACAACGGCGACGTCACCACCCGCTTCACGCTGATCATCGGGGACACCGAACAATTCGGCAGTGCCTTCGCCTGTACGGGCTTCCTCCCTGCGGGAAGCCCGAGGTACGAACTGCGCTTCGCGAGCGAGGCCGGGCAGAAGACGCACTTCAACCACCTGCCGGGGGGTGAATGCCCGTTTAGATGGCGGCTGTACGGGGGCGTCGACGACGAACGAAAGGGAGTGGCACCGCTGTTGCCCGCCGTCTCGATCTGCCAGGATCTGGGCCTACTCACCCTCCCGGAAACCTCGACGTACGTCATCGTCGTCGACAAGCCGGACCCGGCTCTCTCGGGCACGTACGGGTTCAGACTCACGACGCGCTGAGAGCCGAGGCCGGTGCGGGGGCGGGGCGGCGACGGCGGCCGGCAGGGGCGGCGGGGGAAATACCGTGCGATCGTCTCGCCTCGTTCGCCATGGCCTCCGTACTGCTCGCGGGAGCGGCCGTCGCCACGACCGGCTCGGCCGGCGCCGCGGGGTCGCAGGCGGGCGCAAGGGTTCGGACGGCCTGTCACGGCTCGGGTGGCGGCCTCTCGCCGACTCACCTCGCGACGGCCGGAGGCGGGAGCAGTCGTCCGGCGTCGGTGTTACAGGCCGGCCGCGATGGCTCGGCGTACCGCGTCGGCGCGGTCGCGGATGCCGGCCTTGGCGAACAGGTTGTTGATGTGGGTTTTGACGGTGGCCTCGCTGATGAAGAGTTTTTCGGCGATGGCCCGGTTGGGCAGGCCCTGGCCGATGAGGGCGAGGACTTCGCGCTCGCGGGGTGTGATGTCGTCGGGGAGGTTTTGGCTCGGCGCCGTGGCCCGGGTGCGGACGGTGGCCAGCAGGCGGTCCTGGACCTCGCGGTCGAGGACGGACTGGCCTGCGGCGGCGGCTCGGATCGCGCGCACGATGTCGCGGCGTCCGGCGTTCTTGGTGAGGTAGCCGCGGGCGCCCGCGCTCAGCGCGGCCAGGATCGAGTCGTCGTCGGCGAAGGTGGTCAGGACGACGACGGCCACCTCGGGGTGTTCGTCGGTGAGTCGGCGGGTCGCCTCGATGCCGTCGGTACGGGGCATGCGCAGGTCCATGAGCACCACGTCCACCGGGCCCGCGGCAGCCGCGGCGAGCACCTGGTCCCCGTCCTCGGCGGCAGCGACGACGTCGATGTCCTCGGAGAGCGCCAGTACGGCCGCGAGCGGTTCGCGCACGGCGGCCTGGTCGTCGGCCACGACCACCCGCAGTCGCCGGGGCGCATCGGCCGACGGCGCGTCGTGCCGCGTGGTGTCGCCTGTATCGCTCATTCCGGGATCACCGCCTCCACCTGCCAGCCGCCTCGGTCCGGTCCCTCGGTGATCGGTCCGGCGGTCAGGGTTCCGTCCACCATGGCGATGCGTTCGCGCATCCCGATCAGTCCCATGCCGCTGCCGGCCCCGGCCGCCTCCCGGGTGGCGGGGCCGTTGCGGATCCTCAGTGTCGTGGATGCGGCGGCGAACGTCACCTCCACCCGTACGTCGCCTCCGGGCGCGTGCCGAGCGGCGTTGGTCAGCGCCTCCTGGGCGATCCGCAGCAGGTGCTGGACCACGCGGGCCGGTGGTTCGCGTACGGTGCCGTCGACGGTGAGCGCGTCCCGGTGGCCCGACGACTCGATCATCGCGGTCAGGCTCCCCAGCAGCGGCAGCGTGTCCTCGCGCAGCGCGTGCACGGTCCACTGGGCCTGCTTCAGGCTCTCCTTGACCAGGCTGTGCGCCCGGTCGTTGGCCTCGCGGATCCTGGTCAGGTCGCCCGTGTCGAGGAGGGCGTCCACCAGTTCGAGTTGCATGTTGATGCCGGCCAGGGAGTGTGCGAGGACGTCGTGCACGTCCCGGGCGATGCGGCTGCGCTCGGCGAGGGCGGCCGTGCGGGCCTCGGCGCGGGCGGCGCGCTCGGCGGATTCCGCGGATTCGATCACGGCGTCGATCGCTCGCTGCCGGCTGCGGCTGACGATGCCCACCACCACCGGCAGGGCGGCGCACAACCCGACCCCCCAGGACAACGACTCGTGCCCCGGGCCCAGGTGTAGATACAGCACTCCCCCGCAGAGCCCGCCGGCCAGCGCCGCGAGCGGGACGGCCCCTACGGGCGGGAGCCGGTAACCGATGTGGCCGACGAGAAAGAACGCGAACAGGTAGCCGGTCCCGGTACGGGCGGCGCCGATCAGGGAGGCCGCCGCGACGATGCCCAGCGACGCCCATACGACGACCACACGTGCGGGGACCCGGTCCTGGGGGACGTTGCGGCCCAACAGGAACAGCGAGTTCAACGCGACGAGGACGACGACGGCCAGACCGCGACCGCTGAAGCCCATCGGGCGGATCGTCGCGATTCCCACGACGATCACGCCCAGGGTGAAGGCCCATTGCACTCGAGGGTCGTGCCGGACCATCGCTCGCGGACCGGGACCGCGCCCCGAGGACGACCCGGCTACGGGAACGCTCTCGGATACGGGCACGGCGCGACCATATCCCACCGTCAGGCCACCCGGTCCAGGGACGACACCGCGTGTGCCGCCGTGTTCGCGGGCCGCCCGGAGCCCACCATCCGGCTCCGTACGAAGATCGTGGCCACCCGGGTGACGACCTCGGTGAGCGCCATCAGCACGAACGCCGCCACCCACGCCTGCCCGGTGGTGATGTGGTGGGCGAGGCTGAAGCGGGCGACATCGTCGGCACCGCCGTGGTCGACCCACACCTGGAACCCCATCCGCGCGCCCATGCCCACCACCCACAACACCGCGGAGACCGCACCGGCCTTGATCAGCAGATGCCCGCCGGCGGAGCGGATCCGGGTGAAGATGCCGCCCGCCACGCCGAGCGCCGCGCCGATCGCCATCAGGGCGCCGATCAACACCGTGTCGTTGCCCGCGGTGGGAATCGTGTCCAGGTACCTCCACGCCACGAAGGCCACGATCCCCAACGGGATGAGGAAGGTCTTGCGGTCCAGCCGGTCTTCCCGCAACTGCCGAAAGACGATGAGAACGAGAAGGATGTCGGTGATCCAGTCTGTGGTGTTCATGTCCCCAGCCTGCCGCCGTCGCCCGTTCCGCACCTGGACCCACGGGTGGAAACACGGGTGGAGACGCGGGTGCAGACGCGGGTGCAGACGCGGGTGGACCCCGGTGGGTCAGCAGACGGCCGTGCGGACGTATCGACCTCTTGCGGAGTTCCGGTTCGAGGTGGAGCCTGCCGTCAGTGTGATGCAGGCACTGCCGGCGGCATCCTCCACGATGATTTGCACCTGCACGGTCCTGGCGCGGGTGTTTCGAGGTGGAATGGTTCGGCGGCGCGGCGGATCCGACCGTGTCCGGGTTTCAGGGGATGTATCGGGAAGCGGAGCGTTCGATTCCCCACGTCGTAATGTCGTTCATGGTGTCGCGGATTGTTTCGCGGCGGTTAATCTTCGGGGGTTTCGTGGGTGCGCCGCAGCGGGCATCTGCGCTCCCTGGCCGCCGATCTCGACATCGGCCTGGACAGCCTCGTCTTCGCCGACGACAGCCCCTACGAATGCGGGTTGGTCGCCCGGGAGTTGCCCGAGGTGGCGGTCGTCCGGCTCGACGGCGATCCGGCGACGCACGTACAACGCCTGCTCGCGGACGGCTGGTTCGACGTCCGCGAGGTCACCGTCGAGGACGTCGCCCGCCCGGCCAGATATCGCGAGGAGTCGCAGCGCAAGGACTTCCTCGACAGCTTCGCCTCGATCGACGACTACCTGGCGGGCCTGGGCATCGAAGTGGAATTCGCCCAGGTGACGCCCCGAAGTTGGTACGCAACCACGAGGGCGCGGGGGCCGCGATGGGTGACGCGCAGCCGACATCGACTGTTCGGCGGCGCGTCACACTCGGCACGAGGGGGCGGGACCGCCGCGAAGCTCGGGCGGCCCGGGTCCGGGCCGCCTTCCCCCGTCGGTGGTCACGGGCCGTATGTCAGGGGTAGTTCGGCGAGGCCGCGCAGGAAGTCCGAGGCGCGCCAGCGCAGCTTTTCCGCCGGGACCGCCAGTTCGAGGGTCGGGAAGCGGGTGACGAGCTCGGTGAGGGCGACCTTGATCTCCTGGCGGGCCAGGCGTTGGCCGAGGCAGAAGTGGGGGCCGTGGCCGAAGCCCAGGTGGGCGGTGGTGGACCGGGTGATGTCGAAGGTGTGCGGGTCCTCGCGGATCTCCGGGTCGCGGTTGGCGGCGGAGAGCAGGAAGCGCACCAGGTCGCCCCGGCGCACGAGCACGCCGCCGATCTCCAGGTCGGTCAGCGCCACCCGGTTCGTGGTGGACAACAACGAGCCGCGAAAGCGCAGCGCCTCCTCGACGGTGCCCTCGACGAGCGTGGGATCGGCCCGGAGTGCGGCCAACTGGTCGTCGTGGGTGATGAGTTCGTACAGTGCGGCGGCGATCAGGTAGGCGGTGGTGACGTGCCCCGCGAACAGCAGCACGGAGCCGAAGCCGATCAGATCGTTGGCCGACAGTCGTGATCCGTCGTCGAGTTCGGCCTGTACCAGCTCGCTCAGCAGGTCCTCGGTCGGCTCGGTGCGCTTGGCGTCGACGAGGTTGGCGCAGTAGGCGACGAACGCGTCCATCGCCGCCCGGCGTACCGCCGTCGAGGGCGAGTCCATGTTTTCCACCCGGGTGCGGAACACCTCGCGGTCCGCCATCGGTACCCCGAGCAGTTCGCAGATCACCTCCAGCGGGAAGGGGTTGGCGAACGCCTCGACGATGTCCACCGTGCCGCCCTCGGCCGGCAGCCGGTCGAGCAGTGTGCGCGCGATGTCGACGATCCGCGGTTCCAGGTTGCGCACGGCCCGCGACGCGAACGCGGCGCTGACCAGGCGGCGGTAGCGGGCGTGGTCCGGATTGTCCTGCTCGAACAGCACGGTCGGACCGTCGGCGGACTGGGCCGCGTGCGGCGCGTGCGTGTGCAGGTCGTTGGACAGCCGTGGGTCGCCGAGGAGTTGCCGGGTCAGCCCGGCGCCGAGCACGGTCCACGCCTCGATGCCGCCGACCTGTCGGGTGCGGATGATCGGGTATCGCCGGGCCAGTTGCTCCAGTTCCCGTTCGGCGTCGGGGAGGGTGGAGATCTGGACCAGTTCGAGCACGGGAATCATGGCCGACTCTCCTCCGGAACGGATGTGTCGCCGGGGCGCGGCGCCGGCAACTCGGCCAACCACAGGTGCCGGTCGGCGATCCGCCACCGGCTCCCCTGTCGGGTCAGCACGTCGGCGTACACCCCGCTGCGGGTGAACTCCTGCCGGCCGTCCTGCGGATGGGCGAACGCCACCGCCATCAGCGACCGCGCCTCGGCGGTGCGGCCGTCGAGGCGGGTGATCACCGTGTTGGTCACGAAGTGCCGCTGGTGGGCGGCCCGGGTGCGCAGGTTGTGCTCGCGCAGCGCGGCCATCGCCGCGACGATCTTGTCCCGACCGGACACCGAGGGCGGAAATCCCTCGGGGGCCGGGGTGAATGCGTATGTCGCGTTCTCGGTGAACAGGTCGCCGAGCCCGTCGTAGTCGCCCGCGTCGTAGAGCAGGCTGTACGCGGCGACGAGATCCTGGATCGCGGCCCGGTGGACCAGGAACTCCGCGTCGAGATGCTCGACGGAGCCGGGTTGCGGGTATCGCGGATAGCGCGGGTCGGTCATGCCGTGCCTTCCCTCGTGTCGTTCGAAACCGTCCTGTCACCGGCCAGCCACGCGCGCACCACCGCACCGGTCTGCTCCGCGTGTTCGCCGATCATCGTGCAGTGGTCGCCCTCCACCTCGGCGGCGGTGTGCTCGTACGGCCAGGTGGAACGCCAGTCCTCGCCGGTCATCGGCTCCTCCGGCGAGCCCGGGACGCAGCGCGAGGGCCGCACCACGAGCGTCGGCGCGGAGCCGGGCTTGGGCTCCCAGCCCCGGAACATCCGGCGGTAGGTGCCGATCGCGGTCAGCCCGATGTAGTCGAGCGCGGTGAACGCCTGCCGTCGCACGATCACCTCGTAGTTCATCGCCTTGCGCATGCGCCGCGACATCGTGGCGGGCAGGTAGGTGTCGAGCAGTACGACCCCGGCGGGCGTACGGCCGGTCGCCTCCAGGCGGGTGGCCACGCCTTGGGCGAGCCAGCCGCTGGAGGAGTAGCCGAGCACGGCGAACGGGTCGTCCCCGGCGCACCGCAGCGTCGCCTCGGCCAGCAGGTCGAGCAGCACGTCCAGCGAGGCGGCCAGCGGCTCGCCGGGCCGGAAGCCCGGTACGGTCACCACGGCCGTGTCGTGCCGGCCCTCGAACGTGCCCGCCAGCCGGCCGAACTGGATGGCGCCCTCGACCGGCGCGAACGGCGGGAAGCAGATCACCCGGGGCCGGGCCGGTCCGCGCGCGAGCCGGGTGAAGCCGGGTGTCTCCGGGAGCCGGTTCGGGTCCTCGAAGGTCTGCCGCAGGCCGGCCGCGCCGACCAGGAGCGATTCCGCGTCGTCCATCCGGCCGAGCAGGGCGAGTTTGCGGTAGACCGTGCCGAGCATTTCGTTCGAGTCCTCGGCGCCGCCCGGTTCCGTCGGCACGGGGAGGGTCGCGGGCGCACCCTCGCGCAGGGCGTCGGCCAGGTGTGCGGCCAGGGCCGAGGGCGTCTCGTGGTCGTAGATCAGGGTGCCGGCCAGGTGTACCCCGGTGGCCTCGGCGACGCGGTTGCGCAGTCCGACGGCGGCCAGCGAGTCGAAGCCGAGGTCGCGGAACGGCCGGTCGGGTTCGACGGCCTCGACGCCCGCGTGGCCGAGTTGCGCGGCGACCTCGGCGCGGACCAGGTCGAGCAGTTCGGCCGCGAGCCGGGCGGGCGAGCGGGTCACCGCCGGGTCCCACGCCCCGCCGGGCCGGGTCGGCGCGGCGGCTTCGACCGGCGGCTCCGCGTCGATCAGGTCGGCGATCAGCGGCCGGGGACGGGCGGAGGTGTAGCCCGCCGCGAACCGGGGCCGGTCCAGGTCGGCCACGGTCACGCAGGTGAGGTCCTCGACCAGGGCCCGGCCCAGTGCGCTCAGCGCCGCGGCCGGGTCCATCGCCCGTACGCCGACCCGGGCCAGGAGCCGTTCGCCCTCGCCGTCCGCCATCCCGCCGGCCGCCCACGGACCCCACGCGATCGCCGTGGCGGGCAGGCCGCGTTGCCGACGGCGTACGGCGAGCGCGTCCAGGAAGGCGTTGGCCGCCGCGTAGGCGCCCTGGCCGGCGCCGCCCCACACCCCCGCGCCGGAGGAGTAGAGCACGAACGCGTCCAGGGCTTGGTCCGCCCCGAAGAGCGTGTCCAGGGCCAGCGCACCGGCGACCTTGGCGGTGACGGTGTCCGCGACGGCGTCGGCGCCGGTCGCGGTGGGCGATCCGGGCACGCCCGCCGCGTGCACGACGGTACGGATCCGCGCACCCGTCGCGGGCAGCGCGACGCGCAGCCGGTCCGCCGCGTCGGGCGCGGTCAGGTCGCAGGCGATCGGCACCACCTCGGCGCCTGCCGCCTCCAGGTCGGCCCGCAGCGCATCGAATCCGGGTGCGCGCGCGCCGCGTCGGCCGAGCAGGATCACCCGCTCGGTGCCGTGCGCGACCAGCCAGCGGGCGGCGTGCGCGCCCAACACGCCGGTGCCACCGGTGATCAGCGCCGCTTCGCGGGTACGCACCACCCGGTCCGACCCCTCGGCCGGCAGCGGGGTCAGCCGCCGGGTGAACACGCCCAGCGGGCGGATGGCGAACTGGTCCTCGGCCGAAGTCCCGGCCAGGATCGTGGCCAGCACCCCCAGCGCGCGGGCGTCCGCGGCGGCCGGCAGGTCGACCAGGCCGCCCCAGCACCCGGGTTGCTCCAGGCTCGCCACCAGGCCCCTGCCCCACAGGCCGGCGCCCACGGGATTGGCCAGGTCCTCGCCCAGGACCGACACGGCCGCCCGGGTCACACACCAGAGGGGGGCGGCGACCTCGAACCGGCGCAGGTCCGCGAGCAGTTCGCCCATCGCCACCACGGCGGCCACGAGGTCGGCACAGTCGTCACCCGCGCGCGAACCCGAACCCGGCCCCGAACCGGAACCGGCGCCCGAAACCGAGCCCGGACCGGACCCGAAGCCCGAGTACGAGCCCGAACCGGAACCGGAACCGGAGCCCGAGTACGACCCCGAACCGGCGCCGGCGCCGGAGCCGGAGCCGGAGCCGGAGCCGGAGCCGATCAACGACACCACCCCGGCGACGGGTTCGCCACCGACGTGCGGCCCGATGCCCTCACCCCCGACCCGCACCACCTCCGCGCCACGCTCGGTCAGCTCCCGGGCCAACGCGTCCGCCAGGTCGCTCGCCGCCGGGTGCACGAGCAGCCAACGCCCGGACAACGCGGCCGCGTCGGGGGATCCACCCGCCCACGGCTCCCATCGCACCGCGTAGCGCCACGACGCGGCCGTCGCGTCCACCCGCCGCCGGGCTCGCCAGGACGACAGCGCCGGCACCACCTCGCGCAGCGTCGCGTCCTCGGACACCGCCAGGATCGCGGCCAGTTCGTCCGCCCCGGCCCGCTCGACCGCGTCCCACAGGGGCCCGTCCCCCGAATCCGGCCCGACCGGCGTCACCGAAGCCTTCGCCGGCTCCAGCCAGTAGCGCCGCCCCTGGAACGCGTAGGTCGGCAGCTCCACCCGCCGCCCGCCCGGGCCGCCGAGAGCCCCGACCCAGTCCACCGGCAGCCCCCGCACGAACGCCGTGGCCAGCGCGCCGGCCAGCGTCGCCACGGCCGGTCGGCCACGCCGCTGGGCCGGCACCCCCAGCACCTCGCCCGCACCCGCCGTGCACTCGGCCACCATCGCGGTCAGCGTCGCGTCCGGACCCAGTTCCACGAAGGTGGCCACACCCCGCTCACGCAGCGTGCCGACCGCATCCGCGAACCGCACCGCGTCGCGCACATGCCGCACCCAGTACTCCGGATCGCCCACCTCCTCCGCCGTAACGACCCGCCCGGTGGTATCCGACACCAACCCGATCTCCGGCGCTCCGAACGTCAACCGGCCCAACACGTCCCGCAGTTCGGCCAACATCGGCTCCATCAGCACCGAATGGAAGGCGTGCGAGACCCGCAACCGCGAACTGCGCCAACTGCGCGCCGCACACCGCGCCGCCACCTCGTCCACCGCCGCCACCGCGCCCGAAACCACGACACTCGCGGGTCCGTTGACCGCCGCGATCGACACCGGCAGCCCACCCGACAGCGCGGTGACCTGCGCCTCGCTCGCCCCCACCGCGAGCATCGCGCCCCCGCCCGGCAACGCGCTCATCAACCGGGCCCGCGCCGCGACGAACGCCACCGCGTCCGCAAGCGAGAACACCCCCGCCACATGCGCCGCGACGATCCCACCCAGCGAGTGCCCGACCACGAAGTCCGGGACCGACCCCAGCGAACTCCACAACCGGTACAGCGCCACCTCGAACGCGAACAACACCGGCTGAGCCACCCCGGTGTCCTCGGCGTCGACGCCGACCGTGCCCTCCACGCCGAGCAACACGTCCCGGACCGAGAACGGCACCACCGCATCGAACGCCGCACCCACCTCGTCCAGCGCGCGGGCGAACACCGGGAACGCCTCGTACAGTTCCCGCCCGATCCCGGGCAACCGGCCCCCCTGCCCGGTGAACACCACCGCACCCCGCCCGGCGACCCGACCACCTACACCACCCGCTCGCGGCACGTTCCCGGTCACCACGACCGGAGTTCCCCCCTCCGACGGCTCGACCGCACCCGAGGACCCCGCCGCCAACGCGGCCAACCCACGCCTCAATTCGGCGGCATCCCGGCCCAGCACCACCGCCCGATGGTCGAGCAACGCCCGTCCCGTCACCAACGACCGACCGACGTCCGCCGGATCCGCGGCCCCCAGCTCCCGCAACCGCGCCGCCTGCGCGCGCAACGCCTCCGGTGAGCGCGCCGACACCACCCACGGGATCAACCCACCCACCCCAGGCGCGGGTTCGCTCACCTTTCCCGACTCCTCCTCGACCGCCGGCGCCTCCTCCAGGACCACATGCGCGTTCGTCCCGCTGATCCCGAACGACGACACACCCGCCCGACGCACCCGAACGCCCGCAGGCCACGTCACCTCGTCGGTCAGCAGCTCGACCCGTCCCGAGGCCCAGTCCACGTGCGGCGACGGCCGGTCCACATGCAGGGTGCGCGGCAGCAGCCCGTGCCGAAGGGCCATCACCATCTTGATCACCCCGGCGACCCCGGCCGCGGACTGGGTGTGCCCGATGTTGGACTTGACCGAGCCCAGCCACAGCGGCCGATCCGCCGGCCGGTCCCGCCCGTAAGTGGCCAACAGCGCGTGCGCCTCGATCGGGTCGCCGAGCACCGTCCCGGTCCCGTGCGCCTCCACCGCGTCCACATCGGCGGCCGACAGGCCCGCCGCCGCCAACGCCTGCCGAATCACCCGCTGTTGCGACGGACCGTTCGGCGCGGTCAACCCGTTCGACGCGCCGTCCTGGTTCACCGCCGAGCCGCGCAGCACCGCCAGTACGGGATGCCCGTTGCGCCGCGCGTCCGACAACCGCTCCACCAGCAGCAGCCCGACACCCTCACCCCACCCGGTGCCGTCCGCCGCCGCCGCGAACGACCGGCACCGGCCGTCCGACGCCAATCCGCCCTGGCGGGAGAACTCCACGAAGGCGGTCGGCCGGGCCATCACCGTGACGCCCCCGGCCAGGGCCAGGTCGCACTCCCCCGAGCGCAGCGCGTGCGCCGCCAGGTGCAGCGCCACCAGCGACGACGAACACGCCGTGTCCAGGGTGACCGCCGGGCCCTCCAGACCGAGCGTGTAGGCGATCCGCCCCGACACCACGGACATCGATCCGCCGGTGACCCGATGGGCCTGGATCTCGGCGTTGTCCGCCCGCATCCCGCCGCCGTAGCCGAGCGCGCCGGCGCCGACGAACACGCCGGTCCGGCTGCGCCGCATCGACAGCGGATCGATGCCGGCCCGTTCGAAGGTCTCCCACGCGGTCTCCAGGAGCAGCCGCTGTTGCGGGTCCATCGCCAACGCCTCGTGCGGCGAGACGCCGAAGAATTCGGCGTCGAACTCGGCCGCGTCATAGACGAATCCGCCCTGCCGGGTGGTCGACCCGCCGGATCCGGCCGAACCACCCGCGCCGCCCTCGCCGCCCGGCAGGTCCGCGTAGACGTTCGCCGGATCCCAGCCCCGGTCGGACGGAAAGCCGGCGATCGCGTCCGTCCCGGTCCGCACCAGCTCCCACAGGTCCTCGGCGGAGCGTACGCCGCCCGGCAGCCGGCACCCGATCGCCACGATCGCCACCGGCTCGCGGGCGGCCGACTCCACCTCGTGCAGCCGCTGCTTCGTGCGGCGCAGATCCGTGGCGGTCTCCCGGAGGAAGTGCCGCAGCCGTTCTTCGTTCGACATGTCCGTACGTCCGTCCTCTGCCTGATCGAACCTGATCGAGCCGTGTGCCGTCGGGACCCGTGACCGGCGGTCGTCGCCGGCCCCGCTCAGGAGATGCCGAACTCCTTTCCGAGCATGTCGAACATCTCCTCGTCCTCCGCTGCCGCGAAGTCGGCTCCCTCGGGCTCGGCCTTCCGGCTCGCGGCCTCGATCTCCCGCCATTTCCGGGCAAGTTCGGCCAACCTGACACCGACCCTGCCCCGTTCGGCGAAGTCGCCGCCCAGTTCGCCGAGCGCCGCTTCCAGGCGGTCCAGTTCGGCGAAGACCGAGACCGTTCCGGCGGTCTCGCCGAAGAGTTCGCCGTCGATGTGCGCGGCCAGTGCAACGGCTGTCGGGTGGTCGAAGACCAGCGTGCTGGGCAGTCGGAGACCGATGGTCTCGGTCAGTCGGTTGCGCAGGCCCACCGCCGCGAGCGAGTCGAACCCGAGGTCGCGGAACGGCCGTTCGGGTTCGATCGCGGCCGGGTCGGCGTGGCCCAACTGCGCGGCGACCTCGGTACGGACCAGGGCGAGCAGTTCCGCCTCCCGCTCCGCCGCGCCCAGTTCGGCCAGTCGGGCCCGCCACACACTCGGACCGTCCGACTCGGCCGCCCCGCGCGCTTCGGCGGCCGGCGCCGCCACGACCTCCGCCGCCACCAAGTCCGCGATCAGCGGTCGCTGCCGGGCCGCCGTGTACCCGGCGGCGAACCTCGGCCAGTCCACGTCGGCCACGGTAACGCAGGTCAGGTCCTCGTCAAGGGCCTGCCGCAGTGCCTCCAGGGCCCGATCCGGGTCCATCGCCGGCACCCCGATCCGGTCGAGGTGCACGCCGGCCGCGCCGTCGGCCATCCCGCCGCCGGCCCACTGCCCCCACGCGATCGAGACCGTACGCAGCCCGCGCGCCCGGCGCCGCTCGGCGATCGTGTCGAGGCAGGCGTTCGCCGCCGCGTACGCCCCCTGCCCCGCGCCGCCCCACACCCCGGCGGCGGAGGAGAACAGCACCACGGTGTCGGGCTCGTCGGCCCGCAACAACTCGTCCAGGAGCAGCGCGCCGCCCACCTTGGCCGCCGAGGCGTCGGCGAGATCCGCGACGGTGCTGTCCGCCAGCGGGCCGACCACCACCGCGCCGGCCGCGTGTACGACGGTGTCGATCCGCCGGCCGCCGGCCCGTACCTCCGCCAACAGCGCGGCCACCGCGTCGCGATCGCCCAGGTCACAGGCGAGCACCGCCACCTCGGCCCCGGCCGCCGCCAGTTCCTCGCGCAGTCGGTCCGCGTCGGGCGCCTCGGGCCCACGCCGCCCGGCCAGCACCACCCGCTCGACGCCCTCGCGGACCAGCCATCGTGCGACCCGCCCGCCCAGCGCACCGGTACCGCCGGTGACCAACGCCGTACCACCGGGACGCCACCGGCTCGTCCCGTTGCCCTCCGGCCCGGCCATCCGCGCCAGCCGCCGGACGAACACCCCCAGCGGCCGAATCGCGATCTCGTCCTCGCCCGAGTCGGTGCCGCCCGTACCGGCCGCCAGGATGCCCGCAAGCGTCTGGGCCACCCTGCCGTCCATCACCTCCGGCAGGTCGATCAGCCCACCCCACCGCCCGGGATGCTCCAGCCCGACCACCCGCCCGAGCCCCTGTACGGCCGCACCCGCCAGGCCGGCCGGTTCCTCGCCCAGCACCGACACCGCACCCCGCGTCAGTACCCACAGCGGTGCCTCGATCCCGGCGTCGCCCAACGCCTGCACCAGCGTGAGCACCGGCGCGAGCGCGGACACGGGGTCCGCGTCGGCGGCGCAACCCACCGCCGACAACGACACCACCCCGGCCGGCACACCCTCCTCGCCGATCGCCGCGAGCCGCCGCGCCAACGTGGTCCGCTCCCCCTCCGCGGACAGCACCACCACTTCGGCACCGCACTCGGCCAACGCACCCGCGAGCACGTCCGCGATCTCCCCGTCCGGAGCGACGAGCACCAGGCGCCCCATCCCGTCGGCGGAGGCGGCCGGCGCCGCCCACGGCTCCCACCGCACCCCGTACCGCCAGGACCGCACCGTCGCGTCCGCCCGCCGCCGCGCCCGCCACGACGTCAGCGCCGGCAGCACGTCGCTCAGCGGCGCGTCCGCCGCCACGTCCAACTCGGCCGCCAGGTCCTCGGCGCCCGCCGCCTCCAGCGCCTCCCACAGCCTGCTGTCCTCGGCATCGCCCACCACCGGTGCCGGTGTCGCCCGGCCGGGCAGCGCCGTGCCCATGTCCGGTTCGAGCCAGAACCGGCGCCCCTGGAAGGGGTACGTCGGCAGTTGTACCCGCCGGACCCCGTCGTGGTACAGCAGTCCGGCCCAGTCGACCGGCAGGCCGCTCACGAACGCCGCCGCCAGTGCCGCGAGCAGCCGTTCGGGGCCGCCCTCGCCCCGGCGCAGCGTCTCCAGGACCGTGCCGGACGCGCTGCCGAGGGCGTCGAGGGTGTCGCCGAGCGGCACCACCAGACCGGGGTGCGGGCTGCATTCGACGAACACGGTGTGCCCGTCGGCCGCCGCCGCGCCGACCGCCGTGGCCAACTGCACGGTGCGGCGCAGGTTTTCGAACCAGTACTCGCCGGCCAGGTCCGCCGGATCGGTGACCTTCAGCCCGCTCACGGTCGAGTACATCGGCACCCGCCCGATCCCCGGCTCCACCCCCGCCAGCGACTCGGCCAATACCTCGCGTACGTCGTCCATCCGCGCCGAGTGCGAGGCGTAGTCCACCGGGATCCACCGCGCCCGAACCCCGTCGCGCTCGCACTCGGCCGCGATCGGGGTCAGGCCCTCCACCGGCCCGGAAAGCACCACGCTGCCGGGCCCGTTGACCGCCGCCAGAGACAATCCCTCGATGTGTGCGACGAGTTCGCGGCCACGCTCGGCGGACACGCCCACCGACAACATCCCGTCACCGTCCGCCGCCAGCCCCCGCAGTGCCCGGCTGCGCAGCACCACGATCCGGACCGCGTCCTCCAGGGACAGGAAGCCCGCCACATGCGCCGCTGCGATCTCCCCCTGGGAGTGTCCGATCACCGCGCTCGGCCGCACCCCGCACGACTCCCACCAGCGGGCCAGGCCGACCATCACGGCGAACAACACGGGCTGGATCACATCCACCCGCTCCAACAGCGCGGCGGACGCGTCCCGGAGCACGTCGAGCAGTGCCCAGTCGGCCGCCAGCGGATCCATCGCCGCCGCGCACTCCGCCACCGAATCGGCGAACACCGGGCAGCAGTTCAGCAGTTCCGCAGCCATGCCGACCCACTGCGAGCCCTGACCGGGAAACACGAACACCGGCCCGACGACCGCCTCGCCCGACACGCCGGTGCCGCCCGCCAGCACGGCACGTGCTCCCGCGTCCCGCCCGGCCGCCAGCGCGTCCAGGCCCGCCGTCAACTCCGCGCCGTCCCGGCCCCACACCACCGCGCGCCGCTCGAACACGGCCCGCCCCGACGCCAACGACCAGCCCACGTCGGCCGGATCGACCTCGGGCCGGGCCCCGGCCCAGTCCCGCAACCGGGCCGCCTGGGCCCGTACGCCCGCCTCGGTCCGGGCCGAGAGCACCCACGGCAGCACCCCACCCATCCCGGTGCCGGCCGTGGTCCGGGCGGCGGGTTCCGGCTCCTCGTCGGCCTGTTCGAGGATGACGTGCGCGTTGGTTCCGCTGATCCCGAACGAGGACACCGCCACCCGGCGAGCCCGCCCCACCTCGGGCCACGGCCGTCCCTCGGCGAGCAGTTCGACCCGCCCGGTCGACCAGTCCACATGCGGCGAGGGTTCGTCCACGTGCAGCGTCGGCGGCAACATCCCGTGCCGCATCGCCATCACCATCTTGATCACCCCGGCCACCCCGGCCGCAGCCTGGGTGTGGCCGAAGTTCGACTTGATCGAGCCCAACCACAGCGGCCGTTCCGCCGGCCGATCCTGCCCGTAGGTGGCCAGCAGCGCCTGGGCCTCGATCGGGTCGCCGAGCACCGTCCCGGTACCGTGCGCCTCGACCGCGTCCACATCCGCCGTCGCCAGCCCGGCGTTCGCCAACGCCTGCCGAATCACCCGCTGTTGCGAGGGGCCGTTGGGCGCGGTGAGGCCGTTGGAGGCGCCGTCCTGGTTGATCGCCGAACCCCGCAGCACCGCGAGGACCGGATGCCCGTTGCGGCGCGCGTCGGCCAGCCGCTCCACCAGCAACATGCCGATGCCCTCCCCCCACGCCGTGCCGTCGGCCGCCGCGGCGAACGACTTGCACCGGCCGTCGGGCGCCAGGCCGCGCTGCCGGGCGAACTCCACGAAGACACTGGGCGTGGACATCACCGTCGCCCCGCCCGCCAGCGCGAGATCACATTCCCCGCTGCGCAGTGCGTGTGCCGCCCAGTGCAGCGCGACCAGCGAGGACGAGCAGGCCGAGTCCACCGTCACCGCCGGGCCCTCCAGGCCCAGCGTGTAGGCGACCCTGCCGGAGGCGACGCCGAACGAGTTGCCGTTGCCGATGTACGCCTCCAACTCGTCTCCGACGTCGCCCACGCGACCCGCGGCGTAGTCCGCGTACATCAGCCCCGCGAATACCGCCGTGTTGCTCCCGCGCAGCGAGGCCGGGTCGATGCCCGCGCGTTCGAACGCCTCCCAGGAGGTCTCCAGGAGCAGCCGCTGTTGCGGATCCATGGCCAGCGCCTCGCGCGGGGAGATCCCGAACAGTTCGGCGTCGAAGCGGTCGATGTCGCGCATGAACGAGCCCTCGCGCGTATAGCAGCGCCCGGAGCGGTCCGGGTCCGGGTCGTACAGCGCACCCAGGTCCCAGCCGCGGTCGGTCGGGAACGGCGAGGTCAGGTCCACTCCGCCGGCGACGCAGCGCCACAGCTCCTCGGGGGTGTCGATGCCGCCCGGGTACCGGCAGCTCATCGCCACGATCGCGATCGGCTCGTCCGAAGTCCGGGCCTTGGCGGCAGTGTTCGCCGCCGCTTGGGTGTACTGCGGTACGCGCAGCGTCTCGGCGCGCAGGAAGCGGGCCAGCGCGGCGGCGTTGGGGTAGTCGAACAGCACCGTGGCGGGCAGTCGCAGGCCGGTGACCGTGTTGAGCCGGTTGCGCATCTCCAGCGCGGTGAGCGAGTCGAAGCCCAGTTCGGTGAACGCACGATCGGCGGCGACCGCGTCGGCGCCCGCGTGGCCGAGTACCACGGCGGCCTGGGCGCGGGTCAGTTCGGTGAGCAGGCGCAGCTGCTCCGGCTCGGAGCGGCCGGCGAGCCGCCGGGCCAGTCGGCGGGTGTCCGCCGCGCCGGGGCGGGCGCCGTCGCGGCGAGAGGTGGGCACCAATCCGCGCAGGATGGCGGGAAGTTCGTCCTCCAAGCGGCGCAGCGCGGTCAGGTCCAGGCGGACCGGGGCCAGGATCGGCTCGCCGTGCGCGAGGGCCGCGTCGAACAGCGCCAGGCCCTGCTCATCGGACAGCGGCAATACGCCGCTGCGGTTGATGCGTTGCCGGTCGGTCTCGGCGAACTCCTCACGCATCAACCCGCTTTCCTCGGCCCACAACCCCCAGGCCATCGACACCGCGGGCAGCCCGAGCGCGCGTCGCCGCTGCGCGAAGGCGTCCAGGAAGGCGTTGCCGGCCGCGTAGTTCGCCTGTCCGAGGCTGCCGATCACCCCGGCCACCGAGGAGAACAGCACGAACGCGGTCAAGTCCGCGTCCCGGGTCAACTCGTGCAGGTGCAGCGCCGCGTCGACCTTGGGCCGCAACACCCGGTCCACCCGCTCGGGCGTCAGTGCGCCGATCACCCCGTCGTCGACCACACCCGCGACGTGCACCACGGCGGACAGCGGGTGGGCGGACGGGATCGCGGCCAGCTTCTTGGCCAGATCGGCCCGGTCCGACACGTCGCAGGCCACCACGTCGACCGTCGCGCCCAGGCCGGTGAGTTCGGCGGCGAGCGCCCCGGCACCGGGCGCGGCGATCCCGCGCCGGCTGACCAGGAGGAGCCGGCGCACCCCGTGCGCGACCACCAGGTGCCGGGCGACCAGGGCGCCGAGTGCACCGGTGCCGCCGGTCACCAGGGTCGTGCCGTCGGGCGCGAACAGCGGTGCGCTCGGCTCGATCGCGGGTGTCCGGGTGAGCCTGGGCAGGTACGCCACCCCGGCCCGTACCGCGAGTTGCGGCTCGCCCGCGCCGATCGCGGCGAGCAGCGCCTCGGGCGAGGCCGCGTCGTCGTCCAGGTCGGCGAGGACGAGCCGGTCCGGGTGCTCGGACTGGGCCGACCGGACCAGGCCGCCGACGGCGGCGGCGGCCGGATCGTGTACCTCCTCGTCCGCGACGGCGACCGCACCCCGGGTGACCACGACGAGGCGGGCGCCGGTGAAGCGCTCGTCCCCGAGCCAGGTCTGCACGGTGGCCAACGCCCGGTGTACGGCGGCGTGTACGTCGTCCGGGTCCGGCACGTCGCCGAGCGGTCCGGCCGGGATCGTGGGCCACGCGAGGACGACCACCTCGGGCGCCGGCAGCCCGGCGTCCACCGCGTCGCCGAGCGCGGTCAGATCGGGATGTACGGTGCCGCCGAGCCGGCCCGCGAACGGGTCCCCCGAGCCCGACTCGGCGATGATCGCCGGGGAACCGGTGCCCGGCGCGGCGGACGGCCGGGGCAGCGGCGTCCAGCGCAGCGTGTACAGCGGGTCGCGGCGACCCGCCGTGGAGGTGCGCAGTTGTTCGGCCGAGATCGGCCGCACGGCCAGCGACTCGACCTCGGCGACGGGTCGGCCGTCCTCGTCGGCCAGACTCAGCGTCACCGACTCCGGCCCGGTCCGCACCACCCGCGCCCGCACCGCGGCCGCGCCGGGAGCGTGCAGCCGTACCTCACGCCACGAGAACGGCAGCGCCAAACCGCCGCCCTCGGTCTCCGCCAGGTCTGCGAACGCGGCCACTCCGAGCAGGTGTTGGGTGGCGTCCATCAGCGCGGGGTGCACGCCGAATCGGTCGGCCTCGTACCCGACCTGCTCGGGCAGTGCGATCTCGCCGAAGATCTCCTCCCCGCGACGCCAGACCGCGCGCACCGCCCGGAAGCACGGCCCGTAGGCGACTCCGTTGTCGGCCAACCAGGGATAGAAGTCGTCGATCGGCACGGGTATTGCGCCCGTCGGCGGCCAGGGGGTCGGGTCGGCGACGGCGTCGGCGGGCGCCTCGTCCTCGACCGGCGCGACCGTGCCCACCGCGTTGCGGATCCACTCCTCGTCGCCGTCGCCGTCGTCCGGCCGGGAGTGGATGGTGATCGCCCGCCGCCGTTCGTCGGGGCCGGCCGCCTCGATCCATACCTGCACCTGGCAACCGCCGCGCTCGCCGAACGCGAGCGGGGTCTCCAGGGACAGTTCCTCGACCCGGTCGCAGCCCACCCGGCGTCCGGTGTGCAGGGCCAGTTCCAGGAACGCGGTCCCGGGCAGCAGGACGGTGTCCAGGACGACGTGATCGGCCAGCCACGGATGGGTGTCCAGGGACAACCGCCCGGTGAACAGCGAACCGTGTCCATCGGCCAGGCCGACCACCGCGCCGAGCAGCGGGTGATCCACCGTCCCCTGCCCCAGGCCGGTCGGGTCGCCCGCGCCGGTGCCGGCGTCCAGCCAGAAGCGCCGCCGGGTGAAGGCGTACGTGGGCAGATCGACCCACCGCCCGGGCACCAGCGCCGCCCAGTCCACCGCCGCGCCGCGCACGAACACCCGGGCCAGCGCCTCGACCACACCCGTCACCGGGTCGCGGTCGCGCCGCCGGGTGGCGACCGCCACCACGTCGTCCGCGTCGGCCGTGACGTCGGCGACCATCGGGGTCAACGCGGAGTCCGGCCCGATCTCGACGAACGTACGCACCCCGTCGGCGCGCAGCGCGTCCAGCACATCGCCGAAGCGCACCGCGCGTCGCACGTGGTCCACCCAATAGCGCGGATCGCACAACTGCTCCGCCGACCCGATCCGGCCGGTCACGTTCGACCCGACCGCCATCCGTGCCGGACGCAGCGTCAATCCCGAGACCACCTGGGCCAGTTCGTCCAGCATCGGTTCCATCAGCGCCGAGTGGAACGCGTGCGACACCCGCAGCCGGGAGATGCGCAGTCCGCGCTCGGCACACACCCGGGCCACTTCCGCCACGGCCGCCGCCTCGCCGGAAAGCACCACGCCAGTAGGCCCGTTCACCGCCGCAATGCCCACTCCCGGGTGGTCGGCGAGCAACCGGGCCGCCGCGCTCTCCGACGTGCCCACCGCGACCATCGCGCCCCCGGACGGCAGCGCGCTCATCAGCGCGGCGCGGGCCGCGACGAACGTGGTGGCGTCGGCGAGCGAGAACACCCCGGCCACATACGCCGCGACCACCTCGCCGAGCGAATGCCCGGCCACCGCGTCCGGCTCCGCCGCCCACGAGGTCCACAACCGGTACAGCGCCACCTCGTAGGCGAACAGGGCCGGTTGCGCCACACCGGTGTCCTCGACGCCGTCACCGTCCTCGCCGCTGTCCTCGCCCTCTGCCAGCAGCACGTCGCGCACCGAGAACGGCAACACCGCGTCGAACGCGGCACACACCTCGTCCAACGCCGCCGCGAACACCGGCAACCCAGCGTGCAGTTCGCGCGCCATTCCGCGTGAACGCACCCCCTGCCCGGTGAACAGCACGGCGGTACGGCCCGATCCGCGTCGGGCCTCGCCCACGATCGCCTCGGGCTCGCCGTCCACCACGGCGGACAGCCCCTCGGCCAGCTCCGCCGCGTCCCGGCCGAGCACCACGGCCCGGTGCCCGGACAGTGCCCGCCCCGAGGCCAACGACCGGCCCACGTCGGCCGGATCGGCCTCCGGATGCTCGATCGCCCACTCCCGCAACCCCTCCGCCTGGGCCCGCAGGCCGTCGTCGGTACGCGCCGACACCACCCACGGCGTCACCCCGCCGAGGGGCCGGACCGGATCGGCGGCATCGACCGGGTCCTCGACCGGCGGCGCCTCCTCCACGATCACGTGCGCGTTGGTCCCGCTCACCCCGAACGAGGACACCCCCGCGCGGCGCACCCGTTCACCCGCCGGCCACGCCATCGGCTCGGTCAGCAGCGCCACCCGCCCGGTGGACCAGTCCACGTGCGGCGTCGGCTCGTCCACGTGCAACGTGCGCGGCAACACACCGTGCCGCAGCGCCTGCACCATCTTGATCACGCCCGCCACCCCGGCCGCCGCCTGGGCGTGACCGATGTTCGACTTGATCGAGCCCAGCCGCAACGGCCGCGCGGCCGGCCGGTCCTGCCCATAGGTGGCCAGCAGCGCCTGGGCCTCGATCGGGTCACCGAGTCGGGTGCCGGTGCCGTGCGCCTCCACCGCGTCCACGTCGCTCGCGGCCAGTCGGGCATTGGCCAGCGCCTGCCGGATCACCCGCTCCTGGGCCAGGTCGTTCGGCGCGGTCAGTCCGTTCGAGGCGCCGTCCTGGTTGACCGCCGAGCCGCGCACCACCGCGAGCACCCGGTGTCCGTTGCGGCGCGCGTCGGACAGCCGCTCCATCAGCAGCAGGCCCACACCCTCGCTCCAGCCGGTACCGTCGGCGCCGGCCGCGAACGACTTGCAACGACCGTCGCCGGCCAGGCCCTGCTGCCGGGAGAACTCGTCGAACGCACCGGGGGTGGCCAGGACGGTGGCCCCGCCGACCAGGGCCAGGTCGCACTCGCCCGCGCGCAGCGCCTGGCCGGCCAGGTGTACCGCGACCAGCGAGGACGAGCATGCGGTGTCCACGGTGACCGCCGCGCCCTCCAGCCCGAAGTGGTAGGCGAGGCGGCCCGACGCCACGCTGACCAGGCTGCCGGTCAGCAGATGGCCCTCGACCTCCTTGGGCACCCGGGCAAGCCGCGACAGGTAGTCACTGGCGATCACCCCGACGAACACCCCGGTACGACTGCCGCGCAGCGTGGTCGGATCGATCCCGGCGTGCTCGAAAACGGTCCAGGACGCCTCCAGGAGCACCCGCTGCTGCGGATCCATGGCCAGCGCCTCGCGCGGCGAGATGCCGAAGAAGTCGGCGTCGAAGTCGGCCGCGTCGGTCAGGAAGCCGCCCCGGTACGACGTCCCGTTCGCGGCCTCGTCCGCCTCCCAGCCCCGGCCCGGGGGCAGTCCGGTGATCGCGTCGGTGCCCGCGTCGACCAGGTCCCACAGGTCGTCCGGCGAGGCCACCCCGCCCGGGTAGCGGCAGTGCATGCCGACGATGGCGAGCGGTTCGTGCCACTTGTCCTCGGTCTCGCGCAACCTCTGCCGGGTTTCCTGGAGTTCGGTGGTGGCCCGGCGCAGATAGTCGCGGAGCTTGTCTTCGTTCGCCATCGGTGCTTCTCCTTGCCTGTTCAGGAGGACGGGAGAGTCCCAGCCCCGCGATCGGTCGTCGGTCCTCGATCCCGCCGTCGTCGAATCAGTGCTCGATCCCGCCGTCGATGAAGTCGAACAGCTCCTCGTCCGTGGCCGCGTCGAACCCTCGGCCGCCGGCCGCGTCGCCGTTCGCGCCGAACTCGCGACCGGCGAGCGGGCCTTCCGGACCGCCGATCAGGTCCCGCAACCGCTCCGCCGCCCGGGCCCGGTCCGCGTCGTCGAGTTGCGCGAGCATCGCCTCGACCCGGTCGATCTCGCCGAGCACCGAGTCCCACGAGACCCCGTGCTCGCGGCGCAGCAGGCCGTGCAGATGCCGGCCCAGGGCCGCCGCGTTGGGGTGGCTGAAGATCAGCGTGGCGGGCAGCGTCAGACCCAGCGCGGCGCGCAGTCGGTTGCGCATCTCCAGGGCCGTCAACGAGTCGAAGCCGAGGTCCTTGAACGCCGCTCCCGTCTCGATCGCGGTCGGATCGGCATGACCGAGGATCGCGGCGGCGCTGCCACGGACCAGGTCGACCAGGGCGCTTTCCCGCTCGTCGTCCGGCAGGTCGAGCAGTCGGCCGATCAGCGCGGGCGCCGCCTCGGCGGCGGCGCCGGCGCGGTGGTTCGGGTCGGCCACCAGCATGGTCAACAGCGTCGGTAGCGCGCCCGGTTCGGCCCGGCGCAGCGCCGAGATGTCCGGCGTGAGCGGGACCAGGGCCGGTTCGGGCAGGCCGAGGGCCCGGTCGAACAGGGCCGTGGCCTGCTCGGTGGGCAGCGGCAGCAGCCCGGCGGCCGGTTCGTCACCCGGTGCCCAGGCCAGCGCGAGCGCGGGCAGCCCGGCGGCGTGCCGGTGCCGGGCCAGGGCGTCCAGGAAGGCGTCGCCGGCCGCGTGTTCGCCGCGCCCGGGGTCGGCGAGTACGCCGTCCAGGGCGGTGCAGAGCACGAACGCGGACAGGTCGGCGTCGCGGGTGAGTTCGTGCAGGTGTACGGCCGCGTCCACCCGGGCCCGCAGCACGTCCTCGGGGTCCGACCCGCCGAGTCCGGCGGCGTGCACCACGGCGGTCAGCGGGCTGTGCTCGGGGATCGTGGCCAACAGCCTCGCCAGTTCGGCGCGGTCGGTCACATCGCAGGCGACTACGTCGATCTCCGCTCCCTGCGCGGCCAGTTCCCGGGCAAGCGGCATCCCGGCGGCGGCGGGGCCGCCGGCCAGGATCAGCCGGCGCACTCCGTGAGCGGTCACCAGGTGCCGGGCCAGCAGCGTGCCCACCGTGTCGGTGACGTCGGTCGGGTCGGTCGCGTCCGTGACCAATACCGTGCCCTCGGTCGGGAAGCCCGCCGTGCCGGTCTCGCCCGCCGGTACCCGGGCCAGGCGCGGCAGCAGTACCGTGCCCGCGCGGATCGCGAACTCGGCGCGACCGGCGGACGCTTCGGCGAGCAGCACCGGCCAGGACGCGTCCTCCCCGTCCACATCGGCGAGCACGAACCGCTCGGGGTCCACCGTCCGGGCCGCCCGAACCACGCCCCACACCGCCGCCGCGCCCGGATCGGCGACCCGGTCCTCGGGCCGCGCCGACACCGCGTCGTGGGTCACCACAACCAGGCGCGAGGCCGCCAGACGTGGTTCGGCCCGCCACTGCCGCACGGTCTCGCGCACCGCCCGGATCGTGGCCCGGATCGCCTCCGGATCGAGGCCGCCGGCCGGGTCGATACGCACGGGCAGCGCGACCAGATCCGGGACCGGGACGCCGACCTCGACGGCCGCGATCAGTTCGGCGACGGTCGGGTAGGCCGCCTCCCCGTCCCATGCCTGCGCGCCGAGCACGGCCCAGCGACCTCCTGCCGCCGCCGTGTCGGTCGGCTCGACCCGGGCCCACTCCCAGCGGGTCAACCACGCTCGGGCCCGCCCGGCCGCCCGAACCTGCCCGGTGGTCCAGGGTCGCAGCGTCACCGACTCGATCCGGGCCATGGATCGGCCCGTCTCGTCGGCCAGTTCGACCTCGACGCCGTCCCCGTCGGCGCCCCGCAGCCGGATCCGGCCGGCGGTACCGGCGTCGCCGTCCAGCGTCACCCCGCGCCAGGCGCCGGCCAGCCGCACCTCGGTCGGTGCGCCGCTGGGCTCCGCCCCGGGGACCAGGCCATGCAGGGCCGCGTCGAGCAGGGCCGGGTGCAGGCCGAAGCGGGCGGTGCCACGTTCGGCGTCGGCGGTGCGCGCGACCTCGGCGAACAAGTCGTCGCCGCGCCGCCACGCGGCCCGCAGTCCGGCGAGCGTCGGACCGTAGCCCAGGCCCAGTTCGGCCAACCGCCGATATACATCCGCCACATCCAGCGGCGTCGCCCCGATCGGCGGCCACGGCCCGGACTCCTGCTGCGGCCGGTGCGCGCCGGGGGCCACCGTGCCCGAGGCGTGTCGGGTCCACGGCTCGGCGGCGGGCGCGTCCTCGGCCCGGGAGTGGACGGTCAGCGCCCGCGCACCCGCGTCGTCCGGTGCCTCGACGGTGACCTGGATCCGCACCCCGTCCGCGTCCGGCAGCACCAGCGGCTCGTGCAGGGTCAACTCCTCGACCACCGCACAGCCGAGCGCGCCGCCCGCGCGCAGCGCCAGATCCACAAACACCGTGCCCGGGACCAGGACTTCGCCGAGCACGAGGTGGTCGGCGAGCCAACCGTGTGTGGTGGTGTCCAGGCGCCCGGTGAACACGGTCGCCGAGCCGTCGGCCAGGTCGACCCCGGCGCCCAGGATCGGGTGCTCAACCGGGAACTGCCCCCAGCCGACGCCCCCTCGGGCCGGGCCGACGGGCTCCACCCAGTGCCGCCGACGCTGGAAGGCGTACGTGGGCAGCGCGACGCGCCGCCCCGGCAGCATCCCGGCCCAGTCCACCGCGCCGCCGTGCACGAACATCGCGGAGAGCGCGGTGAGCAGCCGATCGGCGCCGCCGTCCGCGCGGCGCAACGTCTCCAGGGTGGCGCCGTGCACGCCGAGCGAGTCCAGGGTGTCGCCGAGCGGCACCACCAGGCCGGGGTGCGAGCTGCATTCGACGAACACGGTGTGTCCGTCGGCCGCCGCCGCGCCGATCGCCTCCTCGAACCGCACGGTGCGCCGCATGTTCTCGAACCAGTAGTCGATGTCGAGCAGCGCGTCGTCGGCGAGTCGGCCGCCGGTGACCGTGGAGTACATCGGCACCCGCCCGGGGGTGGGTTCGATGCCCGCGAGCAGGCGTTCCAGGTCGCCGCGTACGGCGTCCATCTGCGGCGAGTGCGAGGAGTACGCCGCCGGGATCCAGCGCGCCCGTACTCCCTCCCGCTCGCAGTCCGCCACGATCAGGGCCAAGGCGTCGGTGTCGCCGGACAGCACGGTGTTGGTCGGGCTGTTGATCCCGCCCACGTTGACCAGGTCGCCGGTGCCGGTGCGGGTGATCAGCTCCTCGGCCCGCACGGCGGATACCGCGACCGCCACCATCGCGCCGCGGATCATGTCGGCGGCCTGCACCGCGCGGATCCGCAGCGCGGCGATCCGAGCGGCGTCCGGCAGGGTCAGGTGGCCGGCGATATAGGCGGCGGCGATTTCGCCCTGCGAGTGCCCGATCACCGCGGCCGGTCGCACCCCGCACGACTCCCACCAGCGGGCCAGGCCCACCATCACCGCGAACAGCACGGGTTGCACCACCTCGACCCGGCGAAGCAGTTCGGCCGTCTCCTCGTCGGTGCCGCGCAGCACGTCGAGCAGCGCCCAGCCCGGCAGCAGCGGGTCCATCACCTCGGCGCACCGCGTGACGGTCTCCGCGAAGACCGGGCAGCACGTCAGCAACTCCGCCGCCATGCCCACCCATTGCGATCCCTGGCCGGGGAAGACGAACACCGGCCCGGGGCCGATCGCCGTCGGTGTCTCGCCCGGTGCCGGCGAATCGGCCAACTCACCCAGCGCCGCGACCAGTTCAGCGGTGTCCCGCCCCCGGACCACCGCCCGGCGCTCGAACACCGCCCGCCCGCGCACCAGCGAGGCGGCCACGTCGGCCGGGGCGAACTCAGGGTGCGCGGCGGCCCAGTCCCGCAGCCGCGCCGCCTGCGCCCGCAACCCGGCCTCGGATCGCGCGGACACCACCCACGGCACGATTCCCCCGGGCGCGGCGGCCGGCGCGGCCTCGACCGCGACCTCCGCCGGCGCCTGCTCGATGATCACGTGCGCGTTGGTCCCGCTCACCCCGAACGAGGAGATCCCGGCCCGGCGCACCCGCTCCCCCGCCGGCCACGCCACCGGCTCGGTGAGCAGCCGCACCTGTCCCGACGCCCAGTCCACATGCGGCGTGGGCGCGTCCACGTGCAACGTCGGCGGCAACGTCCCGTGCCGCAGCGCGAGCACCATCTTGATCACCCCGGCGACCCCCGCCGCGGACTGGGTGTGCCCGATGTTGGACTTGACCGACCCCAGCCACAGCGGCCGATCCGCCGGCCGGTCCTGACCGTAGGTCGCCAGCAGCGCCTGCGCCTCGATCGGGTCGCCGAGCGTGGTCCCGGTGCCGTGCGCCTCGACCGCGTCGACGTCCGTCGCGGCCAGGCCGGCGTTGCGCAACGCCTGCCGGATCACCCGCTGTTGCGAGGGGCCGTTGGGCGCGGTCAGCCCGTTCGAGGCGCCGTCCTGGTTGACCGCCGAGCCGCGCACCACGGCCAGTACCGGATGCCCGCGCCGGCGCGCGTCGGACAACCGCTCGACCAGCACCAGGCCGACGCCTTCGCCCCAACCGGTGCCGTTGGCCGCCGCCGCGAACGGCTTGCAGCGCCCGTCCGCGGCCAGTCCGCGCTGCCGGCTGAACTCGATGAACGCCTGCGGCGACGTCAACACCGCCACCCCGCCCGCAAGCGCGAGATCGCACTCGCCCGCACGGAGCGCGTTCGCCGCCAGGTGCAGTGCGACCAGGGACGACGAGCACGCGGTGTCCACGGTCACCGCCGGCCCCTCCAGGCCCAGGACGTAGGAGACCCGGCCGGAGATCACGCTGGTCGCGGTCCCGGTCAGCAGGTAGCCCTCCTGGCCCTCGGCCATCGCCTGCGAAGTGCCGTGGTAGTCCTGCGCCATGGCCCCGACGAACACCCCGGTACTGCTGCCGCGCAGCGCGGTGGGGTCGATGCCGGCCTGCTCGAAGGTTTCCCACGCGGTCTCCAACAGCAGCCGCTGCTGCGGGTCCATCGAGGTCGCCTCGCGGGGCGAGATCCCGAAGAACTCGGCGTCGAAGTGCACCGCGTCGGCGACGAATCCGCCCTCGCGCACATACGACTTGCCCGCCCGGTCGGGGTCCGGGTCGAAGAGTGTGTCCAACTCCCAACCCCGGTCTTGGGGGAAGGGCCCGATGGTGTCGGTGCCCTCGGCGAGCATCCGCCACATCTCGTCCTGTCCGGCCACCCCGCCCGGGTAGCGGCAGCCGACGCTCACGATCACGATCGGGTCGTCGTCCGTTTGTGCGGCGGGTCGCTCGGGCTCGACGACCACCGGTGCGACGCCCAGGAGTTCGGCGCCGACGTGGTCGGCCAGCGCCTGCGGGGTCGGGTGGTCGAAGACCAGGGTGACGGGCAGGCGCAGGCCGGTCGCCGCGCCGATGCGGTTGCGCAGTTCGACCGAGGTAAGCGAGTCGAAGCCGAGTGCCTTGAAAGGGCGCAGCGGGGCGACCGCGTCCGGGGTCGCGTGGCCCAGGACGGCGGCGGTCTCGGTGCGGACCAGGGTCAGCAGCGTCTGCCGGCGCCGCTCCTCGGGCAGTCGGGCCAGCCGCTCGGCCAGGGACGCGGCGTCCGGCGCGGTGTCGGCGGCGGCGCGGCGTCCGCGCGGGCGGACCAGGTCGCGCAGCAGCGCGGGTACGGTCGGGGCGGCGGCGCGCAGCGTGTCCGGGTCCAGGTGGGCGGGCACGATCGTGGGTCGGTCGGCCGCGCGGAGCGCGTCGTACAGGGTGAGTGCGTGGGCGGTCTCCAGCGCGGCGACGCCGGTGCGGGCGATGCGCTCCAGGTCTTCGGCGCCCAGGTGTCCGGTCATCCCGCTGGCCTGCGCCCACAGGCCCCAGGCGGCCGAGGTCGCGGCCAGGCCGCGGGCTCGGCGGTGCTGGGCGAGTGCGTCCAGGAAGGCGTTCGCGGCGGCGTAGTTGGCCTGTCCGGCGCCGCCGAAGGTGCCGGCCATCGAGGAGAACAGCACGAACTCGGTCAGGTCGAGGTCGCGGGTCAACTCGTGCAGGTTCCAGGCGGCGTACAGTTTCGGGCGCAGCACCCGGTCCAGCCGCTCGGGGGTGAGCGCGGTCAGCGCCGCGTCGTCGATCACGCCGGCGGCGTGGATCACCGAGGTGAGCGGGTGTTCGGCCGGGATCTCGGCGAGCAGCGCGGCGAGCGCCGCACGGTCGGCGGCGTCGCAGGCCGCGATGGTCACCCGGGCGCCGAGCGCGGTCAGTTCGGCGGACAACTCGGCCGCGCCGTCGGCGGCCGGGCCGCGCCGGCCGATCAGGAGCAGGTTTCGTATCCCGGCGGTGCGGACGAGGTGGCGGGCGAGCAGGCCGCCGAGGGTGCCGGTGCCGCCGGTGATCAGGACCGTGCCCTCCGGGTCCGGGGCGGCGCCGAGGGTGGGCGGCAGGGTCAGCACGATCTTGCCGGTGTGCCGGGCCTGGCTGAGGTGCCGGAAGGCGCCGACCGCACCGCGCACGTCCCACGTGGTCACGGGCAGCGGGTGCAGCACGCCGGTCTCGAAGAGTCGGTACAGGTCGGCCAGCATCTCCCGGATGCGCTCGGCCCCCGCGTCCATCAGGTCGAACGCCCGGTAGTCGCGGCCCGGATGGGCGGCGAGCACCTCGTCCCGGTCGCGGATGTCGGTCTTGCCCATCTCCAGGAATCGGCCGCCGGGCGCGAGCAACCGCAGTGAGGCGTCCACGAATTCGTGTGCGAGCGAGTTGAGCACCACGTCGACCTCGCCGAACCGGTGCGCGAAGTCGAGATCGCGCGAGGACGCCAGATGCGCGTCGTCCACGCCCTGGCCACGCAGGGTGGCCCACTTGCCGGGCGAGGCGGTGCCGAATACCTCCACGTCCCAGTGCCGGGCCAGTTGCACTGCCGCCATGCCCACTCCGCCGGTGGCGGCGTGGACGAGCAGCGATTCGCCGGCGCGCAGCCCGCCGAGGTCGGCCAGGCCGTAGTAGGCGGTCAGGAACACTACCGGAACGGCCGAGGCCTGGGCGTAGGTCCAGCCGGTGGGGATCGGCGCGAGCAGCCGGTGATCGGCGACGGTGATCGGTCCGGTGCCGCCGCCGAACAGGCCCATCACCCGGTCGCCCGGCGCGAGTTCGGGTACGTCGGGGCCGACCTCCACGACGATCCCGGCGCCCTCGCCGCCGGGCGGGCGGGTGTCGGCGACCATGCCGAGAGCGACCACGACGTCGCGGAAGTTCAGCCCGGCGGCGCGGACGGCGATCCGGACCTGTCCGGGCGCCAGCGGGGCCGCCGCGTCGGCGTTCGGGAGCAGCGCGAGCCGGTCCAGGGTGCCGCCGCCGAGCAGGTCCAGCCGCCAGGCCGGGGTGCCGGGGGGCGGGCTCAGGCGCGGTTCGGTCCCGGTGCGGATCAGTCGGGGCGCGGACACGGTGCCCGTACGGATGGCCAGGTGCGGTTCGCCGACGTCGGCGACGACGGCGGCGCGCAGCGCGGCGAAGGAGTCGGCGTGGTCGTCCAGGTCGACCAGCACGATCCGGCCCGGGTGTTCGGTCTGCGCGGAGCGGACCAGGCCGACGATCGGCGCGGCGACCAGATCGGACACGTCCTCGCCGTGGTGCCCGGGTACCGCGCCCCGGGTCAACACGACCAGGGTGCATGCGGTGAGGCGTGGGTCGGTCAGCGCACGCTGGAGCAGGTCGAGTACGCGGTGTGCGGCGGCCCGGGCGGCTTCGGGGACGTCGTCCCCGGCCCGGCCGGCGCAGGTGATCAGCAGTACGTCGGCGGGGTCGGGCTCGCCGTCCGCGTGCACCTCGGTGCCGGCGGCGCGCAGGCCGGCCACCGCCGCCAGCTCGTCGGGGCCGAGCAACGACCAGCGGGCGGTGCTGGGTTCGGTGGGGGTGGGCAGCGGGGTCCAGTCGACGTGGTGGAGGTCGCGGTGGGCCGGGTCGGCGGTGGGCGCGAGTCGGTCGGCAGTCGCGGGGCGGCCGACCAGGGCGCCGACGGTGGCGACCAAGGCGCCGGTGTGGTCGGTGAGTTCGAGGCCGACGGTGTCCGGGCCGAGGCGTTCCAGGCGGACCCGGAGCGCGGCGGCGCCGACGGCGTGCAGGCGTACGCCGGTCCAGGCGAAGGGTAGGCCGATGGCGCCGTCGCCGCCGTCGCCGTCGGCTGTACCGCCCGCCGCGTGCAGCGCGGCGTCCAGCAGGGCCGGGTGCAGCGCGAAGTCCCGTGCGCCGTGCGCCTCGTCACCCGGCGCGACCTCGCCCAGGACCGTATCGCCCAGGCGCCACGCGGCCCGCACCGCGCGGAAGGCCGGTCCGTACCGGTAGCCCTGCCCGGCCAGCCGCTCGTACAGCCCGTCCACGTCCAGCGCGACGGCCCCGGCGGGCGGCCATGCGTCATCGGTCACCACCACGACTCCGGGCCCGTCCGCCACCGGTGCCAGTACCCCGCTCGCGTGCCGCGTCCACGCCTGCCCGGCGGGCGCGTCGTCGGGACGGGAATGGATGGTCAGCGCGCGGCGGCCCTGCTCGTCCGGCTCGTCCAGCAACACTTGCAGGTGTACGGCGCCGATGTCGGTGAGCCGCAGCGGGGCCTCGACGGTCAGTTCCTCGATCAGGTCGCAGTCGGCCCGATCGCCCGCCTGGAGGGCGAGTTCGACGAACGCGGTGCCCGGGAGCAGCACCGTGTCCAGGATCGTGTGGTCGGCGAGCCAGGGGTGGGTGCGCAGCGAGATGCGGCCGGTGAGGATGTGCCGGTCGCCCTCGGCGGGTGCCACAGCCGCGCCCAACAGGGGGTGTGCCGCCGGGTGCAGGCCGAGGCCGGCCGCGTCGGTGGGCGTGTTGCCCGCCTCCAGCCAGTAGCGCTCGCGTTGGAACGCGTAGGTGGGCAGCTCGACCGGCCGGGGTCGGTGTCCGGCGTGGGTCGCGGACCAGTCCACCGGGACGCCGCGCACGTGCAGGCCGGCCGCGGCGGTGAGGAAACGGGCGAGGGTGTCGGTGTCGCGCTGAAGGCTGCCCACGACGGTCACGTCCGTACCGGCACGCTGGGCACTGTCCTCGACGGCGGGCGCCAGCACCGGATGCGGGCTGGTCTCGACGAACACCGTGTGACCGTCCCGCAGCAGGGCATCGGTGGCCCGGTCGAAGGCGACGGTGGCGCGTAGGTTCCGGTACCAGTACTCGGCGTCGAGCGCGGTGCCCTCGACGGGTTCGCCGGTGACCGAGGAGTAGAAGACCGCGTCGGTGGTCGGCGTGGGCACGATCTCGCCGAGGGCGGCGAGCAGTTCCTCGCGGACCTGCTCGACCTGGGCGGAGTGCGAGGCGTAGTCGACCGGGAGCACCCGGGCGCGGATCCCGTCCGCCTCGCAGCGGGCGTGCAGTTCGGCGAGCGCGTCGGTCTCGCCGGAAATCACCGCGGCTGCAGGGCCGTTGACGGCGGCGATGCCGAGCCGGTCCGCGAATCCGTCGAGCAATCGGGCGATCTGCTCCGGGCCGGCCGCGACGGACATCATCCCGCCGTCGCCGGACAACCCGCGCAGGGCGCGGCTGCGCAGTGCGACGATCCGGGCCGCGTCGTCGAGGGTGAGCGCACCCGCGATGTGGGCGGCGGCGATCTCGCCCTGCGAGTGGCCGACCACCGAGGCCGGCCGTACGCCCAGCGAGCGCCACAGTTCGGCGAGCGCGACCATCACCGCGAACAACACCGGTTGCACCACGTCGACCCGGTCGAGCGGCGGCGCGTCGGACTCGCCGCGCAGCACGGCGAGCAACGACCAGTCGGTGTGCGGCGCGAGCGCCGCGTCGCAGTCGCGGATCCGGGCGGCGAAGACCGGCGACTCGGTGAGCAGTCGGGCGCCCATGCCGGGCCACTGCGAGCCCTGGCCGCCGAACACGAAGGCGATTCGGCCGGGTTCGCCGGCCACGCCCACCGGTACCGCGGCGTCGGGTAGGTCGGCGCTCAGCGCGTCCAGCCCGGCCCGCAGGCCCGTCGCGTCCTCGGCGACCACCACGGCGCGGTGTTCGAACCGGGATCGGCCGCCGACGAGCGCGTGCGCGACATCGACCGGCCCGTACTCGGGGTGCGCGTCCAGGTGCGCGCGCAGCCGCTCGGCCTGCCCGCGCAAGGCCGCCGCGCTCGCCCCGGACAGCGGCCAGGCCAGCGCGGCCGGAGGCGCCGACTCCGGGACCGGTGCGACGGACGCGGTCGGGGCGGGATCGCCCTGTTCCAGGATCACGTGCGCGTTGGTCCCGCTGATCCCGAACGACGACACCCCCGCACGGCGCGGACGCCCGGTCTCCGGCCACGGGGTCGCGGCGGTGAGCAGCGAGACCGCCCCCGCCGACCAGTCCACATGCGGCGAGGGGGCGTCCACGTGCAGCGTCCCGGGCAGTTCGGCATGCCGCATCGCCATGATCATCTTGATCACGCCGGCCACGCCCGCCGCCGCCTGGGTGTGCCCGAGGTTGGACTTGACCGACCCCAGCCACAGCGGCCGATCCGCCGCCCGGTCCTGCCCGTAGGTGGCCAGCAGGGCGCGGGCCTCGATCGGGTCGCCCAGCGGCGTGCCGGTGCCGTGCGCCTCCACCGCGTCCACGTCGGACGGACGCAACTCGGCGTGCGCGAGCGCGTCCCGGATCACCCGCTCCTGGGCGAGCCCGTTGGGCGCGGCCAGGCCGTTGCTGGCACCGTCCTGGTTGATCGCACTGCCGCGAACCACGGCCAGCACCGGATGGCCCAACCGGCGCGCGTCCGACAGGCGTTCCACCAGGAGCAGTCCGATGCCCTCGGACCACGAGGTGCCGTCCGCGCCCGCGGCGAACGACTTGCACCGCGCGTCCGGGGCCAGGCCGCGCTGCCGGGAGAACTCGACGAAGGTGGCCGGGCTGGACATCACCGTCACCCCGCCCGCGAGCGCCAGATCACACTCACCCTGCCGCAGCGCGTTGGCCGCCAGGTGCAGTGCCACCAGGGACGACGAGCAGGCGGTGTCCACGGTCACCGCGGGCCCCTCCAGGCCCAGTGTGTAGGCCACCCGCCCGGATGCGATGCTGCCCGCGCTGCCGTTGCCGAGATAGCCGTCCACGCCCTCCGGGGCGCTGCTCAGCCGCGACGCGTAGTCCGCGTACATCAGGCCCGCGTACACCCCGGTACGACTGCCGCGCAGTGAGCGGGGATCCAGGCCGGCCCGCTCGATCGCCTCCCAGGACGCCTCCAGGAGCAACCGCTGCTGCGGATCCATGGCCAGCGCCTCGCGCGGCGAGATGCCGAAGAACTCCGGGTCGAACTCGGGTGCTTCGTAGAGGAATCCGCCCTCGCGGACATACGAGGTTCCGGGGTGTTCGGGGTCGGGATGGAACAGCTCGGCCAGGTCCCAGCCCCGGTTCTGCGGGAACTCCGAGATAGCATCCGTGTGTTCCGACACCAGGCGCCACAGGTCCTCGGGGCTCGCGACGCCGCCGGGGAAGCGGCAGCTGATCGCCACCACCGCGACCGGCTCGTCGAACACCGGCCGGGCAACCCTCGCCGCCCGCCCGGGTGTCGGCGCGTCGAGCAGTTGCGCACGCAGGTGTACGCCAACGGCCCGCGCGCAGGGATGGTCGAACAACATCGTGGCGGGCAGGCGCAGTCCGACCGCCGTGCTCAGCCGGGTGCGCAGTTCCAACGCCGCCAGCGAGTCCAAGCCCAGTTCGCCGAACGCGCGGTCCGGGTCGATCGTGCGCGCGTCGGCGTGGCCGAGCACACCGGCCGCGTGGGTGCGGACCAGGTCGACCAACAGCCGGTCCTGCTCGGCCTCGGGCAGCGCGGCCAATCGGCGCACCAGCGAGCGGGCGGTGTCCGAGGTGCGGCCCGGCGTGCGCCGGGCCCGGGTCGGCACCAGCCCGCGCAACACGGGCGCCACCCGTTCCTGCGGACCGCGCAGGATCGCCGGGTCGAGGCGCAGCGGCGTCAGCACCGCCTCGGGCCGCCCCGCCGCCGCGTCCAGCAGCGCGAGGCCCTGCTCGACGGACAACGCCCGCACACCCGCACCGGCCGCCCGCCGCCGGTCCGTCGCGCTCATCGTCTCGGTCAGCGCGCTGCGTTCCGCCCACAACCCCCACTGCAACGACACGGCCGGTCGGCCGCGCGCCCGGCGCCGGCGGGCCAGCGCGTCGAGGGCGACATTGGCCGCCGCGTAGTTGGCCTGCCCGGGGTTGCCGACCAGACCGGCGGCCGAGGAGAACAGGACGAACGCCGACAGGTCGGCGTCGGCGGTGAGTTCGTCCAGGTGCAGCGCCGCGTCGACCTTGGGGCGCAACACCGCCGCCAGCCGCTCGGGGGTCAACGCCCCGACCAGCCCGTCGTCGGTCACCCCGGCCAGGTGCGCCACGCCGGTCAGCGGGTGGGCCGCCGGGATGGCGGCCAACACGTCGGCCAGCACATCCCGTTCGGCCGCGTCACCGGCCGCGAAGGTGACGTGCGCGCCGGCCTCGATCAGTTCGGCCCGCAACTCGGCGGCCTCGAGGGCTCCGTCGCCGCGACGGGAGAGCAGGAGGAGGCGGCGCACCCCGTGTACGCGCACCAGGTGCCGGGCGACCTGCCGGCCCAGGGCTCCGGTGCCACCGGTGATCAGGACGGTGCCGTCGGCGGCGAAGCCGAAGTCGGCCTTCGGCGCCACCGCCGCTCGGCGCAGGCGCGGGACCAGGATCCGCCCGGCCCGCACGGCCACCTCGGGCTCGACCGCCACGGCGGCGATGGCCTCGGGCGAGATCTCGTCGAGGTCGTCGGCGTCGACGAGCGCGAACCGCTCGGGGTGTTCGGAGCAGGCGGTACGAAGCAGGCCATGGGCCGCGGCGGCGGCCGGGTCCGGCGCGTCGCCTTCTACGGCGGCGACCGCGTGGCGGGTGCGCACGATCAGGCGGGCCGACTCGAAGCGCTCGTCGGCGAGCCAGGATCGGGCCAGGTCGAGCGCCCGGGCGGCGGCCTGGTGTACGGCTTCTACGGATTCGGCTGGGGTGACCAGGTCGTACAGGACCGTCTCGGGGATCGCCGACTCGGCCATGGCGGCCGGGTCGGGGTGGTGCGGCGCGCCGAATCGAGCGGCTGTCGAGGCGAGTTCGGGACCGCCCACCACGGCACCGAGCGTTACCGCCGTGTCCTCCACCGACGCCGGCGTCCACTCCGGCTCGAACAACTCGCCCGCGTTCGCGTCGGGTTGCGACAGTCGGTCCCGCGAGGGTTCGCGCACCGCCAGGGCCTCGACCGAGACCACCGGTCGGCCCGTCTCGTCCGTGGCCGTCACCGCGATGGTGTCGGACCCGGTGGGACGCAGCCGAACCCGCAACGTGCGTGCCCCGGACGTGTGCAGCGCCACTCCGCGCCAGGAGAACGGCAGCCGCAAGCGCGGCGCCTCCGCGTCGAGCAGGCTCAGGCCCAGCGGGTGCAACGCGGCGTCGAACAGCGCCGGGTGCAGCTCGAACCGGCCGTCGGCGGCCGGGTCGTCGGCCGCGAGCACGATCTCCGCGAACACCTCGTCACCACGGCGCCAAGCCGCCTGTACGCCCTGGAACGAGGGTCCGTAGTCGACGCCGGTCTCGGCGAACCAGGGATACAGCTCCGCCGTGTCCATCGCGGTCGCGTCGGTGGGCGGCCAACTCGTGGCATCCGAGGGAGTGTCCACCTCACCCGATGGAGCCAGGCTCCCGGCGGCATGCAGCGTCCAAGGCGCCTCCTCCACCGCGTCCGGGCGGGCATGCACCGTAATCGTGCGCGTTCCGCTCTCTTCCGGTACACCGACCCGGACCTGGACTTGCACACCGCCCGTCGACGGCAGCGCCAGCGGCGCCGACAGGGTCAGCTCGTCGACCCGAGCGCAGTCCACGAGACGGCCGACGTGCAGGGCCAGTTCCAGGAATGCCGTGCCCGGCAGCAATACCGACCCCAAGACGGCGTGTTCGGCCAACCACGGATGGGTGCCCAGAGCCAACCGGCCGGTGAACAGGACGCCCTGGTCGTCCGCCAGGCCCACGACCGCACCGAGCAGCGGATGGTCCACCACGCCCTGCCCCAACCCGACCGCGTCGCCCGCGTCGACACCGGCGTCCAACCAGAAGCGCCGCCGCTCGAAGGCGTAGGTCGGCAGGTCCGCCCGTCCTCCGGGCCCGGAACCGGTCGACAGCGCGGCCCAGTCCACGTTCGCGCCGTGCACGAACACCCGGGCCAGCGCCTCGACCACGCTCGCCACGGCCGCTCGACCCCGGCGCCGGGTCGGTACGGCCGCCACATCCTCCGCGCCGGCCGTGCCCTCGACCACCATCGCGGTCAACGCCGCCTCCGGCCCGATCTCCACGAAGGTGCGTACCCCTTCGGCGCGCAGCGTGGCGATCGCATCCCCGAAACGCACCGCGCGGCGCACATGCCGCACCCAGTACTCGGGATCAGCCAACTCTTCGGCGCCCGCGATCCGTCCGGTGGTGTCCGACACCACCGTGACCTCGGGTGTGCCAAAGGTCAACCCACCCAGCACCTCCCTGAGTTCGGCCGTCATCGGTTCCATCAGCGCCGAGTGGAAGGCGTGCGAAACCGGCAGGCGCGAGATCCGCCACCCGCGCAACAGGCAGTCCGGTTCGAGCGCGGCCACCGTCTCGGCAGGTCCGGAAACCACCACACTCGCCGGGCCGTTCACCGCCGCGATCGTCACCTCGGCCGGGCACAACGCCGCCACCTCGGCCTCGCCCGCACCGACCGCGAGCATCGCCCCTCCGCTCGGCAACGCACTCATCAGCCGAGCCCGCGCCGCCACGAAGACCACCGCATCCGCGAGCGAGAACACGCCCGCCACGTGCGCCGCGACGATCTCGCCGAGCGAATGCCCCACCACGAAGTCGGGCGTCTGCCCCCACGAGGCCCACAGCCGGTACAGCGCCACCTCGAACGCGAACAGCGCCGGCTGGGCCACCCCGGTGTCCTGCGCGTCGGCCTCCGACACCCCTTCGGCGCCGAGCACGACGTCGCGCACCGAGAACGGCACCACGCCGTCGAAGGCCGCGCACGCCTCGTCCAGCGCCGCCGCGAATACCGGGAAGGCCGCGTGGAGTTCGCGGCCGATACCGAGGGTCCGCACCCCCTGACCCGTGCACAGCACGGCCGTCTTCCCCGGCCCGCGACCCACCGCACCGACCACCGCGCCCTCGGCGCCGGCCGCCACAACGGACAACCCCTCGGCCAGCTCGGCGAGATCGGCGCCGGAGACCACCGCCCGATGGCCGAACAGAGCCCGTTCGCACACCAACGACCGGGCCACGTGTGCCGGATCGAGATCCGGGCGGTCCCTGACCCAGTCCCGAAGGCGGGCCGCCTGTTCCCGCACCGCTGCCTCGGACCGCGCCGACACCACCCAGGTGTGCCGCCCGCCGAGCCCGGACTCGACCGCCACATCCGTCACTTCGGTCACCGGTGGCGGCTCTTCCAGCACCACGTGTGCGTTCGTCCCGCTGATCCCGAAGGACGACACACCCGCCCGGCGCACCCGCTCACCCGCCGGCCACGCCACCTCGCCCGCCAACAC
>NZ_JBIBGL010000028.1:0-101181 GCF_042956465.1 Embleya sp. NPDC008237
GGTGCCGGCGACGAACCGCTCCGGGGGGTCGTACAGGAAGACCTGGCGGGGCACGAGCTGCTCCGTGTTTCTGTCGAGAGCGGGACGGGGGTGGGTGGCGGTGCCGGTGGCCGGCGGTGATGCTGCCGGCGGTGGCGGTGCAGGCGGTGCTTTGTCGGTGCTTTTCTCGGTGGTCTGTCGGTGGTTTGTCGGTGGGGCGGGTGGTGCTCGATGGACTCGGGGGTGGTCCGTCGGGCGGTCGGGACGTCGGTCGGGTGGTCGGGCGGGTCGGTCGGGCCGGTGGTGCGGCGGGCGTGGATCGGGCGTGGACCCGAGGTGGGTCCCGCACGGTTGTATCCGCCGGGTCCGGGGCGGTATTCCCGGGTGATCCTGCCCGTTCCTGCCGGGTTCGATCTTGTCCGGGTGTTCCCGCCGGTCGGGGCCGGCGAGGGCGTGCGGGGGGAGTACGCCCTCCCAAGCACCCTACGGCGCGCCGGCTCCACCGCCCACCACCGCGTCACCGGACCCCGACGCGTGGCGCCCGTCGGGCGGCGGCAACAGACCGGCCACCGATCCGCCCGTGTCGTTGAGCCGGCCGACGCTCGGCCGCTGCTCGCCGTACGTGATCACCGTGAGCGAGCACGGGTCGACCTGGATCCGCTGGAACAGGTCCAGGTGCATTCCGAGCGCGTCCGCGACCAGGGCCTTGATCACGTCGCCGTGCGAGCAGACCAGGTACATCGCGTCCGGCCCGTGCTCGGCGGCGATCCGCTCGTTCCATTCCCGCACCGCGTCCACGGCCCGGGCCTGGGTGGTGCGCAGCGCCTCGCCGCCGGGGCCGGGGAAGGTGACCGCGCTCGGGTGGTTCTGCACGGTCTTCCACAGCGGTTCCGCGGCAAGCTTCTTCAGCTCCTGCCCGGTCCAGTCGCCGTACCGGCACTCGCCGACCCGCTCGTCCACCTGCGCACCGGCGTCCAGCGCGAACTTGGTGCCGAGCCGGGCCGCCAACACCGCCTCCGAGGTCTGCCGACACCGCTCCAGCGGACTGGTCACCACGGCCGCGAGCGGTACCTCGGCAATACGCTTGCCGAGCGCCGAGGCCTGTTCCTCGCCGCGCTCGTCCAGGAACACCCCCGGCGTCCAACCGGCGAGCACTCCGGTGGAGTTGGCCGTGGTCCGTCCGTGCCGAACAAAGAGCACCGTCGTCATGGGTGTAAGCCTATGCGTCGGCCCGGGACGGGCGGCCGCCGGTCGGGGGCGGGCGGCGCGGGTCGGGCGTGCTTCGGCGCGGTGCCGCGGGCGGTGTTCCGGGTCGGGGCGGTGCCGCGGGCCGGGGGCGGCTCGACTCGCCGTGCTCGCGACGCCGGCTTGCTCGTACCGTCGTCCCCGCGCGTGTGCCCGCCGCGCCCGTGCCGGCGTGCCTCGGTGTGCGGGCCTTCGAAGGTGCGCCCACGCGTGTGCACCGGCGAGCTCGGCTGTCCTGTCGACGGGCAGCCGGCAAAATGGCCCGGTGATCGTCGACTGCGCCATTTATACCAACGGCCACCGGACCCAGGGTCCCGCCGACTTCTCGGATGCGTTGGACCAGGCCCGGCGGGTCGGCGACTCGTTCCTGTGGATCGGGCTGCACGAGCCGACGCCGAGCGAGTTCGATCTGGTCACCAGCGAGTTCGGGCTGCATCCGCTCGCCGTCGAGGACGCGCTGCACGCGCATCAGCGACCCAAGCTGGAGACGTACGACGACTCCGTCTTTCTCGTCCTCAAGACCCTGCACTACTACGACGAGACCTCCTCGGTGGAGACCGGCGAGCTGATGATGTTCGTCGGCGACTCGTTCGTGGTGACGGTCCGTCATGGGCCGGGCGCGGAGCTGAAATCCGTCCGGCGTCGGGTCGAGAAGCAGCCCGAGCTGCTCAAGCACGGCCCGGGCGCGGTGATGTACGCCGTCGCCGACGCCGTCGTGGACGCCTACCTCGCGATCGCGGGCGAATTGGAGACCGACCTCGAGGAACTGGAGGCACGGGTCTTCTCACCCAGCCGGGAGAACGACGCCGAGCGGATCTACCTGCTCAAGCGCGAGGTCCTGGAGTGCCGCCGCGCCGCGCTGCCGCTGATCGAGCCGATACGCAAGCTGGCCACGGCGGACGTCGCCTTCGTGCCCGCCGAGACCCGGCCCTTCTTCCGCGACGTGGCCGACCATGTGACCAGGGTCACCGAACAGATCGAGTCCTTCGACCGCCTGTTGTCCGACGTGCTCGGCGCGCACCTGGCGCAGGTGGGTGTCCGGCAGAACGAGGACATGCGCAAGATCTCCGCGTGGGCGGCGATCTTCGCGGTGCCGACGATGATCGCCGGGGTGTACGGCATGAACTTCGAGCACATGCCCGAACTGCGATCGGTGTGGGGCTATCCGGGAGCGGTCGCCCTGATGGTGTGTTCGTGCATCGTGCTGCGTCGCATGTTCCGCAGGAGCGGGTGGTTGTAGCGCCGGTCCGCGGGCTTCGGACCTGTTCTTCGATGTGGCGTGCGGTGTGGCACGCGGTGTGGCCTGCGGCGTGGTGTGGGGTGTGGCCTGCGTTGTGGTGTGCGGCGTGGCCTTCGTTGTGGGCTTCGGTGTGTTCTTTCGGCCTGTCGTTCGGCGCGCCACTCGGCGTGCCTTGGCGTGTGCCGCGACGTGCCTTCGGCGCGTCCTTCGGGGGGTGCGGTCGTTGACCCATGTACCGGCCGTGGCGGGGATGCACTGGACTCCCCCGCCGCGGCCTGATTTCGATCCGTGATCGATCAAGCGGTGGACGCCGGCACCGCCCACGCCGGACTCTCGTAGGCTTCTGCTTGTACAGACGCGGCGGAAGCAGGTGGGGATGTTCGGCAAGTCGGGCAGGCAGCGCACATCGGGTACGCGCCCGGCCCAGGTTCCGGGGGCCGGAGCCGCCGGGGCCGACTGGTCCTCGCATACCCAGTTGGAGGACGCGGTCCGGTCCTACCTGCTGCATCCGGACGTGGCCCTGGAGGCGCTGGGCTCGGTGCTCGGTCGGCGCCCGGTACGCGGATTCACCCTCGAACGCGTCGTGGACATCAACGCGAACGGCACCTCGGTGTGGCAGGAGGCCGCGGTCTGCGACGACCGACGGCTCGTGTTGTGGCACAGCGAGGACATGACGGACCCGTCCGCGCCCGGCGGCACGGTGTTGGATTCCTCCGTGCAGGTGATTCCGCTGGGTTCGGTGTCGCACGTCGGGATACGGACTCTGGTCGGCACCGACCACGACGGACGACGCCAACTACGCGGCGCGTTCGTGTTCCTGGCCACGCCGACCCTCCAGGAGGTGGCCACCGTGCGCGGTGAGGACGGTGCGTCCACCGGGCGCTTCCGGCAGGAGGCGTACCGGTTCAGCAAGTCCCTGGAGGACGGCGGACCGGGCCAGATCCGCCGCCTCCTCGAATTCGCCGAGGTGATCGCGGCACGGGTGCCGGGACCGCGCTGACGGGTCGGCCACGGTTCGGGCTCGGAGCGTGGGTCTGTGGCTGTGGCTGTGGCTGTTGGTGCTGCTGCCGCTGTTGCCGTTGTTTTTTTGATGATGCTGTTGCGGTCATCGCCGCCGTCGACGGCTCCGGCCCGGCTGCGATGGTCGAGCCGGGCCGGGTGGGTCGGGCCGGGGTGGGTCGGGCCCGGGTGGGTCGGGGTCGGGTCGGGCCTTGGGCCGGCGGACCTGCTAGGACCCCGTGCCGGACAGGTCCAGGGCCTCGGCGGCGATCCGGAGTGCGGCGACCCGCTCGTCCAGGGTGGTGCCGTTCGGAGCGATCGTCAGCGTCGTCACACCCGTGTCGGCGTATGCCTGCATGCGCTCGGCGATGCGTTCCTTGCCGCCGAGCAGGCTGGTCTTGTCGATGAAGTCGTACGGGACGGCCGCGCCCGCACCCGCATAGTCCTTGGCCAGGAACTTGTCCTGGATCTCCTTGGCTTCGGCCTCGTAGCCCATCCGGACCGCGAGCCGGTTGTAGAAGTTCTGGTCCCTGCTGCCCATCCCGCCCACGTACAACGCCGCGTAGCCGCGCACCTGGTCGGCCGCCTGCCGCGGGTCGTCGCCGACCACGAGCGGGACGGTGGGGACGACGTCGAAGTCGGCCATCGCCGAACCGGCCTTCTCCCGGCCCGCGCGGATGTGCTTGAGCGATTCCTCGGCGTGCTCCGGGGCGTAGAAGACGCCCAGCCAGCCGTCGGCGATCTCGCCGGTCAGTTCGAGGTTCTTCGGGCCCACCGCCGCGATGTACAGCGGGATGTGCTCACGCACCGGGTGCACGGTGAGCTTGAGCGGCTTGCCCGGACCGCCGGGCAGCGGCAGCGTCCAGTTGGCGCCCTGGTGGTCGACCCGCTCGCGGCGCATCGCCTTGCGAATCACCTCGACGTACTCGCGGGTGCGCGCGAGCGGCTTGTCGAACTTGACCCCGTACCAGCCCTCGGACACCTGCGGTCCGGACACGCCCAGACCGAGCCGGAACCGGCCGCCGGAGAGCACGTCCAGCGTCGCGGCGGTCATCGCGGTCATCGTGGGCGTCCGGGCCGGGATCTGGAAGATCGCCGAGCCGACGTCGATCCGCGTGGTCTGCGCGGCGACCCAGGACAGCACCGTGGCCGCGTCCGATCCGTAGGCCTCCGCGGCCCAGCAGACGGCATAGCCGAGACGGTCGGCCTCCTGCGCCACCGCCAGGTTGTCGGCGTCGTTGCCGGCACCGAAGTAACCGAGGTTGATACCGAGTCGCATATTCGCGGACCCCCTGCTTGTTGGACGTGGTTCGAACCGATTCGAGGCGGTTCGACTGGTGGTGGGTGATGTGGTGCGGTGTGGTGCGGTGTTGTGCGTGCGCTACGGGTGCTGCGGTGGTGTTGCGGTGCCGTGGGGTTGCGGTGCCGCCGCAGTTGCCGGGTGTCGGGTGCCGGGTTGTGGTGCCGCGGAGGTGTCGTCGTCGTACGTCGTGCGATTTCGTGCTTGGCGGGGTTCGTCGGGTGAGCCGGCGTGGTGTCGGCGTGGTGTCCGGGTCCGGTGGCGTTCGTGGTGCCCGGATGGGCGAACGATCCGGGTGCGTCGAGCAGGTTGCCTCGGCCGACCATACCGTGTGTCCTACCCGCCGGTAACCTGCTCGGACGCCATACCGCCGAACGGCCCCGCCACCGCCGGCACGGGGGAGGGAACGGCTAGTCTCCGGTGCCATGGAGCAGCGACATCTCGGCCGCACCGGCCTGCGGGTCTCCCGCATGGGCCTGGGCACCATGACGTGGGGACGAGACACGGACGAGCACGACGCGGCCGACCAGATGAAGGCATATCTGGACGCCGGCGGCAACCTCGTGGACACCGCCGACGTGTATGCGGACGGCGAGGCCGAGTACATGATCGGCCGACTCCTGGACGGGTACATCCCCCGCTCGGAACTGGTCATCGCGACCAAGGCCGCGAGCGTCCCGTACAGCGAACGCCGCTTCGACGGCTCGCGCGGACACCTGCTCCAGGCCCTCGACCACTCGCTGGCCCGCCTCGGCACCGACCACGTCGACCTGTGGCAACTACACGCCTACGACCCGTCGACGCCCCTGGAAGAGACCCTGCACGCGCTCGACCTCGCCGTCACGAGCGGCCGGGCCCGCTACGTCGGCGTCTCCAACTTCTGCGGCTGGCAACTCGCCAAGGCCGCCACGTGGCAATCCGCCGCCCCCGGTCGGGTCGTCGTGGCCAGCACCCAGATGGAGTACTCCCTGCTCCAACGCGGCATCGAACGCGAGGTACTGCCCGCCGCCCTCGACCTGGGCGTCGGCCTGCTCCCGTGGTCTCCACTCGGCCGAGGCGTCCTGACCGGCAAGTACCGCCACGCCATGCCCGCCGACTCCCGAGGCGCCTCCGCCCACATGGGCCCCTTCGTCGCCCCCTACCTGGACGAGCACTCCCGCCGCATCGTCGACGCCCTCGCCACCGCCGCCGACGGCCTCGGCGCCGCCCCCATCGAAGTCGCCCTCGCCTGGGTCCGCGATCGCCCCGGCGTGGTCGCCCCCATCGTGGGCGCCCGCAACGCCACCCAACTTCGCGCCTCCCTCGCCGCCGAAACCGTTGTCCTCCCCACCGAAATCCGCTCCGCCCTCGAAGACGTCTCCCAACCGATGACGGGCTACCCGGACCACACTTGGAGCCAGGCTTAGGACCGGCGCGTGGGTCGGGGCGAAGCACCGGGGGGTTGGGCGGCGGGGGGTCCGGCGGGCCGGGATCCGCCCCCGGCCAGCCGGGGGCGCCGAGGCCTGGTGGCAGTGGCGGACTGGGCCGGGCCGGTCGGAGCCAGGTGGCGCGAGGCGGGTGGGCCGGGGGCCGGGCCGGGTGGGCCGGCGGGCCTGGTGAGCCGGGCCGAGTCGGGTGGGGCCGAGCCGAGTCGGATGGTCCTTGCGGGGCTTGGTGGGTCGGACGGGCCGGCGCGTGGGGCCGAGCCGGGCGGAGGCGAGCCGGGTCGGTCGGCCTGGTGGGGCTTGGTGGGTCGGACGGGCGAACGGGCCGGCACCTCACCACCCTCGGCCCGACTCGGCCCACCGCTCGCCTCGTACCGCCCGCCGGGTCGACCCTGATGAAGCTCTTTGAATCTCCCCACCCCCTACTCGGGGTCGGGACAGAGTTGCTCACCTCGATTCCCCACCCGCCACAGGCCCCTGACCTGGGGTCGGACACCGGACCCGTGGGAGCCGCCCGATAACCCGCGCTTCCAGGGGTCGGGTCGGACGGTCCAGGGTGGCGTAGCCATCGCGTCAGCGACACCGAAGGCGCCCTTGACCGGCCGGCACGGCCCCGGCCCTCAATCGTCGGGCGGCTCCCGTACCTTGCTGAGCGTTCAAGCCAGTGGGGAACGAACAGCAGGCCTGGCCGTTTTCACAGATCCTCATCAACCCGGGGTGGGGCTGCGGCGGGACGGGCGCGGAGGCCAACTTTGGGCGGGCGGCGGGTTCGTGGCGCAGGCGAGGCGAGTGGCCCGGCGGGGGTGGGAGCGGGGCGTGGCGTGGAGGTGTCGGCGGCCGTGGTCGGGAGGCGGATTCGTGGAGCCGGGCGCGGCGTCCGAGCGGATCGGCAGGTCGGAGAGTCGGTCGACCGTGGTGGGCGAGTGAGCCGGTATGGGCGTGGCGTCGCGGGCGTGGGTCGGGGCTGATGGGGCGGCGGTTTCGTGGAGCCGGGCGCGGCGTGGTGAGTGGGCCGACCTGAGCGCGGCGCGTCTTGGGCGGGTCGGCTAGTCGGTCGACCGTGGGTGGGCGGCGGGTTCGCGGCGCTGGCGGGGCGAGTGAGCCCGTGTGGGCGTGGCGTCGCGGGCGGGGACCGGCACTGATGGGGCGGCGGTTTCGCGGAGCCGGGGCGGCGCGGTGAGTGGGTCGGCTTAGGCGGGTCGGCGAGTCGGTCGACCGTGGTGGGGCGGCCGGTTCCCGGCTTGCGGGGCGAGTGAGCCAGTGTGGGCGTGGCGTGGCGTGGCGTCGCGGGTGTGGGTCGGGGCTGATGGGGCGGCGGTTTCGCGGAGCCGGGGCGGCGCGGCGCGGTGTCTCGGGCGGGTCGGCGAGTCGGTTGACCCTGGTGGGGCGGCCGGTTCCCGGCTGGCGGGCAAAGTGAGCCGGCGTGGGCGTGGCGTCGCGGGCGTGGGTCGGGGCTGATGGGGCGGCGGTTTCGCGGAGCCGGGGGCGGCGTGGTGAGTGGTCCGGCCTGAGCGCGGCGTCGCGGGCGGCCGCGAGGCGGTCGACCTGGGTGGGCGGCGGGCTCGCGTCGCAGGCGGGCGAGTGAGCCGGTGTGGGCGTGGGTCGGCAATGTAAGGGAGGCGGTTTCGTGGAGCCGGCGCAGCGCGGTGGTGGTCCGGCCTGGGCGCGACGTGGCGTTCCGAGCCGGCGAGCTGGTCGGGAGGCGGGTTCGCGGCAGGCGGAGCGACTGAGCCGGCGCGGGCGTGGGTCGGCTCTGGTCGAGAGGCGGTTTCGAGGAGGCGGGCGCGGCGCGGTGAGTGGTCCGGCCTGGGCGCCGCGTCGCGGGCGGGTCGGCGAGTCGGTAGACCTTGGGGGCGGCGGGTTCGCGGCGCAGGTGGGGCGAGTGAGCCGGAGTGAGTACGGCGCGGCGTGGCGTCGCGGCCGCAGGTCGGCGAGTGGGGCGACCCTGGTGGGGCGTGGTGGGCAGGTCGACCCGGCTGAAGTCGCACGCTGCGGCGCGGATGGAGTACGTGATGCCGGTGGAGCAGGTGGTGGTGTGGCTGATGCCGGCGGCGCGAGTGGAGTGGACGCAGCGAGCGGGGTGAAGGGTGCAGGCGGGGTGAGCGGGGCGAGAAGTGCGAAGCAGCGCGGGTGATACGAGTGGTACGGGCAGTGTGGGTGGTGCGAACAGTGTGGGTGACGTGAGTGGTGCGGACGGTACGGGAGCGGACGGTACGGGCGGTGCAGGTGGAGCGGATGGTGTGGGCATGAACGGCGACGACTTGGCGGGCGGCGCGGAGAGCGTGGCTGAGGATCGACTCGCGTCCCAGTCCGAGGCCCCTACCGAGGATCGAGTCGAGCCCGGGCCCGGGGACCGGCAGGGCCAATCCGGTGTGTCAGCCGAGGATCGAGTCGAGCCCGGACGTGAGGACGGCGAGGGCCGTTTCGGGACGCCGATCGAGGGCCGAGTCAAGCCCGAGGGCAAGGACGATGCGGACCGTTCCGGAGTGTCAGGCAGGGGGCAAGTCGAGGTCGGTCGCGAGGACGGCGAGGGCCGTTTCGGCGCGCCGGCCGACGCTGACGTCGGGCGCAGGTACCGCAAGGACCGCAAGGGCCACAAGGACCGCGAGGATCGTTCCGGCGCCGACGCCGGAATGGACGGTGGTCGCGAGGACCACACGGATCGCGTAGGCGGTTCCGGGGCTGCGGCCGAGGCCGGGATGGGCGGCAGTCACGAGGACGGTAAGGGTCATCTCGGGGCGCCGGCCGACGCCGATGCCGATGTTGGCGTCGGCGTCGGCGTCGGCGTTGCGCACGAGGACCACACGGATCGCGACGGCCGATCCGGGGCTGCGGCCAAGACCGGAACCGACGCCGGTCGCAAGAACCGCGAGAGTCGTCTCGGGGCGCCGGCCGAGGCCCGAGTCGAGGACGGGCCGAAGGATCGCGAGGGCCGGTCCGCGGCCCCGGCGACACCGAAGACCGTCGAGCCCGCCTCCTCGATCGCGCAGGCAGGCTCGACCGGTACCTCCGATAGCCGAACGAAGCCCGACCCGGTGGCCCTCCTGCGTGACCAACTCGCAAGATTGGCGCGCGGCGAAGCGCCAACAGTCGTCGGCGGCGTGGCCCATATCGACACCCCTCAGTCGGACGGCGCCGAGCGTGCCCGCCGACGTACCGCACTGGCTGCCGAGGCCGCCGAGGCCGCCGAGGCTGCCGAGGCCGCAAAGGCGGCAGCCCTTGCCGCCGAAGCCGCCACCAGCGTGGAGACTGGCCTGGAGCCAGAGCCCTCGGTCACCAACTCGTCGGAGCCCGACGAGGAGAGCACCGCTCTCGCTTCCCGCTCGGTACGCGACATCGAACTCCCACCCAGCTCGGACAACGAGAGCACCGCTCTCGCCACGTCCGGTGACACCGGCCCGACGCCGTCTACGTCTCCGCCCGCTACCGGGACGTTCGCCGCCCCGACTCCGAGCAACGAGAGCACCGCTCTCGCCACCCCGGGCGATGCGAGCCCGACGCCGTCCACGTCCGCACCCGCCGAAGCCGCGTCGTTCGCAACCTCGCACCCGAGCGCCGAGAGCACCGCTCTCGCCGGGTCGGGTGATGCGACCCCGCCATCGGCAACGATCGACGAGGCAGATTCGGCGACGGCACCAAATCCGGACCCCGAGAGCACTGCTCTCGCCGTTTCGAAGGTCGCGAGTCCGATGCCGGTCGCCAGTGCGGATGAGGCATCGGAGGCGACGCCGGCCCCGAAAGCCGAGAGCACTGCTCTCCGTGGTCAGGATCCGACGCCCTCAACGTCATCTACCACCGCCGACGATGGGTCCATCGCGCCGCAGAGCCCGGACACCGAGAGCACTGCTCTCGCCAGGTCGGGCGAAGCAGGCCGGGCGTCGGCCACGGGAGCAGATGATGCGTCGGCGGCGGTGCCAAGCGCGCATGCCGAGAGCAGTGCTCTCGCCACTGCGGACGTCGCCGGCCCAGCCGCGACCTCGGCGGGCGACGCCCAATCGCCCGGAATGCCGAATCCGGACATCGAGAGCACTGCTCTCGATGCTCGGGAGGCCATCAACCCAACGTCGGCCGCGGCCGACGACGCCGAACCCGAGGCGATGCCGAGTCGGGGTGCCGAGAGCAGTGCTCTCGCTGGTCCGGTGACTAGCGGCAGCGCGCCGCAACGGGATCGCGAGAGCACTGCTCTCGCCGACCGGGGTAGCGCGGTTGTGTCGACGGGGTCGAGTGCCGAGAGCAGTGCTCTCGCCGACCGGGGTACCGCGGTTACGTCAATGGCATCGAGTGCCGAGAGCGGTGCTCTCGGTGTGTCGGCAGGCGGTCGGTCGATGTCGGAAGGTTCGGTAGGCGAGAGCAGTGCTCGCGCCGGTTCGAGCGTCGTGGGTGTGTCTTCGCAGCAGCGGGATGTCGAGAGCAGTGCTCTCGCGGACCGGGGTACCGCGGTTGTGTCGACGGCATCGAGTGCCGAGAGCGGTGCTCGCGCCGATTCGATCGACGCGGGTGCGTCCTCGCATCGGGATCGCGAGAGCGGTGCTCTTGTCAGTGGGCGTCATCTCGGTGGTGGGGCCGGCTCGGGTGAGGAGAGCGGTGCTCTCGATGGAGAGCGGTGGCAACCAGCGGCGCGGGCGCAAGCGCATGCCGGCCCAGCCTCGGACGGCGGTGCCGCCCGGCGGAGTTCGCCGCAGGGCGACGGTGGGGCTGCCGGCGGCGGTTGGGTGGGCCCCGGTATGGGACCCTCGCCGGCCGACGCCACGCCGCCCGCAGCGGCGCCGGCCACCCCGACCGACCAGGCCCGGCGACCCTTCGCCGACGTGGTCGCGGAGGTCGCCCGGCTCCTGACCGCCGCAGGTGCCCCCGAGCGCATGGCCCCTCAGGTGGCCACCGCCCTGGGCAGTGAGGCCGCAGAACTGTTGGCGGCAGACCCCTGGGCCCTACTCGCAGTACCGGGAATCGCCCCCCAACAGGCCGACCTGCTCGCCCGCGGAGCCCTCGGCGCCCGCTGGGCCGCGGACGACCCCCGTCGTGTGCGCGCCATCGTGTTGTGGTTGCTGCGACGAGCCGCCCGGCAGGGCGATACCGCGATCGAGGCCGACGCCGCGCGAGCCGCGCTCGCGCATTTCGAGGTGCGCGACCCGGACACGGCGCTTCGGGCCATACTCGCCGAGGGCCGCGTGATGGCCTTCGCCGCTGCCCCGCCCGGACCGGGCGAGAGCATCGACGACGTCGACGAACTCGGCCAATCCGACCACGACTTCGAGGCGGATCTCGACGACGACTTCGAGGACGACTTCGAAGAACCCGACGAACTTGCGGCCGTCGGTGGTGTCCTGCTCGCCCTGGACGACTACGCCCTCGCCGAGGAGGCCATCGCCGAAGCGGTCGTCCGGCTGCTGTCGACGGTCGAGCCATGGCCGGAGATCGGCGATACCAAGCTCGACCGGGCGCTGGGCACGAACGGAGTTCTGCTGTACGCCGCAGGCCCCGGCGAGGAACCCCCGACCGCAGTCCTGAACGTCGCCGCGCACGCTCGGGAGGCCGGCCTGCGGGTAGCCGTCGTCGCACCGACCATCGACGGCCGAGACCGCCTGGGCGCGGGCACGATCGGACTCCGGGAACTCGCCGCGATGGAGCGCGGTCCGGACGGCACCCTCGAACTCGACCTCCTCGTGGTCACCGACGCAACGCTCCTCGACGTCACCGCCGCCGCCGCGATCTTCGAAGCGGTACCCGACGGCGCCAGGCTTCTCCTCGCCGGCGATCCGGCGGGGCTCGAATCGACCGGGCCGGGACGGGTGTTCACCGATCTCGCGGCGACCGGTACGATCCGCGCCCTGGTTGCTCCGACCGTCCCCGAAGGTCCGCTGGAGGTACTTGCCGACGGGATTCGCGATGGTCGCCTGCCTCCGATCCAGGACCCGGAGCGCCGCGCGGTACTGATCCCGGTCCGCACCGGAGAGGAGGCCGCCCACCGGTGTGCGCAGTTGGTCTGCGACTCGATTCCGCGTGCGATCGGCATCGCGGCGCGGGACGTACTCGTGGTCGCTCCGCTCGCAACCGGCCCCGCCGGCGCGACCGCGCTGAACGCGGTGCTCAAGGCAAGGCTCAATCCGAGCCCCGAACCAGGTCCCGGGGCCGGGAGTTCGGCTCGTCAGGACCAGGGCGCAGTCGGAGCGATCGACGTCGGCGACTGCGTCATTCGGACTACGCCCGACCCAAGTAGCGGTGTGGTTCGAGGCGTTGTTCGCGATGTGCTCTCGGATGGCCGAGTTGTGGTGGCGTTCGGCGTCGCTGCTCCCGAAGCGATCCACCGGACCGAGTTGCGCCACGGCTGGGCCCTGACGGCCCGTCAATCGCTGGGCGTCCGCCGCCCGGGAGCGGTGGTCGTACTCCCGTCCGAAGGCGCCGACGCCTACACCCGAGCCCTCGTGTACACGCTGATCACCCGAGGCGCACAGCATGTCTCGATCGTCCACGCGGCCGGCCCGGCCCTTGCCGCTGCGGTGGCCGCCGACCCGACCCGTCGGCGAACCACCCACCTTCAGCAGGCGATGCGGGAGGCGATGAACTGAGCCGGACCCCTGACGCCGCGTCCGAGACCGCCTGAAGCGACCGCTCGGACGCGGCTTCGGCCGAGGCTTGGAGGGCGGCAGACCTCCCATTCGGTTCGGTACGAGTCCCTGCGGCGGGCTCGGGATGGTGTCGCTCCTTGGCGCGCCGACGCCGCGCCTGGTCGTTGCCCACCGGCGGCTGTTGGGCATGGGTGGGACTCGGCTTGTCGTGCGCCGATGGGGCAGCCGACTGTGCGTTGGGGCGGGGGAGAGCCGGCCGGTGCGATTGTCCTGAGTGGCCGGCCCGGGGAGTGGGCAGGATGCCGAGTTCCGTTTCCCACCCGCCGATTGGGCGATCGCCGACCGGTTGCCGTGGTCGGACGTGGCCGGCCTCGTTGCGGGGCCGCGGCTCCCGGCGCCCTGATCGGGCCGGTTGCACGGTTACGCGGCTGCCCGGCTGCCCGGCTGCCCGGCTGCGGAGATGGTGCGGGGTTCGGCGTTGTGCAGGTGCGCCGTTCGCCGCGCGATGCTCGAATCCGTGCACTCGGTGGGCAGCCGACTGGTCGAAGGCTCCATTGGGCTTTGGTTATTGGCGATGCGGCGTCCGGACCTTGGCCTCGGGGACGGACGGATGTGCGCCCCGCCAGGGCGTTGTCCCATGTCGCTCGCGTCAAGCCGTTGTCAGCCTTCATCATCACGGCGTGTACACGATTGCGCGCGACTCCTTGTCGACGCCGATGCCTTCTTCGGGTGTCCACGCCGGGCACGACTCGGCGGGTGATCGCCGGGGAGGTCAGGCCGAGAGGTGGTCGAACACGCTTTCCCAGAAGGGGGAGTTTCGCACCTCGGGTTCGATTGCGGCCATGTGGACGCGGAGTTCGGATATTGCCGCGTGGCGGATCTCGTCGTCGTCGGTTTCGAGGGCGTCGCGTCGTTCGACGACCAGGCCCAGGAGTACGGCGAGCGTCGGCAGCGAGGAGGTGGCGATGCCTTTGTCGCCGTCGCCGTGGTCCCAGCCGGACGGATCATAGTGGTTGATCTCACCGAGGTCGATGTCGAGCATCAATTGTTGGTCGAAGTGGATGCCTATCGTGAAGCAGAAGTTCTCGGGCGGCGAGTCGTCGTCCGGATAGCGGCGACCGTAGAGTTCGTCGGCGTCGAACAGGTATGGCTCGTCGGCGTCCCGTAGGTGCGTGGAGTCGAACTCGACGAGGTCGATCGCGACAGCGGGAAAGCCGGTCGTGGTGAGGAAGTTGCGAGTTTCGCGGTCGGTCAGTTCTGCGGGAAGGTCGGCCTCGTGCGGCCGCCAGAGCGAGCCGCTGCCGAATCGGGCTTCCAGCCATGCGGCGTCCGGGACCCGAGGCGTTTCGTTGGCTGCTTTCATCGGTGTCTGAACCCCCTGTGCTCCGTTCTCGCATCCCAGTCAATCGCACGATTGCGGCGGTGGTTGCAGGTGGGGCAGCGCGGCGCGGGCAGGCGGGGACGCTTGCCGGGCGAGCCGGGCGAGGCGGGCGAGGCGGGCGAGGCGGGCGAGGCGGGCGAGGCGGGCGAGGCGGGCGCGGATGGTGCGGTGGTGCGGGTGGTGCTCGGGTACGGAGCGGGAGGGCGAGGGGCTCGCGAGTAGTGACGTGTAGGGCCGGGTGTGTGGGCGGTGGCAATTCGCAATGCCGTGGTGACACCGGACGGCCTCGGTCCGGTGGCGCTTGTTGTGCGTGATGGCTGCGGCGGCGGGGGCTGCGGGTGTGCCGGGTATGGCGAGCATCACGGCGAAGTCGGATGCGGAGAGCAGTGCTCTCGCGGGCAGGGACGGCCTTGGGCGCAACCTACGGCCGAAAGCGAGAGCACTGCTCTCGAATTTGGGTCGGATTTTGATAGCTGGGGGAGAAACCCGAGAGCAGTGCTCTCGTCGTCCGGGAGCGCCGCGGTGGGGCGTTGCCTGGCGGTTGGTTGATTGGTTGATTGGTTGTGGTGTCGTGAAGTGAGGGAGAGCGGTGCTCTCGTTGGGGTGGATCGGCCTGGGGCGGTTTCGGAACAGGCCTGGAAGGCCGGGTGGTCCCGGCGGCCCCGGCGAGTCGGGCTGAGGCAGTCCGTCCGGTTTGAGATTGGGTCGGGTTCGGATTCGGGTTGGGTTGGTGCCGCGCCGGACCAAAGTTCGTGCGAGAGCAGTGCTCTCGGTTTGGCAAGCTGCCGGGGCTACGGGTGTAGGCATCGGTGCTGCGACGTTGTCTCGGCGGGTGGATGAGGATGTGGGCGCTCGGGCGCTCGGGCGCTGGGGAGCGCAGGCGCCGTACCGAGAGCCTGCCGGGTCGTCAGTCGGCCAGGCGTTCGCCGGTGGACGTCGAGAACTTGTGAATCTCGTCGGGGCGTGGGGTGAGGTACAGGGTGTCGCCCTTGCGTGGCACACGGTCGCCGGGGACGCGGACGACCAGGGTGGTGGGGGTATCCCCGACCTGGGTGGCGGTGCCGTACACGTAGGCGTCGGAGCCGAGTTCCTCGACCACGTCCACCGTGATGGCCAGTCCGCGCGCCTCCGTCCCGGACGCAACTTCCAGATGCTCGGGGCGGACGCCCACCGTGATCCGGTCCGCGTTCTCCGCTCGGGCGGTCTCGTGCGCCTCGCGGGTGAGCGGGACCAGGACGTCGCCGAAGCGGATGCCGTCCTCGGTCAGGTCCGTGTCGATCAGGTTCATCGAGGGCGAGCCGATGAAGCCGGCGACGAATACGTTGATCGGCCGCTCGTACATCTGGCGCGGAGTGGCGACCTGCTGGAGGATGCCGTCCTTGAGTACGGCGACGCGATCGCCCATGGTCATCGCCTCGACCTGATCGTGCGTCACGTAGACGGTCGTCGTCCCCAAGCGCCTTTGCAGTCCGGCGATTTGGATGCGAGTTTGAACTCGGAGCTTGGCGTCGAGGTTGGACAGCGGCTCGTCCATCAGGAATACCCGGGGTTCGCGGACGATCGCACGACCCATCGCGACGCGCTGGCGCTGGCCACCGGAGAGGGCCTTCGGTTTGCGGTCGAGATACTCGGTCAGGTCGAGAATCTTCGCTGCCTCGATGACTCGACGGGTGATCTCTTCCTTCGATTGGTGTGCGATCTTGAGCGCGAAGGCCATGTTCTCGGCCACCGTCATGTGCGGATAGAGCGCGTAGTTCTGGAACACCATCGCGATGTCGCGTTCTTTGGGTTCGAGGTTCGTGACGTCGCGGTCACCGATGTGGATCGCGCCGGAATTCACGTCCTCCAGGCCGGCGAGCATGCGCAGAGCAGTGCTCTTGCCGGAGCCGGACGGGCCGACCAGGACGAGGAATTCCCCGTCGCCGATTTCGAGCGAGAGCTCGTTGACGGCGGGCTTGTCGCCCTTGGCGTATCGGCGCGTGGCCCGGTCGAAGGTGACGGTAGCCATGGTGTCGTTGCCCCTCACCCGGCAGGAACGTGCCGGACGGTCCGAGGTAGTGGGGGCATCAGCGTGCCGGTCGCCGAGTGGTACCGGATCGGGGCGCGCGGGGCGTATCACCCACGTGAGTGACGCCCCCTGCGCCAAGCGGCCCGCCCGGCCCGCTCTTGTGGCGTACGGACACGAGATCAATGGGCAACCGTACGCTGACGCTGACGCTGACGCTGACGCCGAACGTGGGCGGTGGGCGGTGGGCATGCGGATTTACGGGCCCGCGATTGTCGGGGTGTGCCCCGGTAGGCGGGTTAATGTCGTTACGTCGGACGGGTGTCTGCGTACTCAAGCCCAATTGCCGGTCGGGCGGCCAATGCCTGGCCCGATGTCACTTCGTCAGGTCGAGTACCGAATCCCACTGCCGCTTGTTTGGCGGTCCACCGTTTGTTCGGCAGCCGCCCGTTCGGCCGTCGGCCGGTCCGGTGGGCCGACTGCCGTCTACTGATGGCTGCGATCCGATGCTCGGGTGAGGTGCCCACTCGATCTCTTGCGACGCCATTGCCTCCCGTTTCTCGGCCCGCACTCTCGTCGTCCGCAGTGTGCGTGCCGGCCGCCTTCTCGCGGACCCGGAGCGCGCGTGGCATCCGCATTCCCGCCGGCCTGGGCACCGGTCCGCCGGCCGCCTACCGGCCCGCGTCCGGGACGCCCACGGCCTGTTGACCCGCCGCAGGTCTATCTGGTCCGACGACAGAGCCGCACGCGGGTACCGTCGCGATGCAGGGCCCGGTACGCGCCGCGCGGCCGAGTGCCGGGTGCAGGGGTGTGGGGTGAGCGGCGGCGCAGGGGATTGGCCCGCCGCAGTTCACCGCGCTGGGCGTAGGGCGTAGGGCGTACCTGCGGTGTGCCGGCCCGGTCCGACCTTGTCGAAGGGCCCGTCCCGACCTCGACGAACGGCCCCGTGGCGCGGGCGGCTTCGGGTGCGGGCTCACCTGTCGGCGGTACGGCCTTCCGTTCGGCGTCCCCGAGAGGGCCACCCCCGGAGATGGGCGCGACGCCGCTGTTCGGCCCGTCGTAGGGTTGTGGCGGCCCGAGAGCGTCGAACGGCCCGCCCCTGTCGGCGGCTTCGTGACACGACGGAGCGCCTCAGCACAACGTACGGTTATGCCGCGTTTCGTCCGGGGCATGGCCCGATCTCATCGATGCCTTCGGGCGTCTGCTGGGTCGGACGGCGGCGGAATTCGGCCTGTTGCATGACGCGACGGCGGAACCGGGCCAGGAATCGGCTGGGTTGGTGGCGTCGGCCGATCGGTGGTGTCGCGCCGATTGGGCGCGGTTGCCGATCGGGTGCCGTCGGCGATCAGGCGGTTTCGAGGACCTCGAAGGGGTCGCCTACCCGGAGGATGCCCGTGCCGGTCGGGGGGAGTTCGGGGATCAGGTTTTGGCCGAAGATCAGCTTCTTGCCGAACCGGCGGTGCTTTCCGAGGGCTCGCAGTGGCTCGGGGCCTCGTTCGCCGGTGCGTTGGTCGGTCGTGGTGATCACGCAGCGCGAACACGGCTTGACGACGCGGAAGATGACGTCGCCGATACGGACTCGGCGCCAGCGGTCCTCGGCCCACCCCTCGGGCTCGTCGATGACGACGTTGGGGCGGAACCGGTTCATCGGCAGCGCGGAATCCATTACGGCGTTCAACGATTCGAGTGAACCCGTCGTCGTCAGCAACAGCGGAAATCCGTCCGCGAAACTCACCCGATCGGACGCATCCGCGTACCGTTGATCGGGCGTTCGTCGGGTCGGGTCGTCGAGATGTACCAGTCGGACGTCGCAGCCCAGCAACTTCGCGAACCAGGAGTGCGCGTCGTCCGGGCCCAGGGCGGCCTCGAATTCGTCGTTCCAGACCGTCACCGGGACGAGCCGGACCTCGGCAGTCGGTTCGATCCGCAGGTCGTCCATCGAAGGCGTGGACACGGCCAGTCGGCCGCCTGCCTCTTGACGTACCGTCACGGTCGCCAGCCGCGGCTGCTTGCGCTGGCTGAGGAACCGTCCGGCCTCGTCCACGAGCATCCAACGCCGGTCGCCGGCAAGGCCCCACGGTTCGACTACGGCCTCGGAGAGGTCGATACCGCGTGCGGACTTGATCGGATACACGTGCAAGGAGGCGAGGTGGTGCATGTCTTCACTGTTTCACGCCGGCTCGGGGAAGCCGACGGGGGATCGGTACGACGCCACCCCGCCGGGGACGGTGCCGCACGGTGTGCGGGTGGTACGGCTCGCGATGGGACCCGTGCGCACGGCGTGATGCGTGCCGTACGGGGGAGGGAGCGAGGTCGGTGGCGAGCTCAGTAGCGAGGCGGGAACTGGCCCGGCTCGCCCATGTTCGGCACGCGCGGTGTCGGCACCTGGGGCGGCTGTACGTACTGCGCGGCGTACTGCCCGGCGCCGGGCTGCGGCACCTGGTGCACGGCCTGCTGGGGTGCCTGCGGCGCGGCCGGGGCCATCGACGCATACCCGGACATGGGCGCGTTGTTGTACTGGCCGCCGTGCTGCGGGGAGCCCGCGCCGTACTGCGCCGGAACCGGAAGCGGGGCGGGCAGCGACTGCATCGGGGCAGGCGCGTTGTAGCCGTAGCCCGGGGCGGACGAGCCGTAGCTGGACCCGTACGCCGGGGCGGGCGACGAGTACGAGGACGGCAGGGCCGGAAGGGCCGGGAGCGCCGGTCGCTCGCCGAAGAGCGGGTGCATGGCGAAGTCCGGCACGGGGAGGTTGAAGGGGCCGATCTCCGGACGACCCCGTTCGGCCACGAGCCGGTCGTAGATCGGGGTCTCCGAATACGGCGAGTAGATGCCGCCGTCATAGGCGCGAGCCGAGGTCATGGCCGATAAGGTACGCGATTCGCGGCGCCAGCGAACCCCCTGGGTCGTGACGAATTTCAGCGGGTTGTGTCTGAACTTCGTCAAGGCTTGCCAATGGCCCGGACCGGGGCGGTTCCGTAGCCTGCGCAGGGCATGTGATAGGGCGTCACATTTCGGTCGAATCGACTGTCTCGGGCGTCTGGCCTTTCTCGAACCGGCCGGAGCATGATGCGGTACGAGCGGGCTTCGTCACCCGGAGTCCTCGTCACCCGGAGTCGCGATCGGGTTCCGGGTGTCGAATCCGCCGACGTCCCGGGCAGCGTCGCCCACCGGCCGGTGCCGGCCTGCCCACCCGGTCGGGAGGACTACGTGCGGCACGATTCGCAGAAGGCGCAGGACGGGCGCGTCCCAGGACAGGCGCAGCGGGAGGGGCAGTTGCAGGCGCAGACACGGACCCAGGTGTCGGCGTCGCAGGTGCGGGTTCCGGTGCAGGTCGAGGGGCCGGCGCGTGATCGGGGTCGGGAGCAGGATCGTATCCGGCGGGGTAGCTGGGGCGGGTCGGCGACGCGGGCTGCGGAGGGCGGCGCGGCGGCTTGGGTGGTCGGGGGCGACGGGGCCGACGGGGGTGCGGTTGGCGGGCCGGCTGGGTCGGATGGCGTGGCTCGGCTGGGTGGGCGGCCGGTCGAGTCGGGCGGCCCGGTCGGGTCGGCTGGTCCGGATGCGGGCGGCGGGGCGGATGCCGGGTACGGGCCGGGCGCAGGTGGCGGGGTGGATGTCGGTTCAGGGGCGGAGTCGGTCGGCGAAGGGGCGGTGACGCACGTGGTGGAGGCGGCTCGGGACGGTCGGGAATCGGACAACTCGAGTTCGGGGCGCCGAAGGCGAGTCGACCGTGGGCGTGCCGGTGCCGGTGCCGGTGGCGAGGGCGACGAGGGCGGGCACGGCGACTCGGAACATCCGGGCAAAGGTGCTGCGGCAAGAGATGATCTCAGTGAGGGCGGTGTCGCCGGCCACGATCGGGCGAGCGACGACCGGTCCGGTGGCGGCCCGGGGTGCGCCTCGGGGCGGGGTGATCGTCCGGGTGGGGAAAGTCGTGCGCAAAGCCCGCTCGGGCACGATGATTTGGCCGGCGATCGGGTGCCGGCTTCGGGTGATGCCGATCGAGGTGATCGGCAGCGCGATCGTCGGGCGCAAGATGTTGCGGGCGTTGCGGGCGTTGCGGGCGATGCGGGCATCGGCACGGGCGATGGTGCCGACCCGGCAACGGTCGATGGGCGGCGAAGTGGTCTGGGGCCGCCGGATGGCCCGACGGAAGATGATTCGGTCGGCGGCGGTGAGGGCCCCGAACTCGTGGGGGATGGTGGCCCAACGGGCGGGGATGGCGACCGGAATGACCAGGTCCGAGGTCAGCGGGCGGAGGATGGTCGAGGCCGAGACGGTCGGGGCCGCGAGGGGCTGGAGCGAGACCTTTTGGGCAAGGCGTACCTGGAGCGAGGCCGTCTGGGCCGAGATCGTCTTGACGAACGGCTTCCTGATGCACGGAGCTCTGACGAAGCGCGCCTTGATGAAGCACGCCCTGACGAACGGCGCCCTGTTGAAGATCGGCTTGGGCAAGGCCGTTGGGGGCGGGACGAGTTGGGCCGGGCTCAGAGTCGAGAGCACGCGGGTGATGACCTTGGGCGCGAACGCGCCGGGCGGACCGGGCGAACTGGGCGCCCAGGGCGAGATGATTCGGTGCGAGACGGCTTGTCGGCAGACGGTCCGATCCGGGAGCGTCGCCCGACTCGAGGTCGTTCGGCCCGCGATGCCTTGGCCCGCGACGCGTTGGCTCGCGATGTTCCCGCTCGGGATGGCGTGAATCGGGACGGCGTTGGCCGGGGCGGCTCGGGAAGCGGCGATCGTGGCGACGTCGTCGATCGGCTTGTGGATGACGGACTTCCGCCGGCCGGTGCGATCGACCCGCCGCCGCCCGCGGCGGCGTTGCTGGATCGCATTCACGGGGGCTGGATAGGTCGTTGCCTGGGCGCCTACGAGGCGGCCCGCATTCCGGATGGGTCGGGAGTGCCGGATGCCGCCCGGGTGGAGGACCGCAGCGATGCGATGGATCGCTCGGTACTGAGTTTGCGGGTGTTGGAGCTGTACGGACCGGGCTTCAGCAGCGCGCAGGTGGGGGCCTTGTGGCTGCTGACCCTGCCGTTCCTGCGTCAGCGCACGGCCGAACAGGCCGCATACCAGGCTCTGTTGCGTGGCGCGCTGCCGCCGGCGACGGCATCGCACGCAACTGCCCACGGCGGGACCGACGAGGCGATGGCGCGAGCTGATTTGTACGGCTACGTGGCACCGGGTGATCCCAGGCGCGCGGCTCGGTTGGCGCGCAAGGACGCGGTTGTGTCGCACATGGGGGAGGGGCTGTACGCGGCGATGTGGAGCGCGGCGCTTGCGGCGGCGGCGTTCACGGCACGGGATGCGGCGCAGGCGGTCGGCGTCTCGTTACGGCATGTGCCGGTCGACTCGCGGTTGTCGCGGGCGATTCAGGGGGTACTGGTCGCCCATACCCGTGGTCGGACCTGGGAGCAGGCGGCTGCCGAAGTGCATCAGCGGTACGGGACCGGCTCCCGGCGGGACGCGCTGGGCAACGCCTGCCTGGTCGCGGCGGGGCTGTTGTGGGGCGACGGCGACCCGTGTCGGCAGATCGGCCTGGCCGTGCGCGGAGGGTGGGACATCCACACGACGGCGCCGGTGGCGGGCTCGATCGCCGGCATCCTGCACGGCGCGGAGGCGGGTTGGCCGTCGATGGCGGCGACCCGGGTCAGGACCGGACTACCAGGTCAAGACTGGTGTGCGCTGGCGGAGTTGGCGCGGCGTACGCTCGCGGTGACCCGGGTGGAATCGCCGTTGCGGTGAGAGCGGGACGGGGCGAGGTGGGTCGGTGGGCCGGCCCGCGGGGGCGCTCGTGCCTTCGTCGAACGCGGGTGGGTCAGCGTGAGCATCCGCCCGCCCGCATCCAACTCGCCACGTCCCGCCCGCCCAACCGGTCCACCCCGCCCGCCCAGGCCAGGCCGCTCGGCCCGCGCAGCCGCCCCACTGGGCCCGTCCCGCCCGCCCAACCGGTCCACCCCGCCCGCCCAGGCCAGGCCGCTCGGCCCGCGCAGCCGCCCCACTGGGCCCGTCCCGCCCGCCCAACCGGCCCCCGCCCGCCCAGGCCAGGCCGCCCGGCCCGCGCAGCCGCCCCACTGGGCCCGTCCCGCCCGCCCAACCGGCCCCCGCCCGCCCAGGCCAGGCTGCCCGGCCCGCGCAGCCGCCCCACTGGGCCCGTCCCGCCCGCCCAACCGGCCCCCGCCCGCCCAGGCCAGGCTGCCCGGCCCGCGCAAACCGCCCCACTGGGCCCGTCCCGCCCACCCAACCGGCCCCCGCCCGCCCGACGGGCCCGGCCAACCCGCCCGGTCCGCTCGTCGGCTGCATCTGGGCCTTCCCTCGTCGCACGTCTGTTCCCGCTGGGCTGAGTTGGATCGAGCGTGGATTGGCCTGCCGTGGGAGGCGGTTCAGGTGAGTGGGTGGGCGCTTGCATGGCGGGGTGGGGTGGCGGGGTGGGGTGGCTGGGCCCGAAGGTGGCCGCGTTTTTTGGGCGTCTAACGGGTGGGTGGCGAGGAGCGGGGCGCCTGCGGCGTTTGTTGATTGGGCGGCTGGTGGGTTGTGGTCGGTGGCGGTGGTGCGAACTGGTCGTGGGGGACGTGAGTTTGGTCGGATGGGCGGGTGCGGGTCGGATGGGCGGGGTGCGGGTGGGTGGTGGGCTTGTGGGGAGCGGCGTGGGGTGGACGGGTGGGTCAGATCGTCCAGGGCGGGAGGATGCGTTCGGCTTCCTTGGGGGCCATGTCGCAGGTGTCGGGCGGGGTTATGGCGTTGGGGTTGTATGCGCGGGCTCCGGCGGGGGCGGTGACGATGGCGGTGAAGCCTGTTTCGGCGTGCGCGTGGACTTGGCGGGGGAGGTCGGCGGGGAAGATGACGGTGTCGCCGGTGGTTGCGGTGAGCTTTTCGCCGTTGAGGTCGGCGGTGAGGCTGCCGGTGAGGATGGTCCAGATTTGTTCGGCTTCGAAGGCGTGGTACGGGGTGGAGTGTGCCGGGGTCATGTCCACTCGCCACAGGGCTGCGCTGGTGCCGCCCTGGGTGGGGGATGCGTAGGTGGTCATGACGCCGTTGGGGGTCGTGGTGATGCGGGTGTCGGCGCTGCGGATGACAGGCATGTGGTGATCTCCTAGACTTGCCAAAAACTCGACAACATCATTGTCTAAATAGTGAATCAGGTTGTCTATCCATGTCAAGAAATTCGTCTGCGGTCGGACCGAACGACGACGGGCCCGGCCAGGACCCGCCGGGCTTCGAGCTGCCGTTGCGGCTGCTGATGGCCTTTCGGGTACTCATCGACGAGGTTCATGCGGAGCTCGCTCGGCAGGGCCATCCCGACCTGCGCCCCATGCACGGCTTCGTGTTTCAGGCCATTGGTCCGTACGGCACCACCGCGGTGGAGCTCGGTCGCCTGTTGGGCGTCTCGAAGCAGGCGGCGGGCAAGACGATCGACGGCTTGGAGCGGCTGGGCTACGTCGAACGTGGTGCGGATCCGAACGACGCGCGACGCAAGGTGGTTCGGCTTACCGCGCGCGGGGTGGACTCGCTGGCGAGGTCGGCTGCGATCTTCGAGGACGTGCGGGCCAAGTGGGCGCAGACGTTGGGCGTGGAACGGCTGCGTGCGCTGGAGGAGGACCTTCGGACGATGACGCCGGGGGATTCGTTCCACTTCGATATGCCGGCTTGGTTCGGCGGTGGGTGATCGAGGGTCGGGTAGCGCTCGGGCGGCGGTGGGCAGTTGCTGGGCCGAGCAGACCGAGCCGACCGAGCCAGGCCGGGCCGGGCCGCGTCTGCGAATTGCGTGGGGCTGCGCCGGGCGGAGACTGGGCGAACTCAGGTGCGGTTAGGCCGCGTTGTGCGGGCCGGGATGGACCGGGCCGGGTCGAGTTCGGATTGCGTCGGACTAGCGGTTGCGGCGCGGTGGCGGGCGTTGGGGCGTGGTGGGCGGCGCCGTGAGCCGGGCGTTGGGCTGGGGGTGGACAACCGTCAGGGACGACCCCCGCTTCGGGTTGGTGGGACGGTTGGTATGGCTCGGCTGAGTGGTGGGTTCGGGACGGGGACGGGTGGGCGGCGGGTATGCGGTTGAGGTTGCGTCGGTTTCGGCCGCGGGGCGGGGTGGTCGAGTATCGCGTGGTGCAACCGTGGTTGCCGTTGCGGCATACCGCGATGTCCGACCCGCTGGGGGAGTACGGCGTCGTGGTCGGGGACCACGACGGGCTTTCCAGGCTGGCCGCGTTGTTCTCGTTTGCGGCTTACTCACGGCATACCGTCGTGCATGTTCCGCTTCGGGACGGTGTGCCCCTGGCCGAAGAGGGGTTCGTCGATTCCTGCGGTGGTCGGGTCGACCTGGTGCTGATGCATCATTCGCTCGGGCTGCGGCCGACCGCCTGGCCGCGGATCAGGCGGCAGTTGACCGCCGGTACACCGCTCACCGTGGAGACTCACGAGGCCCGTACCGAGCGAGATGCCGCCGCTTGGCTCAGGCAGAGCGGGCACCACGATTCGCGGGAATGGTTGCGGCCGCTGACGTATGCGCGAACCGCGTTCCTGATCGGCAGTCGGGACGTCTTTGCGGCCGCGTCGGTCGAGTTCGCGGGTGCCGCCGGCCGCGGACTGCGCGAATACGACGTGTCCAAGGGGTACTTGCGGCTGGTCGGCACGCTGACCCATGAGTTGCCTCCCGACGACTCGTTGCGGCGGCCCGAGTTGGACATCACGTTCCAGGCTCGCCGGCCGCATCACCGCTTCAAGCGGCCCGGGCAGAAGCGGTTTCAGGCGGGCTGCTGACGGTCGTTCCCTCCTGTTCGCTCCTGTTCCATCCCGGTTCCCCGTTGCTCTGTCCTGTCCCGTTTCGCTGCGGCGTCGGGGCCGAGGCGCGATCCGGCCCGCGGCATGCCGAGTCGTGGGGTGTGGGGCAGCGAGGCGTGGCCGACCCGGGCGAATCGGCGACTACCTATCCATGACTGATTCCGCTTCTCCGCGTCTCGCATAGGTTTTCGAGTGAGGAGAGTGGGCGTCTCGATCCTGCGGTCAAGGCAGTCGAGGCGCTCCAGTCCTCGTCCCACCTCGGTGGCCCCCGGCGACCGGCGCTCACGGGGGTGCCGGTCGCCGAAGGGGAGCGCTCACGTGGTGCGGGCGAGCGTGACGAAGGCACGTTGGGGGCCGGGGTGGATACGCCTGGCTCGACCACCAATCCCACACCCAGGGAGCGCCGCACGCGGCGCGGCCGTCCAAGCTTGGGCGTGCCGGTCCCGGCCCCGGCCCTGGTCCCGGCCCCCAAGCCCGGCAAGCCCGGCAAGCCCGAGCTTGCCGGCCCCGGCCCCCGGCCCGGCCTTCCCAAGAAGCCTCCAGGTCGCCCCACGCGGGCAGTGGCTTCTCCACGCCGAGCACGGTGATCAGCGTCTCGGTCAGGGTCAGGCACATCCGCCCGTTGCCCTCGGACTCGACCACGCACACTGTGCCGGTGTCGGCGATGCCCCCGGCTCTGGCCTACAGGCCCGCGCCCCCAGTCCCGACCCACCAACGGCACGCCCCAGCCCCGACCCGCCAACGGCACACCCCAGTCCGACCCGCCAACGGCACGCCCCAGCCCCAACCCACCAACACCACACCCTCAGCAGCCCCGACTTACGCACGCCACACCCCGGGCCCCGACCTACCAACCCCGCCCCGTCGCCGAGCCCCCTACTCCCGAGCGTTACTCCCGTGGGATCAATCCTCGCCCTCGGACGTCACGCGGAGTAACCCGGACATCGGTCGTCGGCCGGACGATTGACGGGTGTTCAGCCGAGAGCCTTGGGGCATGGAGACACTCTCGAAGGAAACGGACGAGACGGAAGAAGCCGCGTCACGACCGCGGCGGGGGCGGTTGTGGGCGGTGCCGTGGGCCGTTGTCGTCGGTTGGATACTTGTCGTCCTGGTGGCCGGGATGTTCGCCTCCAAGCTCGGTGACGTGCAGCGCAACGAAGCCGTCGACTACCTGCCGGCCAACGCCGAGTCGACCCAAGTTGCCAAGGTTCAGGCCCGGTTGCCCGGTGGCGACGCGATGGATGTCCAGCTCGTGTACCACCGGGACGGCGGATTGACCGCTGCCGACCGGGAACTGGCGGCCGGGCAGGTGGCGGAGGTGGCCGGTCGGCATCTGCTTGTGGCCGGGCCGTGGCCGGTGGCGGAGGAATCGGTCGATCACGCGACGTTGCGTTATGCGTTGTCCATCGATCGGCGCGGCGCCGAGCCGGACGAGATCGTGCCCGACATCCGCAAGGTGCTCGATCGCCATCCGGAGGGACTCACCGTTCGGTTGGGTGGGCCCGGTGGCATCACGGCGGACATGCAGGAGGTGTTCGGGTCGATCGATGGCACGCTGATGCTGGCCAGTGTGCTCGTGGTTGCGGTGTTGTTGATGTTGACCTACCGGAGTCCGTACCTGTGGGTTGTGCCGCTTGCGTGTGCCGGTGTCGCGGTGGCGGTTGCGTCGGCGGCGGTGTACGGGCTGGTGAAGGCGTTCGGGATCACCGTCACCGGACAGAGTTCGGGTGTGCTGACGGTGCTGGTGTTCGGCGCGGGGACCGACTACGCGCTGCTGCTGGTGGCCCGGTACCGGGAGGAACTACGGGTACACATCCGGCCGTTCGATGCGATGATCGCCGCGCTGCGCGGGTGTGGGCCGGCCGTTGTGGCCTCGTGTGGAACCGTCGTGGTCGGGCTGCTGTGCCTGACCGCCGCCGATCTGAACAGCAGTCGCGGGATGGGACCGGTCGGTGCGGTCGGCGTGGTGTGTGCGCTCGCGGTGATGACGACGTTGTTGCCGGCCGTACTGGTGTTGCTCGGGCGGCGGGTGTTCTGGCCCTTCGTGCCCGCCTTCGGCAGCGAGCCCAAGCGGGGTCGCGGGGCGTACGCGCGGATCGGGGCCCGGGTGTCCCGGCGGCCGATTGCGGTGCTCGTGGCGGGAGTCGTGCTGCTCGGGGCGGGTGCGTTGACCGCGTTTGCGCTGCCGGGTCCGCTGCGGCAGAGCGATGGTTTCACTGCCAAGCCCGAGTCGATCGCCGCGCAGGAGATGCTGAGCGCGGCCTTCCCGGAGCAGTCGGGTGCGCCCATCTCGGTGCTCGCGCGCACCGGGCGGGCCCCGGCCGTGCTCGCGGCGGTATCCGCGACGGAGGGCGTCGATCACGCCCGCCAGGCACGAACCGCGGGCGGGTGGACGGAAATTCTGGCCTTCGCGAAGGATCGGCCGGAGTCGAACGGGGAACATGCCACCATCGAGCGGTTGCGGGCGGTGCCCGACGCGCGGGTCGGCGGTCCCACCGCACAACAGATGGACACCTCGCACACCACGGCCCGCGATCGTCGGGTGGTCGTTCCGCTCGTACTTCTTGCCGTACTGCTCGTGCTGATCGTGTTGTTGCGCAGTCTGGTCGCGCCGCTGATCCTGGTCGTCGCCGTCGGATTGGTGTGGGCCGCCTCGCTCGGGATCGGAGGGCTGATCTTCGAGCACGGCTTCGGATACGCGGGTGTGGATGCCCAAACGCCGTTGCTGACCTTCGTGTTCCTGGTGGCGCTCGGGGTGGACTACGGCATCTTCCTGATGCACCGGGTGCGGGAGATGGCGCTGCGTGGGGCATCGGTCAGGAACGCCGCGCCGGCAGCTCTGGAGACCACCGGCGGGGTGATCGCGTCCGCCGGGTTCGTGCTCGCCGCCACCTTCTCGGTGCTGATGCTGCTGCCGCTGGTCTCGCTGGTGGAACTCGGACTCGTGGTCGCCGTGGGCGTGTTGATCGACACGTTCCTGGTCCGGACGTTCCTGGTCACCGCCGCGAGCGTGGCCCTGGACCGGCGGATCTGGTGGCCGGGCCCGTTGTCGCGGCGGTCCGCGCGGGGCACGGCGGGGACCCGCCCGGTGGAACCGCCCGCGTCGTCCCGGAAGATGGCGGTGTGACGAAGCGATCGACATGGGGTGGGGCGTCCCTCGCGGACGCCCGGCTCGCTCTCGTCCTGGCGGCGGGCGCGATCGGGTCCGCGTGGATGTGGCCGGGGCAGCGGGCGTTGGATGCGATCGGCGCCACGCTCTTGCTGGCTGCGGCGATTCCGTTGGCGTGGCGGCGGTCCAGGCCGGGCACGGTGCTGTTGCTGACGTTCATCCTGACGGTGCCGTATCACAACCGGGAGTATCTGCACGAGAGCGCCGCCGTGTTGGCGCTGGTCGCGCTGGGGACCTGCGCGGCGTACATCCGGCGCGAGGAGGCGATCGCGCTCGGATTCGCGGCGTTGGTCGTGGTGATGGTGGCGATGACCGTTGGCGGTGAGGACGCGCCGAACTGGCGGGACCGCTGCGGGATGGCCGGCTGGGTGCTCGCGGCGTTGGTCGCGGGGCAGGCGTGGCGCAGCCATCACGCGTACGTGAGCGCCATCATCGACCGGGCCGAGCGCGCGGAGCGTACCCGGGACGAGGTGGCCAGACGGCGGGTCGCCGAGGAGCGCCTGCGGATCGCGCGCGACCTGCACGACCTGCTCGCGCACAGCATCACGTTGATCGGCGTGCAGGCGGGGGTGGCCGCGCACCTCGCGGCTCAGGAGCCGCCGGCGGAACGTGCGGTCATGGTCGGCGCGTTGGACACGATCGCCGAGACGTGTCGGGACGCCCGGCACGAACTCCGGGCCACATTGTCGGTGTTGCGCGACGCCGAGGAGGCCGCGTCGTACGAGGCGGTGCCGGGTCTGGCCGGGCTCGACGGCCTGGTGCCGCTGGCGAGCGCGGCCCGCTCCGCCGGCATCGAGGTCAGCCTGACCGGCCACGACGGACCGCCGCCCGCGCCCGAGGTGGGCGTGGCGGTGTACCGGATCGTGCAGGAGGCGTTGACGAACGCGGTGAAGCACTCCCGGGCTCGGGCGGTGCGGATCGAACTGTCGGTGGTGGACGCGGAATTGCGGGTGTCCGTGCGCGACGACGGGCGCGGGATCGAGGCCGCGGGCGGAGCCCGGGAGGCGGATGGGGCTGCGGACGAGGCCGGAAAGGATGTCGGGTTCGGCATTGTGGGGATGGCCGAGCGGGCGCGCAGTGTGGGTGGGACGTTGGTTGCCGGGCCCGGGGCGGAGGGCGGCTTCCGGGTCGAGGCGGTGTTGCCGATGGGCGAGCGGGCGGGGACCGGGTGACACTGTGTGTGGGGTGAGGGGCTGTCGGCACACTCGTTGGTCGAGGGGTGGGCGGGCCGGTGCGGTGTGTTGTGCGGTCCATGCGGTCCTTGCGGTCGTCGGTTCGACGGGCTGCGGGCTGCGGGGCTGCGGGCTGCGGGTGGCGGGTCGGTGAAGTGTGCGGCGCGGTTGGTCGACGGGCACGCTGCCCGGTGAAGTGTGCGGTGACGGGGAGAGGTTGCGGATGATGCGGGGCGAGTGGGGGAGCGTGTGACGGCCGGAACGCTGCGGGTGGTGCTCGCCGACGACCAGCACCTGGTGCGGTCGGCGTTCGCGATGTTGGTGGGTTCGGCGCCGGACATGGAGGTGGTCGGTGAGGCCGCCGACGGGCAGACAGCGCTCGAACTCACCCGCGCCACCCGGCCGGACGTCGTGCTGATGGACATTCGCATGCCGATCCTGGACGGCATCGAGGCCACCCGGTTGATTGCGGCCGATCCGGAATTGCCCGGAGTCCGAGTCTTGGTACTGACCACCTATGAGGACGACGAGAACGTGGTGGCCGCGTTGCGCGCGGGTGCCGGCGGGTTCCTGGTCAAGGACACGCGCCCGGCCGAACTCCTGGCCGCGATCCGGACGATCGGGGCGGGTGAGGCGCTGCTTTCACCGGGGCCGACGGCGCGGCTGATCTCGCGCGTACTCCGGATGCCGGCCGGGCGGACGGCGGGTGAGCCGGAATCGGTGCTGGTGGCGGAGCTGTCCGCGCGTGAACGCGAGGTGCTCACGCTGGTCGGGCGGGGATTGACCAATGCGGAGATCGGCACCCTTCTCGGGCTGAGTCCGCTGACTGCGAAGACGCACGTGAGTCGCATCATGAGCAAGCTCGGTGCGCGAGATCGACCGCAACTGGTCGTTATCGCCTACGAGTCGGGGTTGGTTGTGCCAGGGGACGACCTGTCCTCTATGTAGACCCTGCCGAGACCGAGACCGAGACCGAGACCGAGGCCTCGGCCGCTGCGTGGCCATGGCCGTGACCGTAGTTGCGGCCCGCAGCCGTGGTCGCAATCACCCGTCGGTGGTCGGGCACGGACTCGACGGGGACGGGCCGAGCCCGGCGCCGATGACGGTGCGCGCACCGTCCGGAGCCGTGCAGCGGTTCGGTCGCCCGTGCAGCGGTTCGGTTGCGCCGTCTTCACGCTCAGTCCCGGTACACCGCATCCGGGGCGGTCACCGGTCCGGGTTCCGGGATGTAGCGGGCCACATACCTCTCGTACAGCCGCAGCCACGTCCCGTCCCGGCGGATGCGCTCCAGCGAGGCATTGACGAAGCGGACCAAGTCGGGGTTGGTCTTGGCGATTTCCAGGCCGTACGGTTCGCGGGTGAGTTTGGGGCCGACCAGCTGCACGAAGCGGTCCTGGGCCTGGAGGCCGGCCATGATGGTGTCGTCGCCCACCGAGGCGTCCGCCTGGCCCTGTTGGATGCGGACGAGGCAGTCCGCCCAGGTCTCACCGGTGACGGGGACCAGGCTCTTCGTCGCGCGCACCGTCTCCGCGGCGGTGGTGTTGCCGACCGTGCAGACGCGGGTCGCGGCGGGCAGGCCGATGAGGCCCTTGGCGTGGTCGGCGGCTGCGGCGGGGCTGTCGCGGACGACGAGTACGCGCTGTCCGGACTCGTAGTAGACCGAGCTGAAGTCGACCACCGCCCGGCGGCGGCAGTTCACCGTGACCGACTTCGCGACGATGTCCACGTCGCCGTTCGCGACGGCCTGTTCGCGGATGTTGTTGGGCAGGACGCGGAAGTGCAGCCGGCTTGCGTCCGCGCTGCCGAAGAGGTCGGTGGCGATTTCCCGGACGAGGTCGATGTCGAAGCCCTTGAGCCGATTGTGGTCGGCCACGTCGGCGTAGCTGAAGGGGTAGGTGCTCTGGTCGATACCGATGGTCAGGAAGCCCCGTCGCAGGATCTGCGCGAGCGAGCCGTCGCTCGTATAGTCGGCGGCGCGTGGCGGCCCCGACCCGGGACGCAGGCTGGCGAGCGGGTCGCTGCACGAGGTCGGTGGGTCGCTCGCCGCCCCCGGGTCGCTGCGGCCGTCCGGAGCGGTGGTGGTCGACGCGGTGTCGGTGGGCGCAGTGCCGGTGGGCGCGGCTGCGGGGCGCGGCGTGGAGGTCGCGGAGGTACAGGACGCCAGGACCAGCAGCACAGCCACCAACGACAGAACCGGCCCGACCGCGGCCCGGCGCAGCGGCGGCCGGACTGGAGCGGATCGGTTGGAGGCACGTCGGCCGGGAACGAGCGTGCCGCGAGCGAGCCGACCGCCCGGGATGCGAGGGGCCGGGACGCGACCGGGCCGGAGTCGACGGGGCAGGAGCCGGCCTGGCAGGAGCCAGGCGATCAGGAATCGGCCGGGAACGATCCGGGCGGCTCCGGGACGACCGGAGGTGCGCCGGCTCGGCGTGCGCCGGACGGGAGTGGATCGGGCGGATGCGTACCGGGACGGATCGGCGGACGGATCGCTGACCGGATCGCTGACCGGATCGCGGACCTGTTCGGGGGCCGGGGCGCGAGGCGGACGGCGGGCCGGGTGGTTCGGTCGGACTGCATGCACGGGCATGACGCGTCACCTCCGGAGGCGGCGCGAAACACCGCTCGGCTCGGCCGGTTCGGACCTGCTCGGGACGCTACCCGGTCGAACTGGGCCACCACCGGGGGTAGTCCCCCAATTTCGGCGCGGACTCCGAGGCGGCGAGCGGGGCTTCGCTCCGGTCTTGTGGAGGCTTCGTTCCGGCTCTGCGGAGGCTTGGGCTCGGTTGGCGTTTCGGCCCGGCTGCGGCGGGGCGCTGGTGTGCTCGTGCGGGGAGCGCAATTGCCCGCGCGCGCCGCGCGCCGCGCGCCGCGCGTGGGCTCAGGGCTTAAGGCCGGGGCGGGGAGTATTCCTCACCGGCGGCACCGAAGTGCGCCATTGCGCGCTGTGGCTCCCGGTGCGCACGGTGGGCGCGCCGGGAGCCGATCGGACGGTCGGGCAGCCGCGCGACCAGGCAGCCCCGCAACCTCGCAGGCACATGAACACGGGAACACGTGGCCGCAGAGTCACGAGGGCATCAGGGACGCGAGGCCATCGGGTCGCGCCATCCGGAAAGCACCCGATCACCCCGTCACCGAACCCCCACCACGGATCACGCCACCGCCGATCACCCGATCGTGTTCTCCCGCGCGCCGAGGTCCCCGGTGAGGCAGCGTTGCAGTTGGGGACCGAGCCAGGCGACCAGCTCCGGGTGGGTCATGGCCACGATCGGTGGGAGGCGGAGGACGTATCGGCACAGGGCCAGGCCGAGCACTTGGGTGGCGGCCAGGCCGGCTCGGCGGGGGGCTTCGGTCGGGGTCGGGCAGACGCGGGCCACCAGTGGGGCGAGTTGTTCCGCGAAGACCGCGCGCATCCGTTCGGCGGCCTCCTCGTTGGTGACGCCGGTGCGCAGCAGGATCATCATCGCTTCGTCGTCCTCCCAGCGGTCCAGGAAGTGGGCCGAGAGCACTGCTCCGAGTTGCGAGCGGGGGACCGAATCGAGAGCGGGGAGCCGCAGGTCGACATCGGCGGCAGCGGCGAAGAGCTTCTCCTTGTTGCCGAAGTAGCGCATGACCATCGCCGGATCGATCGCGGCGTCCGAGGCGATCGCCCGAATCGTCGCGCGTTCGTAGCCGTCGGCACCGAATCGTTCCCGCGCGGCGGCCAGGATCACGGCTTTGGTCTCGGTCGACGACCTTCGCGAAGTGCTCATGTCAACGATTGTAGGCCAACGTCTGTTGACTTAATCGGCCGAGTGGGTCATGGTTAAGTCAACAAGCGTTGGCCAACAGATGTTGACTACCGTGGCTCGACCCCCGCCCCACTCGACGTCGCCACACCCAGCCGCACCCAAGGAGCTCGCCATGACCCCGCAACTCCCCGCCGCCACCGACGTTCTGATCGTCGGTGCCGGCCCCGCCGGGCTCACCCTCGCGCTCGCCCTCACCGCCCAGGGCCGCGACGTCACCGTCGTCGACGCACACGCGGTCGCCGACCACACCTCGCGGGCCGCCGTCGTACACGCCCGCACCCTGGAGGTGCTCGCGCCGCTCGGTGTGGCCGCGCCGCTCGTCGAACAGGGCGTGCAATCGCCGACGTTCACCATCCGCGACCGGGACCGGGTGGTCGTCCGGATCGACTTCGACGGCCTGCCCACCGCATACCCGTACTCGCTGATGGTCTCCCAGGCCACCACCGAGGCGGCCCTTCTCGCCCGGCTCACCGAACTCGGCGGCACCGTGCTGCGCCCGTACACCGTCACCAGCCTCGACCAGGACGCCGACGGCGTGACCGCGACCTTCGAACACGGCGAACGCATCCGCGCCGCCTGGGTGGTGGGCGCCGACGGCATGCACAGCACCGTTCGCGAGCAGGCCGGCATCGGCTTCCAGGGCGGCACCTACGGTGAGTCGTTCGTACTCGCCGACGTGCGGCTCGACGGCGCCGTCTCGGCCGACGAGGTGATCCTGTACTTCGCGCCCGCCGGTCTCGCCGTCGTCGCCCCGCTGCCGGGTGGGCGGCACCGGATCGTCGCGCCGGTGGCCGAGGCGCCACCCGAGCCGTCACTCGCGTTCGTCCAGGAACTCGTGGACGAACGCGGCCCGTCGGCGGGCCGCATCGTGGTCGAGGAGGTCGTCTGGGGCTCGCGTTTCCGGGTCCACCACCGGCTCGCCGACACCTATCGCGCCGGGCGCATCCTGCTGGCCGGCGACGCCGCGCACGTGCACAGCCCGGCCGGCGGCCAGGGCATGAACGCGGGCATCCTCGATGCCGTGACGCTGGCCGAGGCCCTCGGTACGGTTCTGGACGGCGGCCCCACCTCGGCACTCGACGCGTACGGCGCCGCCCGCCGCCCGATCGCCGAGCAAATCGTGAAGCTCGCCGACCGGATGACCCGCATCGCCACCATCACCCCGGCACTGCGCCCGCTGCGCAACACGATCCTGCGCACGATCACCCGACTCCCCGCCGTACGCCGCAACCTCGCCCTCCGCCTCTCGGGCCTCCTCTACCGCTGACCCTCGGACGCCGGCCTTCGGACCTTGGACCCTCGGACTCCGGCCTCCGGACCTTGGACCCTTGGTTTACGGCCCTCGGACCTTGGACCCTCGGTCCCCAACCCCTCGGTCCCCAACCCCTCGGTCCCCAACCCCTCGGTCCCCAACCCCTCGGTCCCCAACCCCTCGGTCCCCAACCCCTCGGTCCCCGGTCCCCGGTCCCCGGCCCCCCGGCCCCCCGGCCCCCGGTCGTCCGGCCATCGGGTCCGCCCGACCCACGCGACGAGCCCGACGCACGCGACCGCCCGGGCCCGGCTGCCCGACCCACACGGCCCGGCCGCCCGGCCCGGCCGCCCGGTCCGCCCGTCAGGCCGCCCAGCCGGTCCGCCGGTGCGGCCCACGCGACGTGCCCGGCCCACGCAACCCGCCGAGCCGCCCGGTCTGCCGGTCCGACTCACGCGATCCGCGTGACTGTCGCAACCCGCCCGGCGGAAGAGATCGCCGCCCGGCCGGGTTCGACCTTTGCGAGCTGCCCGCCTCCCGCGACCCGTCCTCGGCGTGCATGCCTGCTGGTCCGATCCACGGGACCCTCCCGACCCAAGCAACCTGCCCGGCCGCCCCGTCCGCCCGTCAGCGGCACCCGGCTCTGCGCCCCGCCTCGCCCCGCGCCCTGCGCCCGCCCGGCCCCACACCGACCCAGGGCCTGCATCCACCCGGCTCCCGGCTCCCGGCCCCTGCACCCGGTTCCGACCCGGCGCCCTATACCCGCCCTACACCCGCCCCGCGCCCTGCACCGATCCGACGCCCCGCCCCCACCCGGCGCTCGGCACCGAGTCCACCTCCCACACCGACTCGCCATCACGCGCCGACTCGCCACTACGTACCGGCCCGCCATCACGCACCGACGCAACACCCCGTGCCCCTTCCGCACCCCGTGCGCACTCCGCTCCTGCCCCGCGCCCCGCCGCGTGCTCCACGGCTGTCGACAGGTCGTCCCACAGGTCGTCCTCGTGTTCCAGTCCCACCGAAAGGCGTAGCAACTTCGGGCCGATGGCGCCCTCGTCGCGTGCCGCGTCGTCGATCACACGGTGGGTCAGCGAGGCCGGATGCTGGATCAGCGTGTCGGTGCCGCCGAGGCTGACCGCAGGGGTGATCAGGCGGAGGGCGCCGACCAGCGTCATCGGGTCGCCCGTCGGCTCGAAGGCCACCAGGGCGCCGCCGATGCTCGGGTAGTGCACTCGCTCGACCGCCGGATGGTCGGCCAGCCGCCGGGCGAGCGTGGCCGCCGACGCGGATGCCTTCGCGACTCGGATCGGCAGCGTCGCGAGGCCGCGCAGCAGCAGGTAGCCCGCGAGCGGATGCAGCAACGCCCCCGTGGCGAAGCGGATTTGCCGCAGCACCTGGGCCGTCTCCCGGTCGCAGGCCACCACGCCGCCCATCACGTCGCCGTGTCCGCCGAGGAACTTGGTCGCGCTGTGCAGGACCATCCGGGCGCCGGACTTGGCCGGCTGCTGCAACACCGGTGTCGCGAACGTGTTGTCCACCAGCAGCGGTACGTCCCCGGCCCGGGCGGCAAGTTCGGCCAGATCCAGTTCGGCCAACGTCGGATTGGCCGGGGTCTCGACCATGACCAGCCCCGTGTCCGGCCGCAACGCCCCGGCCACCCCCTCGGGGTCGACCCAGGTGACCTCGGTGCCGAGCAGCCCGCTCGTGAGCAGGTGGTCCGTGGTGCCGTACAGCGGCCGTACCGCCACCACGTGCCGCCGGCCACGTGCGGCGGCGGCGAGCAGGCACGCGGTGACCGCCGCCATGCCACTGGCGAACGCGACCGCGTCGGCGCACCCCTCCAACTCCGCGAGCGCGGTCTCGAAGCGGCGTACCGTCGGATTGGTCAATCGGCCGTAGATCGGTGAGCCGTCCGGGAGTTCCCCCTCCGCGTACGCGTCGAGTGCGAGCGCCGCGGCCGGCAGGTCCGGCAGCGGATACGTGGTGGACAGATCGATCGGCACGGCGTGCGTACCCAGGGCGGCGAGGTCGTCTCGACCGGCATGCACCGCCCGCGTCTCGAACAGGTGCCGCCCGCCACCCGAGCGCGCGGAACCACCCACGCCCCCCGACCCGCCCGAACCGCTCACGCCGTCCCCGGCAGAACCACCCACAGCACTCACACCACCCACAGCACCCGAACCACCCACGCCACCCGAACCACCCGCACTGCCCACGCCGTCCAAGGCAGTCGACCCGGCACGCCCGTCAAGATCCACTCGGAGGTCATCCATACCCGCCATGCTCCGACGATCCCCGGAGAATGCGCTCACCGGCCGAACTATCATCGCCGAATGAGCCAATCCATCGCCCTCGATCCGATCGATCTCGGGATTCTCCGGGCGCTTCAGAACGATGCCCGGATCAGCAACAAGGCGCTCGCCGCCGAGGTCGGGATCGCGCCCTCGACGTGCCTGGATCGGGTCGCCCGGTTGCGCTCGGCCGGGGTGGTGAAGGGTGCGACGGTGGAGGTCGACGCGGCGGCGCTGGGCCGGCCGCTACAGGCCATGCTCGCGGTTCGGGTGCGACCGCACCACCGCGTCGTGCTCAATCCGTTCGTCGGGCACGTGCTCAAGTTGCCGGAGACCCGGGCGCTCTACCACCTGGCCGGACCCGACGACTTCCTCGTGCATGTCGCGGTCGCCGACGCGACCGGCTTGCAGCGGCTGGTGGTGGACGGCTTCACGGCGCGTACGGAGGTGACCCAGGTGCACACCATGCTGATATTCCAGCAATGGCAGGGCGGACCCCTACTCCCACCCGAGCCCCAAGGCCCGGCCCGGCGCCTGACGGCGGGTTAGCCCAGCCGGGAAACATCCACGCCGCCGCGCCTCACCCCATCCCGTCCCACCCGCCCCACCCCGCAACGCCACGCTCCATCCCACAACGCAACGCCCAGCACCGCAAAAAGCGCCCTGCAACCCAAAGCCCCGCAACACTCACTCACTCACTCACTCACCCGCCCGCCACCGCCTGCCGATCACCCCGTCGTACGTCCCCCTCGCCCTGCCGGGCCGACAACACCGTGCCCACCGCGACCGTCAGCGCCGCCACCACACCCGCGACGGGTACCGCCGCCGCGCCCAGGAAGGTGCACAGCAGGATCAACACACCGGCGATCGGCAGCACCGACTTCTGGGCCGGCCCGATCTTGTGGTGCCGGGAATGCAGCGCGAACGTGCTCAGCAGGAACAGCGCCGCCGGGATCGTCACGCTCGCCGACGCGGCCGTCCGGGAGATGTGCGCCTCGCCCACGGCCTGCTCGACGGCGACCTCCAGTCCCGCTCCGATGGCCGCCGCCGAACCGAAGACCACGTAGTGGCCGTACCCCCACAGGAAGGCCCGCCGGTCGGAGGCGAGGTAGTCGTGGATCGGCACCGCGAAGTAGATCCAGTACGCGGCGAACACGATCAACAGCCCGCCTGCGGCGATCGGCAGCAGTTCGTCCAGCGCCGCCTCGTCGTCGAGCGCGGTCTGGATCGCGACGGTCGCGGCGGAGATGCTCTCGCCCAGCATGATGATGGTGAACAGCCCGTACCGCTCGGCGATGTGATGCGGATGCCACGTCGTGGGGTGGTTGCGCTCGGCGATCGCCGGTACCGCGAGTTCGGCGACCACCAGCAGCAGGAACCCCCATGTCCACGCGGCGTCCGGCAGGAGCAGCAGCAGCACCCAGCCGAGTTGCACCAGCACCAGCCCGGCCGCGTAGCGCAGCGCGGTGCGCCGGGCCTCGGGGTCGGTCTCGTCGTGGGCCGCCCGCAGCCACTGGAAGGTCAGTGCGAGTCGCATGATCAGGTAGCCGACGATGGCGACCGCGTAGTCGCTGTTCTCGAACGCGCGCGGCACCCCGGCGGCCAGCACCAGGACACCGGTGATCTGGACGAGCGTCGCGACCCGGTACAGCGGGTCGTCGCAGTCGTACGCGGAGGCGAACCACGTGAAGTTGACCCACGCCCACCAGATCGCGAAGAACACGAGCAGGTAGCCCGCGAGTCCGTGCCCGGGGTGCCCCGCGGCCAGCGAGTGCACCAGTCGGCTGCCGGCTTGGGCCACCGCAACGACGAACGTCAGGTCGAAGAACAACTCCAGCGGGGTGGAAGTGCGATGTGCCTCGGTGATGTCGCGCGAGGTCATCCGCCTCAGGATGGCGTGCGGGGCCGCGGGGCGCGCGGGATCGCTCACGAGGCGGGTCCTCTCGTTCCGGACGTGATCATGGGCGGAGAGTATCGGAATTCAGGCGATAAATAGGGCCATTTCGAGCAGGCATTCGGCCTCTCGCACGGCCCGATCAGTCCGACGTCAGCACCGAGGGATGCAACTCGTCCGGGCGAGCGTGTCCGGACAGCGCCATCGACAGGTCGAACTCGGCCAGCAGGCACCGCAATACGTGCCGGACGCCCGCCTCGCCGCCCAGCGCCAGCCCGTAGACGTACGGTCGGCCCAGCAGGACCGCCCGGGCGCCGAGGGCCAGTGCCTTGAGCACGTCCGTCCCGGTGCGTACACCGCTGTCGAAGAGCACCGTCAGGTTCTCGCCGACCGCCTCCACCACGGCCGGCAGCGCGTCCAACGCAGCCACCGCGCCGTCGAGTTGGCGACCGCCGTGGTTGCTCACCACGATCCCGTCCAGACCGGCGTCGCGGGCCCGGCGCGCGTCGTCCGGATGCAGGATGCCCTTGAGCACGATCGGCCCGACCCAGTTCTCGCGCAGGAACGCCAGGTCGCCCCAGGTCTTGGTCGGATCGGAGAACATCCCCGCCCAATGCGCGATCGCCGCCGTCGGGTCCTCGGCGATCGGTTTGCTCAGCCCGGCCAGGAAGGCGGGATCGCTCAGGTAGTTCGCGATGCCGACCTGGCGCAGGAAGGGCAGGTACGCGCGATCCAGATCGTTCGGCCGCCAGCCCAGGAACCAGGTGTCCAGGGTGACCACGAGCACGGTGTACCCCGAAGCCCGGGCCCGGGCGAGCAGGCTGATTGTCACGTCGTCGTCGCGCGGCCAGTAGAGCTGGAACCAGCGCGGTCCCGATCCGGAGGCGGCGGCGATCTCCTCCAGCGAATGGGACGACGCCGTGCTCGACACCATCGGCAGCCCCAACGCGGACGCGGCTCGCGCGGTCGCCAACTCGCCCTCGGGATGCACGATGGACTGCACGCCGACCGGTCCGAGCAGCACCGGCGCGGGTGACTCGGTGCCCAGTACGGAGCAGGACAGGTCGCGCGTACCCACGTCGCGCAACATGCGCGGCACGATCCGGCGCCGCTCGAACGCCGCCCGGTTCGCCCGCATCGTCGCCCCGCCGCCGGCGCCGCCCAGTACGTAGCCACGCGGCCCCGGATCGAGCCGTTCGCCGGCGGCCGCCTCCAGGGCGGTGGCGTCCGTGGGGTAGGCCGGAGTCTCCCCGGTCAGCAGGCCATCGAGGTAGATCGAGTCCTGGAAGGCGGAGTAGGGACCGGCAACGTCGGCACCATCGACCACGACTGCACACCTTTCGCCGAGCGGAATCGCAGTACCCGACCATTTCGCACCTGTCGGCCGTACGGAAGAGCCGAAAGAGTCGACCCTCGGGCATCGGGGCAGACCTGTTCCTGTGCCGTGCCAACCGCTTCCCTGGCGTGCAGACCGCTTCCTGTGCCGTGTCGACCGCTTCCGCGCCGCGCCGACCTCCGCCGACCGCCCACGGGCGGAACCCCTTGCGGTACGGCGGATATTGCCTGGCAGGGAAGCGAGACAAGGAACCCGTTTCTCCGGTGAAATGTCACACGACACAAAGAGGTACGCGACCCGCGCCGTTTCGCGAGGCAGCCCACCACGTACGGCGAACCGCGTGCCGGACACAGACACGAGCTTGGGGAGAATCCGCATGACCCGCATCACCCGGATACCGGGGATGGCCCTCACCGACCACACGTTCACCGTTCCGCTCGATCACTCCCGTCCGGACGGACCGACCATCGAGGTCTTCGCCCGCGAGGTGGTCGACCCCACCGCGGCGGACCGGCAACGGCCGTGGTTGTGCTTCCTCCAGGGCGGCCCGGGCGGCAAGTCCGGGCGGCCCAATCGCGCCGTCGGCTGGCTCCAGCGCGCGCTGCGCACCCACCGCGTCCTGCTCCTCGACCAGCGCGGCACCGGTCGCAGCACGCCGATCACGCCGAGCCTGGCGGCCCGCACCCCGCCCGAGGAACTCGCCACGCTGCTGCGGTACATGCGCGCCGACTCGATCGTCGCCGACGCCGAGTTCATCCGTCGGCGGTTGTGCGGCGACGAGCCGTGGGAGACGCTCGGGCAGAGCTACGGCGGCTTCATCACGCTCGCCTACCTCTCCCGGGCGCCCGAGGGACTGAAGTCCTGTTACGTCACCGGCGGGTTGATCGGCCTGGACTGCACGGCGGAGGACGTCTACCACCGCACGTATCCCCGGGTGCGGGCCAAGAACGCCGAGTACTACGCGCGGTATCCGGACGACGTGGACCTGGTGCGGCGGCTGGCCGACCACCTGGCCGACAACGACGTGCGGCTGCCCGACGGCGATCGACTCACCCCGCGCCGGCTGCAGTTCCTCGGTCAGGTGTTCGGCATGGGCGACGGCTTCGAGCGGGTGCACTGGATGCTGGACGAGGCCTGGGACGGCGACCGGGTCTCGGACACCTTCCGCGCCGCCGCGATGCACGCCACCGCGCTCACCGACCAGCCCCTGTGGGCCGTGCTCCAGGAGCCGATCTACGGGCAGGGCAAGGTCGCCACGGGTTGGGCTGCGGAGAAGGTGCGCGCGGGGCTCCCGGAGTTCGCCGAGAGCGCCGATCCGCTGCTGTTCACCGGCGAGATGATGTACCCCTGGATGTTCGAGGAGATCGCCGCGCTGCGGCCCTTCCGCGAGGCGGCCGACCTGCTCGCGCGCCACGACGACTGGCCGGTCCTGTACGACGTCGAGCGGCTGCGCACGAACCGGGTCCCGGTCGCGGCGGCGGTCTTCTTCGACGACATGTACGTGGACGCCGACCTGTCGCTGGACACCGCGCGCAGGGTGGCCGGCGTGCGGGCGTGGGTCACCAACGAATGGGAGCACGACGGCTCCAACGCCTCCGGCGGCGCGATCCTGGACCGCCTGATGGACATGGCGGCCGGCAGGGTCTGACCTGTCACCACCCGGGGCGGTCCCGGCCGGCCGACGCCGTGACCGGCCCGGGGCGGCGGGTCGAACGACCACCGAACCGGCGCCCCGAGTCCCGCGGACCCGGGCCACCGGTGTCGGATCAGCTCGGCTGGTCCGGATTCGCCCACAGGTTGCGAACGTGGCCGATGTGCCGGGCCATCACGTCCTCGGCCCGGGCGGGATCGCCGGTGGCGAGCGCGTCCAGGAGTTCGAGGTGCTCGGCGGCGGAGGCGGCGAGCCGGCCGTTCTGCGCGAGCCGGGACAGACCGTACAGGCGTGAGCGTTTGCGCAGATCGCCGACCACCCGGACCAGGTGTTCGTTGCCCGCCAGCGCGAGCAACGACAGGTGGAAGCGGCGATCCGCCTCCACGTACCTGATCAGGTCGCCCGCCTCGGCCGCCGCGACGATCTCCTCGGCGACCGGGCGCAGCGTGGCCAGTTGGGCATCGGTGACCACGCCCGCGAGGCGGGCCACCACCGGAACCTCGATCAGTGCGCGGACCTCGGTGAACTCGTCCAACTCGCGGTCGGAGAGCTCGGTGACCCGAAATCCCTTGTTGCGGACGGCCTCGACCAGTCCCTCGTTGGCGAGGTCGAGCATCGCCTCGCGGACCGGTGTCGGCGACACACCGAACTGCGCGGCCAGCGCGGGCGCGGAATAGACCACACCCGGCCGCATCTCGCCCGCGATCAACGCCGCGCGCAACTCTCGTGCCACCCGGTCCCGCAGGATCGGTCGATCGTCGAAGGACGGCAGCGCGAGCGCTCCGTGTCCCGTGTCCATGGTGCCTCCTCCCGCCATGTTACTGACGGTCAGTCACCCTGGGGACCGGATCGGGACTGTGCGAACGAACGACCACGGAGCGTGAGTGTATCCGGGCGACTGCGCCGCCCGGTTCGCGACCCTCGTTCGGCCGTCGTCACAGGCGGAACCCGGCCGGGAAGGGATCCTCGGGATCGAGCAGATACTGCGCGGTGGCGGTGATCCAGGCCCGACCGGTGATCAGCGGGACCACGGCCGGATTCCCGCCCACTTCGGTGTGCTCCACGATCCGCCCGTGGAAGCGGGTCCCGATGAACGACTCGTTGACGAACGGCTGTGCGATCGCCAGTTCGCCGCGCGCGGCCAACTGGGCCATCCGCGCGCTGGTACCGGTGCCGCACGGCGAGCGGTCGAACCAACCCGGGTGGATCGCCATCGCGTTGCGCGAGAGCGTGGCGTCCGAGCCTGGGGCGAGGAACTGCACGTGGTGGCAGCCCGCGATCGCGGGATCCTCCGGATGCACCGGCCGGGCCTGCTCGTTGATCGCCGCCATGATCGCCAGACCGGTCTCCAGGATGCGCCCGGACTCGGCCCGGTCGAACGGCAGGCCGACCTTTTCGATCGGCAGGATCGCGTAGAAGTTGCCGCCGTAGGCCATGTCGTAACCGACCGCGCCGAGCCCGGGCACGTCCACGGTCGCGTCCAGGGTGTGTGCGTACGAGGGCACGTTGCGCAGGGTGACCGAGCGCGCCGCGCCGTCGCGCACCTCGACCTCGGCGATCACCAGCCCGGCGGGTGTGTCCAGCCGGACCGTGGTGACCGGTTCGACCACCTCGACCATGCCGGTCTCGACCAGCACGGTGGCGACCCCGATGGTGCCGTGCCCGCACATCGGCAGACAGCCCGACACCTCGATGAACAGCACGCCGTAGTCCGCGTCCGGGCGGGTCGGCGGTTGCAGGATCGCGCCGCTCATCGCGCCGTGTCCGCGCGGCTCGTGCATCAACAGCGTGCGGAGGTGGTCCCGATGGGCCATGAAGTGCACACGCCGCTCGGCCATCGTGGCGCCGGGGAGCACACCGACGCCGCCGGTGATCACCCGGGTCGGCATGCCCTCGGTGTGTGAGTCGACCGCGTGGAAAACGTGTCGTGAGCGCATCAGGCCAGTCCCTCCGCGAGCGCCTTCTCGGTGAACTCGCGCACCGACGCCTCCTGTTCGGGCAGCAGCGGGAGCCGCGGCGCGCGGCACGGGCCGCCGCGACGCCCGGCCAGGTCCATCGACAGCTTGATCGACTGCACGAACTCGGTGCGCGAATCCAGCCGAAGCAGCGGGTGCAACAACCGGTACAGCGGCAACACGGCGCGGACGTCGCCGCCGATCGCCGCGCGATACAACTCGACGCTCGCCTGCGGGAAGACGTTCGCGTAGCCGGCGATCCAGCCGACCGCGCCGGCCAGCCCGAACTCCAGCGCGACGTCGTCGCTGCCGATCAACACGTCCAGGCCGGGGGCGAGTTCGGCCACCTCGTAGGCACGGCGCACATCGCCGGTGAACTCCTTGACGCCGACCACGAGGCCCTCCTCGTACAGGTCCGCCAGCAGTCGCGGGGTCAGGTCGACCTTCGTGTCGAACGGGTTGTTGTACGCGACGATCGGCAGGCCGGCGCGGGCCACCGTGCGGTAGTGGTCGAGCACCGTGCGGGTGTCCGCGCGATAGCTGTTGGGCGGGAGCAGCATCACCGCCCGGGCACCTGCCTCGGCGGCCTGCTCGGTCCAGCGCAGCGACTCCGCCGCGCCGTACGCCGCGACGCCGGGCAGCACCCGGTCCCCGCCCACCGCCTCGACCGCGACGCTGACCACTTGGGCCCGCTCCTGGGGCGTGAGCGACTGGTACTCGCCCAGCGAGCCGTTCGGGCAGACCCCGTCGCAGCCCGAATCCACGAGCCAGCGCACGTGTTCGGCGTACGCGTCGAAGTCCACGGACAGGTCCTCGCGCAGCGGCAGCGCGGTGGCCACCACGACGCCGTGCCACGGCTGCCGGTCGGCGGGGCGGTCCGGGTCGGCCGGTGACGAGGAGGCGGGTTGCGGGCTCATGAGGCTCCTTGGGCTAGGTCTCCGAGACGGATGGGCACACCGATCGGACGGGTGGGCGGTGGCGCGGCGACCGGTCGTTCCAGCACGTCGGACAACACGCACGCGGTGGCCTCGGCGCACATCCGGCCCTGGCACCAGCCCATTCCGGCGCGGCTGAGCAGCTTGACCGAGCGCACGTCGTCGGCGCCGAGGCGGGCCGCGTCCTCGATCCGACCCCGCGGCACCTCCTCGCAGCGGCAGATCAGCGTGTCGGCGTCCGACCAGGACAGCCACCCGGGCCGGACGGGGTAGAGCGCGCGCAACCCGGCGGCGAACCGGGTGAGCGCGGCCCGCCGGCGCAGCAGCGCGCGCGGCGGCGTCCGCCCGGCGATCGCATACCCCGCCAACTCGCCTTCGACCGCGGCCAGATGCACTCCGCCGATGCCGGTGCTCTCGCCGGCGGCGGACAGGCCGGGGATGTTCGTCGCCTGCCGGGTGTCGACCGCGACGAATCCGTCCGGGGTGCTCGCGCAGCCGAGTTGGCCGGCGAGTTCCAGTTGCGGGGTGAACCCGTAGCCGACCGCGAGGGTGTCGCAGGGCAGTTCGGTCGACGTCCCGGGGCGGACTCGCCAGTCGGCGTCGAGGCGGGCCACGGTGACCGAGGTCAGGCCGGTGTGGTCGCCGTGTGCGGCGATCACGGCCCGTCCGGTCCGGTACGGGATGCGCCGGCGGGCCAGGGCGACCGCGTAACCGGCCGCCTCGACCACACGCGCGGGGCTGTGCGGCGCGAGCGCGGCGGCCCGCGGCGTGGGTCGGGACGCCTCCAGCACGGCGCTCACCTCGACGCCGGCGTCGGCCAGGGCGACGGCGACCGGCAGCAGGAACGGGCCGGTGCCGGCCACCACCGCGCGTCGACCGGGCGCCACGCCGTTGCCCTTGATCAGGGCCTGCGCGCCGCCGGCGGTGAGCACGCCGGGCAGATCCCAGCCGGGGAAAGGCAGTTGCCGGTCGTAGGCGCCGGTGGCCAGGAGCAGCCGGCGGCCGGTCACGGTCACCGGAGTGCCGTCCCGCTCGCCGGTGACGGCGTGTACGACGAACCCGTCGGCCGCGTGTTCGACCGCCCAGACGCGATGTTCGGCCAGGTGCTCGACGGTGTGCAGGCGGGCGAGCGGCGGCCAGGCCGGCGGTCGGCCGGCGCGGTGTCGGTGGTACTGGCCGCCCGCGCGGGAGCCGGCGTCCAGGACGGCGACCCGCAGGCCGAAGCCGGCGGCGGTGACGGCGGCGGTGAGGCCGGCGGGCCCGGCGCCGACGACGATCAGGTCGTACGTCATGTGGTGCTCACCTCGTCGTCGGGACGGGCGGCGAGCAGGCAGGCGCGCAGGGACGGGGTGCCGTTCACCGTGACCAGACAGTCGAAGCACACCCCGATGCCGCAGAACAGCCCGCGCGGCTTGCCGGCGAACCGGGTGGTGCGCCAGGACCGGATCCCGGCGGCGAGCATCGCGGCGCCGACGGTCTGTCCGGCCTCCACCGGGATGCGTCGGCCGTCCACGCCGATCCGGAAGTGTTCCGTGCCGGGTGGGCGGATCGGGGTGGGTTCGGATGCGCCGGTCACGAGGACACCTCCGCGAAGCGGGTCGGGGCGAATGGAGAGGGGTCGAATTCGGGGTCCTTGCCGGTGAGACCCCGAGCGACGAGGTGTCCGGTGGCGGGCGCCAGGCCCACCCCGGCGCCCTCGTGGCCGCAGGCGTGCCACAGGCCGGGCACGCGCGGGTCCGGGCCGATCACCGGCAGGTGGTCCGGGCAGTACGGCCGGAACCCCCGATAGGCACGCAGCACCGAGACGCCGGCCAGGAACGGGAACAGCTCGATCGCCTGCGCGGCCAGTCGGCGCAGCACCGGGACCGGGAACGAGCGGTCGAAGCCGACCCGTTCGCGGCTCGCGCCGATCAGGATCGTGCCCGCCGGGGTGCCTTCGACCACGGCGGACGAGGCCAGGTCCGCCTCGTCGCCGGCGACGTCCCCGGCGTAGGTCGCGGCATACACCTTGTGCCGCACCATCGCCGGCAGCGGCTCGGTGACCAGCACGAAGCCGCGGCGGGGGAGGATCGGCAGGGACACGCCGGCGAGCGCGGCGATCGAGCCGGACCAGGTGCCGGCCGCGTTCACCACCGCGCCGGCGGCGAATTCGCCGTGCGAGGTGCGCACGCCGAGCACCCGTTCGTCGGGCCCGCGCCGGAAGCCGGTGACGGTGACCCCGGTGTGCAGCCGCACCCCCGAGCGCAGCAGCGCGGCGGCGGCCAGTGCGGGCTGCACCTGGGCGTCCTGCGGATAGTGCGTTCCGCCGGTCAGGCCGGGGGCCAGGTGTGGTTCGTAGGAGGGCAGGTCCGCGGCGTCGACGGCGTCGGCGGTGATCCCGACGGCACGTTGCGTGGCGGCCGTGGCCGCCATCGCACCCGCCTCGGCGTCGGTGCGGGCGACGATCAGGCCGCCCTTTTGTTCGTACTCGAAATCGTGTCCGTCGTCGGCGAGTTCGGCCCACAGGCGGAGCGAGAGCCGGGCCAGTGCCAGCTCGGGCCCGGGCTTCTTGTCGGAGACCAGCAGGTTTCCCTCGCCGGCTCCGGTGGTCCCGCCCGCGACCGGACCACGATCGAGCACGGTGACCGACAGGCCGGCACGCGCGGCGTAGTGGGCACACGCGGCGCCGACGACGCCCGCGCCGATGACGACGACATCACTGGGACGGAGTTCGCTCACGTCTGTAAAATGTCACATTGCTCTTACGAGGTAAAGGGTTTGCCGTGGCCGGTTCGTGGACAGTCGGGCCGGACCCCCGAAATACGAAGGCCCGCGGTCGGGGGGGGGGGGGGGCGCCCCCCCCCCCCCCCCGGGCCCGGGGGGGGGGGGGGGGGCCCCCCCCCCCCCCCCCCCCGGGCCCGGGTCGTGTCCGGCGGGACACCCCTTGCGGCACGCCGACTCAGGGTTTGCCGACGGCCTTTCCGTGCCGTGCGGTGAGCCACGAGACCAGGTCGGCGGTGCGGTTCGTGATGATTCCGTCCACTCCGGCGTCGTCGAGTGCGGCCCACTCCTTGGGGTCGTCCGGCGTCCAGGCCAGCACCGCGATCCCGGCCGCGTGCAACTGGGCCACCAGCTGCGGGCGTTGCCGCAGGCCCTGGTAGGAAGGGTTGTAGGAGGCGAGGCGCAGCTCCCTGGCCAACGCGACCGGATCGGCGTCGAGGCGATCCCGGAGCAGTCCGAGCGGCAGCTCGGGGGCGAGATCGCGGGTGATCCGCAGCGACTCCTGGTCGAAACTCTGTACGAACACCCGGCCGGACATGCCGGCCAGGCGCACCTCCTGCACGATCCGGGAGATCTCCTCTCGGGTCTGCGGGGTCTTGATCTCCAGGAGCAGCCGGCCGCCGTGCGTGCGCAGGTCGGCGAGCTGCTCGCGCAGGGTCATCACGCGGGTGCCGGCGAAGGACGGCTTGAACCACTTCCCGGCGTCCAGCGTGGCCAGATGAGCACTCGTCAGGTCGCGAAGGCGGCCCTTGCCGTTGGTGGTTCGATCCACCGTGACGTCGTGCATGATGTGCGGGACGCCGTCGACGCTGGGCTGTACGTCGTTTTCGATCCAGTCCGCGCCGGAGCGGCGGGCCGCCTCGTCCGAGGGCAGCGTGTTCTCCGGGGCCAGATGCGGCGCGCCCCGGTGCCCGAACACCATCGGGCGGGCGCCGGGGGCGCGGATGTAGCTGCGGCCGTCGATGGCGGAGCTGCCCCGGCGGCTGTCGAGAGTGTCCGCGGGCGGATGTGCGGCGGCGGCCTGCGGCGGCTTGGTGGCCGGGAGAGTGGCGCTGGACAGGGACGACTTCGAGTCGTCGCCCAGGTACGTGGGCGCCAGATATTGCACGCAGCCGATCGCGATGCCCAGGCCGGCCAGGGAGCCGACGATCCGTCGCTTGGCACGGCGGTATCGGGGCCGGGCTGGGCGCCCGGACGGGTCAAGGAGCATCCACGCATCGTAGAAGCAATTTCGGGCTGCCATTCGCATTTGATCATTACGATGCGTTGCCCTCGACATGCGCACCGTGATGATCGATGTGAGAGTGGTTGACGACCGACCATCGGTTCTCCGTAGGAGGAAACGGCCATGGCCAAGCAGAAGTCGAAACCCCACCTGCAGAACAAGAACTCGCTGTTCGTCGAAGCCGAGCGTGCAGACTCCGCACCGGCACCGGCAGCGGAGGCGACGGACACCCTCGAATCCCCCAAGGCCGCCCGCCGCGGCAAGAGCGAGCGGCCGAAGAGCCGTCCGCGCCGCTGACGGCCCGGCTTCCCGGACGGCGGCCCGGGCGATCGGCCCGGGCCGCCGTCCCCGAACCTCGCGGATGCCCGGGGGAGGGGCGTGACGATCCCACCGCCCCGCCCGGTACGCGCCCGCAGGCCCCGTCGACTTCGTGTCGGCGGGGCCTGTGGCGTGTCGGGCCGGGAACTACGGGCGGGTCGGCCCGTACACCCGGCCGGTCCTGGTGGACACGCTGCCGAACAGGCCACGCGGGGTGAGCTTGGCGAGCCCGACCACCGCCTTGTAGCGCAGGTCCGGCACGCTGACCGTGCGGCCCACCGCCAGGTCGCGGATCGCGGCGGCGACCACCCGATCGGCGTCCAGCCACATCCAGTTGGGGATGTTGGACGTGCCCATCCCGGCTCGCAGGTGGAACTCGGTGCGCACGAATCCCGGACACAGCGCCATCAACCGCACGCCGCTGCCGTTGAGTTCGCGGGCCGCACCCTCGGTGAAGGAGACCACCCACGCCTTGCTCGCGCCGTAGGTGCCGCGCGGCAGGAAGGCCGCGACGGACGCCACGTTGATCACCCAGCCGCGGCCGCGCTCGCGCATCGCCGCACTCGCCGCACCGGTCAGCCGCAGCACCGCCTCGCAATGCACCTTGAGCATGCGCACCTCGTCGGCCGTGGACGCGTCCAGGAAGGAACCCCGGTTGCCGAAGCCCGCGTTGTTGACCAGCACGTCCACTGGCGCGGCGCGATCGGCGAGTCGGGCCTCGACCGCCGCGATTCCCTCGTCCAGGGACAGGTCCGCGGCCAGCACCTCCACCGACACGCCGTGCTCCTCGCGCAGGTCGCGGGCGGATTCGGCCAGCCGTTCCCGGTCGCGCGCGACCAGGACGAGGGCGTGCCCCTCGTGGGCGAGCCGTCGGGCGAACGCGGCGCCGAGGCCCGAGGTGGCACCGGTGATCAGTGAGGTCGTCATGCCACCCAGGGTAGTAACCGAGCGCCCGCCGGTCCGCCGGGTGCGTCCGCGGTGTCGCCGACCGACGCGCGGGACGGACACCGGGTTCGTGGCGGCCCGCGCTGGGGCAGGCGGCCCGATGCGCGTGCGGGCAGTGGGCCGCGCGGTCGGCTGAAACAATGGCGCCGGGGCGGATCCCGGAAGGAAGTAGGCGATGGCGGCTGCGGTGCGCAAGGTCGGTGGACGCGTGCCGCCCGCCCGGGGGACCCGACCGCGTAATCGGCGCGCGCTGATCCTGGCGGCGGCGGCCGAGCTGTTCCACCGCCGCGGGTACGCCGACGTGGGCATGAGCGACATCGCCGAGGCGGTGGGCATGGGCCCCTCCGCGCTGTACCGGCACTTCCGGAGCAAGCAGCACCTGCTCATGCAGGTCGTGCTCGACGGGGTCGCACCGGTGCGCGAGGCGCTGGCCCGCAGCGCGGTCGAGGATCCGGACACGGTGCTGCGCGCGGTGGTTGCGGTCACCCTCGACCATCGCGAGGTCGGCGTGTTGTGGCAGCGCGAGGGCCGATTGTTACCGGCGGCGGAGCGGGCCGAGGTCCGGCGCGAGATCCGCGCGGTGACCGCCGTGGTCGCCGGACTGATTCGGGACGCCCGCCCGCGGTTGTCGCCGGAACAGGCCGAGTTGCTCGCGTGGTGCGGGCTGGGGGTGCTGCTCAGCCCGTCCTTCCATCGGATCGAACTTCCCCGTCCGGAGTACGTGCGGCTGCTCGTGGAGCTGGGCCGGGCGGCGGTCGCGGCTCCGCCCGCCGAACTGGTGCCGAACGCCCGCGCGCGGCCGCCGGCCGGGATCGCGCTGCGCTCCCGACGCGAGGCGCTGCTGACCGCGGCCGTACGGATGTTCGCCGAGCAGGGGTATGCCGGTGTGGCCATCGAGGACATCGGCGCGGCGGCCGGGATCGCGGGCCCGAGCGTGTACAACCACTTCGAAAGCAAGGGCGACCTGCTCTCGGCCGCGGTGACCCGGGGCATCGAGTGGTTGACGATGGACATGACGGGGGCGCTCGCGGGCGCCGCGGATCCCGAGGCCGCGCTGCGCGCCCTGCTGGAGGCGTACATCCGGTTCGCGGCCGAGCACAGCGACCTGGTCTCGTTGCTGCTCACCGAGGTGTCGCACCTGCCGATGTCGGCGCGGCACCGGGCCCGGCAGGCGCAGGCGGACTACCTCATGGAGTGGGCGCACCTGCTGTGCGCGGTGCGCCCGCAGTACGGTACGGCGCCGGCCCGGATCCGGGTGCACGCCGCGCTGACCGCGATCAACGACGTGGCGCGCACCCGACACCTACGGGACACCGCCGGCGTGGCCGCGACGCTTGCCGCGGTGGCCGGTGCGGTGCTGGGGTTGGACCCGGCCGGGGAGCCCGAGCCGCCGCTGGACGCTAGCGGTTGAGCCGCCTGCGGGCGCTGCCGGGGTGGCCGCGAGGGCCGGGCGGGGCGGGCGTGTCGCGCGGTGTGGTGGGTACGCGAAGGCGCGGCCTGGTGTGGCGGGTTCGCCCGAAGGCGCGGCCTGGTGTGGTGGGTTCGCCCGAACGCGCCGCCGGAAGCGGGCCGGGTACGGATCGGGCCTGGGGATCAGTTCGTGGGCGTCGGCTGCGGCGCCGGTTCGGTGCCGCCCAGGTGTGCGCCCAGGCGGGCGGCGATCTCCTGCATTCTGGTGGTCATCCACTCTTCTTCCATCGCTCGGATCCGGCCCTCGGGGCCGGACACGGACAGCGCGGTCGCGGTGGGTGCTCCCGGGACCACGACCGCGACGCAGCGCACGCCGAGTTCCTGCTCCTGGTCGTCGATGGCATAGCCCTGCGCCCTGATCCGCGGGAGAAGGGCGAGCAGTTCGGCCGGATCGGTGACCGTGTGCTCGGTGTGCGAGGCCAGGGGTCGGCCGCCGAGCACGCGGGCGGCGTCCGGCTCGGGCAACTGGGCGAGCAGGACCTTGCCCACCGCGGTGCAGTGCGGCTGCACCCGTCGGCCGACCTCGGTGAACATCCGCATCGAGTGCCGGCTGGGCACCTGGCCGACGTAGACCACCTCGCCCGCCTCCAGCACCGCGAGATTGGCGGTCTCGCCGGTGATCTCCATCAGTTCGGCCAGGTACGGCCGGGCCCAGCTGCCGAGCAGCCGGCCGGCCGTCTCGCCCAGCCGGATCAGCCGCGGGCCGAGGGTGTACCGGCGGGAGGCGTCCTGGCGCAGATAACCCAGCGACACGAGCGTGCGTACCAGGCGGTGGATGGTGGGCATGGGCAATCCTGAACGCGCGGCGAGTTCGCTGAGCGTCAGCACCCCGCCGGCGTCGGCGAGCAGTTCGAGGAGGTCGAACGCGCGTTCCAGGGACTGGACGCCACCGCTCGTGCCGTTGCTACCCGAGTCGCGTGCGGCCACGGCACGACCTCCGTCGAGAATATTCCAACACGTCGTTGAACTTCCGTTTTGTGGAAACTAATGTCCATTCTACAAAAGAGCGTCGACGGCGAAGGAGAGCCAACGCATGAGTGCACCGACCATCGTGGTCAAGCACGGCACGGCGACCGGTGGCTCCGTGCCGCGCGCGGACGAGGTGCTCACCACCGAGGCGCTGGGTTTCGTGGCGAGCCTGCAGCGCAGGTTCGGCGGCCGTCGTGACGCGTTGCTCGACCTGCGCCGGGCCCGACGCGAGGAGATCGCCCGCACCGGCCGGCTCGACTTCCTGCCGGAGACCGCCGAGGTGCGCGCCGCCGACTGGCGCGTCGCCGAGGCGCCGCCCGCACTGCGCGACCGGCGGGTGGAGATCACCGGCCCGGCGGATCGCAAGATGACGATCAACGCGCTCAACTCGGGCGCCCGGATCTGGCTCGCCGACTTCGAGGACGCCTCGGCGCCCACCTGGCACAACGTGGTCGCGCATCAGCTCAACCTGATCGACGCCTACGAACGGCGGATCGACTTCTCCACCGCCGAGGGCAAGACCTACCGGCTGCGCCCGGACGACGAATTGGCCACCGTGGTGATGCGCCCGCGCGGCTGGCACCTCGACGAACGGCACGTCCTGGTGGACGGGGCGCCGGCCGCCGGTGCGCTGGTCGACTTCGGCCTGTACTTCTTCCACAACGCGGCCCGGCTGCTCGACCGGGGCCTGGGCCCGTACTTCTACCTGCCGAAGATCGAGAGCCACCTCGAAGCCCGGTTGTGGAACGACGTGTTCCGGCACGCGCAGGAGCTGCTGGACATCCCGCACGGCACGATCCGGGCCACCGTGCTGATCGAGACGGTCACGGCCGCGTTCGAGATGGACGAGATCCTGTACGAACTGCGCGAGCACGCCTCGGGCCTGAACGCGGGCCGCTGGGACTACCTGTTCAGCATCGTGAAGAACTTCCGCGACGCGGGCGGAGCGTTCGTGCTGCCGGACCGCAACGCGGTCACCATGACCGCGCCGTTCATGCGTGCGTACACCGAACTGCTCGTGCGCACCTGCCATCGGCGCGGCGCGCACGCGATCGGCGGGATGGCGGCGGTGATCCCCTCCCGGCGCGACGCGGCGGCCAACGCGGCGGCGCTGACCAAGGTGCGCGACGACAAGGACCGCGAGGCCGGCGACGGCTTCGACGGCTCGTGGGTGGCCCACCCGGACCTGGTGCCGGTCTGTCGCGAGGCCTTCGACGCGGTGCTCGGCGATCGGCCGAACCAGATCGAACGCACCCGGGACGACGTCGAGGTGACGGCGGATCAGCTGCTGGACGTGGCGTCCGCGGACGGGTCGCCGACCGGCGCCGGACTGCACGCGGCGGTCGGGGTCGGACTGCGCTACCTGGAGGCGTGGTTGCGCGGATACGGCGCGGTCGCCGTCTTCGGCCTGATGGAGGACGTGGCGACCGCGGAGATCTCCCGGTCCCAGGTATGGCAGTGGATCAACAACGGCGTGGTGCTCTCGGACACCGGCGAGAAGGTGACCGCGGACCTGGTCCGGCGCCTGGTCGTCGAGGAACTGGGCGCACTGCGCGGGGAGATCGGCGAAGACCGGTTCGAGGCGGGCCGCTGGGCGGACGCGCGCGACCTGTTCCTCGAGGTCGCTCTGGCCGAGGAGTTCGTCGACTTCCTCACCCTGCCGGGTTGCGAACTCCTCGACTGAGTGGAGCCGTTCGCAGTCCCCGGAGACGAGGAACGGCCGGTCCCGCCCCGGCGGTCGTGTGGCACATGCGGGTCGGGCGGGCCCGGTCGTTCCGCACATGCGCACGGCGCTTCGGCCGCGAGTGACGTGGCATTCGACCCCCGCCCGGGTGCGGCGATCGTGTTGGCGCCGAGCGCGCGCATGCGTGCACACCCGCCGACACCTCGCGCGCGAGGGCATCGAACAGGAGGCAGCACATGGCACGGATGTTCCTCAACGGCCAGGCGATGGAGGGCGGTCCCTTCCACCACCACCTGGAGGGCGCGCCGCTGGTCGCCAAGACCCGTACCGCGCCCGGCTATCGCTTCTTCTCCATCGACGACCGCTGCCCGGGTCTGCTGCCCGATCCGGCGAGCGAGGCGCAGATCGAGGGTGAGGTGTACGAGGTTCCGGACGAGGTGCTGCGCGACAGCCTGTTGCCCACCGAGCCGGCCGAGCTGGAGTTCGGGATCATCGAACTGGAGGACGGCTCGGCCTGCTTCTCGATGATCCTGCGGCGCGGCGAATCGCAGTCGGGCCGGCACCGGGAGATCACCGAGTTCGGTGGCTGGCGCGCCTACCTGCGGACACTGGGGCGCGAGGCTTAGCGGCGGTTCGGCCCGCCGGGCCTGGCTTGCGCCCGGTGCGGGTCGGGGCGAGGGAGCGGGCCGACCCCAGGACCGGCCCGGGGTGGGCCGCCCCCTCGCCCCGACGCCGGGCGCGCTTTCGATCGGCGGCGCCCAATCCCGACAATCGGGGCCCATATGATCATGGCATGACTGCCGCGAACCCGGCCCTGGCCGCCATCCTCGACCGCGCCGACGAGACCGAGACCGACCCCGCCGATCTGCTCGCGGAGATCGTGGCCGGCGGCGTGGTCGTCCCGATCGACGACACCGAGTCGGTGGTCTTCATCCAGGGGCAGGACGGGCTGCCGTGGCTGCCCGCGTTCGTCGACGCGGCCACCTGCGCCCGGGACGTGCCGCACGCCCGGCCGTATCTGTGCGACGCCGCGCGCCTGGTCGACATCGCCGCGCGGACCGGCGTGCGCACCATGACGGTGGCCTCCGCCACGCAGTGCGCGACCGTACCGCTGGTCCTGGTCGCCAGGGCCGCGACGGCGAACGACTGACGACCCCGCGCAAGGGGATCGGCGAACGCCGAGCTGCGCCGGCGGCTCACTCGGCGCGCAGGCGAGCCGCCGCGTGGGCCACGTTGCGGGCGATTTCCTCCTCGTCGATCCGGGAGAGCCGGCCCTGTTCGACCACCTCGCGACCGTTCACCAACAGCAGGGTCAGCGGTGCCGCCGCGCCCAGGACCAGCGCGGCGACCGGATCGACGATGCCCGAGTGCAGGACGCCGTCCACCCGCCACATCGCCAGGTCGGCGAGCTTGCCGGGCTCCAGCGAGCCGATCTCGTGCTCGCGACCGAGCACCTTCGCACCGCCCATCGTGCCCAGCCGCAACGACTGACGGGCCGTCATCGCCGCCGGGCCGCCGCGCAGCCGGGCGATCAGCAGCGCGTTGCGCAGTTCCGTACCCAGTTCGCCCGACTCGTTGGAGGCGGCGCCGTCCACGCCCAGGCCGACCGGTACGCCGGCGGCCACCATCTCCGGCACGCGCGCGATGCCCGCGGCCAGCCGGGCGTTGGAGGACGGGCAGTGCGCCACGCCGGTGCCGGTGGCGGCGAACTTGGTGATGTCCGAGTCGTTCATGTGTACGCAGTGCGCCATCCACACGTCCTCGCCCAGCCAGCCCACGCTCTCCAGGTAGTCGGTGGGGCCCATGCCGAACTTCTCCCGGCAAAAGGCATCCTCCTCCACCGTCTCCGAGCCGTGGGTGTGCAGTCGCACGCCCTTTGCGCGGGCCAACTCGGCCGCTCCGCGCAGCAGTTGCGGAGTGGCCGAGAACGGCGAGCAGGGTGCGGCGGTGATCCGCACCATCGAGTCGAAGGACGCGTCGTGCCACGTGTCGATCGCCTCGGCGGTCGCGGCGAGTGCCGCGTCGGTGTCCTCGACGCACGCGTCCGGCGGCAGCCCGCCCTGCGATCGGCCCAGGTCCATCGAGCCGCGAGTGGGTTGGAAACGCATGCCCAGTTCGGCCAGCGCGCGGATCTCCGCCCCCAGGATGTCGCCGCCGTCCTTGGGGAAGACGTACGCGTGATCCGTGGAGGTGGTGCAACCCGAGCGCAGCAGCGCGGCGGCCGAGCCCTGCGCGGCGGCGTAACACATCTCGTCGTCGATCTTCGCCCAGGTGGGGTACAGCGTCACGAGCCAGTCGAAGAGGTTGCACTCCTGGGCGAGGCCGCGGGTGATCCACTGGTAGAAGTGGTGGTGCGTGTTGACCAGGCCCGGTGTGACCAGGTGGCCCGTCCCGTCGATCCGGCGGACGACGGTTTCCAGGCCGGCGGGGGCGGCCCCGGCGCCGACCGACTCGATGCGGTTGCCCGCGACCACGATGTGGCCGAAGGCGTACTCGGTGTCCCGCGCGTCCACGGTTGCGATCGCGCAGTTCTCGATGACGACGCGCCGGGGGGCGGCGGGGTCGACGGTGCCGGCGCCCGGGGAGGTCGCGGGGGAGCCGCCTGCGGAATTCCGCGCGGAGTGCGCTTCGGAGTCGCCCACGGAACCCGCGTCGGGGTTCCCTACGGAGTTCGCCTCGGAGTTCCCTACAGACATGGGCGGTTCCTTTGCGGCAGCGGTCCGATGTGCGAACGTATCGCCGTCCGGTCCTGCGGGCGTGCGTGCGGGCTCGGAGGCGGGACGGCGGATGGAGAAGCCTCCGGGGCGGATGCCCGAGCGGCCGGCGTTCAGTCCACCGGGATTCGCGGGGTGACACCCTTGCGGTGCACCGTGCCCTCGATCGAACCGTAGGGTCGATCGGCGGCCTGTCAGCTCCCTCGATAGACGGAGTATCCGTAGGGGTTGAGCAAGAGCGGTACGTGGTAGTTCGTTTCGGGGTCGGCGGTGAAGACCACCCGGACTTCCGGGAAGAACGGCGTCTCGCCGCGGGCGCGGCGGTACGCGGCGACGTCGAAGACCAGCCGGACGTCCACCGGCCCGGCGTCCGGCCCGACCCCCAGCGGCGGCAGGTCCGGACAGCGGCCGTCGGCGTTCGTGGCGGACGTGCCGAGCACGATCCACGTTCCGTCGGCCGTGCGCCGGGACAACTCGACCGGCACCTCGGTTGCCGGTCGGCCCTCGCTGGTGTCCAGGATGTGGGTGGAGATCATGCGGAGATCAGCCCTTCCAGGCGCAGGCGGTTGATCTTCCGCAGCTCCTCGCGGGTGACCTCCCACTCGGACGCCGGGTCGTTGTCGAGTCGGTGCCGCAGCTCGGCGAGCATCTCCGCGGCGCTGCGACCACTCGCGCAGATCAGGAAGACCCGGCCGAACCGGTTCTCGTACGCGATGTTCCCGGCCCGCAGGTCGGCCAACACCGCGTCACCCGCCCGGTGGACCCCCGACTGTTCGCGCGCGGACCGCGGATCGTCGGGACGCGCGCGGCCGATCACGGCGTGGCCGTCGATCGCCTCCCGGAGATCCTCGGCGGTGAGCGCCGCGACCGCCTCGTCGGAACTCGCGTACAACTCGTCCGGATCGCCGTAGGGCCGCGCCGCGAGCACCGCACCGATCCAGGCACCACTCGCACAGACCCCACCGAGCAGCCGGATCGCCTCGTCGTCGGACGCGTGGTTGAGCCTGTCGAGTCCTGGCACCGACGACATCCCGGGAACCTCCTCACTCGGCGGCCGGACCGTCCGGAGCCGAACGCCGCACCCGAGCGGATACCCCGATCCGACGATGGCCGGCACGCTAGGCGCCCCGAATCCCCACCGTCAACAGCTTGTTGAAGCCAACCACCCCGACACCCGCCCCCACCCCGGAAACACACCAAACGGAATCCTTTCCTCCGGACGCCCTCGAGACGGGAGGCGCACGAGCCAATCCGCGGTGATAGGCCACGCACTGTGCTAGCTTCGTCGCGATTCGTGCAACAGGCGTTCGAAGTGGGCGGGGGCTCATGCCTGATGGGGAATTCGGGGTCGATTTCGGCTGGCTCGATCGACTCGCGGGCGACTTGCGACAGGGCACGAATGTGCTCGAACAGTCACTCGATGCACTCAAGGAAACCGGCCCGATCCGCACCGGGCACAAGGACTTGGACCACGCGTGCGCCAAGTTTCACGACAACTGGAACCACGGCCTGAAGTTCATGCGTGCGGACCTCGAACACGCCGCGGACGCAATCCGGCTGGCCCGGGCGAACTACTCGCAGACGGAGGGGGCGGTGCGATCGGCGTTCACGCCGTCGGGTGCGCTCTCTGCGTCCGGCGCGCATGATGCGCCCGACGCGTCGCAGGCCGGGCCCGATGGGTCGGGTGAGGGGCCGGTGCCGCAGGCCGTGCCCGTGGTGGCGACCGCTCCTGCGCGCAGCACGATCCGATCCGTGCTGAATCCCGAGTCATGAGCGCGGACGAGGACTACCTTCAGGCCGTCTGGCGTGCCGGTGGCGGGTTGGGCGGTCTCGGTGGATTCGTGGCCGCGGACCCGAACTTCCCCGGACTGCTGGTGAATCCGGCCCCGGGTATCCCGGCAGCCGTCAGCGCGTTGGCGGGCAATGTGCAGCGCGCGGTGGACCAGTCCGCGACCATCCTGAACGCCATCGATCAGGCAGTGGGGGCCACGGCCTCCTGGACCGGCCCGGCAGCCGACGGAATGCGGGCGCGACTGATGGTGCTGCGGCCCAAGTTCGTGGGCATGGACGCCGCTTTCACGTCCACGCGAGCGGTATTGCAGGCATGGGCGGACCAGTTGAGCCACCTGCAACAGCGGGCGACGGGGCTGGAGATGGAGGCGCGCGCAGCCCGGGCGCGGATCGCGCAGACCAAGGAGGCGGCGGACGTCCCGATGTTCGTGTATGGGCGCTTGTCCGACGCGGACCGGCAACGTGTGGTGGCGGCCAAGGTGGAGAACGACGCGGCGAAGGCGGCGCTCGACGCGATTCTCCGCCGGGCCGCACAACTGCATCGCGAGCACGAGATCGAGGCCAAGGCCGCCGCGGTGGTGATCAAGGCTGCCGCCGAGAAGGGACCGAAGGCGCCGGAGCACAAGGGTGCCCTCAGGCAGGTCGGGGATGTGCTCAACGAGATGGGGGACATCAGCGGGAAGATCGGCACGAGCGCAGGCATGCTCAGCCTCGTACTGGAAATGATTCCGCCGGCCTCGGGGACCGCGATGCCGGTCGCCTTCGTGGCAGCCGGATTCTCGGGCTTGTCGTTGGTATTGCACGGTTCCGCAGACTTGATGGGCTCGTCGGTACCCGGATACACGTACTTCACCGACTCCCTCGGGGCCCTGCCACTGATAGCGCTGAGCAACAACGCACCCATTCTGCTTGCCGGAGTCGTCGTTGCAGTGCCATTCGGAATCGCCACCGGGCTTGTCGACGCGTCCACGGCAACCGGATGGGTCACCAGCACCGACCCGATCGAGAAGGCATGGAACTGGGCCTTCTCGGCCGGAGGCGGCGGCAGGGAGAAGGCCGAGCCCGTACCGGTTTTGACCCAGCAGGACCGCACCTTCGTCGAGGCTCTCCAACGCGAGCAACAGCGAGTCTCACAAACTCCGAAGTTCGGGAAGTGAGGGCGGCGCACCATGACTACGCATATCGGATCCCAAGTTCCGTCGGCCTCTCGGCTCGAATTCGAGCTCCCCGCCATATTCACGGCACTACGGCCTGACAGCGGCTACTTCCTGGTTGCCCGAGCGCTGGCTCGTGTGGAGGGCCGGGCAAGCATCACCGCTGCCCACTTGACGGGTCGGATCAGGCGCGAAATGGTTCCCACGCCGGACCTTCGGGATGCCTACGCGACCTTTCATACGTTCGAGATCCCAGCCGGGCTCTGCACTGTCCGCCTCGGTGCGTGGGAGGGGGACCCGAATCCGTTTCCAGGGGCCACGATCGAGTTGCCCAAGCTCCGAGCGCGCACGGCTTGTGCGATCTTCGAGGCCGGATCCTGTTCCGGCACTTCCGTCGAACTGTTCCTGGGAGTGCTGAATCCCGACGATTGGGCGCACTACTGTGCCGCACTGATGCGTCTGCTGTTCGGCGCGCGGGTCGTGCACGAGACTGCCGGAGGGGGCTGACCGCGGTGTTGGTGCTGTTGCTCGTCGAGGTCGGTGTCGGGCTTGGGGGCGGCCTTTGGATGTGGCTGTACTGGCGGAGGCCGGCGGCTCGGATCTCGGATGGGCTGCACGCGCGTTGGAGGTTGGCGAACGACCTGAGTGCGGCGGACCGGACGAGCAGTCGCATCGACCCGCGTTCGATGTCGCCCCAGGAAGTGGCGGAGAGTGCCGCGGCACACGGGTTCGCGGTCGAGGCGTGGGCACCCGACGGCTCCGGTGCCATCACGTACCACTTCGTTCGGACGGTGGCGTTTCCCGTTCCCTGTGCCCTGCAGCGAGTGCGGGTGCGTCAGCAGAGGCTTCGGGGCCACCGGGGATGAAGAACTTGACGGTGTTTCTCGGAACCGCCGTGGTGATCACGTTGTGGGTCGGATATTGGGTCCTGCATCGTCGTGGTTGGGCGCGGGACAAGCTCCTGCGTGATCTCGGGCGGCGCTTTCGTGGAGCCGAATGCGTGCACATTGCCATGAGGACCTATCCGGTCCATCCGGAGGAGATCATCCGCGTAGGCGCCGAGCGCGGATACGTATACGCGGGAACCGCCTCCGAGATGATGGCGTTTCGGCGGCGGGACGGGGTCGGCGTGGGTGGGGTGCCGCGGTGGCGGGATGTGTTGGTGATGCATGGATGGTCGAGGGGTGCGGGGGCTCCGCGGTGATGGGGTGTCAGCTTCGGGTTTCTCGGTTGAGGTAGTTGTAGACCGTGAAGCGGCTTACGCCGAGGGCTGCGGCCACGGTTTGGACGCCGTGGCGGATGGTGAAGGCGCCGCGTTGTTCGAGGGTGCGGACCACGCGTTGTTTGGCCTCGCGGTCGAGGGCGGCCAGGGGGCCGTGCCGGCGTTCGGCGTCGGCGAGGAGGCGGTCGAGGGCGGAGGTCAGGCCCGGGAGGCGGACGGCGACGACCGGCTCGCCTGCCCAGTCCAGGACGACGTCCTCGGGGCCGGCCTCGTCCGGGGTGGCGAGTTCGGCGCCGAGCGCGGCCACCAGGGGTTTGATGGCGGCGGACAGCGGGTGTTCGGCAGGGCTCATGCGTGGCCTCCCGGGGTTTCCGGCACGGTGTCGACCTGTACCGAGATCCGGGTCGCGCCGACGCCGAGCGCGCCTCGGGACACCTTGTCGAGGGCCGTGAGCACGACGTCCGCCTTGCCCTCGGCGGTCGCGCCGAACGGGCCGACCTCCACGTCGAGGCCCGCTTCCTCGATGACCCGTCGGGCCTCCAGGGCGTGGGGCGACACCCCGTCCAGGTCGAACGGTTCGGTGGAGAACTCAATCCGCAATCGCACGCCCGAACCCTAGTGCCGGGCGCGGCGCCGGCGTCCGAGCGTTCCCCGCCAGGATCCCCGCGGCGGTCGGCCCCGCGCAGGCGAGGATCGTATTCGTCGGCCTGGGCAGCATGGCCGGCCGGCGGGTTTCGTGGCCGAAGTCGCTCCCCATCGATTCCGCCTGCCGACGTCGACCCCGGTTTCCGGTGGCGCGGCCGCTTCGCCGGGCGGTCGCCGGCCCTGTCGATCCCCGAGAGGGCGGCAGCCACGTAGTTGACTGAGCCCTGGACGGCCCTTCCGAGGGCGTGGACAGTGTCCTTGGACGGCCCACCCGAACGGCCCGCACAGCCCACCCGAAGGAGCAGCGTATGGGACCGGTCGTCGTCGTGGCCCCCGACGGGTTCGAGGGGACCTCGACCGGCAAGGGGACCTCGACCGCGGTGCAGGCCGCCGTCGGGACCGCTGCCGGGATCCGGCTGATCCGTCCGGACGCGGACGTACGGATGTCGCCGATCGCCGACGACGGCGAGGGCACCGTGGACGCGGCGGGTGCGGAGTCGCCTCCCGACGGGGCCGCGCTGGTGCGGCTGGACCGGATCGGGCGGGGCGACCCGGCGGCCCGACCGGCCGGCGTCGAGGTGGTGATCGCCTCGGACGCGGACCATCCACTGCTCGGCCCGACGGGGGCCGCGGCGGTGCACGGGCCGAAGGGCGCCCCGCCGCAGGACGTGCGCGAGGACGTGCGCGTACCGGACGGCGCGTTCGCGCACCGGGCCGCGCGGGTCGACCTCGGCGTGGACAGTGTGACCCGCGTCGACGAACTCGTCGCCAACGCAGGTGGATTACCGGTCCTGGACCTGCCGAGCAAGCGGACCGCGCAGGTGCACCGGGTGGACTCGGAGGACGCGTCGTGACCCATACCCCCACTCTCGTATTGCGCTCGCGCCGGGTGTTCACCCCGGACGGCGAGCGGCCGGCCGACGTGGTCGTGGCCGGCGACCGGATCGTGGACGTGCTGCCGTACCGCACCGCGGCCGGCGCACCGGTCGAGGATCAGGGCGAACTCGCGCTGCTGCCGGGCCTGGTGGACACCCACGTACACATCAACGAACCGGGCCGCACCGCGTGGGAGGGCTTCACCAGCGCGACCCGGGCCGCGGCGGCCGGCGGCGTCACCACGCTGATCGACATGCCGCTGAACTCGATCCCGGCCACCGTCACGCTCGATGCGCTGCGGGTCAAGCAGGAGGTGGCACGCGGCCGGGTCTACGTGGATGTGGGTTTCTGGGGTGGTGCGATCCCGGGCAACACCGACCAACTGGAGCCACTGCATCGGGCCGGCGTGTACGGCTTCAAGAGCTTCCTCGCGCCGTCCGGCGTCGACGAGTTCCCGCACGTGGACGCGGCCGAACTGGACCTGGCGCTGACCGAACAGGCCCGGCTCGGCGCGCTGGCGATCATCCACGCGGAGGCGCCGCAGGTGCTGGACGCCGCGCCGCAGGTGCCCGGCCGGGCGTACGCCGACTTCCTGGCCTCGCGACCGGACGCGGCCGAGACCGTCGCGGTGGAGCAGTTGCTCGCCACCGCCGAGCGCACCGGTGCCCGCGTACACGTCCTGCACGTGTCCTCGGCGGACGTGCTGCCGCTCCTGGACGCCGCCCGCGCGGCGGGGGTCGCGGTCACCGCCGAGACCTGCCCGCACTACCTGACCCTGGTCGCCGAGGGCGTCCCGGCGGGCGACACCGCGTTCAAGTGTTGCCCGCCGATTCGTTCCCGGGACAACCGCGACCGGCTCTGGCGCGCGATCGCGGCCGGTTCGTTCGCCGCCGTGGTCTCCGATCATTCGCCGTGCACCGCGGACCTCAAACGGCTGGACGTCGGCGACTTCGCCGCGGCCTGGGGCGGCATCGCATCGCTGCAACTGGGCCTGCCCACGGTGTGGACCGAGGCTCGCGCCCGCGGCCTCGCACTGGCCGACGTGGTCGCGCTGATGTCCGCCGGCCCGGCCCGGCTGGTGGGCCTGGCCCGCAAGGGCGCGATCGCACCCGGATACGACGCCGACCTGGTCGCGTTCGACCCGGACGCGGTGTTCACCGTGGACCCGGCCGGACTGCACCACCGCAACCCGATCACCCCGTACGCGGGTCGCGCGCTCACCGGCGCGGTGCGCACCACGTGGCTCGCGGGCGCGCCCGTGGACGTGCACGGCAGCCCCCGCGGGCGGCTGCTGGACCGGACGGAGACCGCCTCGTGATCACCGCGGGGATGCGCCGGCGGCGTGGGGACGGCCTGTTCCCGCACTGTCTCGGGTCGTCGCCGAGTCTCGTCAACTCCCGCTCAGGACAAGGAGATCGACCTTGAGTAGCGATTTCACCGAGTACGTCAACCTGGCCGCACGCGCCCTCGGGGCGGGCGTGCCGGTCGCCAACGACGAGTGGTTCGCCGAGAAGGAGAACCTGCTCAGAGCCGAACCGCCGGTCTTCAGCCCGCGTACGTTCGGGCCCAGGGGCCAGATCATGGACGGCTGGGAGACCCGTCGCCGGCGGGGCCCCTCGGCCGAGCATCCGCATCCCGAGGCCGATGCGCACGACTGGGCGATCGTCCGGCTCGGCGTGCCGGGTGTGCTGCGCGGGATCGTGGTGGACACCGCGTTCTTCACCGGCAACTACCCGCCGAGCGCGTCGGTGGAGGCCGCGGCCGTGCCCGGCACTCCCTCGGTGGCGGAACTGCTCGACCCCGCCGTGCGGTGGACCACGATCGTCGCGCGCACCGACCTGGAGGGCGATACGGCACACCCGTTCGCGGTCACCGCCGAGCAGCGGTTCACTCACGTGCGGCTGAACATCTTCCCCGACGGCGGGGTGGCCAGGCTGCGTGTGTACGGCGAGGCGGTACCGGACCCGGCCTGGCTGGACGGGCTCACCGTGGACCTGGCCGCGCAGGAGTACGGCGCGGTGGCCGAGGCGGCCAGCGACCGATACTTCTCCTCGCCGCACAACCTCAACGCGCCGGGCCGCTCGCGGGTGATGGGCGAGGGCTGGGAGACCCGGCGCCGGCGCGACGACGGGCACGACTGGGTGCGGGTGCGCCTGGCCGGACAGGCCGAGGTACTGGCCGCCGAGATCGACATCGACAACTACCTGGGCAACGCGCCGGGTTGGGTGGCGCTCGTCGGTTGCGACACGGGTGTGGACCCGGACGCGTGGTTCGAGCTGTTGCCCCGTACCCGGATCCAGCCTGACACCCGGCACCGCTTCCGCCTCGCCGGTGGGCGGCCCGTCACGCACGTGCGCATCGAGGTCTTCCCGGACGGCGGGGTGGCCCGACTACGGCTGCCGGGCCGGCTGACCGAGGCCGGCCTGACGGCCCTTCGCCACCGTTTCGACACCCCGGAACCACCCGGCGAAGGAACCGCTCGGGATAGCTGATGGGGGTCAACTCCGTTGTCGGCCGTTCGGCGGGCGCCCGAGTGGGTGCGTGGGTGCGAACTCCACGGGCAACCGTAGTTACATAGCCACTTCCACGCCTCTCCAGTCTCACCCGTTCGGGTAATGGCCGGCTGCCTCCGCAGCGGCAACGATTGACCGCGCAGACCGGTTCAGCCAGGGGAGCGGCCGGTGCATCCAGGGGAGGCGGAATCGTTGTCGATCGATGCTGGGGCCGGCACGGGAAGTGAAGCCCAGGACACGCTGACTCGTTCGAGTCTTGCGACGGAGGCGGCGCGAAATCTCGCGACCACCACCAAGACCGTCCCGCAGATGCAGGACATCACGTCGCGGTGGCTGCTGAAGATGTTGCCGTGGGTCCAGGTGTCGGGTGGTACATATCGGGTCAACCGGCGGTTGAGTTACCGGGTGGGCGACGGGCGCGTGCAGTTCGTCCAGACCGGCTCCGAAGTCCGGGTGATCCCGGCGGAGTTGTGTGAGTTGGCGCCACTGCGCGGGTTCGAGAACGACGAGGTACTGCGCGCGTTGGCGGACCGCTTCGTGCGGAGGGAGTACGCGGCGGGGGAGTCGCTCGCGACGATGGGTGAGCCGAACGACCGGGTGATTTTGGTCGTGCACGGCAAGATCGCCAAGTCCGGGGTTGGTCCCTACGGCGATCGCACCTCGCTCGGATTGCACGGCGACGGCGACCACTTCGGCGAGAAGATGCTCGTCGACCGGGAGTCGTCGTGGGACTACACGGCCACGGCGGCCACTTCGGTGATCGTGCTGGAGCTGCCCAGGGACGCCTTCGACGGGCTGCATGCCGACAGCCTGCGCGAGCACCTCGCGGAGTACGCCGAGGCCAGTAGCCGCCCGCAGAACGCGAAGGGTGAGGCGGCGATCCCGATGTCCGCCGGCCACCACGGCGAGGCGGTGCTGCCGGGCAGTTTCGTGGACTACGAACTGAATCCGCGCGAGTACGAGTTGAGCGCGGCGCAGACCGTGTTGCGGGTGCACAGCCGGGTGGCCGACCTGTACAACCAGCCGATGGATCAGATCGAGCAGCAGCTGCGACTGACCATCGAGGCGTTGCGCGAGCGGCAGGAACACGAGCTGATCAACAACCCCGATTTCGGTCTGCTGCACAACGCGGACTACGAGCAGCGCATCCAGGCCCAGTCCGGCCCGCCGACGCCGGACGACATGGACGAACTGCTCAGTCGCCGGCGCGGCTCCCGGCTGTTCCTGGCCCACCCGCGCACGATCGCCGCGTTCGGTCGGGAGTGCAGTCGGCTCGGCCTGTACCCGACCACGGTCGACGTGGGCGGCAATCAGATCCCGGCCTGGCGCGGCGTGCCGATCTTCCCGTGCAACAAGATCCCGATCTCCGAGGCGCGCACCAGTTCGATCCTGGTGCTGCGTACGGGTGAGGACGACCAGGGTGTGGTGGGCCTGCACCAGACCGGTCTGCCGGACGAGTACCAGCCCGGGCTGTCGGTGCGTTTCATGGGTATCAACGAGCAGGCGCTGATCTCCTACCTGGTCACGGCGTACTACTCGGCGGCGGTCCTGGTGCCGGACGCGCTGGGTGTGCTGGAGAACGTGGAGATCTCCCGAGCCAGGTGACAAGAGTCACGAACGTCACAAAAGTGTGTCGAATGGGTCGTTTGCGGTAATAGGTCGGGCTGGACGTTGCGCGATCAACGGACGCGCACGGTCAACCGCGACAGGAGACCCGAGACATGGGCACCGACGACAACATCCGCAACAAGGCCCAGGACGTCAGCGGCCGGGCCAAGGAGAAGCTCGGCGAGGCGACCGGCAACGAGGATCTGCGCGACGAGGGTCAGCAGGATCAGGGCTCGGCCAAGGCCAAGGACACCATCGCGGGTGCCAAGGACAAGGCCAACGAGGCGATCAACAAGATCAAGGGCTCCATGAAGCGCGACTGAACCCACCTGTGACCGGCAGCGAGGCTCCCGCTGGGGGGCCTCGCTGTACTCGTGGTGCGGTTTGGCTTGTGCGCCCGGGTGGGCTGTTTGGCCTCATGTGCCCGGCCGGGCTGGTTCGCCTCAAGCGCCGGCGGGGCTGAGTGGCCTCAAGCGCCGGCCGGGCTGCTTTGGCCTCATGCGCCGGCCGGGCTGCTTTGGCCTCAAGCGCCGGCCGGGCTGGTTCGCCTCAAGCGCCGGCGGGGCTGAGTGGCCTCAAGCGCCGGCCGGGCTGCTTTGGCCTCATGCGCCGGCCGGGCTGGGTGGCTTGCCGGCTTGGGGCGTCGGCGTTGTGGGGCTCAGGTTCCGGTGAGGTGTTCCGGTCGGATCGGTACCCGGTTCAGGGGTAGACCGGTTGCCGCGCGGATTGCGGCGACGATGGCCGGGGTGGAGGAGAGGGTGGGGGCCTCGCCGGCTCCGCGGAGTCCGTACGGTGCGTGGGGGTCGGCCAGTTCGAGCATGTCCACCGGCATCGGCGGGGTGTCGAGGATGGTGGGGATCAGGTAGTCCGTGAAGGACGGGTTCCGAACCTTGCCGTCCTTGACGACGATCTCCTCCATCACCGCCAGGCCCAACCCCTGGGTGCTGCCGCCGTGGATCTGGCCGACCACGGCCAGCGGGTTGATCGCCTTGCCCACATCCTGCGCGGCGGCCAGTTCGACCACCTTGACCAGGCCCAGTTCCACGTCCACGTCCACGACCGCGCGGTGCGCGCAGAAGGTGTACTGGACGTGCCCGAAGCCCTGCCCGGTGACCCGGTCGAACGCCTCGGTCGGGCGGTGGCGGAACTCGGTGGTCTCGTCCACCGGTTCGTCGCCGAGCAGGTCCACCAGGTCGGCGACCACCTCGCCTGCGGCGGTGAGCACCTTGCCGCCGGACAGGCGCAGGCTCGCCGCGAACGCGGGGGCCCAGCCGTACCGGTCCCGGCCCCGGGCGAGCAGCACCGTACGCACCGCCTCGGCCGTCTGCTTCACCGCCCCGCCGGTCATGTACGTCTGCCGGGACGCGGACGTCGAACCGGCCGAGCCCACCCGGGTGTCCGCCGGCGCCATGGTCACCTGGTCCACACCCAACTCGGTGCGCACGATCTGCGCCTGCACGGTGACCCCGCCCTGGCCGACCTCGGCCATCGCGGTGTGCACCAGCGCGACCGGTGCGCCGCCGATCACCTCCAGCCGGACCCGGGCCGTCGAATAGTCGTCGAAGCCCTCGGAGAAGCCGACGTTCTTGATGCCCACCGCGTAGCCGATCCCGCGCACGACGCCCTCGCCGTGCGTGGAGTTGGACAGCCCGCCCGGCAACTCGCGCAGGTCCGGCCCGTTCGCCGTACGCCGGTTCGCCACCTCCGGCAGCGGCATCTCCTTGACCCGCCGGAGCAGTTCGGCCACCGGTGCCGGGGCGTCCACGATCTGCCCGGTGGGCAGTGCCGAGCCCTGCTCCATCGCGTTGAGTCGGCGGAACTCGACCGGATCCAGGCCCAGTTCGGCGGCCAGCCGGTCCATCTGGCTCTCGTAGCCGAAGCACATCTGCACCGCGCCGAAGCCACGCATCGCGCCGCATGGTGGGTTGTTGGTGTACACCGCCGTCGAGTCGACCACCGCGTGCGGAATCACGTACGGACCGATGCCCAGGGAGGCCGCGTTGCCGACCACCGCGGGCGACGCGGACGCGTAGGCACCGCCGTCCAGCACGATCTCGGCCTTGACGAAGACCAGCCTGCCGTCCCGGGTGGCCCCGTGCTCGAACACCATCGTCGCGGGGTGGCGGTGCACATGGCCGAAGAACGACTCCTCGCGGTTGTAGACGATCTTGACCGGCTTGCCGGTGTGCTGCGCGAGCAGGCACGCGTGCACCTGCATCGAGATGTCCTCACGCCCGCCGAACGCACCGCCGACGCCGGCCAGGGTGAGCCGCACCTTCTCCGGCGGCAGGCCCAGCACCGGGCACATCTGCTGCTGGTCCACGTGCAGCCACTGGGTGGCGATGTACAGGTCGATGCCGCCGTCCTCGGCGGGCACCGCGAGACCGGACTCCGGGCCCAGGAACGCCTGGTCCTGCATGCCGACCTCGTACTCGCCGCGCACGATCACGTCCGCGAGCGCCCGCACCTCGGCCGAATCCCCGTCACCGTGGTGGATGTGCTGGCTGTGCACGATGTTGCCGGACGCGTGTGCCTTGTAGTCGGCGGGCGCGTGCACGTAGCCGTACCGCTCCGGGTCCAGCGCCTGGGCCGGCCCGATCGGGGGCAGCACGTCGTAGTCGACCACGATCTTGGCGATCGCGCGCCGGGCGGTCTCCGGATGGTCGGCCGCGACGATCACGATCGGCTCGCCGTGGAAGCGCACCTCGTCGATGGCCAGCACCGGCTGGTCCCGGATCTCCAGGCCGTAGAACTTGCTGCCCGGGATGTCCTCGTGGGTGAGCACCGCGTACACACCCGGCTGGGCCAGTGCCGCGGCCACGTCGACGGACCGGATCCGGGCCCGGGCGTGCGGGCTGCGCAGCGCCATGCCCCACAACATGTCCTCGTGCCACAGGTCCGAGGCGTAGGCGAAGTCCCCCTTGACCTTGAGGATGCCGTCCGGGCGCATCGGCGAGGCGCCCACGCCGTCCCGGCCGGGCGCGGCCACGTCCCGTAGGTTCTGCGGCTTGGTCAAAGTGGCCACGGCTCAGCCCTCCAGGCCGGTCGGGGCCGCATCGCGCGCGTCCGCCTTGCGGGCGGCGGCCAGACGGACCGCGTCCATGATCTTCTCGTAGCCGGTGCAGCGGCACAGGTTGCCGGAGAGCGCCTCGCGGATCTCCGGGTCCGAAGGGTGGTGCACCCGGCTCAACAGGTCGTGCGTCTGGACCACCAGGCCCGGCGTGCAGAATCCGCACTGCACGGCGCCCGTGTCCACGAACGCCTGCTGGACCGGGTCCAACGTGTCGCCGTCGGCCAGGCCCTCGATCGTGCCGACCTCGCGGTCCTGCACCTGGCCGGCGGCGACCAGACACGCGCAGACCGGCTCGCCGTCCAGGTAGACCGTGCAGGAGCCGCACTCGCCCTGCTCGCACGCGTTCTTGGAACCGGGCAACCCGACCCGCTCGCGCAGCACGTAGAGCAGACTCTCGCCCTCCCACACGTCGTCCGCCACGGTCGGGCGGCCGTTCACGGTGAATGTGACCCTCATGCGGCGGCCCTCCCGGTGGCGCGGTGGTCGTTCCAGGTCCAGAGCAGCGTGCGGCGCGCCATCACGGCCAGCGCATGCCGCCGATACGCGGCCGAGCCGCGCACGTCGTCGATCGGCGCGGCGGCCTGCGCCACCAGTTCGCCGAAGCGTTCGGCGGTGGCCGCGGGCAACTCCCCGCCGGAGGTCCACAGGCCCGTGTCGTGCAACTCGGCCCGGATGAACGCCTCGGCCGCGCTCGCCCGGCGCGGGGTGGGCGCGGCGGAGCCGATCCCGGTGCGCACGTTCCGGGTCCGCGGGTGCAGCGCGACCGCGAACGAGCAGACCGCGATCACCATCGCGTTGCGGGTGCCGATCTTGGCGAACTGCTGCGGCCCGGTCGCCGAGGGGATGTGGATCGCCCGGATCAGCTCGTCCGGCTCCAGTGCGTTGCGCTTGACCCCGAGGTAGAAGTCGTCGATCGGGATCAGCCGGGTGCCGCGCACCGAGGCGGCCTCGACCGTGGCGCCGGACGCGAGCAGCGGCGGGTGCGCGTCGCCGGCCGGCGACGCGCCGCCCAGGTTGCCGCCGACCGAGCCCCGATTGCGGATCTGCGGCGACCCGACCGTGCGCGCGCCCAGCGACAGGCCCGGGAGCCGGTCGTGCAGGGCGTCGATGATCTTCGAGTAGGGCACGGAGGCACCGAGGCGCACGGTGTCGTCGTCCTCGATCCGCCACGTGTGCAGCTCGTGGATGCGGTTGAGATCGAGCAGGGCATCCGGACGATGCCGGTCGAAGTTCAGTTCGACCATCACGTCGGTGCCACCGGCGATCGGGACCGCGGACGGGTGCTGCGCCTTGACGGCGAGCGCCTCCTCCCACGTCGCGGGCCGCAGGAATTCCATGACGGGTGTCTCCTTCTGCCTTGCGTATGGCCCTACCGTCCTTGTACCCGTCGCGGGGGCGCTTCGCTTCGGGTCCGCCCGGTTCGCAGGGTGCGCACCAGTACACCGAGACGAGGGTCACTGCGAGTACCCACCAAAGGCACGACCCAGGCGTGTCGAGCGGGGGTGGTTCCCGTACTTTTCTCCAAGTGTTCGTCCGGTGGTCGAGCCGGTATGACGGATCCGCCGGGTGAGCCCAGGCCGCACCCGGCCCGATCGAGAGGGGGCCGCCGATGCGATTGCGCGCGCTTCTCGGCGATGGCACGGCCGGTGCCGGCATACCCGGGATCCGGTTGTTGGTCGGCGAGGCGGAACTGGATCGGTCGGTGCGCGCCGTGATGACCACCGACCTGCACGACCCCAGTCGCTACCTGACCGCCGGCGCCCTGGTGCTGACCGGCATGGGCTGGCGGGCGGAGCCGGCGGACTCGGATCGTTTCGTCCGGGTGCTCGTCGCAGGCGGGGCCACCGCGCTGGCCGCCGGGCAGGCCGAGATCGGCGACATCCCGGCCGATCTGGTGCGCGCGTGCGAGCGGTACCAGCTGCCGCTGTTCGCCGTGGCCGAGGAGCTGTCCTTCGCGCATCTGACCGAATTCGTGATCCGCCGGATCTCCGCCGAACGGGCGACCGACCTGACCGCGGTGGTCGACCGGCATCGCCGGCTGGTGCAGGCCGCCGCCGGCGGGGCGGGCCTGGACGGGGTGCTCGGGCTGATCGCGGCCGACATCGACATCCACTGCTGGGTGCTCTCGCTGACCGGGCGCCAGGTCGCGGCCGGTGGGCCCGACCTGGCACCGGGGCTGCGGGTCGGGATGGCCCGCGCGCACTTCGCCGCGCGTGCGCGCAAGGCCCGGGTGCCCTCTCGCCATCGGATCGACGGGCGCGCGTTCTCGCTGCTCCCGGTGCCCGAGGCGGGCGGCTCGGACGCCCCGGACACCTGGGGCGACTGGTTCCTCGTGGTCGAGGACGACGTCACCGACCGGCCGGACCGGCACCAGGCCCTGCTGGGCGAACTGGTCCGCCTGGTGTCGGTGGGCCGGGACCGGGTCGAGGACCGGCGCCGACGCACCCGGCGGTTGTCCGAGGACGTGCTGAACCTGCTCGCGGCCGGCGCCGACCCGGCCGAGGTGGCCGCGCGGCTGCGAGTCGCGGAACCGGACGACGCGGGCCGCACACACTGGCAGTTCGCCACCGCGACCATCCCGGACCTGCCCGCGCGCGAGGCCCGCCGGCTGGCCCGGGAGCTCCTGGAGGAGGCGTTGGCGGATCAACCGAGCGCCGCCCTGGTCTCGGAGACCGGGTCGGGCGCGGTGGCGCTGATTCCGGGCGAGGGTCCGCCGGAGGGGGACGGCGCCGAGTCGGACCCCACCACCCGGCTGCTGCGCGAGCTGCTGGCCGCGCCGGCGGGGACCACAGCGGGCGGCGTGCGGTTGCGGATCGGGGTGAGCGCACGGGTGGCCCGCGCGGACGGGTTGCGCGGCGCGTTGGAGGAGGCCTGGCACGCGGGCCGGATCGCGGGCACCCGGCCCGGTCGGGTCGAGGTGGTCGGACACGCCGAACTCGCCTCGCACGTGGCGCTGTTGGCGGCGGTTCCGGAGGACGTGCGGCGGGCGTTCCGCGGCCGGCTGCTGGAGCCGCTGCGTGCGTACGACGCGAGCCACCAGGCCGATCTGGTGGGCACGCTGGGGGCGTTCCTGGACTGCGACGGGTCCTGGACCCGGTGTGCGGCGCGGTTGCACGTACACGTGAACACGCTGCGCTATCGGATCGGCCGGATCGAGGAGTTGACCGGGCGTCGGCTGGCCCGGCTGGAGGACAAGGTGGACTTCTTCCTGGCGCTCAAGCTGCGCTGAGCGCGCGCTCACGGCGGGCGGGGGCGGACCGCCGCGACCGCCACGACGGCCACCGCCGTGACGGCCGCGACCGCCGTGACGGCCGTGAGCCGCCGCGGGCCGCTGCGGGTCAGCCGAAGGACACGCCCGAGGTGACCGGGGTGATCGTGCCGGTGATGGCCCGGGCTCCGGAGGAGGCCAGGAACGCGACCGCGTCCGCGATGTCCTCGGGTCGGGTGATCCGACGCAGCGCCGACGACCTGGTCATCTCGGCGCGCACCTCCGCCTCGGGCACGTCCCGGCGCGCCGCGATGTCGGCGATGTACGCGGCCAGTTTGGCATTTTCGGTGTAGCCCGCGACGACCACGTTGACCCGCACGCCGTCCGGGCCGACCTCCTTGGCCAGCACGCCGGAGGCGACCTCCATCGCGGCCTTGGTCGCGGCGTACGCGCCCAGGTTCACCAGCTTCGCGCGCGGCGCCTCCGAGCTGATCTGCACGATCGACCCGCCGCCGACCGCGCGCATGTACGGCAACGCGGCGCGCGAGACGGCCAGTACGCCGAGCACGTTGATCTCGAAGGCCCGCCGAAACTCCGCCGGATCCAAGTCCTCCAGCCGCCCGGACGGGTTGTAGGTCGCGACGTTGACCACCACGTCCACCCGACCGAGTTCCTCCGCCGCGGTGTCCACCAGCGCCCGGCACGCGGCCTGGTCGGCCAGGTCGGTCGGTACCGCGATCACCCGACGGCCCGTCAGCTCGCGGATCTCGTCCGCGAGTCGGCGCAACGGCTCGGGCCGTCGCGCGGCCAGCGCCAGATCCGCGCCGGTGCGGGCCAGGGCCAGCGCGCAGGCGCGCCCGATGCCGTCGCCCGCTCCGGCGACGATTGCGACCCGTCCGTCCGGTTCCTCCGCCATCGATACCTCCGTGACGTGCCAAAACTTCGGAACTCGTCCCCCGTCCTACCGCACGGTGCTTTCAATCGCCATGATCATCCGGTTGGGTTACTGTGCGCGGCCGTTCGCCGCCGAAGCGTCAACCCGGCAAGCCCTACCGACCCCACCGGAGGCACCGATGCCCACCGTCGTACTGATCGGAACGCTCGACACCAAGGGATCCGAATACGCGTGGTTGGCCTACCGGCTGCGCGCCAGGGGAGCCGAGGTGGTGTTGATGAACGTGGGCGTGCTGGGCGAGTCGCTGGCCCAGGCCGACGTGCAGGCGGCCGACGTCGCGGCGGCGGCCGGCACCGATCTGGCCGACCTGCGCACCCGGGCCGACCGGGGCGCGGCGACCACCGCGATGGCCGAGGGGGCCGCGTCCATCCTGCGCGAGTTGTACGAGCAGGGCCGGGTGGACGGTGTGCTCGCGATGGGCGGCTCGGGCGGGTCGGCGATCGCCTCCTACGCGATGCGCGCGCTGCCGGTGGGCGTGCCCAAGCTGCTGGTCTCCACGATGGCGGCGGGCGACGTGTCGCCGTACGTCGGCGCGGTGGACGTGACGATGATGTACAGCGTCGTGGACATCGCCGGGATCAATCGGCTCTCCGAGCGCATCCTGGGCAACGCGGCGGATGCGATCGCCGGCATGGCGGGCGGTTATGCCGAGGATCGCGCGGCGGTCGCGGGAGTGACCGGCGAGGGGCGTCCGCTGGTCGCCGCGTCGATGTTCGGAGTGACCACTCCGGCGGTGGACGCCGCGCGCGAGCGGCTGACCGAACTCGGCTACGAGGTGCTGGTCTTCCACGCCACCGGGGCAGGCGGCACGTCGATGGAGAATCTGGCCGAGGCGGGCTTCCTGGCCGGGATCCTCGACCTGACCACCACCGAGCTGGCGGACGACCTGGTCGGCGGGGTGCTCAGCGCGGGCCCCGAGCGGCTGACCGCGGCCGGGCGGATGGGGCTGCCACAGGTGGTCAGTGTCGGTGCGCTGGACATGGTCAACTTCGGCCCGCGCGACACCGTGCCCGCGCGGTTCGAGGAGCGCCTGTTGTACGTGCACAACCCGACGGTGACGCTGATGCGCACCACCCCCGCGGAGAACGCCGAACTGGGCCGGCGGATCGCCGCCAAGCTGGTTGCCGCGACCGGTCCCACCGCGCTCTACCTGCCCCTGCACGGGGTCTCGGCGATCGACGTCGAGGGCGCGCCCTTCTACGATTCCGTCGCCGACAAGGCGCTGTTCGACGAGCTGCGGGCCGGGCTCGCGGGCAGCTCCGTCGAGGTGCACGAGGCGGCGACGGACATCAACGATCCGAAGTTCGCCACGGCGGCGGCGGATCGACTGCACGAGATGATCACGAAGGGACGCGTGGACTGAGATGAACGGACGCGAGGCGCGGGGCCGACTGCACAGGACGGTCGAGCAGGGCGGCGTCGTGATCGGCGCGGGCGCGGGCACGGGACTGTCGGCCAAGTGCGCCGAGGCCGGCGGCGTGGACCTGATCATCATCTACAACTCGGGCCGCTACCGGATGGCCGGTCGGGGTTCGCTCGCCGGACTGCTGCCCTACGGCGACGCCAACGCGATCGTGGTCGAGATGGCGGGCGAGGTGCTGCCGGTGGTCCAGGGCACTCCGGTCCTGGCGGGCGTGTGCGGCACCGATCCGTTCCGGATCATGCCGCACTTCCTGGACCAGCTCGCCGCGATGGGCTTCGCGGGTGTGCAGAACTTCCCCACGGTCGGCCTGTTCGACGGCGTCTTCCGGCAGAACCTGGAGGAGACCGGGATGGGCTACGACCTGGAGGTGGAGATGATCCGGCTGGCCGCCGAGCGCGGTCTGCTCACCGCCCCTTACGTCTTCGACCCCGAGCAGGCCCGCGCGATGGCCGCGGCGGGCGCCGACATCCTGGTCCCGCACCTGGGCCTGACCACCAAGGGCAGCATCGGCGCGACCACCGCGGTCACGCTCGACCAGGCGGTGGAGCGGGTGCAGCAGATGCGCGACGCGGCGGCGGAGGTGAACCCCGACGTGCTGGTGCTGTGCCACGGCGGGCCGATCGCCGAACCCGAGGACGCCGCGTACGTGCTGGCCCACACCACCGGCGTGGTGGGCTTCTTCGGCGCCTCCAGCATGGAACGGCTGCCCACCGAGGTGGCCATCACCGACCAGGCGCGGGCGTTCAAGAACATCGCCCTTCGGTAGCGCACCGCGCCGGACCCATCCGGGCACCACACGCCGGACGCACAGGCACCAACGGCAGGAAGCACATCCACCACACGACCGTGAGGAGTCGGCGTGTACAAGCTGACCGTGCTGTATGGCCACCCCGAGGACCCGGCGGCGTTCGACGCCTATTACTGGGAGAAGCACGTGCCGCTCGCCCGCACCATGCCGGGGCTGACCGGCTGGACCATCGGCAAATGCGAACCGGACCCGTCCGGCGCGCAGCCGCCCTATTACCTGGTGGTCGGCCTGTACGCGCCGTCTCGCGCGGGTATCGAGGCGACCCTGGATTCGCCGGAGGGGCGGGCCACGGTCGCCGATGTCGCCAATTTCGCGACCGGCGGTGCGACGTTCCTTTGGGACGAGGAACGGGTAGTCGTACCTGTGGAGCTGCCCGCGACGGAATAGCTCGTCGCTGAAGCACGGGTGACCACGCGGCCGCGCACCGTCGACGCCGGCACCGTGACCTGCAGGGATGGCGACAAATCGGGCAAATCAGTGTTATTCCTCCCTATGGGGGACCTCACAAATCACCCGAAATGTTTGCCAACCCGGCGGAGCGGTGCGTAGCTTCGTGGTTGTTCGCACAAGCGGACTCCCCGGGCGGTACGCCGAATCCTGCCGCCGCCCGAGGGATGCAGTCGATATCGACTGGCGGCAGGAGCGGGGGAACCGAGTAAGTGCCGGCATCGGCCATGTCGATGTCTGGGGTGAAGCCATGCCTGTTCCAGGCGAGGCCGGGCCAATCGTCCGAACCCGACAGCTAACTTCGCAGGCGCCCGACGAGGTAATCAATGACCTTCCGTGCCATCACCGCTCCCGTTCGCTCGCTCTCTCGTGGCCGTCGCGCCGGCATCGCCGTCGCCGCCGGTGCGGGTCTCGTCCTCCCCCTCGTGGGCATGGCGGGCAGCGCGAACGCCGCGTCCTCGTCCACGTGGGACGCGGTCGCCCAGTGTGAGAGCACCGGCAACTGGAGCATCAACACGGGCAACGGCTTCTCCGGCGGTCTGCAGTTCACCCCGAGCACCTGGAACGCGTTCGGCGGCAGCCAGTACGCCTCCAGCGCCGCGCAGGCGACCAAGGACCAGCAGATCGCGGTCGCCGAGCGGGTCCTGGCGAGCCAGGGTCCGGGCGCCTGGCCGGTCTGCTCGCAGAAGGCCGGTCTGGGCAAGGGCGGCAACGCCTCCGCCACAGCCGACTCGTCGACCACCGGCAAGACCAAGAGCAAGGTCGAGCCGAAGGCCGCACCCAAGGCCGAGTCCGTGACCGAGAACGCGCCGAAGACCTCCGACGGCAACGCGCCGAAGGTCCGGGTGCAGCCGAAGCAGGACGCGCCGAAGTCGGCCGCGCCGAAGTCGGCCGCGACCAAGCAGGCGTCGGGCTCCGGCACCTACACCGTCAAGGCCGGTGACACGCTGTCCGAGGTCGCCGCCAAGCTCGGCGTCAAGGGTGGCTACAAGGCCCTGTACGCCGCCAACGCGGGCGTCATCGGGGGCAACCCGAACGTGATCGGCGTGGGCACCCAGCTCGCCATCTGATCCAGCGTCACGACGTAGGCCCCGCCGAGTACTTCGGCGGGGCCTACGCCCGTGTCGCGACCGGGGTCGGGGCGGCGGGGCCGGGGTCGGTCGGCGGGCCGCGGGCATGGTGCCGCGGGCATCGGGCCGCGGGCATCGGGCCGCGGGCATCGGGCCGCGGGCATCGGGCCGCGGGCATCGGGCCGAGACATACGGGATCGCCGGATCGGGCAGTGGGAGTGGAGGCGGATCCGGGGCATCGCCGGGCCGACCGTTCCACCATGCGGAATCAGCATTCCGTTCAGCAGGGCAGGCCATAGGGAACCGGCGGATCGACGGTCGATGGCCACGGGCGTGGCCGGCCGGGCCGGCCGAATCCCGTGTCTTCCGGCAGGTGCGGGTCCTCGATTTCACGGGTGCGCCGATGCGGGCACCGAGAGCCAGGTCTCAATCTCAACTTATTCGGGCAAAACGTACCCACGACGATAAGATTGCGTTCGAAAGGGCCTTGCGGCGTTAAAATCTTTTGACATAGGTTCACCTGACCGTGGTTCCTGCTTTCTCCTGAGAGGGTTCCATGTCGAACATGACCCGCGTAGCCGTCCGTACCGCCGTCGATCACCCGCTGTGGCTCGAACTCAAACGATCCGTCGCCGACCTGCGTCCGTTGCAGGCCAAGGACGGTTCGATCGAGCCATCGGGGCATGCGTCCGCCCGGGCGCTGGTCGCCGAGATCACCTCGTCGATCACCGGGCTCGCTCCGCTGTTCCCGCACGACGAGGCGTACCTCGACGCGGTCGTGGCCGATTTTCGGCGTTGGTCCGCGGAGGACTTCGGCCGTCCCGACTTCCTCGACTCGCTCGTCGCGTTCCGCCCGGAACAGGATCGGCGCGACGGCCTGGAGCACCTCGTGGTGTTCCCGATGACCACCCAGAACGGCAACCCGACCCGCAATGTCGAGGCCGTGCTGCTGCGCGTGGTGTGGCCCCAGTGGCTGGCCGACCTGGAGGCCGGGCGCTACGACAACGCGATGTTCGTGCCGATCGCGTTCGTCGACTTCACCGACGGCTACGACACCGACTCGGCGGTGCTCTTCCCGGAGACCGTGGCCGTGCGCGAGGTGCCCACGTACACGTGGGGCGGCATCTTCTGCGACCGCGAGGCGGCCCGCTTCCGCCGGGTGGCAACCGCCGCATCGCAGACACTCGGCCTGGAACTTCCGCAGGATGCCGTGGACTTGGTGGAGAGCCAGCAGCTCGCCCAGGACGCGTTCGTGTTGTGGGACCTGATCCACGACCGCAGCCACATGCGCGGTCCCATGCCGTTCGACCCGTTCATGATCAAGCAGCGGATGCCGTTTTGGATGTACGCGCTGGAGGAACTGCGGTGCGACCTGACCGCGTTCCGCGAGGCGGTCACGCTGGCCGCCGAGGGTGTGTCGACCGCGCGCCGGGTGCAGTTCGCGGTCATCTTCGACCGGCTGTTCCGCTTCCCGGTCACCGGAGGTCGGGTGCGCAACTACGACGGCCTGGGCGGGCAACTGCTGTTCGCCTACCTGCACCGCGCGGGTGTGGTCGAGTGGGCGGACAACCGGCTCACCGTGGACTGGGACCGGATCACCGACGCGGTGCTCGGGCTCTACGACGAGGTGGACCGGCTCTACCGCGCGGGTGTGGATCGTTCGAAGGTCGGCCACTGGCTGGCCGGCTACGCGCTGGTCGCCGCGTACGTGCCGCCGCACCCCGGTTCGGTGTGGGCGAAGGGGCCCGGCGCGCTGCCGATGGACGGGCCGCCGAAGGCGCTCGTGGATGCGGTGCTGCCGGACGAGTTCCCGCTGAGCATGTTCTACGAGGCGCTCAACCGGCGACTGCGCGACGTGATCGCCTCGACCAAGGGAATCACCGCGGACAGCCCGGTGCAGGGCCTCGCGGAGGTCCCGACGGAGCGGGCGGTCGCGGCGTCGTGACCGGTACGGCGCGCCCGGCCCCGGCGCGGGTGCGCGCGACGACGTCGCGGGGCCCGCGGAGCGGGCGCGGCGAGTTTCGGCAGGGTGAGGCGAACAGCACGGTGAACGAGGAGTCGGTGTGATGAACGGTCTCGACGGTGCGGTGATCGCGGTCGCGGGCGCGGGTGGGCCGACCGGGCGCGCGGTGCTCGCGCGGCTGGCCCGGGCCGGTGCGCACGTGTACGGCGCGGATGCGGACGCCGGGCGGTTGCAGGAGAGCGTGGACGCCGCGCCCGGTACACACGGCGCGGTGGTCGACCTGCTCGACGCGGCCGCCACCCGCCGGTGGGCGGCGGACGTCGAGCACGAGCACGGGCGCGTGGACGGGCTCGTGCACCTGGTCGGCGGGTGGCGCGGGGGCAAGAAGTTCGGCGACAACTCGCTCGACGACTGGGCCTTCCTGCACGACCTGCTCGTGCGTACCGTGCAACACACCAGCCTGGCCTTCCACGAGGCGCTCGCCCGCAGTCCGCGCGGGCGGTTCGTGTTGATCTCCGCGGCGGCGGCCGGGCAGCCGACCCAGGGCAACGCCGGTTACGCGGCGGCCAAGGCGGCCGCGGAGACCTGGACGCTCGCACTCGCCGACGCGTTCGCCGAGACCGAGGCGGCGGCCACCATCCTGGTGGTCAAGGCGCTCGTCAACGACGCAATGCGGCAGGCTCGACCAAACGCCAAATTCGCCGGCTTCACCGACGTGGTGGACCTGGCCGACGAGATCGCCGGCCTGTGGACCACCGCGGCAATCGACCTGAACGGGAAAAGACTGTGCCTGAACGTCCCCTGACCCCACGTCACGACCCCGACGTGCGCGGCTTCGCCAGCGACAACTACGCGGGCATCCACCCCGAGGTGCTGGCCGCGATCGGCGCGGCCAACGGCGGGCACCAGGTCGCGTACGGCGAGGACGTGTACACCGAGCACCTCACCGACGTCTTCCGTGCGCACTTCGGCGAACGGGCCCAGGTCTTCCCGGTGTTCAACGGCACCGGCGCCAACGTGGTCGGTCTCCAGTCGATGACCGACCGATGGGAGTCGGTGATCTGCGCGGCGTCCGCGCACATCAACGTGGACGAGTGCGGTGCGCCGGAGAAGGTTGCCGGCCTGAAACTGCTCACCGTGCCCACTCCCGACGGCAAGCTCACCCCCGAACTCGTGGACACCCACGCGTGGGGCTGGGGCGACCAGCACCGGGCGCAGCCGCGCGTGGTCTCCTTCGCGGAGAGCACCGAACTGGGCACGGTCTACACGCCGGACGAGATCGCCGCGCTCGTCGCGCACGCGCACGAGCACGGCATGCTCGTGCACCTGGACGGCTCGCGCCTGGCCAATGCGGCCGCGGCGCTGGACGTGCCGCTGCGCGCGCTGAGCACCGACGTCGGCGTGGACGTGTTGTCCTTCGGCGGCACCAAGAGCGGCCTGATGTTCGGCGAGGCCGTCGTGGTGCTCAACCCCGACGCGGCGCGGGGCGTGGGATATCTGCGCAAGGCCGCGATGCAACTGGCCTCGAAGATGCGCTTCGTGTCCGTGCAGTTCGAGGCGCTGCTCGCGGGCGACCTGTGGTTGCGCAACGCGCGGCACACGAACGCGATGGCGACTCTGCTCGCGGAGCGGGTCGCCGACCTCGACGGTGTGACGCTCAGCCGGACGCCGCAGGCGAACGCGGTCTTCGCCGTGTTGCCCGCGGATGTCACCGAGCGCATGCAGAAGCGGTTCCGGTTCTACACGTGGGACGAGTCGATCGGTGAGGTGCGCTGGATGACGGCGTTCGACACCACCGAGGAGGACATCGACGCCTTCGCGACCGCGCTCGCCGAGGAGTTGGGCGCGCGGTAGGCGATCCGCACGGACGATCGGCGGGTCGGGGCTGACAAGCCCCGGCCCGCTTTCCGTCGTCCGGTGGGAACTCGTCCGAGGCCGGCGCCCGGGTCGCGCGGGCCGGGGCCGCTTCCCGCCGGGATGCCGCCCCGGCCCCGGCCGCTTCCCGCCGGGATGGCAGGGCTCACGGGTGCGTCCCCGGGTCGAGCATGCGATCAACGATAGCGAGTATTAGTGTGCATAACGGATGCGACTGATCGTAACTCGATGAGCGGGCGACTGCCCGGATCCGGCCGGCCCTCCGAATGGAGATCCTTGCGCATGAACCTCCGGATGCCGCCCCTGGGCAAGCCCTACCTCGGCGGCCATTTCGCGCCGGTCGCCGACGAGGTCACCGGGTTCGACCTCACGGTGCGGGGCACGCTGCCGGTCGAATTGAACGGTCGGTACGTCCGCAACGGGCACAACCCGAAGCCCGGCGACGTGCCCACCCACTGGTTTCTCGGCAGTGGCATGGTGCACGGGATACGGCTGCGCGCGGGGCGCGCCGAGTGGTACCGCAACCGCTGGGTGCGCACTCCGGCCGCGGACGGTGCGTCGCCGCGTGGCGAGGACGGCGTCGTGGACCCGACCGTGAGCGTCGCCGGCACCCACATCGTCGAGCACGGCGGCCGGTTGCTCGCGCTCCAGGACGCCGACGTCCCGTTCGAGATGACCGCCGAGTTGGAGACGGTCGGTCCGCACGACTTCGCCGGTCGGCTGACCACCGCGATGACCGCGCACCCGAAGAGGGACCCGCTCACCGGCGAGTTGCACTTCTTCGGCCACTCGCCGTTCCCGCCGTTCCTGACCTACTACGTCGCGTCCGCCGCGGGGCGGATCACCCGGGTCGAGGTGATCCCCGGCGCCGGGCCCTCGCTCATGCACGACCTCGGCCTGACGGAGCATCATGTGGTCTGGCCGGACCTGCCGGTGGTGTTCAACCCGGCCGAGCATTCCGGCGTCCCGTACCGCTGGAGCCATTCCTACGCGCCGCGGATCGGGGTGATGCCGAGGTCCGGGCCGGCCGAGGCGACCTGGTTCGACGTGGCGCCGGGCATGGTGTTGCACGTGGCCAACGCCTACGAGGACGCGCGCGGGCGGATCGTGCTCGAAGGATCGCGCTTCGACCGGGCCTCGTGGGAGAGCAGTTGGAAGTGGTGGGTGGGGGCGCCCGGGTACCCGGACGCACCGCTGATCGGCGCGATTCGACATCGGTGGATCCTGGATCCGGTCTCCGGCGTGGCCGGGGAGGAGGATCTCGACTCGCTGGTCACCGACTTCCCCACCATCGACGCCCGCAGGCTGGGCCGACCGCATCGCTACTGCTACGCGCAGGCGTTCCCCGGCGCGGGACTGCACGAGTACGCGATCGTCAAGTACGACGCGAGCACCGGGGAGCGGCAGGTCGCCGGTCAGGGGCCGGGCCGGATGCCCGGCGAGGCGGTGTTCGTACCCGCCGCGGACGGCACCGCCGAGGACGACGGCTACCTGCTCACCGTGGTCAGTGATCTGGTCCGGGACGCCTCGGAGTTGCTGGTGCTGGACGCGCGGGACGTCACCGCAGCGCCGGTCGCGACCGTCGAACTTCCGCGCCGGGTCCCGGCCGGCATGCACGGCTCCTGGTTCCCCGACCGGGTCTGACGCCCGCCCGCACGGCGGGTCCGGGTGCCTGCACGCCTCGGCGGCACAGCGGGCGTGATCGGCTTGCCCTACAGTCCGAGCAGGTCGTCCGCCGGGGCGACGGCATTGCCGGGGTGGGGGAGTGGAGTTCGGGTGAGTGCGGCCAAGGGCCTGGGAGTTTTGCTGCTGGTCGGGACGACGGTGTTGGGCATCGTCCTGTATTTCGTCGAGGACACGTCGTTGGCCGATCTGTTGTCGCTGGGCGCGGGCGCGCTGTGCCTGTTCTGGCTGATCGCGGTGCTGACCGTGCCGTGGAATCTGTATTTCCGGGCCCGGCAGTTGATCCGGGAGATCGCGATCAGCCGGGAGAAGGGCCTCGCGGTTCCGGATGGGCGCGACCCGGAGGCGCGCCGGATCGCCCGTCGGTTGTTGTGGGGAGCGATCGGCGCGCATGTCGTCTCGGCGGCGGTGATCGCGGTGATCACCTGGGCCTCCGGTGGCGTGGTCGGCTACTGGTTCGCCGGGTTCTACCTGCTCAGCACGTTGTTCCGACCCAGCCAGGCATACCTGGAGCACCTCGGGCAACGGCTGCGGAGCATGTTGCGCGAGGTGACCCACCCGCGTGAGGACGTGCTCGCGCTGATCGACCGGGTGGCCACGCTGGAGAGCAGAGTAGAAAGTCTCGACGAGCGCACCAGGGAGCTGGTCGAGACGGTCGCGCGGCTCAGGACGGCGACCGAGCAGGACGCCGAGCACACGACCGAGCGATTCCACGCGACCGACCACAAGATCGACGCCCTCGGGCGCCGATTCGAGGACACCATCAGCCAGTTGACCGACAACCAGGAAGTGATCTCCGGGATCAAGGCGTTCCTGCGGTTGTTGCGCACCGAACAGAGCTGACCGCCCGATGCGGTGCGCCCGCCCGGCGCCGGCGGCTCAGGCCGAGGCGGTGCGCACCGCCAACGCGCTCTCGCGCACGTCCGGGTCCGGGTGGGCACGCAACTCGCGCAGCAGCGCGCGCCATTCGGCCGGCCAACCGGTCCGGGTGCCGAGGGCCCGGACCAGCTCGATGCCGAACAGCCCGGCCGCCGGCGCCGGATGCGCGGCGAGCGTGTGCGCGGCGGCCGACAACGCGGCGGATTCGATCGGCGCACCGGCCCGGCGCAGGCGCTCGCGCAGCACGCCGGCCGCGCCGATCGCGGGCAACGCCCGGCCGGCGCACAGCTCGACCAGGTCGCTCAGTTCGGCCCCGACCGCGTCGCCGGTCAACGGCAGGGCGGACGCGGTCAGCGTGGCCGCCTCGGTCCGCAACTCCGGTACGCCGGCCAGCGCGGCCCGCACCGGGCGCAGCACCGCGGCCGCTTCGGCCGGACTGCGGGCCGCCCAGGTGCGGGCCTGCCCGAGCAGCACGGTCAGCCGCCGCCGGGCCGGACGATCCCGGTCCGGCTCGGCGTTCGGTGCGTCCGGTGCGCCGTCCTGGGTGATCAGCGACGTGATCACGTGCAGGTAGGTCGTCGGTGCGACGCCGTCGGTGGTGAAGGTGTGCAGCGCGTCGGCCGCCTCGCGCCACGCGACCTCGTCGCTCGGGTCCAGGACCGCATCCGCGATCGCCGCGACGCCCGCGGGCGCGTGCCGCGCCCAGCGCGGGAACGCCCGATAGGCGGCCCGCCGCACCTCGACGTCCGCGCTCGCACACGCCGTGGTCACCAACTGCGCGTACTCGGCCCGCCAGGCCGGTGCCAGTGCGACCGGCCGCCGGGCCACGATCGCCAAGGCGGCCTCCCGCGGCCCCTCGACACCCGCGCGCAGCACGGCCCATGACCGTGCGTCGTCCAGCCGCGCGGTCAGCTGGGACAGGATCGCGCCGCGTACGTCGCGATGCTGATCCGGTGCCCACCACGCCTGCGCCAACAACTCCACCGCGCCCGGCAGCGCCTCGCGCAACGCGATCCGGGCCGCCTCCTTGCGCGAGGTCACCTTGGCCGGCTCGAACAACACCCGGCGCAGCGCCGGTTCGAGCACACTCGGCGGCACGTACCGGGCGGCGCGCGACATCGAGTACGCGGCCACCCGGGCCCGGTCGTCGCCGACGTGCGCCAGCAGGATCGGCAGCGCCGCGCCGGGGTCGTCGGTATGGGTGAGCCCGCTCAGCGCCGCCTCGACCAACGACACCTCGGTGGCGGTCAGATACCGCAGCAGTGCCGGGCGGCCGAACCGCGGCACCCGGGCCAGTCGACGGATCGCGTCCGCCCGGGTGTCGCCGTGCTGGCGCACGTCGTCGGCGAGTTCGACCAGGCGTGCCGCGTAGGCGCGCTGCTGCCTGGGCAACAACCGCGCCATGGCGTCGAACGGCAGGTACGGGATCCAGCGCACGCCACGCGTGGCGAATCGGCCACGCAACGAGCGCCCGTCGAGGTAGCCGTCGAGCAGGTCGGTGCGCCGATAGGCGAGCGCGTGCAGGACCACCGGCAGGGTCGGCGTGGACTCGTCCCGACCGATCAACTCGGCGACTCGCTCGGCGCGCCGCCGCGGATCGGCCAACCACAGCGTGATCGCGGTGCTCGCGACGGCGTCCGACCCGGCCCCGGTGGCCTCGCGCAGGATCTCCTGCAACGGCTCCAGCGCCCAGGCCCGCCGGTCCAGTGTCCCGGCGAGGGCGAAGGCGAGCCACAGGTCGCCCCGGGCGACCTGGGCCCGGATCCAGGGCAGCAGTGCGTCCAGGATCTCCCGCTCGCGACCGCGGCGCAGGTTGTCGGCGAGCGCGGCGAGCCGGACGGTGCCGGACCGGCCCGCCACCCGCTCGAAGGTGGTCAGCGCCCAGCCGGTCAACTCCGGTGCGCCGCCCACGACATGGTGGGCCAGCAGGCGCCCGGCCAGGTCGGTCAGCGCGGCCCGGGTCCGATAGGAGGTGTCCCGCGCCTCCAGCGTGTCGCGCACCAACTCGGTGAGCACCTCCACCGACTCCGCGTCGAACAGGCGCGGATGCGCCTCGGCGATCGCCGACAACGCGGCGCCGCGCACCGGGTCCTGCTCGTTGCGCAACCGGGTCAGCGCGCGCAGCGTCGTGCCGAACTGCTCGGGGTCACCGGATCGGGCCGCGCACGCGATCAGCCGCCGATAGCCGTCGGCCCGGGCACCGGCGTCGGGCAGCCGGGTGCAGGCGACGAGTTCGGCCTGTGCCTCGGCGAGCGGCAGGTAGGCGAGCAGGGGCAACCGGCGCGGCTCGTCGGCCGCGATCGAGGGCAGCGCGAGCATCCGGCGCGCCTCGGTATGACGACGTGCGTGCGGGAGCACGTCGAGCAGGGCGCCGCCGAGCAGGTCCCGGCTGCGATCGCGGTCGGCGTGTACGGCGTCGAAGAACCCGGCGCGCAGGCTCGGCGGCAGTGCCTTGAGCAGTCGGACCGTGCTCGCCTCGTCGGTGCGCACCGCGCGGCCGAGCGCGAGCAGTTCGGCGGCGTCCGGCCCGGCGGCGGCAAGTCGGCGCAGTGCGCTCGTGCTCACCCCGGACAACGTGGGACCGCGCTGCTCGGAGGCGGCGAGCAGGCGGAGCACCCGGTCCCGATCGGCGGTGACGAACGGCTGGACGCCGCCGACGAAGGCGCCGGGCAGCGGACCGCGGGTGGGATGACGCTCGATCAGGTCGAGCACCCGGTGCGGGAATCGTGCACCGGCCCCGACCACCCCGGTGCCGTGCCGGGCCCACCATGCGTCCCGATCGGAGGCGGGCAGGGCGGCCAGGCGGCGCTCCGCGTCGTCGAGGCCCAGCGCCGGATACCGGCGCACGAAGCTGTCCCAGACCCGGTCGACGTGGCCGAGCACGCCGACGTACTCGGCCGCGACGGTCGGACCGCACGCCGGCAGCACCCGGGCCGCCTCGGTCGGTCCGCGCACCGCGAGCACCTGCGCGACGAGGCGATCCGCCAGCGCGCTGCGCCGGCCGCTGCGGATGGCGCGGTGGATCGAGTCGCGCAGCGCCGAGGGGGCGTCGTCCAGCAGCGCGGCCAACGCCGCGTCGGGCACCGGGAGCGAACGGGCCGCGCTCACCGCGCGCCGGGCCAGGGCGAGATCGGGATCGCGGGTGGCGCGCACCACGTGCTCGACGTCACCCGCGACGATCGCCATGGTCAATGCCAGGCCCCGCTCGTAGCCGGTGGGGCCGGCCAACTCGGCGAGGACGGCCGGCAGTTCGCCCGAGTCGCGGAGCCGCCGGGCGGTGCGCGCGGTCTCCCGCATACGTTCGCGGTGCGGCAGCGCGTCCAGGGTGGTGGTGAGTTCTTCCGCTCGGGTCGGCATGCGGGCCATTATGCGGAGCCGGGTGCCCGGCCCGCGCACCGATTATTTCCCGGTGCCGTCCACGGCCTGCTGCGAGGATGGGGCGGTGCACGCGACGACCGAGACCACCGAGATCAGCCGGGCCCACCGAGCCGGAGACGTGCCCCGGGCCTTCCCCGCGGACCTGGCGGGGGAATTCGAGACACACGTCACGGTGGATACGGACGATGTGGACGCACTGGCCCGCCGAGCAGGCGGATACGGCATGGGCCTGACCCACATCGTGCTCGCACGCGGACGCACCGTGTCCCAGCCGATGCTGACCGACCGGGCCACCACGACCCTGGCTCGGGCCCGCGGACGGGCCGCGGAGTTGGCGGCGGTGCTGCGCGGGGACGGCTATCCGGTGACCCGGATCAAGATCGAGGCGGCACCGTGGCATCCCGGGGTGCCACGCACGGACGCGGCGGCGCGCGCGCTCGGCCCCGGGCTGTACTTCGAGCACCACCTCAAGCTCGTGCTGACCGGGGACGCCGACCTGACCGCGCTGGCCGCCGAGGTGGTCGGGCACGGTGCGCACCTGTCGCACAACGCGCGCCGCATCAGGGCGGACGGGCGGTCCGAACGGTTCGTCACCCAGCGCTGCCACCGGGTCGGCGACGAGTCCGCCGCGGCTGCGACGGCGGCCCTGGTGACCGCGCTGGCCGGCTACGAAATCGCTTCGGTGGAACGCGAGTTCGTGGTGTACGACGACAACGGGACACTGGACGACGGCTGGCTCGACGGGGACGGGGACGGGGACGGTTACGGCCGCGGTGACGGTGATGCCGACGGCAGCGGCGATCGCTGACGACCGGGCGGGCGGGCCCCGGTCGAGGAGGGGCGATTCGTCGATCGCCTCCCCGCCCGGTCGGTAGCGGGCGGGGAGGGCATCGCTCGGGGGCGGCTGTGCGGTGGCGGGTCGGTCAGGGCAGGAGGACGTCGAGGAAGGTGTTGGAGAAGATTCGGCCCGGGTCGTACTTGTTCAACGTGGCCCGGGCGGCGTCGAAGTTGCTCGTCGTGGGCAGACCGGTGCGGAAGGAATTCGGGATCCGGCCGGTCACCGCGGCCGTGTCGGTCCACGCGCCGCCGACCCCGTAGGCCCAGCCCTTGGACCACTCCGGCCGTACGCACGCGTAGTTTCCGGTGTAGTTGCCCCAGATCCAGGCGTCCATCCGCTGGTAGAAGTCGTGGTTGGCGGGCGTTCCGGGCAGGGTCGCCACATCCAGCCAGACCACCGTGTCCCACTCGGGGTGGTCGGGGCGCGGGCGGGCGGCGGACAACGTCGGCTCGACCGCGTTCGCGGTGACCACCTCGCTCGCCCGATCGATGCCGGTCACCCGCAGCTCGATCGGACTGTTGCACGGATACCGGCCATTGGCCTTGTACGCGCCCAACAGGCCGGTGTACGCCACGAAGAACTCGTTGAGCACCCGCTGTACGTCGGCCCGCGCGGTCAACACCGCCCAGCCGCCCTCGTGGATGCGCAGCGTGGTCGGCTCGACGAAGAGCTGGGTGTTCTTGGACCAGCCCCAGATGTCCCAGGTCCAGGTCACGATCAGGCCCGAACCCACCACCGCCATCTCGGCGTTGGTGAACACCTCGGTCGCGCCCACGTTGCCGGTGGCGATGTCGGCCAGGAAGTGCGCCTGGTCCTCGGTGACGAAGTTGGCGAACGTGTACGGATACGGATTGTCGATGCGGGTGGAGACCCACGGCTTGCTCGGTGCCACGCTCCACACCTTGAGCCAGGGCACGGTGGTGAACGGGAACCAGATCACCTCGACCCGGCCGGAATCGCGGATGTAGTCGGCCAGCTTCTTGCCGCCGCCGCCGGGTGGGCCCAGCAGCGTGCCGATCTGGTCGTGGTAGAAGTTCTGGCAGCGCAGTCTTTGATTCGCATTGGTCTGGAGAGTGACCTCGGTGACGAAGGCGCGGCCCAGGTGTACCAGGAACGGCCCGATCTCCGGGTCGTCGCGCTGGAAGGTCTTGAGTACGTAGGCGCCCGCCGCCTGGTCCCACACCACCGCGGTCAGCGCCAACACCAGGTTGCTCAGCGTGCCGTAGGTGCCGCCCTGCGGCAGGGTCTCGCCCGGCGTCGGTATCCCGCTGCCGTGCGCGCCGATGGCCAGCACACCGCCCACGCTCAGTTTGCCCGGCGCGGTGGTGGCGATCATCCCGCGCCCGGCCCGCTCCAGTTCGGTCAGCAGGCGCTCGACGCTGCACCCGGTCTGCACGGTCACCGTGGTGGGCGATCCGGGGTTGACCACCAGGGCGGTCAGATTCCGGGTGGTGTCGACCATCAGGGTGTGCGAGGTGTCCGCGCCGCCGGGGATCAGGATCGGCGACCAGTTGTGGCTCATGCCGCGCGGGCGGAGCCGATAGCCGTTGACCCGAGCCCAGTTCGCCAGCGCCACGACGTCCGAGGGGCGTGCGGGCACCGCGGTCCAGACGTCGTCGGCGCGCATTTCGCCGGACCAGTTGCGGTACTGCTGCACGCCCAGGGTGATGCCGGGCGGGAAGTTCGGCGGGGTGGGTGCGGCGCCGGCCTCGGCGGCGGGGATCAGGCCGACGGGTGTCCACTGGGTCGCGGCCAGTGCGGCGGCGCCGGCGAGGCCGCCCAGGACGGTTCGGCGCGAGGGGGCGCCGGGCACGACGTTCGAGGTGCCGGCCGCGGGGTCGGTGGGGTGGTCCGGATTCGTATCGCTCAGTCGTGGCATCAGGTCGCCTTTCGGGGCGTCCCGAGGGCCTGCAGCCCGGGGGAATTCGACATGCGGAAGCGGAGATTCCGGTTCCGGACGATCGATGTGCTGCGGTGCCGAGTCACCTGGTGGATCGCGATGTCGGTACAGCGCCGGGTCCGGTGGGTGTGCCCGGCTCCACGACGTGATGGCGTGCCTGGACGGTGCGATGCCGAGCCGGCGCCCGCCGCCGGCGGCCCGCGATGTGGCTGGCCCGAGGGTCCATCCGAGGGCCGGCCAAGTCAACACCCAAGCGTCGGTGACACGTGTCGAGGATGCGGAATCGGGCGCGGGTGGATCCGCCGGGTATCAACCGGTTTCGGGGTGTGACCCGGTGAGTACTCCCGGTGCCGATTCCGGTTCCGCTTGCGATCGTTGCCCGGCGGGTCGTCGTGCGCGACCGGCGGCTCGCAGGGCCCGCGACGGGGCCGGCCGATCGGCCGCGCTCGGCGACTCGACCGGGCTCGACGCCGCGGGTCGCACCGGCGGTGCCGGGGTCGGCGTCGGCGGATCCGTCGCCCCGGCCGACTCGGTCGGCGCGAGGGACAACCGCGCGTCCAGCGCGAAACCGCCGTCCGGCCGCGGGCCGGCGCAGAAGGTGCCGCCGGTCAGCTCGATCCGCCGGGCCAGTCCGACCAACCCGGTGCCGCCGGCGCCCAGTTCGATCTCGCGGGGGCCGGTGGCCGCGGTGTTGGTGACGGTGATCCGCAATTCGGTGGGGGCGTACCGCAGCAGGACACGGACGAAGGCACCGGGGGCGTGCTTGTGCACATTGGTCAGCGACTCCTGGACCACCCGATACGCGGTGCGCACCACGACCGGCGAGGCGGGCCGCACGGTGCCCTCCACGTCCAGTCGCACATCCACGCCCGCCGCGAGCGACTCGTCGACCAGGGCGGACAGGTCGAGCACGGCCGGTTCCACCGGGGCGCCCGTGTTGCGCTCCTCGGCGGTGCGCAACACTGCGACCAGGTCCCGCAGTTCGGCCAACGCCTGACATCCGGTCGAGCGCAGGTCCTCGGCGGCCGAACGGGTCGCCTCGTCCGGAGCCCGCGAGCGCATCGCGCCGGCCTGGAGAACCATCAGGCTGACCCGGTGCGTGACGATGTCGTGCATGTCCCCGGCGAGCCGGTTACGCTCCTCCTCGCGTGCCTGCTCGGCGCGCAACTCCTGTTCCCGCTCCGCGCGTTCGGCGCGCTCGCCGAGCGCGGCGATGAGCCGGCGGCGGGAGGCGACGTACAGGCCGTAGCACGCCGGGGTGAGGATCGCGAGCATGTTCGCGGTGCCGTTGCCCAGATCCCGCCAGTCCCACGGGTGCCAGGTGGCCACGCACAACACCCCGACGGCCGCCCACATCCTGCGCCGATCGTTCACGTACACCGCGACGGCGTAGGCCGCGAAGCAACCGCCCAGCGCCTGCTCCCGCAACAGCGTGACCGCCGCGATCCACGCACACAGCACGGCATGCCGACGCCGGATGACCAGCACCAGCCCGGCGGTCAGTTCGGCCGCGAAGGACACCCAGGCGCCGGTGTCCGTGAAGTCGCCGCCCGAGTCCCGCAGGTGCTGGGCGAAGTTGAGCCCGGCGGTGAGCATCCCGACCGAGACCGCGAGTGTGACGTCGAAGACGAGCGAGCGTCCGGCCGGGGACCAGGACGGGAACGGGCGGCGGGTCGACTCGGCGGGGCGAAAAGTCACGGATTCAACGGTAGCCGGCCCGGGCCGGCGCGCGTCAGTCCAGCGGAGGAGGGCCGAGGTGATACCTGAGGCTCGCCCCTCTGTTCGCGCCGGTCGAGCGGCGGCCCCGGACATCGGGGGTGTACGCACCCTCGGCGGTGTGTGCGATTCCGTGGGGCGCGGCGGACCCGGGTAGTCCCGGAGAGCTACCCGCGGGGTCCACTCCCTGGGGCGACGCAGGCTACCGACGCCGATTCCTAGCTTCGTGTCCGGTACTTCGAGGACGGGAGCGGGACATGCGTGGTCGGTTGCGAATGGGTTTGGTCGCGGCGCTGGTCGCCGGAACATTGGCCGGACCCGGCGTCGGCGTCGCGGAAGCCGCGGCCCCGAAGCCGCCGACCCTGCCCGCGATGTCCGCGGCCGGCCTGGGCGAGCGGTACGCGGCCAACCAGCGGGCCATCGCCGAGGCGGCCGGCCTGGCCCGGAACACCGGACACGCCGGGCGCGCGGACCACCTCGCCCGGATGGCCGACCCGGACCGGACCTTCCTGGCCTTCGACGGCCGCGCCGGCCGGGTCCGGGCGATCGAGGTGCTCGGCGACCTCGCCGGCGCGGATCGGATCGCGGTCCTGGTACCGGGCAGCGACAGCGACCTGGACCACTTCGACACGCGTGGGGACAAGCCGTACTCCACCCCCGCGGGCGGGGCCCGCGCGCTGTACGACGAGATCCGCATCCAGGATCCGAGCGCCCGGGTCGCGGTGATCGCCTGGCTGGGCTACTCGCCGCCGCACACGATCAGCCTCGACGTGCTGACCACCGGCCGGGCCGACGACGGCGCGCGCGAGCTGCGCCGGTTCGTCGCCGGGCTGTACGCGGTGTCGCCCGCCGCGCAGGTGTCGCTGCTGTGCCACTCGTACGGCTCGGTGGTGTGCGGGCGGGCGGTCTCCCGGATCGACGTCGCCGACCTGGCCGTGTTCGGCAGCCCCGGGCTGGGCGTGGACGACCGGGAGGAGCTGGGCACCGGCGCCCGGGTCTGGGCCGGGCGGGGCGGCTCGGACTGGATCGACCTGGTGCCCAACGTGCGCATCCCGTTCTTCGACACCACCGTCGGCTTCGGCGCCGACCCCACCGGAGGCGGCTTCGGCGCCCGCGAGTTCGCGGCCGGCGGCGGTGGCCACTCCGACTACCTGCGGCCCGGTGGGCCGGCCCTGCACAACCTCGCGCTGATCGCGCGCGGCCGCGCCACGGAGGTGACCCATGCGTGAACCGGGCGTCCTGGTCCGTCGGATCGAGAACTCGACTCCGGTCGACCGCGAACGCGAGGTGGACGGCCTGCGGGCGATCGCCATCCTGGGCGTCGTGCTCGGCCACTGGATCGTCACGGGCGTGTACGCGGGCGCCGACCACTGGCAGACCGACAGCCCGCTGCGACACCTGCCCGACTACGCGCCGATCACCTGGCTGCTCCAGCCGCTCGCGGTGTTCTTCCTGGTCGGCGGGTACGTGGCCGCGCAGTCCCACGCGCGCGCGCAGCGCTACCGACCGTGGGTCCGGCGGCGGATGATCCGGCTCGGCCGGCCGATCGCGGCACTGCTCGTGGTGTGGACCGTCGCCATGGCGGTGCTCGCCGACGTCGTGGCCGGCGACACCCTGTACACGCTCGGCAGGCTCGTGTTGTCACCGCTGTGGTTCGTGCTCGTCTACGCGGGCCTGACCGCCCTCACCCCGCTCGTGGTCCGGCTCGGTCGGGCCGGACCCGTGCTCGCGATCGGGACGGTTTCGGTGGTGGACCTGATCCGCTTCGCCGCCGACGGGCCGGCGGTGGTCGGCTGGATCGACGTGCTCGCCGGGTGGCTCGTCCCGTACAGCCTCGGCGTGCTCTGGGCGGGGCCGCACCGGGCCCGGATCGAGCGGCTCGGCGGGCCGCTTCTGGTGGCCGGCGCGCTCGCCTGTGCCGGGCTGATTCGCTACGGCGGCTATCCGGTCTCCATGGTGGGCGTCCCGGGCGAGGCGATCTCCAACCTGAACCCGCCCACGCTCGCCGCGGTCGCCTTCGGCCTCGCCCAGTGCGGGCTCGCGCTGCTGGTCCGTGCTCCGCTGCGGCGGGCGCTGTGCCGGCATCCGCGGACGTGGGCGGTGGTCGCGCTGGTCAACCTGTCCGCGATGACGGTGTTCCTGTGGCACCAGAGCGCGATGCTCGCGGTGACCTCGCTCGGCATCGCGCTCGGCGGGCTGCCCGGCCTGGGCACGGTGCCGGACGAACTGCCCTGGATCGTGGCGCGGATCGGGTGGATGCCGGTGTTCGCGGGTGTGCTGCTCGTGGTGTGGGCGGTGTTCCGTCGCTGGGAGGCGGGCGGACCCGGCCGCCGGGACTCCCGACGTAGCTCCTGAGAGTGACACCCGGGATCACCCGAGGCGGGGATGCCGTGCACCGGTCGTGCCTCATAGCCTCCGTGGGTGAGTGTCGAGGCAAGCGGAACGAAGCGGGCGGACGGCGCCGGGGAGCGCGACGAGGCCGGCGGTGGTGCGGCGCGGACCGGGCGGTTGACCCGGGGGCTGGCCGTGCTGCGCGAGGACCTGTTCGACGTCCGGATCCGCACCGAGCGCCCGCCGGCCCCCTTCGGCAGCATGGCCGTCGCACGCGCTCTGCTCTACGTCGCGGTCGTGCTGACCGTGGGTATTCAGGGCGCGGTGCTGGCGGGCTACCCGGGAGTGTCCGCCGGGTTGGCCTTCGCACTCGGCCTGGCCACCGGCGCACCGATCCTGATCGCGTCGCAGCGGCCGTTGGTCGCGTGGTGGATGTCGCTCGGCGCGACCGTGGTGTGCGCGATCGCGGGGGAGAAGGGACATGACCACATCCAGTGGCCGTGGACGGCCGTGGGCGTCTTCATGCAGATCGTGGTGTCGGCCAACGTGGCCTTCCACGCCCGGACCCGAGTCGTCGTGGAGACCTGGTCGATCACCACCCTGCTGGGCGTGGTCCTGGTTCGCAACGCGCAGCACGACCCGTCGAACTGGGGCACGATGCCCTCCGTCGCGATGCTGACCGCGGTGGTGATGGTGGTCGTGGTCGCCTTCCGCGGCCGCAGCGACGCGCGCCGGCAGCTTGCCGCCCAGGCCGACCTGACCGCCACCGAACGTGAGCGCAGCGCGCTCCTGGAGGAACGCGCCCGGATCGCCCGCGAGTTGCACGACGTGGTCGCGCACCACATGTCGGTGATCGCGATCCAGGCCGAGGCGGCCCGCTACCGGGTCGCCGACCCACCGCCCGAACTGGTGCAAAGCTTCGTCACGATCCGCGCCAACGCGGTCGACGCGCTCGCCGAACTCCGGCGCGTGCTGGGCCTGTTGCGCACCCAGCAGGAGGGTGGCAGCGGGCTCGACGGATCGGGCCGGCCGGCCCCGCTGCCCACCCTGGACCGGCTGCCCGAGCTGATCGAGAACGTGCGCGCGGCCGGCATGACGGTGGACTGTGTCACGGTCGGCGTGCCGCGCCCGTTGCCGCAGGGCGTCGACCTGTCCGCCTACCGGATCGGCCAGGAGGCACTGAGCAACGCACTGCGGCACGCGCCCGGCGCCCGAGTGCGGGTCGAGGTCGCGTACGTACCGACCGGGGTGGGTCTGCGCGTGCACAACGAGGCCGCTCCCAACCCCGGGCCGGACGCCCGGGAAGGCTCCGGACACGGGGTGCTGGGCATGCGCGAACGGGCGGCCATGATCGGCGGCACACTCGAGGCCGGGCATACTCCCGACGGGGGCTACCACGTGGACGTCTTCCTGCCGACCGAGGAGCAGTGACATCGATGGCCATCCGGGTACTGATCGCCGACGACCAGATGATGGTCCGCGAGGGTTTCTCCGTCCTGCTCGGCGCGCAGCCCGGGATCGATGTCGTCGGCGAGGCCGTGCACGGGCGCGACGCGGTCGAGCAGGTCGCGGTACTGCGCCCGGACGTGGTGCTGATGGACGTGCGGATGCCGGTCCTGGACGGCCTGGCCGCGACCCGCGAGATCACCGCCGATCCGGACGGCACGACCCGGGTCCTGGTGCTGACCACGTTCGACCTGGACGAGTACGTCTACGAGGCGCTGCGCGCGGGTGCGAGCGGATTCCTGCTCAAGGACGCCTCGGCGCTGCAACTCGCGCACGCGGTGCGGGTGGTGGCCGCCGGCGAGGCGCTGCTCGCGCCGACCGTGACGCGCCGGTTGATCGCCGAGTTCGCCCGACTCGGGCCGGCCACCGGCGGGCCGCGCGGCCGGGTCGAGCAACTCACCGAGCGGGAGACCGAGGTGCTCTCGCTGATCGCCCAGGGGTTGTCCAACGCGGAGATCGCCGTGCGGTTGGTGGTCAGCGAACAGACCGTCAAGACGCACGTGAGCCGGCTGCTGGCCAAGCTGAACCTGCGCGACCGCACCCAGGCGGCGGTGTTCGCGTACGAGAACGGTGTGGTGCGGGCGGGCGAGGTGCGCTGAGCCGGGCTCGGCCGGGTCCGCGGCCCCAGGGCCTCAGCCGGCCGGCGTGGGGTTGCGCTCGTACGTGTCGATCAGCCGGGTCAGGTGGATGCCGGCCAGCAGTAGCGGTTGCTCGCTCCGGCCGACCTGCGCGGCCAGTTCGGCGCCCTCCAGGGTGCTGATCACGGTATGTGCGAGCCCTTCGGCGTCCGCCTCGTCGTGGCCGACCTCGACCAGCCTCGCGCGCACCAGCTCCCGCCAGTGCGCGAACGCCTCGGCGGCGGCGGCCCGGATGTCGGGCGCGCCGGTCGCGGTGCCGAGCGCGGTGGCGGTGACCGGGCAGCCGTCGGCCCAGTCGGACGCGCGCAGGCCCTCGGCGAGGCTGCGGGTGAGTTCGCGCACGGCCGCGCCCGGGTCCGGCTCGGCGGCCAGCACGGCGCGCAGGATGTCGGCGAACTCGCCGTCCCCGTGCCGGATCGCGGCGACCGCCAACTCCTGCTTCCCGCCCGGGAAGAAGTGGTACATCGAGCCGAGCGTGGCGCCGGCCTCGGTGGAGATCTGCTTGATCCCGGTGCCGTCGTAGCCCTGCCGCTGCATCAGCCGGGAGGCCGTGCGGACGATGCGTTCGCGGGTGCCGAGCGGGGTGGTCCCGGCGGCCGGGGCCGTCGACTCGCGCTGCTGCGCCTTGGTCTTCACGTGGCGAGTTTATCGGATAGAGCGTTCGCTTCAGGCTGGATAGAGCGTTCGCTCCAGAGCTGTGCTACGTTCTCGACATCGGATAGAGCGTTCGTTCCAGTCCGGTCGGATCGGATCAATCTCGGGAGTATTCATGGGCGACAAGCGGGCGGTCACGGTCATCGGTCTCGGTCCGATGGGGCAGGCGATGACCCGGGCGTTCCTGGCCGCCGGGCATCCGGTGACGCTGTGGAACCGGACCGCGAGCAAGGCGGATGCGCTGGTGGCCGAGGGGGCGGTGCGGGCCGACACGATCGAGGCCGCGCTGGCCGCGAACGAGCTGGTGGTGCTGAGCCTGACCGACTACGACGCGATGTACGCCATTCTGGAGCCGGCCGCGCCCGCGCTGGCCGGTCGGGTGCTGGTCAACCTCAGCTCGGACACCCCCGAGCGGGCCCGCGCCGCGGCCGCGTGGGCGCAAGGGCACGGCGCCCGACACCTGACCGGCGGGGTGCAGTCACCGCCGTCGGGCATCGGCTCGCCGGAGATGTCCACCTTCTACAGCGGCCCGGCCGACGTGTTCGAGGCGCATCGGGACACCCTGGCGGTGCTGACCGGGACCGACTACCAGGGCAGCGATCCGGGCCGCGCCGCGCTGCTCTACCAACTCCAGATGGACATCTTCTGGACCTCGATGCTCGGCGCCCTGCACGCCCTCACGGTGGCCCGGGCGAACGGCATCCCGGCCGCGGACTTCCTGCCGCACGCCGCCGCCACGGCCGCTTCGGTGCCGGGCTTCCTCGCCTTCTACACGCCGCGGCTGGACGCGGACGAGCACGGCGGCGACGTGGACAACCTGGACATGGCGGTGGCGAGCGTCGAACACGTCGTGCACACCACGCGCGAGTCGGGTGTGGACGCGGCGCTGCCGAGCGCGGTGCTGGAGGTGTTCCGGCGCGGGGTGCGGACCGGGCACGGCAAGGACAGCTTCACCCGGCTGGGCGAACTCCTGCGCTCGGCCTGACGCGGCCGCGGTCGGGTGGGCCGGCTCAGGTCGGGTCCGCCGGACCGGGCCCCGGGCGCAGCCTGCGGATCGGCAGCAGGCAGCGTGGGTCGGCGGTGTGCAGGGCCGTGCCGAGGGGGCGCAGGATCCCGGTGCCCGGCGTCCAGCGGAACGCGCCCACCGTGTTCGCGCCGGGCAGGGCCGCGTACAGCAGGTCGCCGACGAAGGCCAGGTCCTGCGGGTCGGCGCCGCCCGCCGGGAGGTGGGACATCACGTGCGGGGCGGCCGTGGCCAGCGTGCTGATCGTGCCGGGGCCGCGGTTGGCCGCGTACACGTGCGCGCCGTCGGGGGAGGTGACGATGGCCGAGGGCAGGCCCGGCGCGGCGAGCGGATGGCGGGTCAGGTCGGGCAACGCCAGGATCGCCGGGTCGAGTTCGCCGAGCAGCCAACGGCCGCTCAGGTGCCGCGGTCCGGTGCCGGTCGGGACGCGGTGGGTCGAGCGCAGCCGCAGTCGGCCCGCGCTCAGGTGGTAGGTGAGCAGGACGTCGCCGCCGAGGTCGACGACGGTGAGCGAGTCGTGGTCCTCGAACACGACCTGGTGCGGGTGCGCCGCGGATTGCCGCTTCGGATGCGCCTTCGAGCCCGGCCCGGGCAGGGCGACCTGCTCGCTCACGCCCGCGAGCGAGCCGTGCTCGTCGAGGCGGTGCACGATCAGGTCGCCGCTGCCGTAGTTGGCGGCGACCAGATGCCCGCCGTCGGGGGAGACCGCGAGATGACACGGGATGGAGCCGCGCGAGGAGGCCCGGTGCCGGAGTCGTGGGTGTCGGGCCGGCTCGATCACGGTGATCGTGCCGTCGAGTGCCTCGTCCACGCCGTAGACCAGGTCCAGGCGCGGATGGGCGGCGGCGTAGGCGGTGCGCACCGGGACCGGCGGTCCGGTCGCCACCAGCGCGCCGGTGTCCGGATCGGCCTCGCACACCACGGTGGTGTCGCCGCCGATCAGGATCGGTGCCCGGCTCGGCGGCACGGGGTGATTCCTCGCCGAGCCGGGCGATCTGCGGGCGTCCTGACGGTGCATCAGAACGCATCCCCCAGCCAGTGGATCGCACCGGGGGCGGTGACCGTGGCGCGCACGCGCGCCCGGTCGCTCTGGATCGGCCGGGCCAGGCCGAACGCGGTGTGGCCGGTGCTCACATCGGTCAGCAACGGGCCGATCGCCCGGGTGAGCGCCGCATCGATCGGCACCCGCAGCGTCACCACCGTGCCCGGGCCGCCGAGTTCGCACAGCGCCCGGCGCAACAGCGCGGGCAGCGCGTACGGACGGCCCGGGCCGCAGGCCACCTCGACCACCTCGCCGGTGTCCGGGCGCACCACCACGTAGTCGCCGTCCTCGGTGACCGACACCCGGGCGGGCGCGGCGTACCAGTGCGGGAAGCGGTGCGCCCAGTCGGCGGGCGAACGCACCGTGGTCAGCGGCCGGTTCGCGTTCGCAGCGGCGTGGGTCCGGACCATTCGGGGCAGGTCGGCGGGCCGCGCCGGACGCACCCGCAGCTCGCCCCACGCGGCTTCGGGACCGGCCACGCCGCGCAGGTACGGCGAGGGGAAGGTCTCCCACCCGGACCCGGTGTACACGCCCGGCGTGCCGCTGAACATCAGCGACCACGCGCAGCCGTACCGGGTCATGTCGTCGATCGCCATCGCGAGCAACCGGCGGATCAGACCCCGGCCGCGCGCCCGGGGCGCACTGGCCACGCTGCCCACACAACCGACCACCGCCACCCCGCCCGCCGCGTCGCGGATCGGCCGGGGCTGCCAGTGCAGGACGGCGAGGATCGTGTCCTCGTCGGCCGCGACCAGGGTGTGTCGATGCCGGCCCGGGTCGTGCGCGTGCAGTGCCGGCAGGCCGGGTGCGTCCGGGAAGGCCACCGCCCACAGGGCGTGCAGCGCCGGATCGTCGGCCGGGGTGGTGGTGCGCAGTTCCATCTCAGATCGCCAGGTTCCCGCCGGTGACGACCCGTGCGCCGGCGGCCGGCAGCGCGGTGCGCGTGACACCGTCCTCGACGCACGTGGTGTGCAGCAGCGACGACGCGCCGGCGAACGCCTCCGGGCGCAGCTCCAACCGGCCGCCGGTGAACCGGGTTCCGGTGGCCAGCCAGTGGTTGACTCCGGAATCCAGCCGGACGTGTGCACCGTCGGTGCTCGACGCCGCGTCGTGCAACTGCCAGCGGGAGACGCCCGTTCCGGCGGCCCGGGACAGCAGCGCGCCGGCGCCGTTGGCACCGGTCATCCGGGTGCCGGCGCCGATGTGCACGCTCTGGTCGCGGACCGCGGACAACAACACGCCGGTGTTGGTCAGTGTGCTCGCGGTCAGCCGCAACACGGCCGAGCCGACCTCCAGCGGTGCGGCCGTGGGCGAGGCTCCCACGATCGTGCAGCCGTCGAAGTCGACCTCGCCCGAACCGCGCAGGATCGCACCGTCCACGCCGGTGAACGTGCAGTCCCGAAAGTGCACGGTGTTGCTCACGGGTGTCTGCACCAGCACCTGCTTGGCGGGCAGGTCGAACGTGCAGCCCTCGATGGTGTTCGGCCGGGTGGAGCGGGCCGAGCGCTGCCCGATCGCGAACGTGCGGGCCACACACCCGCGCAGTTGTACGCCGTCCGCGTTCACCTGGAGCGTGCCGCCCGGGTCGAACGTCGGTCGGGGGATCACCCGGACGTTCTCCAGGGTCAGATCGGTGATCTTCGTACCCGCGACGAACCACGAGCAGACGTGGTCGCGCACGGTGATGCGCTTGGCGGAAGTGCCCCACAGCACGCCGGAGTTCGCGATGTCCATCAGGCCCGAGTTGCCCTCGAAGAGCAGATCGTGTTCGTACTGGCCGTGGGTGGTGAACGGATTGCCGCCCTGGTCGTCGCCGTCGCCGTGGCAGTTGACCACGTGACAGTAGGCGGACGCGGTCAGGTCGTTCAGGTGCCGGGCGTTGCTCGACACGCAGTCCTCGACCCGGCCGTACAGGCAGTAGATCTGCTGGGTCAGGTAGCCCGCGCCGCCGTACATCACCGTCGGCGGGTTCTTCAGCGAGGAGCGCGCGGTGTGGAAGTGCGTGCACCAACGGCGCATGATCACCGGCCAGAACGACCCGGTGGCCTCGATCCCGCTGACGTCGCAGCGCACCGCGTACTCGTAGGCGATCGGATGCGAGCCGGTGTACTCGTCGTCGTTTTGGCCGGCTCCGAGGAAGACCATGTTGCGCACGTGCGCACGCCGGACCGGTTCGACCCGGGTCCAGGTGATGCCGCGGCCGGCGGCCAGTTCCCAGCCGTTGAGGTAGTCCACCCGGATGTGTGTGCCGTCGACGACCTGGGTGATCTCGACGAGCTTTTGCAACTCGCGCTCGTAGGTGCCGCCGCCGGCGATGGGATCGATCTCGACCGTCCACCACTCGCCGACTCGGAACGCGCTCGAGTCCGGTACCGGGAAGGCGTCGGTGAGTTCGATGACGGTCTCGGCCAGCGGGTACTTCACCACGGACTTGGTGACCTTGCCCTTGAAGTACAGGACGGCGCCGAACGGGTTGTCGTGGGTGTTCTTCTCGATGCCGGTGGTGCGGACGGTGTGTCCGCCGAAGT
>NZ_JBIBGL010000029.1:0-95907 GCF_042956465.1 Embleya sp. NPDC008237
GCCCACACCGCCGGCAACGCGTCCCGACGCCCGCTCTTGACGAGATAGGCGATCAGGATGCTGACCACCAGAGCCGCTTCCAGGCCCTCGCGCAGACCTATCAGGTAGTTGGCGAACACAGGTGACCCCGCTCAGGATTTCGAACACGTCTTCAATTAGGCGAGCCTCACCAAAGCACCCGCCCGGACGGGGCGTCAACATGGCGTGCGTCATGCCGCATACGGCGGACCGGCTCGCTCGGGTGCCGCTCGGGTCGCGTGGTGCTGCGGTGCACCTCGGAGTCGGTGTCGAGGCAGGCATCGACGGGGACGGTGAGGCCGACGTCGGGTGTGTGGCGCGAACCATCTTGCGGTGATTCGGGTGGTTCGGTGTACAACGGCGTCGAGAGTCTGTGCGATGAACGTCACCGGCGGAGACGTCGAAGCGCCCGTCTGGTGAGCCGAGCGCCGACGTTGTTATGGATATGTCGCACATTCGTGATCATTCGGCAGCCGTGGGCGTCTCCTGCGCGGGGCAGCGGCTCGACATGACGCAGCACGATGCATCCCGGGAGTCAGGTGCCGACGAATTGGCCGCCCTGGTGTGGCAGGCCCGTCGGTGGAGCGAGTCCGCGCCGGATTCGGCGGCCGAGCCGCCGTTGCCCGGCGGGGCCGGGCATTCCTTGCGCGCCCGGATGCGTCGCCTGGTGGCGAATCGCCCCGAACAGGAGCCGCCGCGCGACTCGTGACGCCGCCCTTCGTGCTCGGCTCTTCGTGCTCCGCCCTCCGCGGGCCGCGACCACCGCACCGGAGCGGTGAGCGCGGTCGGCACCGCAGGTATCGTCGGTCGTCTCGAACAATCGCACCCGTCGCGTCCCCGGCGCACCGGCTTCGTACGCTGCCGACACCCGGGTGCCGCCGACCGTGCCGACGGCGACCGGACGGAGTCGGATCATGAGTGGCGACGACCAGGTGTCCTTGCGTCCGGCGACGGAAGCGGACATATCCCTGCTCGAACGGTTCCTGACCGACCCCGAGGCGGTCGGGCCGTTCTCCTGGTACGGCTGGTCGGATCCGGGCCGTTGGCGTCGCCAGTGGGCGGAGAACGGCCTGCTCGGCGACGACCAGGGACTGTTGCCGGTGGTTCGCGGCACGGAGATGTCGGGCTTCGTGGCCTGGCGCAAGATCGTCACCTCGCGCACCGCGTACTGCTGGAACGTCGGGATCAACCTGTTCCCCGAGGCGCGCGGTCGAGGGATCGGCACCCGGGCCCAACTCCTGCTGGTGCGCTACCTGTTCGCACACACCCAGGTGGCCCGGATCGAGGCCGGCACCGAAGTGGACAACCTCGCCGAGCAACGCGCCCTGGAGAAAGTCGGGTTCACCCGCGAGGGCGTGGCGCGCGCCTACACTTTCCGCGACGGTCGTTGGCGCGACGTGGCCTTCTACGCCATCCTGCGCGACGAGCTCGCGCCGCCGGCCTAGCGGAGTCACATCCGGCCCGCCCTGCGCGTCCACTCCACCCAGCGGCCCGCTCCGGCCCGCACGCCCTCCATCCGCCGGCCCACGCTTCCCCCTCCACCGGTCCGCTCCACCCCCGGTCGCCCGTTTCCCGCCCGCCCCGGGCCTCTCGTTTACCGGCCGGCCCCGGGTCCGCGCTTGGTGGGATGGCACCGAAAGCGGGGGCGTCCCTCGTCCGAGCCTACGAAGTCCACCGTGTTCGCACCCGGCTAGCGTCAGGGCAGCGCCGCGAGAGACTTCGACACCCCCGACGAGCGCCGGCACTCTCCGCTGCGGTCACCCCGCGCCGCGCGAGGTTCGGTTTCGGCGTCCATCGGAGACTCGCCGCCCCGGTTCTCGCCGGGCGTTCCCGGTCCCGGACCGACCGGGGCGGCGACCCGTACGGGCCGACCAGGATGGAGAAAGCCATGACACGACGTCTGCGTCTGGACGATCTGAACGCGATCGCACTGCCCGAGCAGCCGGTGATCTCCCCCGACGGCACCCGGGTGCTCTACACCCTGGTCGGCGTCGATCCGCAGGCGGACCGCAACGTGCGCTCCCTGTGGCAGGTCGCCACCGCGGGCGGCGAGCCGGAAAAGCTCACCGAAGGCCCCTCGGACAGCACCCCCGTGTGGTCCCCGGACGGCACCCGGGTGGTGTTCCTGCGCGCGGTCGACGGCCCGCCGCAGCTGTGGGAACTGCCGCTCGACGGCGGCGAGCCGCGCCGGCTGACCCGACTGCCGATGGGCGCGGGCCAGCCGGTGTGGAGCCCCGACGGCACCCGCCTGGCCTTCGGCGCCGTGGTCGACATCCATGCCGTCGCGGGCGAGGACGAGTCCGCGAAGGCCGCCCGGGCGAGCGCGCCGATGGTCATCGACCGCCTGGACTACCAGGTGGACGGCGTCGGCCTGCTGGGCACCCTGCGCAAGCACGTGCACGTGCTGGACCTGGCCTCCGGCGAGGTCACCCGGGTCACCGAGGGCGACTGGCACGCGAGCGACCCGACCTGGTCGCCGGACGGACGACGACTGGCCTACGGTGCGGGGCCGGGCCCGGACACGGACCTGACCATGCAGTCCGCGGCGTACGTCCTCGACCTGTCCACCCCCGGTGCGACGGCCGTTCGCGTGGGTACCGCGGACGGCATGGCCGGCTGGGTCGGCTGGACCCCCGACGGCGAGTCCCTGCTGGTGCTGGGCGCCGAGCACACCCGCACCGGGCACACCCGCCTGCTGCGCGTCCCGCTGGCCGGCGGCCCCACCGAGGACCTCGCCGGGGCGCTGGACCGCAACGTGATGCCGGGCGGTGCCGGTTACCCGGGCGCGTTGCCGCAGGCCACGCCCGAGGGTCGGGAACTCCTGTTCTGCGTCCGCGAGGCCGGCAACACCCACCTGTACGCGCTCGACCTGGCAAGCGGCGGCACGCGCCTGGTGCTCGGCGGTACCGGCCGGTCCGTCTCCGGCCTCTCCGTGCCCACCACCCCCGGCCCCGTCGCCATCGTGCTGTCCACCCCCTCCTCGTACGCCGAGGTCGTCCTGGTGGACCCGGCCGACGGCACCGAGCGGGTGCTCACCGCGCACGGCGCGCAGTCCCTGCCGGACGTCGAGCTGTACACCCTGGTCGACCGCCGGTTCACCCTCGCCGACGGCACCGTCGTGCACGGCCGGCTGCTGCGCGACCCGAAGACGACCGGTCCCTCGCCGGTGCTGATGGACATCCACGGCGGCCCGCACAACGCGTGGAGCGGCTCGGCCGACCCGGTGCACCTCTACCACCAGGTGCTGGCCGAGCGCGGCTGGACCATCCTGCTGATCAACCCGCGGGCCAGTGACGGCTACGGCGAGGAGTTCTTCGCCGCCACCGTCGGCGCGTGGGGCGAGATGGACGCCGCGGACTTCCTGGAGCCGCTGGACGAACTGGTCGCCGAGGGCATCGCCGACCCGCAGCGCCTGGCCGTCGCCGGCTACAGCTACGGCGGCTTCATGACGTGCTACCTCACCAGCCGCGACCGGCGTTTCGCGGCGGCCGTCGCGGGCGGCGTGGTCAGCGACCTGACCAGCCTGGCCGGCACCTCGGACCTCGGCTCCTACATGTCCCGGGCCGAGTTCGACGGCACCCCGTGGGACGCACCCGAGTTGTACGCGCGCTCGAACCCGTTCGCCAAGGTGGGCGACGTCGACACGCCCACGCTGATCCTGCAGGGCGGTGCCGACGTGCGCTGTCCGCTGGGCCAGGCCCAGCAGTGGTTCTCCGCGCTGCGCGAGCGGCACGTGCCCACCCGGATGGTGCTCTACCCCGAAGGGTCGCACCTGTTCATCCTCTCCGGCCCGCCCTCGCACCGACTGGACTGGAACCGCCGGATCGTCGACTGGGTCGAGCAGTACGCCGGATCCGCCGGCCGCGTCCGGCCGGCCGCACTGGACGCCGCGCACTGGCAGCGCCGACTGGCCACGCTGGCCGAGCGGCACAAGATCCCGGGGGCGACCCTGGGCATCCTGCGCGTCGACGAGCACGCGTCGGACGATCTGGTCGAGGCCGCGTACGGTGTGCTCAACCTGAACACCGGGGTCCCGGTGACCACGGACTCGGTGTTCCAGATCGGCTCGATCACCAAGGTGTGGACCACGACGCTGGTCATGCAACTGGTCGAGGACGGTCTGCTGGACCTGGACCAGCCGCTGAGCGAGGTGCTGCCGGAACTGCGGCTGTCCGACCCGGAACTGGTCAAGCAGATCACCATGCGCCACCTGCTCACCCACACGAGTGGCATCGAGGGGGACCGGTTCATCGACACCGGACGCGGTGACGACTGCCTGGCGAAGTACGTGGCGACCCTCGGCGACGCGACGCAGGTGTTCCCGCCCGGCGGCGCCTGGTCGTACTGCAACTCCGGCTTCACGCTGGCCGGACGGGTGATCGAACACCTCACCGGCAAGACCTGGGACCAGGTGTTGCGCGAGCGGCTGAGCGGGCCGCTGGGCCTGGAACGCACCATCACGCTGCCCGAGGAGGCGCTGCTGTTGCGCGCCGCGGTCGGCCACGTGTCCGAGGACGGCGGCACGCCACAGGTCGCCCCGGTGTGGATGTTGCCCCGCTCGGCCGGACCCGCCGGGCTGATCGGTTCCACCTCGGCGGAGCTGCTGCGGTTCGCCCGGCTGCACCTGGCCGACGGTGCGACCGCCGACGGCACCCGGCTTCTGGGCGCCGAGCACGCCCTCGCGATGCGCGAGAAGCAGGTCGAGGTGGCCGACCTGTCGGTCACCGGCGCCTCGTGGGGCCTGGGTTGGCACCGCTACGAGTGGGACGGCCACGAGGTGTTCGGCCACGACGGCGGCACCATCGGGCAGTTCGCCTTCCTCCGGACCATTCCCGAACTGGGCCTGGCGGTGTCGCTGTTGACCAACGGCGGGGACGCGCCGGAACTGTACGAGGACCTGTTCCGGGAGATCTTCGCCGAGGTCGCGCAGGTCGCCCTGCCCGAGTTGTTCGCCCCGCCGGCCGAGCCGCCGGCCGTGGACGCCGAGCGCTACGTCGGCGTGTACGAGCGCGCCATGCAGCGCGCCGAGGTGCGCGCGACTCCCGAGGGCCTGGTGCTGCGGATCCAGCTGACCGGGGAACTCGCGGACACCCTGCCCGACGCCGTGCAGGAAATGCCGTTGGTTCCGGTGGCCGAGGACCTGTTCGCGCTCCGTACGCCCGGATCGACGATCTGGCGCGAGACGACCTTCGGCGCCTTCGAGACGGGCGAGCGCTACCTGTTCGTGAACGGTCAGGTCACGCCGCGGGTGAACTGACGGCTGTCCCACCCGCTGCCACCCACACCGCCTCCGGCACGGAGGCGGGCAGGATCACCGCGTTCCCCCCGTGACGCGGTGCCGGCCGGTCCCCCGTCTCGCCCCGTGCGAGACGGGGGACCGGTTTCGTCGTTTCGGGGCGACCACTCCCGGTGCGGCGAGACCGGCGCGGCGAGCAGCCCCGAGGACGGATGCCGGCCGGCGCGACCAGATCCGGCGTCAGGGCCTACCGCCACCCGGGTGAGCCTCCGCCGGCGCCGCGCGGCGTGCCGTTCGTTGCCCCCCGCTTCGGGCGAGCATGGGTCGGGCGACGCGATCGGCGCACCGTGCCCGGCGCGCGGTTAGGGGCATGACGAATGGACGAGCTGACCACACGGGTCGACGGCATGCTCGACGAACTCTGCGAGGACCTGCGGCGGCTCACCCGGATTCCGTCGATCGCATTTCCCGGCCATCCGCCGGAGCCGGTGCGGCAGGCCCACGACATGCTGGCCGGGCTGCTGCGCGAGGCCGGGGTGCAGGATGTCGCCGCACTGCGGCTGCCGGACACCTCGCCGGTGATCACGGGTCATATCCCGCCCCCGCACCCGGATGCGCCGACCGTGCTGCTGTACGGGCACTACGACGTGCAGCCCGCCGGGGACGAGTCGTTGTGGACGACGCAGCCGTTCGAGCCGACCGACGTCGACGGCGCGATCCACGGGCGCGGGGTGGCCGACGACAAGTCGAACCTGATCGTGCACCTGGGCGCGCTGCGGGCCTTCGACGGGCGGCCGCCGGTGGGGATCCGGATCGTGTTCGAGGGGCAGGAGGAGTACGGCAGCGAGTTCGACGACTACCCGCAGGCCCACCCGGACGAGTTCGCGTGCGACGCGATGGTGATCGCCGACATGGGCAACGTTCGCCCGGGCACCGGCACGCTGACGGTGGCGCTGCGCGGGGTGGTCGAGGTGATCGTCGAGGTGCGCACCCTCGAAGAGGCCAAGCACAGCGGCAACTTCGGCGGGGCGGCGCCCGATGCGCTGTTGGTCCTGTTGCACGCCCTGGCCGCGCTGCACGACGCGAACGGCGACGTGGCGGTGCCGGGCCTGCGCCGCGAGCAGTGGGCGGGCGGCGGTTGGGACGAGGAGGAGTTCCGCCGGCTGGCCGGGATCCGCGAGGGCATGCCGCTGATCGGCACCGGAAACCTGGGCTCGCGCCTGTGGTCGGGACCGGCGATCACGGTCGTCGGCCTGGACGCGCCCTCGGTCGAACGAGCCGCATCCGCCGTGGTGCCGGCCGCCCGGGCAAAGCTGAACATGCGTTGCCATCCGGCCCAGGATCCGGCGGAGGCGCAGCGCCTGTTGATCGAATTCCTGGTCGGGCTGAGGCCGTTCGGGGTGCCGCTGCGGGTGACCCAGGCCGGCGCGCCGGGGTCCGGGTTCGCCGCGGCCACCGACGGGGTGGCCTACCGGGCCGCGCACGAGGCGCTGCGCACGGCGTGGGGCGCGGAGCCGGTACACGCGGCGGCGGGCGGATCGATTCCATTGGTCAACAGCCTGGCGGCGGCCCAACCGAACGCGGAGATCCTGCTGTTCGGGGCGCAGGACAGCATGTGCAACCTGCACGGGCCCAACGAGCGGGTGCTGGTGAGCGAATTGCGCGACGCGGTGGTGGCGGAGGCCGCGTTCTTCGCCGCGTACGCGAAGCGCTTCGGGCGCGACTAGGCCGGACACGACACGCCCAGTGCCTGCGGCGAACGGCGCTGTTCGATAGGGGCGTTCGTCGTCGGGGTCGGCCCCGCGGAGGTCCCGTCGACGCGGCGCAGCGCGGGCTCGCCGGCCCACCCTCGGATTCTTCAGCAGCCGCAAGGAGCAGCGCGTGAGCACCGATCAAGCCTCGACGCAGGCCGAGGACGAAGCGCCCCCGCCCAAGCGCGGCTTCCGCTTTCCCAGCGCGCTGACCGTGCTGGCGATCGTGACGATCGCGGTGTGGGCGCTGACCTTCGCGATTCCGGCCGGCCAGTATCAGCGCGGCGAGGACGGCAAGCCGGTCGCGGGCAGCTACCACCACACCAAGTCGCCGGAGGACTTCGTCCAGCGGCTGAACGACCTGTTCCTGTCGCCGGTCAACGGCCTGTACGGGATCAAGGACACCCGGAGCGGGCAGGTCGCGCCGGACAACACGGGCGATCTGTACGGCAGCGCGGCGGTGTTCCTGTTCGTCCTGGCCATCGGAGCGTTCATCACCGTCGTGTTCGCCACCGGCGCGCTGGACCGCGGCATCGCCCGGCTTGCGCATCGGCTGCGGACCCGCGGTGTGGTGCTGATCGCGGCGATCATGACGGTGTTCGCCATCCTCGGCTCGGTCGAGGGCTTCGCCGAGGAGACGCTCGGGTTCTACGGACTGATCGTGCCGTTGATGCTGGCGCTGGGCTATGACCGGATGGTGGCCACCGGCACGATCATCCTGGGCGCGGGCGTGGGCGTGTTGTGCTCGACGGTCAACCCGTTCGCGACCGGGGTCGCCTCCTCGGCGGCGGGGATCTCGCTCGGCGACGGCATCGTGCTGCGGTTGCTGATGCTGATCGTGTTGACCACGGTGACCATCCTGTACGTGGTGCGGTACGCCCATCGGGTCAAGGCCGATCCGTCCCGCTCGCTGGTGGGCTTCCTGCCGGGGGACCGCGAGGCGGCCGACGCGGCGACCACCGACAGCGAGCCGCCGCCGCTGACCCGGACCCATCAGGTGGTCCTGGTCGCGGTCACGATCACGTTCGTGTTCATGATCTTCTCGATCATCCCGTGGGCCCAGGTGCTCACCGGCGACGCCGACGCCGCCGCCTACGGCTGGGAACTGGACTGGTCCTTCGCCCATTTGGCTGCGCTGTTCTTCGTGGCGGCGGTGATCATCGGGGTGTTGGCGCGGCTCGGCGAACAAAAGCTCGCGGAGACGATCATCCAGGGCGCGGGCGACTTCGTCTCGCCGGCGCTGATCATCATGCTGGCCCGCGGCGTCACCGTCATCATGAACAACGCCCAGGTCACCGACACGGTCCTGCATTCGATGGAGGGCGCGGTCTCCGGCACGTCGTCGGCGGTTTTCGGCTTGTTGATCTTCGGCGTCAACCTGCCGCTGGCCTTCCTGATCCCGTCCACGTCGGGGCACGCGACCCTGGCCATGCCGATTCTGGCCCCGCTGGCCGATTTCGCCGACGTACCGCGTGCGTTGGTGGTCACGGCGTGGCAGTCGGCGTCCGGGTGGATGAACCTGTGGGTGCCCACGACGGCGGTCGTCATGGGCGGCGTGTCGTTGGCGAAGGTCGGTTACAACCAGTACCTCCGCTTCGCGGCGCCCCTGTTGGCGATTCTCTTCGTCCTGATCTGCGCCTTCGTCGCGTTGGGCTCGGGGCTGTCCTGACCCGGCGCCCGGCCCCGGGCCCCCGATCGCGGCGTAGTTTCCTTAGCACGGGCGGGGTACCGCAGCCAGTGGCTTTCGTAGCCGCGATCGGCAACTTTGGCCGGCTTACCGCTGCGCCGGGTCGTTGCGATCGTTGACTCGCTCCGGTGCACCCCGCGCAGGGCAGCCCTTCACGGGCATTCGTGCAATGTCGAAAAAGGGGACCGACTCCTCATGAGAATCCGTCGAATCGCCGCTGCCATGGCACTCACCGCCGCGGCGGGACCCCTGTTCGTCCTGGCCGTCGGAACGCCGGCGGCGGGCGCCGAGCCTGTGCCCTTGACCAAGACAAGGTGCGACGCGCAATGGAAGGCCACCTATTGGGCTGTCGGCGCTCCCCTCGCCAAGACCATGTACTACCAGTGCATGCATGGGGACATGCAGGTGAACAGCTTCCCGCCCGTTCCCGAGCTGAATCCGGTGACCATCGATCCCACTTGGGGAACCCCCGCTCCCGTTCGGCCCACCGTTCCGTAGATCCACGCCCGCCGGGCGACATCTCCGGCTGACCGGCCTCCGAACATCGCCCTGCGGGACTCCAACCCGGAGACCCGCAGGGCGACAGGTGGTTGCGCGCGGGTCCTGCGACGAGGATCGACTCCGGGCGTGTCCCCGGGAATCTTCACCGGTGGAACCGGGTTGCTTGCCTTTACGACGATTACAGCGCTCACAACGGGTGGAGCGCGGTCACCGCAGGGAGGGGACGGGAGCCGATGAGCCTTCGTCAGTTCGAGTACGCCCTGGCGGTTGCCGAGGAGGGCTCGGTGACGGCGGCGGCGGAGTTGCTGCGCGTCGCCCAACCATCGGTGTCCCAGCAGATCCGTGGCCTGGAGCGGGAACTCGGCGTGGAGCTGTTCGCCCGTACGCCGACCGGACTGGTGCCCACCGCGGTCGGTCGCGCGTTCCTGCGGGAGGCGGAGGCCGCGGTGAACGCGGCGCGGCGGGCGCGGGCGACGGCGCGGGCCGGCGCCGAAGAGCTGGTCGGCGAACTGGTGGTCGCGGTACAGATGGGCTTCGGCACACGGCAGCTACCGGGCGCGCTGGGCGCGTTGCGTCGCCGCTTTCCGCGGGTGGAGGTCACCGTCTTCGAGGAGACGAGCAGCGCCGAGCTGGAGCGGCTGTGCCGCCGGGGCGTGCTGGACCTGGCCCTGATGGCGGCGTGCGAGCGGAGCCCTGCCGACGCCCACCACCTCGGCGACGAGGAGTTCGTCGTGGTGGCGGGCGCCGGACACCGGCTGTTCGGCGCGGACCGGGTCGAGCTGCGCGACCTGGAGGGGGAGCCGTGGGTGAGGTTCGACCGAGACAGCGCGCTCGACGGCGTGCTGCTGAACGTGCTGCGGAACAACGATCCGACCCCGACCACGGTCGCCCGGGTGTCCCAGACGGCGACGGCCGTGCGCTGGGCCGCCCACGGGCTGGGGGCGACGCTCGTCCCGGCCTCCGCGGTGCCCCACGGCTACGAGCACCTTGCCCGCCCGGTGTCTCCGGTCGTGTCCCAGCCCGTCATCGCCGTGCTCCGGTCGGGCGCGGGCCCTGCGGAGACGGCGCTGCTCGAACTCCTGCGCCAGGAGACCTGGTTCGAGGCTGCCTCCCTGTCCGCTTCCTTGGACGAGAGAGCACCCGCCGGCGAACTGTCTCATTCGACCTGACGGATACTCCCGGACCGGCGCAAAGTGGGGTGTAAGCCCCCAGGTGGAGGCCGCCGAGGCCGCCGCCACCGCGCAGGAGCTCGAACGCGCCGCGGGCGTCAATTCGCGTAGCGACTTACCGCCTCGGGGTGGATGACGAGTCGAACCTGGTCCGCGGCCAACATCTCGGCGAGTTGGTCGGCTCGGGCCGGGTCGTCGACGTCCCAATAGCGAGCGGCCAGGCGGGTGCACAGGTCGTGTGCTCCCTCGGGTTCCACGGTGACCCGGCCCGCGACCGACACCCAGCGCTCGCTTTCGCCCACCGGGGCGGCGACGACGATCGAGGCGCGGGGGTCGCGGCGCAGGCGTTGCACCTTGGGCGAGTCCGGGCCGGTGAAGACTTGGATCGTGCCCTCGGCGGTGGCCTCGAACCACACGGGCCGGGGCTGTGGCGGGATCGGCCCTCCGGCCACGGACAGGAATCCGTGCAGAGGGCGTCGGAGGAACTCCAGATCCTCGGGAGTCAGCGAACCGGCGTCGGTGCTCATCCCAGTCCTTCCGGTAGGCGAAGAAGCCCGTCCGAGCCTACGTGAACCCGGCATCGGCGTGAGCCCGGCCGGTGGCCTCCTCCCGCGGCGCCCGGCCGCTCGCGCGGAGGATCGCCCCGACTAGAAAACGGTGCCGCCCGCGTCGACGTGGATCGTGGTACCGGTGATGTAGCCGGCGCGCGGAGAAACAAGGAAGCAGATCGCCTCGGCGATCTCGTGTGCCCGGGCCGTGCGCTTGAGCCCCAGATCCTTGGCCACGCCCTCGTTGCCCTCCTCGCCCCACTCGGCCAGCACACCTTCGGTGCGGGTCGGACCGGGAGCGACGCTGTTGACCCGTACGCCGCCGTCGGCGAACTCCGCCGCCCAGGTACGGGTCAGCGAGCCCAGCGCAGCCTTGGACGCGCTGTAGGCCGAGGCACCGGGGGAGCTCTTGAACGCCGCAAGCGAGGTGACGTTGACGATGTTGCCCTCGCCCTTCCCGAGCATGTGCGGTACGAGCGTGGCGACCAGGAAGTAGGCGCCGCGCACATTGGTGTCGAAGATCCGCTCGTAGTCCGCCACGCTCTGTTCGACGGTGAGCGAGGTGGGGAAGGCGCCCGCGTTGTTGACGAGGATGTCGACCGGCCCGCTCTGCCGGGCCAGTTCGGCGACCGAGTCCAAGTCGGCCAGGTCGGCCGGGACGAATCGGACCACGCCGTCCTCCTGCGCGGCGTGCACCGCGTTCTCGCCACGCCGGCCGTCGCGGCCGGTGATGACGACTTCGGCACCCGCACGGGCCAACAATCGAGCGGTTGCCAGACCGATGCCGGAGGTGCCGCCGGTGACCAGAGCGGTCTTGCCCTGCAATTCCATGTCGTGTGACCTTTCGTGATGCCTTGTGGGCGTGGGGAATGACCGTCGACGACGCCCGACCGGATTCCTTTTGCCGGAACCGCGTTTCGGGAATGCGGGCGGTGTCAGCCCCGGGGGAATTCGCCGCCGTCCACGACGAGATTGCTACCGGTCAGCCAGCTCGCCCGCTCGGACATGAGGAACAGCACCGCGTCGGCAATGTCGTCGGGCCGGCCGTCGCGCCCCAGTGGGGGTGTGGTGGTGTCCTGTCCCGGCCCCGAGTCCAGCCGCGCCCACTGCTTGCGCGTTTCCTCGCCGCCGGGGGTGGTCGTCCTGCCGGGAGACACGGTGTTGACCCGGATCCCGAAGGGGGCCAACTCCGCGGCCAGTCCCCGGCTGTAGTTCTCCAGCGCCGCCTTGGCCGCCGTGTAGTGCAGGAACGGTGGTGCCACGGTGGGGACCGCGGCCGAGGAGACGTGCACGATCGCCCCCGAACGCCGTTCGCGCATCCCCGGTGCCAGGAGCGCGTCGAGCCGCACCGACGCCAGGAAGTTCAGGTCCAGCGCGTCCTGCCACTCCTCGTCGGGGATGGCCAGGGCGCCCCGGTACGGTCCCGCCCCACCCGCGTTGTGGACAAGGACGTCCACCCCGCCGAGCACCTCCTGCGCGGCTGCGGCGAGCGCCTGTGCGCCGGCCCGGGTCCGTACGTCGGCCTCCACGAAGGCGGCCCCTTCCGGCACGGTGCCCGTCGCCGACCTGGCGGTCGTGAGCACCTCGGCGCCGGCGTCCAGGAGGCGGCGCACGACGGCCGCTCCGATTCCGCGCGAACCACCCGTGACCAGGGCGCGCTTTCCCGCGAGTTCCTGCGTTCCCGATCCGTTTTCGATCGTGGTCATGCCACCGGTCCTCTCGATTGCGTGTTTGTCCGCTCGACGGAAGAAGGATCGACGTGCGCAGAGCGCGCATCTTCGAAGAATTCGCGGTGCGGTTTGCGGCACGCACCTCGTCGAGCGGTTTCACGGTAGGTCGGGAAGAGATGGCGAGGCAAAGACGAAATGTCAGCAGGGGCTATAGGGGATGCCTATGGCGCCTCGGCCCGTCGCCGCGTTGGGCTCGGGCCCGACGCGACGACGACGGGCCCGGCGCCGAGGAGGCGGCCGGGCCCGTGGGGGCGAACTGATGGCGTCAGGCGCGGAGCGACGCGGTGAGGGCGGACCACGAGGCCGCGCCGACTATGAGATGGCCCGCGTTCGGACGCTTGCTGTCACGAACGGGGACGATGCCCGGGATGTCGTCGGCGACCTCCACGCAGTTGCCGCCGGTGCCGTTGCTGTAGCTGGACTTTCGCCAGCCGTAGAGCTTGGGCTGAGCTGGGGACGCGTGCACGGTCCAGGTCCTCCAAGGCTTCTCGGATCATGTCCATGGACATTCCTAACGGTAGGGCTTTTGCCCGCTGCCGTTCATGGATTGCGGCGTACTGCCCGACCTCCTCCGGATCCTCGATCAGACGGCCGTCGTCCGCACCCTCGGTGTAGGCAACTTTGCGCTTGTCCGGCGCCGTCAGCAACGTCAAAGCGCCTCCCATACGAGGGAAATTGCCTTCGCTGAAGGGCAGGATTTGGAGGCTGATGCGCTCGTTGTGTTCGGTTGCGAGCAGCCGCGCGAGCTGCTCACGCATGATGTCCGGGCCGCCGATCGGTCTGCGAATGACAGCTTCGTTGAGGACTACCCAGAGGTAAGGCGCGTCCGGGCCGTCGAGTCTTTCCTGTCGACCCAATCGGGTGAGTAGTCGTTCTTCGAGATGAGCCTCATTTCGAATTGTGCGAGCAGACCGTAGCAGCGCTCGTGCATAGCCTTCCGTCTGGAGTAGCCCCGGAATGAACTGGTCGAGGTACGTGTGGATTTCGACAGCGCTGCCTTCGAGTTCCATGAGTGGTTGTGACCACGTGAGGAACATGCGGCTGTTGCTGTGCTTCCACAGCTCGGCGAGGAGCCCACCCGTGTTGAGTTCGGCATCCAGAGCCATAGCGTTCGCCAGTGTCGGTGGGTGCCCCGTTCCTCGTTCGATCTGGTTCAGCCGGGTGCTACTCAAGCCGTACATGGCACGCGAAAGTTCGGCTTGGCGGTAGCCGGCGGCCTCGCGGAGTGTCGCGACTATGCGCCCGAACAGTTCTCCGATCGACGCCCCTTCCTGGGTCCCGTCGCTCATGGATCCCCCTTTACGGCAGGTCACGTAAACGCTAGCGGCTATTGCAGCCTAGGCGTCCGGTCGATGCTTGTTCACAGAGTGGCCGAATCAGTACTGGCGGCAACCGAGAGGACAGGTATGCCCATTCCCGAGAGCTACCCCGAAGACCCCCGTGACTGGACCACGGACCACGTGGCCCGCTTCTGGAAAGCCAACGCCAAACGCGCGGTCCGTTGCGAACTGTCGGGCAGAAGCGGCATGTTCGCCGCGGTCATCAACCTCCAGGCGTTCGTCCGGCTCCCGGGCGGCACCGAGTTCCGGACACGCTGCGGGAACCTCCGAGTGCTGGAGGACGAGGTCGCCGCGCCCGGGTCCGGAAGGGGGAGTGGCGATGTATCGCGAGGGTGACTGGGTGGAACCGGCCAACGAGGCCGTGCGCCGGGTGCGTCACCCCGGGCAGATTCTGATGGCGCAGCCGCTCCCCGACGGGCAGCAGACGCTCACGGTGCAGCCTCCGGGCGGACGGGTCGCCTGGGCCATGCCCTCCGACAGCGTTCGCCCGGCCGAGCCGCCCGCCCGGCCCGCCCCCTGAACCGCCGCACCTCGGCCACTGGCCTGGCCGGGGTGCGGCACCAACTCCCGCACCCACACTCGCAGAAGACGGAATCGGAGGAACACCGATGAGCACCGGCGACACACTCGATGGCATCGGTAGCAAGGTGAAGCACAGGGACGAGAGTCTGCGAAGGACACATCCGCCCGGGGTGATCGAGCACATCGAGCCGGACACCGACCGGGTTTACGTCCAGCCCTTCGACCCGACCCGCCCCGCCTGGACCGCCGAACTCGCACTGGTGGAACCGGACGACGCCATCTGGTATCCGACCGACGGGCAACGCCCCGCCAGATCCATGGCGTTCCCCATTCCCCCCGGCGCACGCGCCCCACGCGAGTACGGGTGCTACCGCCTGTGAGCCCCGCCGCCGGGGTGCCGGCCCGGAGAGGTCGGCGGCGGCGCGGGCGCGGCGGGTGACCACCCGGGGAAGGTGGTCACCCGCCGCACCGGGTCGTTCGGACCGCGGGCATGACCGTCCGCGGGCCGGGCAACCGCCGTGCCGACCCCGGCGCCGTCGATGCCGCCGCTCCTGTCGGTGCGGGGCCGTACGGCGCCGACGTCGACTCGACCGTCCTCAGATCTGGCAGGCGATCTCGTCCGCGGCCCGCTCCCCGGAGGCCACCGCCGCGTTCAGGGTGGAGTTGTCCACGTCGGTGTGCTCGCCCGCGAAGTGGATCCGGCCCTCCTGGACGCCCTCGTAGCCGGCGATCGAGGTGTACTGACCGACCCGGTAGTAGTGGTAGGCGCCCAGCGACCAGGGATCGAGCGACCAATGGTCCTCGTACGCCTTGCCGTTGTACGCCGCCGTGGTACCCGGGAACAGATGCTCGATCTGGGTGTGGAACCACTGCACGTCGGCCGCCGGCGCCGGGCCGTGTGCCGCTCCGGTGAGGGTGTTGCGGGCGACGTTGCCGCCGGGGAAGTTCACCAGCAGGGCCGGCGCGCCGTTCTCGCCCAGGTTCACCGAGCCGTCCCAGGAGGTCTGGTAGCCGGTCGGGCCGGTGTTGCTGATGCCGTTGCCGCCGACGGCGGGCCAGGTCTTGCGGGTGAGCTGGGTGACGATCTTCGCGTTCTGCCCCATGCCCTGCTCGCGGATCGCCTTGAGCTTGAGCGCGGACAGGCTCGCCCCGGACAGGTCGACGTTGCGCAGCGTGCTGAACGGCAGGGCCAGCACGACGTGGTCGGCGGTGACCGAGACCGTGCTGCCGGCGTGGTCGAACGTACAGGTGTAGCTGCCGTTGGCGTTCTGCCGCAGCGCGACCAGTCGGTGGCCCGGTTTGACGGCGCCGGCCGGAAGCTCCGCGACCATGCCGCTGACCAACTGGTCGTTCCCACCGATGAGATGATACTTCTCGTCGAAGCCGCCGCCGGCGAATACCTCGGAGGAGCCGAGGAAGCCGATCAGGCTCATCGCCGAACAGTCGCCCGGTTCGCCGCCCGATTGCAGTTGCAGCGACTGGATCAGTTGGCCGAGCCGGGAGCCGGCCGGCAGCCCGATCTCCGCGAGGTAGTCCAGGGCGGACATCCGGTCGAGCCGACGCGCCTCGGCGGTGAAGTTGTCGTAGCGGGGTGTCCCGGCGGCGGCGTACGAGGCGCTGAACGCGCTGTAGGCGTGTGCGATCCAGTCGTCCTGCTGGGCGACGCCGTCGTACCCGGCGCCATCGATCCACGCCTTGTAGTCCCCGGTGGCCAGCGCGCCGCCGGCGGCGACCTCCTTGTTCAGGCCCAGTCGGCGGGAGAGCGCGAGGATCTCGGTGTCGGTCGAGCTGATGAACGCGCCGCCGTGCTCGTGCACCTGGCCGCCGGCGAAGTAGCCGCGCAGGGAGCGGCATCGGCCACCCAGGTGGGTGTCGGCGGCCTCGTAGACCGTGGCGGCGACGGGCGTGTGACCCGTCCACAGCCGATGTGCGCAGCGCAGTCCGGCCAGACCCGCGCCGACCACGACGATGCGCGGTGCGCCGACCGGCGTGGCCGCCGAGGCGCGCGTGGGGGCGAGCAGTCCGCCGGGGAGCGTGGCGGCGGCGACGGCCAACGCGCCCGCGCCACCGAGGAGCCGGCGTCGGCTGGGGCCGGCCGCGGCCTCGCGTTCCTCGGCACGGCGGGCCCGCTCGCGGCGGACCGCCTCGGCCCGCTCGCCGGCCACCTCGGCCACGGGCAGGCCGCGCCGACGGGCCTCGGCGTGGGTGGCGAAGACGGCGCGCAGCGGTGCGGGCAGCCCGGCGCGGTCGACGGTTCGGGTGGGGGAAGTGCGTGGGCCGGAAGGTTCCTTGGGCATGAAATCCCTCGTCTCGGGATCGTGGCGACAAATGCCGAGCGGTGGTGTTCGCCCTGTCACGGGCGAACGCGGCCGGTTGCGGCGAGAGGACCCGGACCGGTCGGCGTCGAAGCCCGACCTGTGCGATGGGACGAGAGTGAAGCGCCTGCGCATCACTGATGTCAACAGTGTTGCGCAGACGCTGTGGGAGAGACCTTCGGGTGTTGCGAGGGGTGATGCGGATCGGCCCGCCGGCGCGGGCGGGGTGTCAGCTCTTCCGGATGGCGGCCGCGCGCTGCTCGATCGCGGTGATCAGCGCCTCCACCCGGACGTGGAAGATCCGGTCCTGCGACACCTCGGCCAACTCCGCGCTCAAGCGGGTGATGTGCGGGAATCCCTGCCTGTCCACCAGTCGATACTCGACCTTCCAGGCGGACTCGTCCGACGCCCGGATCTCGGGATCGAACAGCAGGTAGGCCGCGCGCTGGCCGACGTACGCCAGCAGCGAGTCGCCGACCATCCGGTAGTGCAGGGCCGCGTCGGCGCCGTGGAGGCCGGCTTCGGTGACCATCCCGAGGATGAGTTCGACGACCCGGAACTCGTTGGGGCGTCTGGTGGTGCGGCTGGCCATGGCCGAGGCGACCACCGGGTATTTCAGCGCGACCGCGAGCGAGCCGTCGGCCAGCGCGCGCAGCCGATCCCGCCAGTCGAGGCCGTCGGGGATGCTGTCGAGCACCTCGCCCAGCGTGCGGTCCGCGACGGACAGCAGCAGCTCGTCCTTGTCGCGGAAGTGCCGGTAGATCGCGGTCGGGTCGGTGCCCAACTCCTCGCCGAGACGGCGGATCGTGAACGCGTCGGCGCTGCCCCGCGCCGCGATGCGCAGGCTCGCGTCGATGATCGCCTCGGGGGTCAGCTGGGTGCCGGTGCGCTTGCTGCGGACTGGGGTTGCGGGTGGTTTCGGCATGGTGAGGTCAGTGTATCGATTCGACCGCCGGGATGCGCATCACTGTTGACAACACTGTTGCGCTCCCGTTTCACTCCTCATCTCGGCACGTTCACCGGCGGCACGCGAACCGGGCCGACCCACGGCATGCCGCCGCGCTCACCGCAGCACGCGGACACCGAGCCGACATCCGCCAACCGGACAACCACACCGACCCAGAGGACGCGTTGATGGGGACCACCCGGCCCAGGGCCGACACCGTTTTTGTAGGAGGCAGGGTCTTCACCGCGACCTCGCCCGCCCCGATCGACGCCGCGGTCGCGATCCGAGACGGTCGGATCCTGACCGTCGCCGACGAGCACGCGGTACGCGAACTCGTCGACGCCGACACCGAGGTGGTCGACCTCGCGGGCGGCCTGCTGATCCCCGGATTCCAGGACGCACACGTGCACCCCGCGGTCGCCGGCGTGCAGATGGGCCGCTGTGACCTGGCCGGCCAACGCTCCGTCGACGGCTACCTCGCGGTGATCGCCGCGTACGCCGACGCCCACCCCGACGCCGACTGGATCTGCGGCGGCGGCTGGTCCATGGACGTCTTCCCGGGCGGCATTCCCACCCGGGCCATGCTCGACGCGGTGGTCCCGGACCGACCGGTACTGCTCACCAACCGCGACGGCCACGGCGCGTGGGTCAACAGCCTCGCGCTGACCCTGGCCGGCGTCGACCGGGACACCCCCGACCCGGCCGACGGCCGGATCGAGCGCGAGCCCGACGGCACGCCGGGCGGCACGCTCCAAGAGGGCGCGATGGACCTGGTCGGCGACCACGTACCGACGGCCACCCCCGACGAGGCCCTCACCGGCCTGCTGGTCGCGCAGCGCCACCTGCACGGACTGGGCGTGACCGCGTGGCAGGACGCCATGATCGGCGTCTTCCCCGGCAACCCCGACAACTTCGACGTCTACCTGCGCGCCGCCCGCGACGGCTCGCTCACCGCCCGGGTGGTCGGCGCCCTGTGGTGGGACCGCGAACGCGGCCTGGAGCAGATCCCGGACCTGGTCGAGCGCCGGCGCACCGGGTGCGTGGGCCGCTTCGCCGCCACCACCGTGAAGATCATGCAGGACGGCATCGCGGAGAACTTCACCGCCGGGATGCTGGAGCCGTACCTGAACCGATGCGGCTGCGCCACCGCCAACTCCGGCCTCAGCTTCGTCGATCCCGCGCTGCTGGCCGAAGCGGTCCGCGAACTGGACCGGCTTGCCTTCCAGATCCACTTCCACGCCCTGGGCGACCGCGCGGTCCGCGAGGCCCTGGACGCCCTGGCCGCCGCCCGCGCCGCCAACGGCCGCAACGACAACCGGCACCACCTGGCCCACCTCCAGGTCGTACACCCCGACGACCTGCCCCGCTTCGCCGCGCTGGAGGCGGCCGCGAACATCCAGGCGCTGTGGGCGGCCCACGAACCGCAGATGGACGACCTGACCATCCCGTTCCTGGGCCCCGAACGCGCCGCGCTGCAATACCCGTTCGGTGATCTGGCCCGGGCCGGCGCCCGGCTGGTCGCGGGCAGCGACTGGTCGGTGAGCAGCCCCGATCCGCTGTGGGGCATCCATGTCGCGGTCAACCGGACCGTGCCGCACGACGCCCCCAACGCACCCGCCGACCGGGCCCCACGCAAGCCGTTCCTGCCCGAACAGGCGCTGACCCTGGCCCAGGCACTGACCGCCTACACCGCGGGCAGCGCGTGGGTGAACCACCTCGACGACGTCACCGGCACGGTCGAGGCGGGCAAATACGCCGACCTCGTCGTGCTGGACCGGGACCCGTTCGCGGGCCCACCCGAGGAGATCGCCGCCACCCGGGTTCGCCGCACCTACGTCGAGGGCCGCCCGGTCTTCATCGCGGGCGACTGAGCCGCACGACCGACCGGGCCGCACGACCGACGACCGACCGGGCGGCACGACCGACCGGGCACCGCCGCCGACATCGCGACCGATCGAGCACGACCACGCCACGCCCGCCCGCCACGCCCCCATCTTCCGGAGGAAGACGATGCCCGCACCCCGTACCGGACGCCCAAGACGCCTCCGCCGCATCGCCCTCGCCTGCGCCCTCGCCGCGACGCTGGCCGCGAGCGCGTGCAACGGCGGCAGCGGCAAGCCGGCCGCATCCGGCGACCGCGCCTACGAGTTGACCGCCAAGACGGCGCCCGGCGCCCCGATCGACTCGTTCACGTGGTCGCTGTTCGGCGAGCCCGCGTCGATCGACTACGCGTACGCCTTCGACTACCCGCCGAACCAGATCCTCGCCAACGTGTGCGAGAGCCTGCTGCGCTGGAACCCGGACCTGACCACCTCGCCCGGCCTGGCCGCTTCCTACACCAACCCGACGCCGACCTCGTGGGTCTACGAGATCCGCCCCGGCGTGCGCTTCCACGACGGCACCGCGCTGACCGCGGACGACGTGGTCGCCTCGCTGCGCCGCAACCTCGACCCGGAGGTCGGCAGCTACTGGGCCTACCCGTACCGCAACGTGCAGTCGGTCGACAAGAGCGGCCCGATGCAGGTCACGGTCACCCTCAAGACGCCGGACTCCGCCTTCAACAAGTACATGGCTGCCAGCCCCGGCACGGTCGAGTCCGCGGCCACCCTGGCCAAGGCCGGCAAGGACTACGGGAACCCGGCCAAGGGCGTCAACTGCACCGGCCCGTTCGCGTTCTCCTCCTGGACCGCGGGCCAGTCGATCGTGCTCAAGCGCTTCGACGACTACTGGAACCCCGAGCTCAAGGCCAAGTCGGGACAGGTCAAGTTCGTCTTCCTGCCGGACGCCACCACCCGGGTCAACGCCTTCCAGACCGGCGAGGTGGACGGCGGCTGGATGGTTCCCGCCAACTCCTACGGGCAATTGCGCAACACCCCGGCCGGCAAGCTCTATTTCGGCCGCAACACCACCGTCGCCGACGAGGTGGTCGGCAATCTCCAGGGCCCGCTCGGCGACGCCCGGGTCCGCCAGGCACTGCTGATGGCCATCGACCGCAAGGGCATCGTCGACGCCGGCGTCGGCGGAATCGGCCGGGTGGCCGACTCGCTGGTCACCGACGACGTGTGGGCAGGCGCCCCGGGCCCGGTCCGGGACGAGCTGACCAGGACCACGCCCACCTACCCGTACGACGTGGCCAAGGCGAAGGAACTCGCCGCCAAGGCGGGTGTCAACGGGCAGAAGATCGTGATCGCCACCAGCCCGCTGGACTCGCAGACCACGATCATCACCCAGGCCGTCGCCCAGGCCGCCACCGCCATCGGGCTGAAGCCGCAGATCGACACCATCTCGCCGGAGAAGTACTCCTCGCTGTTCACCGACGCCCAGGCGCGCAAGGGCATCGACCTGTTCCTGACCTTCTGGTACACCTCGATCACCGACCCGCTGGACATGTACGGCTCGCTCCAGACCGGCGCGTTCAGCAACTACGGCAGCTGGTCGAACCCGGAGTTCGACGCCGCGGTGAACCAGGCCCTGGGCGCCCCGGACCCCGCCGCGCAGTCCGCCGCGGCCGCCCGGGCCCAGCAGATCGCGCTGCGCGAACTCCCGTGGCTGCCGCTGTACACCTCGCCGGTGAGCGTCTTCCTCGGCAAGCGCATCACCGGTGTGCAGCCCTCCATCGCCTACCTCTACTACCCGTGGGCCGCCGAGATCGGGGCGAAGAGTTGACCCTCGCATCCTCGACCGAGGCGGCCGTGCCCGCCGCGACCCGCCCGAGCGGCGGGCGCGGCGGGCGCGGCCCGGCGCTCGCCCTGGCCGCGCTGCGCCGCCTCGCCGGCATGGCGACGACCCTGCTGGTCACCTCATTCCTGGTGTTCTCCTCGCTCTACCTCGCTCCCGGCGACCCGGTGAGCTTCCTGGTCAAGGGCCGCAGTCCCAGTCCGCAGGAACTGGACACGATCCGCGAGCAGTACGGCTTCAACGACCCCTTCCCGGTGCGCTACTGGCACTGGCTGGAGGGCGTGTTGCAGGGCGACTTCGGCCGCTCGTACCTCTTCCACCAGGGCGTCGGCGACGTGCTCTGGTCCCGACTGCCCGCCTCGCTGCTGCTGATCGGCGTCTCGATGCTGCTCATCGCGGTGTTCGGAGTGGGCGCCGGGATCGTGGGCGCGCTGCGCCGCGGGACCTGGGCGGATTCGACCGTGCTGCTGATGGTCACCGTCGGCGCCGCGGTGCCCTCGTTCGTCGCGGCGATCCTGCTGCGTTCGGTGTTCGGCGTACAACTGGGCTGGTTCCCGACGTTCGGCAACGGCGAGGGCGCGCTGGACCGGCTGCACCACGTGGTGCTGCCCGCGATCGCCCTCTCGGTGACCTTCACCGCGCTGGTCACCAGGGTCACCCGGACCGCGATGCTCGACGAACTGCGCCGCGAACACGTCGAGGTCGCGCTCAGCCGAGGCATTCCCCGGCGCAGCGTGATCAGGCGACACGTGTTGCGCAACGCGCTCGGACCGATCGTGACCGTCTCGGCGCTGCTGGTCTCCGGAATGTTGGTGAGCACCGCGCTGGTGGAGACCGCGTTCGGGATGGCCGGCGTCGGTTCGCTGCTGGTACAGGCGGTGAGCCAACAGGACTTCCAGGTGGTGCAGGCCATCGTGCTGCTCGTGGTGGCCGCATTCGTGCTGATCAACGCACTGGTGGACCTGCTGTATCCGCTGATCGACCCGCGGGTCGCGGCACGAGGGAGCGCCCGATGAGCGCCGGCACGCTTGATTCCGCAGCGGCGCCGGCACGCCGCGACCCGCTGCGCCGACTCCGCCGGCTCGGCGGCTCGTGGCTGGTGAACACGTGCCTGGGGATCCTGGCGGTGTTCCTGCTGGTCGCCCTGGCCGCACCCTGGCTGGCTCCGCAGGACCCCAGGTTCGGTTCGCTGTCGGAGACCTTCGCCGACCCGGGCGCCGGCCACTGGCTGGGCACCGACCAGGGCGGCCACGACACCTTTTCGGCGCTGATCGAGGGCACCCGGACCAGTCTGTTCGGACCGCTCGCGGTGGTCGTCTTCGCCACCGTCGCGGGCATCGCCGTCGGGTTGTTCAGCGCGTGGCGCGGCGGCTGGGTCGACGCGGCCATCGGGCGCGTGCTCGACATCCTGTTCGCGTTCCCGGCGCTGCTGCTGGCGATCCTCGCGGTCGCCCTGTTCGGCAAGGGCCTGACCGCGCCGGTGCTGGCCATGGCCATCGCCTACCTGCCCTACACCGCCCGCCTGGTCCGCGGCCTGGCCGCCGCGGAGAAGTCCAGGCCCTACATCGCCGCCTACCGGGTACAGGGCCACTCGCCCGTGTTCGTCTCGGTCCGCGGCCTGCTGCCCAACATCACGCCCACCGTGCTGGCCCAGGCCACGGTCAACTTCGGCTACGCGCTGCTCGACCTGGCGGCGCTGTCCTTCCTGGGCCTGGGCGTACAACCGCCGACCCCGGACTGGGGCTCGATGATCAACCAGGGGCAGTCCGCCGTACTCCAGGAACGACCGCTCTCCGCGATCGTGCCGGCGGTCGCGATCGTGCTGGTGGTCGTCGCGTTCAACGTCGTCGGGGAACACCTCGCCGACCGGGTCGCGGGAAGGGACGCCTGATGACACTGCTCGACATCGACGCGCTGAGCGTCACCCTGCCCGGCATGGCCCGCCCGATCCTGGACCGGATCGAACTGACCGTGGCCGCCGGTGAGACCGTGGCCCTGGTCGGCGAATCCGGCTCCGGCAAATCGGTCACCGCCCGGGCCGCGCTCGGTCTGTTCCCGGCCGGCGCCGATGTGACCGGCCGGGTCCGGGTCGAGGGCATCGACCTGGTCGGCGCCGATGCCGCGCGGCTGCGGGAGGTGCGCACCGGGCTCGCGGCGATGATCTTCCAGGATCCCCGGGCCGGGATCAGCCCGGTGCGCCGGATCGGCGACTTCCTGACCGAGGCGCTGCGCCTGGTCGGCGGGTGGTCCCGGGCCCGGGCGGATGCCCGCGCGGCGGAACTGCTCGCCGCCGTCGGCCTGCCCGACCCCGAGCGCCACCTGCGCCAGTTCCCGCACGAGATGTCCGGCGGCATGCTGCAACGCGTGATGATCGCCGCGGCCCTGTGCGGCGAACCGGAGTTGTTGCTGTGCGACGAGCCGACCACCGCCCTGGACGTCGCCACCCAGGCGGAGATCCTGGCGCTGTTGGGACGCCTGCGCCGCGAGCGCGACCTGGGCCTGTTGCTGATCACGCACGACATCGAACTGGCCGCCGCCTCGTGCGACCGGATCTACGTGATGTACGCGGGACGGATCGTGGAGACCGCGAGCGCGGCCGAGCTGTTCACCCGGCCGCGTCACCCCTACACCGCCGGACTGCTCGGCTCGTCCCCACCGCTGGAGGGTCCGCCGACCCGGCTCACCCCCATCCCGGGCGCGCCGATGAGCCTGCTGGAGTCCGCGACCGGGTGCGCGTTCGCGCCGCGCTGCCGGTTCGCCGAACCGGGCCGCTGCGACCAGGCGCCGCCCGCCCTCGAACCGCGCGGCACGGGCCGGGTCGCCTGCCATCGCGCGGACGAACTCGGCTCACCCGTGCTCGCCCACCTCGCCCCGGACTCGGAGGACCGTTGACCACCGACGTCACACCCCCTGAAGCGACACCCCTGATCGAGGTCAGCGGCCTGCGCAAGACCTACCGCACCGGCACGAGCGAGGTGGTCGCCGTCGCGGACCTGTCCTTTTCGCTGCCGGTCGGCGGCGCGCTGGGCCTGGTCGGCGAGTCCGGATCGGGCAAGACCACCACGGCCCGGATGTTGCTCGGCCTGGAACGCCCCGACGCGGGCCGGATCGTGGTGCGCGGCACCCCGTTGGCCGAATCGGTGCGCGGCCGGGCCGCCCGGCTGGCCCGGGCCAAGGCGGTCCAGATGGTCTTCCAGGACCCCTACCTGTCGCTGGACGGCCGGTTGACCATCGGTGCGACGCTCGATGGCGTACTGCGCCTGCACGGGGTACGCGATCCGGCCGCCCGCACCGCGCGGATCGGCGAACTGCTGGCCCAGGTCGGCCTGGGCCCCCGGGAGGCCGCGACCCGGCCGCGCGGGCTCTCCGGCGGCCAGCGCCAACGTGCCGCCATCGCCCGGGCGCTCGCGGTGGAGCCCGCGCTGCTGGTCCTGGACGAGGCGGTCTCGGCGCTGGACGTCTCGGTCCAGGCACAGGTGCTCAACCTGCTCGCCGACATCCGCCGGGACACCGGCATCGGACTGATCTTCGTCAGCCACGACCTGGCCGTGGTCCGCTATCTGTGCGACGAGGCGCTCGTGCTGCACCGGGGCCGCACCGTGGAGCACCGACCCGTGGGCGACCTGCTCACCGCGCCCGCGGACCCCTACACCCGACTGCTGCTCGCCTCGATCCCGCGCCCGGGCTGGGACCCGGAGCGGATCGCCCGGCAACGCCGCGAACTGCCCGCTCCGACCGCGGGCGGTGCGGTCCCGAGCGGGTGAGGGGCGGCCTCCGGGGTCACAACCAGTCGTTGCGCCGGAACGCCCGGAACATCAGCACGCACGCGGTGGCCATCACGGTCAGGACGGCCGGATACCCGTACGTCCACTTCAGCTCGGGCATGTGCTCGAAGTTCATCCCGTAGATTCCGACGATCAGTGTGGGGACGGCCAGGATCGCCGCGATGGCGGCGATCTTGCGCATGTCGGTGTTCTGCCGAACGGTCACTCCGGCCAGGCTGGCCGAGAGGATGCCGTCCAGCAACTCGTCGAACGCGGCCAGCCGTTCGCGGACCTGCGCCAGGTGGTCGGCGACGTCGCGCAGGTAGGCGGCGAAGTCTGTGCCGACGCCGGGCAGGGTGCCGGCGGAGAGCCGCTCCAGCGGCCGGGCCAGCGGCAGCACCGCCCGCTTGAACTCGATCAGCTCGCGCTTGAGTTGATAGATCCGCTCCGCGTCGTTGCTCGGCCGGGGCGAGAACACGTCGACCTCCAGCCGCTCGAAGTCGTCCTCGACCTTGTCCGCCACCCGCAGGTAGTCGTCGACGACCCGGTCGGTGATCGCATGCACGACCGCGGCCGGCCCGTGCGCCAGCGTCGCCGGGTCGGCCTCCAGCGACTGGCGCAGCTCGACCAGCGGCGGCGCGCTGCCGTGCCGGACCACCACGACGAACTTCTCCCCGGCGAAGACCATGATCTCGCCGGTGTCGACCACCTCGCTGGTCGCGGTCAGCGCGTCGTGCTCGACGTAGACGATGGTCTTCAGGACCAGGAACAGCGTGTCGTCGTAGTACTCCAGCTTGGGCCGCTGATGGGCCTCGACCGCGTCCTCCACGGCCAGCGGATGCAGGTCGAACGCGTCGGCGACGCCGGCCAGGTCCTCGGCGAGCGGGGCGTACAACCCGATCCACACGAAGGTGTCCTCGCCCGCCTGGGCCGCGTCCAGCGCCTCGCTCAGCGGCACCCGACCCGGGCGCCGCACGCCCTTGTCGTACAGCGCGCAATCCACCACCACGGGAGCGCGCGAAGCCCCCGCCTCGGGCGTGGGTACCGCGCCGCCGTGCCGGAACCGCCTGGCCGTGCGCCACGAGCTCATGGTCCTACTCCCGAATCGAGGGTGTCCCCGCCGATGGTAGGCGGCGCCCGCGTCTGCGGTGCGGGCAGCGGCGGATCCGGCCGCCCGGGGTGCCCGACCACACCCGGCGGCGACGCCCCCGTCGACCCGGGCCGTCGGCGGCGGCGGCGCCTACGTCGCCTGCCGCACGTCGGGTTTCCGAGCCGGCGTCGACCGAGGAGGCGACCGGTGCGGCAGCACCAGCCGGTCCGGCACCGTGCGCCCCGGACCGATGGGCCGTGGGCGCGGATCCACCCCGGGCGTGTTGCTAGATTGGCCCTGCCGCAAGTGTCTGCGGCCCTCCGCCTATTTTGGGGATTCCGTGCCGCTCAGCACCACCGTGTCCATTCCGGAAATCGACCTCGTGGCCGCTCGTGAGGAGTACGCCGCCCTGGCGGCGGAGGGCCTCCGTCTCGACCTGACCCGGGGCAAGCCCTCGCCGCAGCAGCTGGACCTGGTCAACGGCCTGCTCGCGCTGCCCGGCGGCGAGGACTTCAAGGCCGCCGACGGCACCGACTGCCGCAACTACGGCGGGCTGAACGGCCTGCCCGAGCTGCGCGCGATCTTCGCCGAGCTGCTCCAGGTGCCCGCCGCGCAGCTGCTGGCCCTGGGCAACGCCAGCCTCACGCTGATGCACGACGTGATCGCCAACGCGCTGCTGTCCCGGGTGCCCGGTGCCGAGCGCCGCTGGGTGGACGAGCCCGAGGTGCTGTTCCTGTGCCCCGTGCCCGGCTACGACCGGCACTTCGGCGTACTGGAGCGGTTCGGCATCGGCATGGTCCCGGTTCCGCTCACCGGTGCGGGACCGGACATGGACCGGGTGGAGGCGCTGGTCGCCGCCGACCCGAGGATCAAGGGCATGTGGTGCGTGCCCAAGTACAGCAACCCCACCGGCGAGAGCTACAGCGACGAGACGGTGCGCCGGCTGGCCGCGATGCCGACGGCGGCGCCGGACTTCCGGCTCTTCTGGGACAACGCCTACGCCGTGCACCACCTGACCGACGCCCCGGTCGAGCTGCTGTCCGTCCTGGACGCGTGCGCCGAGGCGGGGAACCCGGACCGGGCGTTCGTCTTCGGCTCCACCTCGAAGATCAGCTACGCCGGTGCCGGCGTCGCCTTCTTCGGTGCGTCCGAGGCCAACGTCGCCTGGCTGACCGGCCTGCTGGCCAAGCAGACGATCGGCCCGGACAAGGTCAACCAGCTCCGGCACGTGCGCTTCTTCGGCGACACCGAGGGCGTGGTGGCGCACATGCGGCTGCACCGCGAGCTGCTCGCGCCGCGCTTCGAGGCGGTGTACGAGGTGCTGGAGCGTGAGCTCGGCCCGCTCGACATCGCCACGTGGACCCGGCCCGAGGGCGGCTACTTCGTCAGCCTGGAGGTGCCGGACGGCTGCGCCGCCGAGGTGGTGCGGCTGGCGAAGGAGGTCGGCGTCGCGCTGACCCCGGCGGGTGCGGCCTTCCCCGGCGGCAACGACCCGCGCGACCACCAGATCCGTCTCGCGCCCAGCTACCCCACCGTCGACGAGGTGCGCCGCGCGATGCGTGCGGTCGCCGTGTGCGTGAAGCTGGCCGCCGCCGAGGCCGCCGCGGTCTGACGACCCTTCCCGACCCCGTCGCGCTCACCCCCCAGGGTGGGCGCGGCGGGGTTTTTGCATGAGTGTGAGCACTCCGGCCCGGCGGACCCGGGATCGCGCACGCGGTGCCGGGCGCGGCCCGCGACCGCGGTGGGGTCGACTGCGGCGATGCTTGACATGATCTGGCTAACGGTGTTAGCTACGTGCTGATCGACACCAACGCATGGGGGCACGGATCATGACGGAATTCCTGGAGATCGACGGTGGTCGGCTCGCCTACGACGTGAGCGGGCAGGGTCGGCTGATCGTGCTCGCACCCGGCATGGGCAACACCAGGTCGGTCTACCGCGACGTCGCCGAACGTCTCGTGGCGTCGGGATACCGGGTCGCCTGCGCGGACCTGCGCGGCCACGGCGAGTCCACCGTCGGATGGCCCTCGTACACCCGTACCGACACCGCCGGCGACCTGCTCGCCCTGATTCGACACCTGGGCGGTCCGGCCGTGCTCGTGGGCCATTCCTTCGCCGGCGGTTCCGCCACCATCGCCGCCGCCCGGGAACCGGAACTGATCGACGCGATCGTGGAGATCAGCCCGTTCACCCGGGCCCAGAAGGTCGACGCCAAGGCGTTGGTCTCGAACGCCCGCTACCGCAAGGGGACGACCCTGCTGCTGGGCACCGGCCTGCTGCGCAGTGTCGGCGTGTGGAAGCGCTACCTCGCGTACGCCTACCCGGGGACCAAGCCCGCCGGTTTCGCTGCATACGTGGCGGCCCTGGGCGTCGACCTGAGCCGGCCGGGTCGGATGGCCGTGGTCGCAAAGATGGGCATGTCCGCGCCCACCGACGCCGGTGCGGTGCTCGGCGACATCCGCTGCCCCGCACTCGTGATCGAGGGCGCGCTCGACCCCGACTGGCCGGACCCCGCGGCCGAGGGCGCGGCCATCGTCGCGGCCATGCCGGCGGGCCTGGGCCGACTGGAGGTCGTCGAGGGCGCCGGCCACTACGCACACGGCCAATTCCCGGAGCGCGTGGCCGACGCCATCCAGGCATTCCTGGCGACCGCCATACGCGACTGACCCGCCGACGACCGACCGAAGTCCGGCATCCGCCGTCGTTCGTGATCGGTGATCGCCGACCGCGTGCGCCATCTGCACGTTGCCGTCCGCCGGTCGTCTTCTACCGGCGCTGGTCGCCGTCCGTCGCCCACCGTCCCGCGTCCGTCGCCGGCCGCCGACGCCGTCCGTCCGTCGGTTGCCGGCGCTCGTCGGCCGCCGGTCGTCTTGCTCCAGTCGTGTGCGAACTGCCGCTGTGATCGGGCCGGTTCGTCCGAAGGCAACGGTTGCGGCTTCCGGGGCGACGGTGGCGGGCTGCCCAGCCACCCGCCACCCGCCGACCCGCCGCGTCAGCGGCCCCGCAGGCGGGTGATCGCCTCGGCCTTGGGGGTGTAGGCGCGAGGCAGGCGCAGGCCGGCGGTCAGGGCGGCCAGCACCTCCTCCTCCGCTCGGTGGTAGGTGAGCGCGTCGGCGAGCAGGGTGTCCGCGTCGGCGGCCGGCAGCACCACCGCGCCGCCGTCGTCCAGCAGGATCGGGTCACCGTCCGCCACCGGGGTGCCGGCGATCTCGATCGGGCCGCCGACCTCGGCGACATGGACGGCGCCCCCGGGACCCGCCGTCGCCTCGGCCAGTGCCCACAACCGCAGGCCCAGCCGGGCCACCGCCGACACGTCCCGGACGCCGCCCTCGATCAGCGCGCCGACCGCACCCCGGCCCAGCGCGGCGGCGGTCAGGATCTCGCCCCACACCGCGCCCGGCGCCGCGTCCGCGCCGGCGATCACCACGACCCGGCCGCCCAGGTCCTCCGCGAGCAGCGCGTGCAGCGGCTTGAGACCGTGTGCACCCGGGCCCGCCGCGATCCGGACCGTACGGGACACCCCGAGCACCGCGCCCTCCCCCCGCCGGAACGGCCGCAGCGGCGGGGTCAACCAGCCGGTCCGGCCCCGGAGTTGCAGCAGGTCGGCGAGTGCGGCGGTGGCGGGCAGGGACGCGGGGGCGGCGTCGGTCACGGCGCGGTCCTCTCGGTCAGCAGGAACTTGCGGATCTTGCCGACGGAGGTCCGCGGCAACTCGGCCACCCGCTCGAAGCGCACCGGCCGCTTGGACTTGGCGAGCCGATCGGCGCACCAGTCGGCGAGGTCGTCGAGCGCGGTCGGGCCGGCCTCGGGCACCGCCACCACGAACGCGACCGGCACCTCGTCGCGCACGTCGTCCGGCGCACCGACCACCGCGGCCTCCAACACGGCCGGATGCTCGGCCAGGACCGCCTCGATCTCCACGACCGAGACGTTCTCGCCGGCGACCTTGAGCACGTCGCCGCGCCGCCCGGCGAAGTGGAAATGGCCGTCCGCGTCCACCCGGGCGCGGTCGCCGGTGACGAACCAGCCGTCCCGATAGGCGGCGGCGGTCGCGGCCGGGTCGTCGAGGTAGCCCGCGAACAGGCTCACCCCGGGTTCGCCGCCGACCACGATCTCGCCGTCCGCCGCCGGTTCGCCGGTCGCCGCATCGTGCACGGCCACCACACAGCCGGGCGTCGGCCGGCCCATCGATCCCGGGACCGGCGCATCGGCGGGATTGCTCAGCACCGCCGGGATGGTCTCGGTCATCCCGTACAACTGGCGCGGCCGACACCCGCCGAGCAGGGTCGCGAACCGCTCGTACTGGTCGTCGGTGACGTTCTGCGCGTACCAGCAGTGCCGCACTCGAAGTCCCGGCGGTGCGTCCCGGTCGGCGGTGCGGGCCAGGATCATTCGGATCGGTGCGGCGAACAGGCTCACATGGGTGACCTCGTGCCGGGCGGCCTGCGCCACGAACCGGCTCGCGGAGAAGGCGGGCATCAACACGACGCTCGCGCCCACCGTGATCGCGGCGGCGAACGAGTAGTACTGCGCATTCGCGTGGAACATCGGCAGCACCACGAACTGCCGGTCGTCCGGCCCGAGTTCGGCGGCAGCGGCCATCACGGCGCCGGCGAAGGCGTAGTTGGCCTGGGTGACCATCACGCACTTCGGCTCGGCGGTGGTGCCCGACGTGAACATCAGCCCAGCCAGATCGGCGGGACGGGGCAGGTGGGTGCCGGCGGCCGTCGGTCGACCGAGCAGGATCGCCAGGTCGGTGTCGTCCTCCGCGATCTCGACCACGGTCGTGCCGGTCCCGGCCGCCGCGGTCCGATAGTCGGCGGCCCGTTCGGGCGCGCAGAAGCCGAGTCGGGCGCCGGTCCGGCGCAGGTGCGCGGCCAGCTCGGGGGTGCGTGCGGAGGGATCGGAGCACACCATCGCCGCGCCGAGTCGGGCCAGGGCGAGCCAGAGCGCGACGTACGCCGGGCAGTTGCGCAGCGCGATGCCGACCCGGTCGCCGGGCCGGACGCCGCGCGCGAGCAGCCCGCCGGCCACGCGGGCGACGACGGCGTCGAACTCGGCATAGGTCCACCGGGTCACGCTCGCGTCGGGCGCCTCCCAGATCAGGAACGGCGCGTACGGGTGCGCCACGACCGTTTCGGACCAGCGTGCCGCGAAGGTGGGCGGGACGGACGTCATGTCGACCTCCAGGACATCGACCGGGGGAGTGGGAAGCACCGCCCCGGCTCGGCGGGGCGAGCCGGGGCGGCCGGACGGGCAACGATCCGGACGCGACCAACCATCGCAGGACGACCGGCATGCGGGTGTGCGTGACGCGGGCGATCCGCACTCGGGTGCGTCTTGCGTGGTCCATTCGCACTCGGCGGCCCTCGCGTGGGCGATCCGCGGGCGGGTGCGCCTCGCATGGGCGACCCGCACGTGAGTGTGCCCCATCGCGGATGGGGCCGTCCGCAGGCGGCGTCACGGGCCCACCCGCGGGCGGACGCCGGGGGCCGTCGGCCTGCGAGCCGCCGGCCGACCCGGGAGCCGTCGGTCGGCCCACGGGCCGACCGCCGACCCGCAAGCCGCCTGCCGAGCCACGAGCCGCCGCCCCCGGGCCGCCCCGCGTCGCTCACCCGATGGCGGCGGCCACCGCGTTGACGGCCGGGGCGACCGGCGCGCCGTACCCGCCCCCGCCCGGCAGTTCCAGCCGCACCACGTCACCCGGCTGCAGAGTGATCCGGGCCTGGGTGCGCACCGGTTCGCCGTTGACCAGGAAGCGCCCCGTGGCGCCCTCGCCGCCGCCGAAGATCCCGCGCGGGCCGCGTGCGAGCCGGCTGGCCACCGCGTTGAGCACCCAGGGCGAGGGCGAGTCGACGGTGAACTCGATGGTCTGGCCCATCCCGCCCTCCTGCGCGCCCGCGCCGCCCGAGCCGCGCCGAAGTTCCTTGCGCAGGAAGCGGATCGGCGCGGACGCCTCGACCACCTCCAGCGGTACGGCGGACACCCCGGTCGGGTAGGACGTGGTGGACAGGCCCGGCTTGCCGGCCCGCGCGCCGACGCCGCCCGCGTAGGTGAACATCGCGGTGATGAACGGCTTGCCCTCCGCGTCGTGCCCGCTCACCTGCATGGTCCACACCGCCGCCGAACCCTCGGCCATCACCGCCTCCGGCAACGCCTGCGACATCGCGTTCAGCAGCGGCATCGGCAGGAACATGCCGACCACGTGCCGCGCCGTGCACGGCGACGGGGACACCGCGTTGACGATGCTGCCCAACGGCGCCTCGACCCGGATCGGGGCCAGCGAGCCGGCGTTGTTGGGCACGTCCGGGTTGAGCAGGCTGCGCAGGGTGAACGTGGTGTAGGCGTGCGTGTAGTTCTTGACCACGTTGATCCCGAACGGACTCGCGCCGGACGAACCCGCGTAGTCGACCAGGATCTCGCCGGCGTCGGGGTCGATGGTGACCGCGACCTGGATGGTGATCTCCGAGCCGTCCGCGAGGTCGAGGATCGACGCCGCCTCGTAGGTGCCGCCGGGCAGCGCCCGGATGGCCCGCCGGGTGGCCTCCTCGGAGCGGCGGATCACCTCGTCGCCGAGATCCTCGATGTCCTCCAGCGCGTACGCGTCCAGCAGCGTCTTCAGCCGGGCCGCGCCCACCTCCCCGGACGCCATCTGGGCGTGCAGGTCACCGGCCATGTGGGTGGGCTGTCGGACGTTGGCCAGCACGAAGTCCCAGACCGGCTCGTTGCGTTCGCCGCCGACCATGAGCTTGCTGATCGGGATCCACAGGCCCTCCTCGAACACGTCCCGCGCGCCCGCGCCGATGCCGTAGCCGCCGACGTCGGTGTGGTGGATGGTCGAGCCGAAGAAGGCGATCACCCGCCCGCCGCGCCAGACCGGCACCAGGACGGTCACGTCGAGGAGTTGGCCGGCGGTCTGATACGGGTCGTTGGTGACCAGTACGTCGCCGGGGGCCAGCGAGTCGACCGGATGCCGGTCCAGGATGTTGCGACACGCGATGGCGAGCGAGTTGATGTGGCCCGGGGTGCCCGTGACGGCCTGGGCGACCATCCGGCCGCGCCGGTCGAACAGCGCGTTCGCGAGGTCGCCGGCCTCGCGCACGATCGGGCTGAACGCGGCCCGCTGAAGGGCCTTGGCCTGCTCGTTGACGGTGGCGACGAGGGAGCCCCACAGGACTTCCAGCTCGATCGCGTCGAAGGTGCGGGTCACGCGGATCCCTCCTCGGAGGCCGTGGTTGCGGTGGCGATGATCGAGCCGTCGGGCGCGACCTCGCAGGTCCAGCCGTCCGGGACGACCGAGGTGGTCTCGCGCTCCTCGATCAGGGCCGGACCGGGGAAGCGGTGGCCGGCGCCGAGTTCGGCGCGGCGGTAGACCGGCACGTCGACGGCGGGCGTGCCGAGCCGGAAGCGGGCCGCGCGATGGCGGTTCGGGGTGGGACTGCCGGTGCCGACCGGCACCGTGGGCACCTCGAAGCCGGGTGCGTCCGACCACGCGGCGACCCGCCAGGTGACCACCTCGACGCCGACGTCGGGGATCCGCAGGCCGTAGATCTTCTGGTACTCGGTGTGGAACTGCTCGACGGTGTCGCGGAGCGAGGTGGGCCACGCGTCGCCCTCGCCGACCCACAGGGTGATCTCGTTGCCCTGGCCCTCGTAGCGCGCGTCCAGGCCGTAGCGGAAGCTCACGTCGCCCTCCTGCGCACCGGCGGCGGCGAGCACCCGGCGCGCCTCCTGTCGCATGTCGGCGAGCAGTGTGTCCCGGTCGGCGGACACGCTCTCGTCGAGCGTGCGGACCATGCTCCGGGCCAGGTCGATGCGGACCGGGCTGACCAGGGTGCCGAACGCGGACAACACGCTCGCGTTGACCGGGAAGATCACCCTCGGCGCCTCCAGGAGTGTGGCCACCCCGCACGCGTGCACCGGCCCGGCGCCGCCGAACGCGATCAGCGCGACGCCGCGCAGATCGATGCCGCGCTCCACGGCGTGCATCCGGGCGGACGCGGCCATGTTCTGGTTGATCACCTCGTACACGCCGACCGCGACGTGGTCCGCGTCGGAGCCGGCGCCCAGCCGCTCGGCCAGCGGGGCGAACGCGGCCCGCGCGGCGGGCAGATCCAACGGCATCTCGCCGCCGAGGAAGTACTGCGGGTCGAGCAGACCGAGCACCAGGTCCGCGTCGGTGGTCGCCGGAACGGTGCCGCCGCGGGAATAGCCGACCGGGCCCGGGTCGGCGCCGGCCGAGTCCGGGCCGACCTTGAGCAGACCCAACTCGTCGACCCGGGCCAGGCTTCCGCCGCCCGCGCCGATCTCGACCAGGTCGACCGAGGGAATCGAGCACGGGTAGCCCGAGCCCTTCTTGAACCGGTAGACCCGGGCCACCTCGAACGCGTTGGTCAACTCGGGTCGGTAGTCCTCGATCAGACAGGACTTGGCGGTGGTGCCGCCCATGTCGAAGCAGAACAGCCGTTCCTCGCCCAGGCGTCGGGCGTACCAGACGCCGGCCAGCGCGCCGGCGGCCGGGCCGGACTCGACCAGTCGGATCGGCACCCGGCGGGCGTCGTCGGCGGAGACCACGCCGCCGTTGGAGAGCATCATCAGCACCGACGCGCCGAAGCCCTCGGCGGTCAGCCAGGCCTGGAGCTCGGTCAGGTAGGGGCCGATCACCGGCATCGTGGCCGCGTTGCACGCTGTGGTGACCATGCGCGGATACTCGCGGATCTGCGGGGTCACTTCGTGCGATGCGCACACCGGCACCGACAGCCGCTTGGCCAGCCCCTCGGCGACCGCGCGCTCGTTGGCCGCGTTCGCGTACGAGTTGAGCAGGCACACCGCGACCGCCTCGACCTCGTTCGCGGCCAACCGGGCCGCCAGTGCGTCGAGTTCGGTCTCGCTCGGTGCGGTACGGACCTCGCCGGTCGCGGTGGTGCGCTCGTCGATCTCGAAGACCAGCTCGCGCGGGATGGGCGGGGCCGGGAACTCGATCTGGAGGTCGTACATGTCGTACCGGTGCTCGTTGCGGATCTCCAGCGTGTCGCCGAATCCCGCGGTGGTCACCAGCGCGGCGCGGCCGGTCTTGCCCTCGATCAGGGCGTTGGTGATCAGCGTGGTCGCGTGCACGATGGGCCGGGTGATGTCGGCCGGCGTGATGCCGGCCTTGGTCAGCGCGGAGGTCACGCCCGCCCGGACCCCGCCGAGCGGGGCGGACGGGGTGGTCAGCGTCTTCTCGACCACCACGCGGCCGGTGTCGGCATCCAGCAGGACCACGTCGGTGAAGGTGCCACCGATGTCTACGGCAAGGCGCCAGTCGGTCACGTCAGGCCTCCTCTTCTTCTCGGTGTGTCCGGAGTGTCTTTTCGATGGGTGGGGACGCGTGCCCCGGGCGGCTCACCCGGTCGCGGGTCGGGCCGGCAGTGCGGCCACGGCCGCCGGATCGGGCACCGGCTCGACGTCCTCGCGGCCCGCGGTGGCCTCGGTCGCCGCATCCAGGTGCCACAGCCAGTCGGCGGGCAGGTCGTCCACGTGGTAGATGGCCTCGACCGGGCACACCGGCTCGCAGGCGCCGCAGTCCACGCACTGTTCGGGATGGATGTAGAGCATGCGGTCGCCCTCGAAGATGCAGTCGACCGGGCATTCGGCCACGCAGGTGAGGTCCTTGACGTCCACGCAGTTCGCACCGATGACGTAGGTCACGCGGGACCACCTCCCACGGATCGTGGGTCGGGCACGGTCGGCTCGGGCACCGTCCAGGCGTCGCCGCCGAGCAGGTCGGCGACATTGCCCGGCCCGCGCTCGGCGAGCGCCCGCCGGCCCTGCTCGACCACCAGACGGTCGTACGCGGGCCGGCGCACGCTGCGGAACACCCCGATGGGGGTGGGGCCGCCCGCCTCCGGCAACCGGGACAGCGCGAACGCGGGCACCGGGTCGAGCGTCCGCGCGTCGTGCGTCACCGCGATGTCGTCCGGACCACCCGGCCGCAGCCCGCCGCCCGGATCGCGCACCACGGTGCGCGCGCCGTCCGGCCCATAGCGCATCGGCTCGCCGTGTTCGAGCCGCAGCAGGAAGTCGTCCCGAATGCCGGGCGTCTTGAGCTGCTCGAACGCGCCGTCGTTGAAGATGTTGCAGTTCTGGTAGATCTCCACCAGTGCGGTGCCCTCGTGGGCCGCCGCGGCGCGCAGCACCGAGGTCAGGTGCCTGCGGTCGGAGTCGATGGTGCGGGCGACGAACCCCGCCTCGGCGCCGAGTGCGAGCGAGACCGGATTGAACGGGTGGTCGAGCGAGCCCGCCGGGGTGGACTTGGTGATCTTGCCGGTCTCGGAGGTCGGCGAGTACTGACCCTTGGTCAGGCCGTAGATCCGGTTGTTGAACAGCAGGATCTTCAGGTTGACGTTGCGCCGCAGCGCGTGGATCAGGTGGTTGCCGCCGATCGAGAGCGCGTCGCCGTCGCCGGTGACCACCCACACGCTCAGGTCGGGCCGGGACACCGCCAATCCGGTGGCGATCGCCGGCGCGCGGCCGTGGATCGAGTGCATGCCGTAGGTGTCCAGGTAATACGGGAAGCGGCTGGAACAGCCGATGCCCGAGACGAAGACGATGTTCTCCCGGCGCAGGCCCAGTTCGGGCAGGAAGCCCTGGACGGCGGCCAGGATGGCGTAGTCGCCGCAACCCGGGCACCAGCGCACCTCCTGATCGCTGCGGAAGTCGCGGGCGGACAGTGGAGGATCCGCCGCCGGTCCGGCGATGGTGAGAAGCGGTGACTCAGGCATCGGCGACGACCTTCTCGATCGCGGTGCGCAGTTCGGCCACCTTGAACGGCATGCCGCGCACCTGGGTGAGGGATTCGACGTCGACCAGATACCGGGCGCGCAACAACCGGGCGAGCTGACCCAGGTTCATCTCCGGGACCAGCACCCGCCGATAGCGGGCGAGCAGGTCGCCGAGATCGGCCGGCAGCGGGTCGAGATGGCGTACGTGGGCCCGGGCCACCGAGCCGCCCGCGGAACGAACCTCCGCGCACGCGGCGGCGATCGGCCCGGCGGTGGAACCCCACCCGAGCACCAGCACCTCGGCGGCCCCGTCCGGATCCTCGACGGTCAGCGGCGGCAGCTCGCGGGCGATCCCGTCCACCTTGGCCCGCCGGGTGCGCACCATGTGTTCGTGGTTGGTCGCGTCGTAGGAGATCTCGCCGGTGCGGTCGGCCTTCTCCAGGCCGCCCACCCGGTGTTCCAGACCGGGCGTGCCGGGCACCGCCCAGGGGCGGGCCAGGGTGTGCGGATCACGCAGATAGGGTTGGAAGCACGGCGCGCCGGCCGCGTCGACCGCATTCGGACCGGTGGCGAACGCCGGGTCGATCGTGGGCAGTTCGTCGAGGTCCGGCACCCGCCAGGGCTCCGAGCCGTTGGCCAGGTAGCCGTCCGACAGGAGCACCACCGGGGTGCGGTAGACGACCGCGATCCGGACCGCCTCGACGGCCGCGTCGAAGCAGTCGCCGGGGGAGGAGGCGGCCAGCACCGGCACCGGCGACTCGCCGTTGCGCCCGTACAACGCCTGGAACAGGTCGGCCTGTTCGGTCTTGGTGGGCAGCCCGGTCGAGGGGCCGCCGCGCTGTACGTCCACGATCACCAGCGGCAGTTCGAGCGAGACCGCCAGGCCGATCGTCTCCGCCTTGAGCGCGAGCCCGGGGCCGGACGTGGTGGTCACCCCCAGGGCGCCGCCGAACGCCGCGCCCAGCGCCGCGCCGATCCCGGCGATCTCGTCCTCGGCCTGGAACGTGGTCACCCCGAAGTGCCGGTGCCGGCTCAGCTCGTGCAGGATGTCGGAGGCCGGGGTGATCGGGTACGAGCCCAGGAACAGCGGCAGTCCGGCCCGCTCGGCGGCGGCGATCAGCCCGTAGGCGAGCGCCCGGTTGCCGGTGATCGTGCGGTGCCGGCCGGGAGTGCGCGGGGCCGCGGGCACCTCGTGGCTCACCGCGAACGACTCGGTGGTCTCGCCGAAGTTCCAACCCGCGTTGAACGCGGCCACGTTGGCGGCGGCCAGGTGCGGACGCGCGGCGAACTTCTCCCGCAGGAAGGCCACGGTGGCCTCGGTCGGACGGTGATACAACCACGACACCAGCCCCAGGGCGAACATGTTCTTGGCCCGCTCGGCGTCCTTGCGCGGCAGTTCGAACGCGCGCAGCGCCTCGACGGTCAGGCCGGTCAGCGGCACCGCGTGCAACCGGTAGTCGGCCAGCGAATCGTCGGTGAGCGGGTCGGTGCCCGCCGGGTAGCCCGCCTTGACCAGGTTGCGCGCGGTGAACTCGTCGGCGTCCGCGATGATCTGGGCGCCGTGCGGCAGATCGGGCAGATTCACCCGAAGCGCGGCCGGGTTCATCGCGACCAGTACGTCGGCCGCGTCCCCGGGGGTGGTGACCCGGTGGTCGGCGAACTGCACCTGGAAGGCGGAGACCCCCGGCAGGGTCCCGGCAGGAGCGCGGATCTCGGCCGGAAAGTCGGGAAAGGTGGAGACGTCGTTGCCGAAGAGCGCGGCCTGCGCGGTGAACCGATCACCGGCAAGCTGCATACCGTCCCCGGAGTCACCGGCGAACCGGATGACCACCCGGGATACGGGGGTGACCTGTTGGGACATGATCGCAACTCCTGATCACAGGCATGGCGAAGACAACACTCGACACAAGAAAGGAAGAGCGCCGAACGAACAAACCTCGCCCGCCCGGCGTTCGACGACACGGGAAGCCGTAGCTCAACCCCGAAGCCCGTCCGAATCCACTCGGCGCCTGAGAACACGAAAATCCGCAGCTCTGCTCGGAAGCCCGGCCGATTCCACCTCAGCCGGTCCGGCATTTGAGGACACGGGAATCCGCAGCTCCACCCCGAAGCTCGGCCGAATCCAACTCAGCCCGTCCGGCGCTTGAGGACAACAGGCCGAAGGCCGTTCGCGCCCCAGCCCGTCCGGCGCCTGAGGACCAGCGTGGCCGCAGGCCGAATCAAACCCCACGCCCATGAACCGCATCGCGCAACCGCTCCACGAGCAATTGCGGCTTGGCCGACCCCCACACGTTCCGGCCGAAGGCCACCCCCGCACCGCCGGCCGAGACGACACCCTTGGCCAGCGCGACGACCTCGTCCTCGCTGTCCGACTTGGGCCCGCCCAGCGCCACGACCGGGACCGGACACGCCGCGACCACGGCGGCGAACTCCTCGGGGCGTCCCGGGCAGACCGTCTTGACGATGTCGGCGCCCAGTTCGGCGCCGATCCGCGCCGCGCGGGCCACGTTCTCCGTGGTCCACGGCACCGCCTTGCCCCAGCCGCCGGGAATCATCTCGGCCATCACCGGCAGGCCGAGCTGCTCGCACTCGGAGGTGAGCCGGGCGAGCCGCTGCAACGACAGGTGCTCGTCGGGCGCACCGGGGAAGGCCAGCACGACCACGCAGTCGGCGCCCAGCTTCAGTGCCTGCTCGGGCAGATGCATGATGTCGGTGACATCGCCCGGGGCGAAGTCGCCCAACTCCGAGGCCCCGCCGTCGATCCGCAACACCAGCCCGGAATCGGCGAACGTGTCGGCGTAGGCCCGGGCCAGGTGCCAGGTCGCGAGTACCGCATCCGGCCCGCCGGCGGCGATCTGCGCCATCGGCTCGCCCAGCGGCGGCCCCTCGCCCATGTAGGCGGCGTGGTCGATCGCGACGAACACGGCGCGGCCGTCCGCGCCGAACATCCGGCGCATCCGGCGGAGCTTGCCTGCTCCGGTGGCGGAAAAGGTGTGCACAGTCGTTCCCTTCGATGGTTGTCAGTGGTTCTTCTCGGCGCCGGCCGTCTGCCGCTCGAACTCGGCGCCGTCCCAGTAGTCCACGCGATGCGCGACCAGATCGCCCAGCACACGCAGCCGGAACACCCCACGAATCCGCACCGGTTCACCGGCCGCCGCGCCGCGCGGGCGAAACGTCATGGTGTACGCGAGCGCGGCCCGATCCCCGTCCACGAGCAGGTCCTCGACGGCGTAGTGCAATCCCTCGAACTCGGACAGGAATCGGGGCAGTCGCGCGCGATACGCGGTGCGCCCGCGCAGACTGCGGCCGAGCGCGGAGGTGTGCTCGTTGTGGAAGTCCTCGCTCACCCGGGCCGCGATCGCGTCCGGATCCCCGGAGTTGAGCGCCGCGACATACGCCTCGACGGCCCGCCGGGTCCGCGCCGGGTCGCTCACGCGTCGGCCCGGTCGCCCCACAGCTCGCGGACCTCCGCGAACACCTGCTGGTTGTGCGAAATCTCCACCACGTTGCCGTCCGGGTCCTTGAGTGCGCAGATGTAGCCCACCGGCGGTGGCACGTCCATCGGCTCCCAGTGCAGGCATCCGGCGGCCCGGGCCCGCTCGGCGACGGCGTCAACGTCCGCGCGGGTGGCCACCTCCATGCCCAGGTGCGCGAAGGGGGTCAGCTGCGGCTGCGGCTTGCCCTTGTCCTTGTCGAAGGCGACCAGGACCAGCACGAACGGCGTGTGGACCTGGTCGGGGTTGGACAACCAGGCATTGGAACCCGCGGCGTCGCTGTGCCGCGAGACCACCACCAGCGGGGTGAACGAGGTGTAGAACTCGACCGCCGCCTCCAGGTCGGACGACGGCAGCGCGATATGGGTCCAGCGGGCCTCGGTCAGCGTCGGTTCCATCGCGGTGGCTCCTCTCACGTTCCGGTGTGTTCGGGATGGGTGGTGTCGAACCGCCGCGCGGGCGCGGCAGAGGCGGCGGCGCTCAGTCGATCGGGCCGGTGAACTCGTCGGCGGCCAACGGCGTGGCCACGTCCCGGCGGATCTGCCGCATCATGTGCTGCGCGCGGCCCTCCCAGGCACTGGGCGGACCGACTCGGTAGAACGGCGAACGGAGGTTCTCCATGAGCACGGTCACCATGTCCGTGTCCTCCTTGTTGGTCAGCTCCAGGTTGACCAACTCGCGCTCCTGGAGCTCGATGTCCTCGGTCAGCCCGTAGATCCGGGAGAACAACCGGGTCCGGTCCGGCGCGATCGGGTCGGCGCGCACCATGATCAACTGGGATGCGTAGGGCAGCGGCGTGAGGTTGGGGTAGATGAACTCCGCATAGCTCCCGCGCAGGTCCTCCTCGCCCAGGTCGGTGCGCCCGAGCGACATGTCGTACGCGTCGCTGTGCGGCTTGTAGCCGCTGGTGGTCCGGCCCTCGAAGCGCACGATGGTGTCCATCTGCTTGCGCACCTTGTTCAGCCGCCGGTGCACGAACCGCACGTGGTAGTCGTCGTTGGAGTTCTCCACGAACGCCTTCCAGTTGAACGCGTACTCCTCGTCCAACTCGCGGTGGTAGCGGTGGTACTCGCCGATCTTGTACGCCGTGTAGCGCGGCAGCAGCGGCGCGATCCACTCCTCGAACGTCGGCGCCTTGTGCGACAGGCACGCGAAGACGAGCTTGTCGAAGGCCACGTGCACCCGGATGGGCACCAGGCCGTACTGCTGCATCGGGAAGTCCGGCCCGTACATCCGGTTCATGTCCGGAATCGACAGCAGCTTGCCGTCCAGACCATACGTCCAGGCGTGGTACGGGCACGCGAACGCCTTGCCGCAGTTGCCCGCCGCATCGAACGCGACGCCGGAGGCGCGGTGCCGACAGTTGTTCAGGAAGCCCTTGATCGAGCCGTCCCGCTGCTTGACCACCAGCACCGACTGGCTGCCGATCCGCCCGGTGACGAAGTCGCCGGGTCGGCGCAGATCCTCCGTGTCGCCCAGCCACACCCACGAGCGGGCGAACACCCGGATCATCTCCAGGTCGAACAGGTCCCGGTCCCAGACCTCCCACGGCTGCAACATCTCGCTCGGCAGGGGAGCGACCACGAGCCCGTCGCTCTCTCGCGCCGCCGCGGTCCGGCGAAGTTCCGCCACCCGCTCGTCCAGGGCACGTTCCGCAGCCCCCAGCTGGTCAGTCGGCACAGCTTCCTCCCCGTCACCTGGGATGTTTGCGATACAGCCGAAGGTAGGCGCCGGGAAACGGCCCCGATATGTGCTTGAGGCACGAACAAACGGCCCGTGCGCTGCGCCGGGACCACATCGGTGCACACGGGCCGTCGTGCCAGCCTCGGGGGAGGACCTGCGACGATCACCCTTGGAGGGCACCCGTGGAGTACACCCCGCTCGGTCGCACCGGCATGCGGGTCAGCCGACTGTGCCTGGGCACGATGATGTTCGGCGCGTGGGGCAACCCGGACCACGACGCGTGCATCCGCATGGTGCATCGCGCGCTCGACGCCGGGATCAACCTGGTGGACACCGCCGACGTGTACGCGTTCGGCGAGAGCGAGGCGATCCTGGCCAAGGCGCTCAAGGGCCGGCGCGACGACGTGGTGCTGGCGACCAAGTTCGGCGAGGCGATGGACCCGGACGCGCCGCTGCGCCGCGGGGCGTCGCGGCGTTGGATCTTTCGCGCCGTGGAGGACAGCCTGCGTCGCCTGGAGACCGACCACCTCGACCTCTACCAACTGCACCGCCCCGACCCGGGTACCGATCCGGACGAGACGCTGGGCGCCCTTACCGACCTGGTCCGGCAGGGCAAGGTGCGCGCGATCGGCTCCTCCGCACTGCCCGCGGAGGGCATCGTCGAGGCACAGTGGATCGCCGAGCGTCGCGGCCACGAGCGCTTCGCGGTCGAGCAGCTGGCCTATTCGGCGTTCGCCCGGCACGCGGAGACGGCCGCACTGCCCACGTGCGGGCGGTACGGCCTGGGCGTGCTGGTGTTCAGCCCGCTCAACGGCGGTTGGCTGACCGGCAAGTACCGGGCGGGGCAAATCGTTTCCGCCGATTCGCGGGCCGTGCGCAACGCCGAGCACTTCGATCACGCGGATGCCGCCGTGCGGGCCGCGAAGACCGCACTGGTCGAGGAGTTCGCCGCGATCGCGGCCGATGCCGGCTGCTCACTGCCGGAGTTGGCCCTGGCCTTCGCGCTGGCCCACCCCAACGTCACGTCGGCGATCATCGGCCCGCGCACCGAGGAGCAGCTGGAATCCCAACTCGGCGCCTGCGCGGTGGAGTTGACCTCCGAGACGCTGACCCGCCTGGACGCCCTGGTCGCCCCCGGCACCGACGTCAACCCGGCGGATTCGCCCTACCCGCGCCCGGTCCTGAACCGCGCCTGAGCGTCGGTCCGGCTCCGAGCCCATACGGCCACATGCCGGTATCCGCGATCCGAGTCGGATCGCGGATACCGGCATGTGGCCGTATGGGCGCTACGCGCTACCTCACTTCTCCCACATCACGATCTGGTTCCCCCACGGGTCCAGGAACGAGGCGTGGTGACCGCCGAACTCCTCCCAGAAGCACTGCTCCCACAGCGCGGTCGCGCCCAGCAGCACGGCCTTGTTCAGGTATTCGCTGGGGGCCGCGTCGACCAGGATGTACACCCGGGCGTGCAGGCCGGCGCGCGGCTGCTGCGGCAGCGGCGCCGGGTCGGGCACCTGGGCGACCTCGTCGTACAGGCCCAGGTGCAGCCCCTCGCCCGGGACGATCTGGTGGAAGACGCCCTGCGGACGCGGGTTGATGGTCCAGCCGAACAGCTCGCGATAGAACTCGGTGGTCGCGTCGACGTCGGGTGTGGGCATGTCGACGAAGACCAGGGTGTTGGTCATGCGGGGTCCTTTCCGGGGGGAACTCGGCTGCGGGGCAATGGGGTCGCCGGGCAGTGCAAAGGGGCTGGGGGAGAACTCGGGTGTGGGAAGCTCGCGTGTGGTCGGCTCGCGTGTGGCGAACTCACGTGTGACAAACCGGATCCGACGAAGCGTCAGACCTGGTGGGCGTGGCCGTGGGTGAAGTAGGTGCCCTTGTCGCGCCACAACACGACCTCGTTGCCCCACGGGTCGCGGAACGCCGCGTAGCGGGCCTCGAACTCGGCCCACGGCTTCTCCTCCCACAACACGCTCGCGCCGGCCGCGACCGCCTTGTCGAGGTAGGCGGGCGGCTCGTCGACCATCACGTAGATGCGCGGCACCGGCCCCACCGCCGGGCGCGCCTCGCGGCGGATCCCGAGGTTGGGCTTGACGCCCGGGAGCACCTCGCTGAACTCGCCGGCGGGTCGCCGCTTGAAGTCCCAGTCGAACAGCGCCGCGTAGAACGCGGAGGTGGCCTCCACGTCGGGGGTCGGCAGGTCCATGAAAATCACCGGATTGGGCACGTCGGCTCCTCGGAGAGGTTCGGTTCGGAGAGGTTCGCGGAGAGGTTCGGTTCGACGAGGCGCGGTTGGGAAGAGGTCGGGTCGGCGGGGTCCGGTCCGGAGCGGGTCGAAACGCCGGCGTCGGCCGGCACGGACAGGCGCGCCTGCGCCGCGTCGCCCAGGTCGAGGAAGCGGCGCAGGCCGGCCGCGTACTCGGGACGCGGTTCGGGGTCGAGCACGGTCATCGCCGGGCGCGGCCAGTCGCCGGCGCGCCCGGCACCGGGCGCGGGCCACCAGCGTGCCCCCGCGCCGGCGGCGAGCGCCGCGCCGTAGGCGGCCAGGTCGGTCTCCGCGGGCACCTCGACCGGCACGCCGAGCACGGCGGCCTTGATCGAGCACCACAGCGGGCTGCGCGCGGGCGATCCGGCACAGACCAGGGTGTCCAGTCGGGCGCCGCGCGCGCCCAGTTCCCGGGCGATGTGCGCGAGGCCGTACGCGGTGCCCTCCAGGACCGCGCGGGCCAGTTCGCCGGGTCCGGAGCCCGCGCTCAGCCCGAAGACCTCGCCGCGCAACTCGCGGTTCCAGCGCGGGGCGCGCTCGCCTTCCAGGTAGGGCAGCACCAGGACGCCGCGGGCGCCGGGCGGCACCTCGGCGGCCAGCGCCAGCAGGTCGCGCACGTCGCGTCCGGTCAGGTCGCGCAGCCACTCCAGGATCAGCCCGTGCGCGGCGACCGGACCGCCGACGATGTCGATCCCCGATACCGCCGAGGGCAGCGCGTACGCATCGGCGGCGGGCGAGCCCGCGGGCACCGCGACGGCCAGGCCGCCGGTCCGCCCGCCGGGGTCCATCGCCCGGCCGGGCCGGTCCAGTCCACCCGCCCAGAACGCCAGATACGCGTCCTGGGCGCCGGCCACCAGCGGGGTGCCGGCCGCGATGTCGTGCCCGGTGCCGACCGTGCCCACCACCGACCCGGTCGCCACGATCGGCCCGTAGCCGGTCAGCGGCGGATCCCCGGGCCAGCGGGACTGCGCCCGCTCCGCGCCGAAGCGCGCGGCCAGCCAGTCGTAGAGCTGCCACGCCTGCACGTCGGGCCCGTGGGCGGCGCGCAGCGCGGCGTGCTGCGCGTGATGCTGCTCGACCGGCGATCCGGTCGCGCCTGCCGGGTGCCGGCAGGTCAGCGCCGCGGCGATACCGGACCGAGGCACCGCGTCGGGCACGGTGGTCGGGCTCTGGCCGCCCAGACACAGCGCGGCGGGACGGGCCGCACCGGGCACCAGCGCGCGCAGTTCGGCGAGCGCCTGCGCGGTGGCGGCGAACCAGGCGTACGGGTCGGCGTGGCCGGGCTCCCAGCCAGCCGCACCGGGGTAGCCGGCGGTGGTCGCGCCCAGGACGACGCCGTCCGGGTCGAGCGCGAGGGCGCGAACCGAGTTGCTCCCGACGTCGACGCCGACGACGACCGCGGGCGAGCCGGACATGCTCAACCGCCCACGAGGACGCGGTAGACCGGCGACTCGGCCGCCAGCCGGAAGGCGGCGTCGACCTCGGCGAGCGGGTAGGTCGCGGTGACCAGCGCGTCCAGTTCGGCGGCCAGGCGTCCGGAGGCGATGATCGCGGCGGCCTCGGTCCAGTCCTGGGGTTCCTGGCTGTACACGCCGACGATGCTCAGTTCGTGATGGTGCACGTGGTCCGGCCCGACACCGGCCAGGACGTCCTTGGGGAAGGCGCCGAACAGCACCACCGTGCCGCCGTCGTCGCACAGGGACAGCGCGGTCTCCAGGGCACCGGGGGCGCCGGCGGTGACGAAGACGACGTCCTGCTTCCCGCCGGTGCCGGCCGCCTCCTCCGGGGTGCTCGTCCAGTCGGCGCCGGCCGCGCGGGCCTCGGCGAGCCGGTCGTCGCTGATGTCGATCAGGCCGACCGACTCGGCGCCCTTGAACCGGGCCAGGGCCAGGTGCAGGCGGCCCATGTACCCGGCGCCGATCACCGCGACCCGGTCGCCGGCCCGCAGCCCGCCCAGTCGGACCGAGTGCGCGACGCAGGCCAGTGGTTCGCCCATCGCGGCGTGCGCGATCGGCGCGTCGCCGGTGCGGAACGTCTGCACCGCCGCGACCTTGACGAACTCGGCGAAGCCGGCGCCCATCGAGATGGTGCCGTCGGCCAGCGCTCCGCCCTGCGGTCGTTTGCACAACGCGCTGCGCCCGCGCCGACACGAGGTGCAGGTGCCGCAGCGGGTGAGCAGGTCGACGGTGACCGTGTCGCCGACGGCCGCGACCCCGGGCAGCCCGGCGACCGCGCTGCCGAGCGCGACCACCTCGCCGGCGACCTCGTGGCCGGGGGCGACCGGATAGATCGGCTTGGTGCCCAGGTAGAGCCGGCGCTCCATGGTGCACAGGCCGGTGCGACCGACCCGCACGAGCACGTCCTCCGGCCCGACCTCGGGCACCGGCTCCTCGCGCAGATCGACCTGTTCGGGGGCGGTGACTACGGCAACTCGCATGTGGGGCTCCTCCGTTGGCGAAAACTGTGGGATGCGGGACGCGGCGTTCGGCGGACCGAACCCGGTGGTGCGCGACCCGATACGCGACTCAGTGCGCCGGCACCGTCGGCCAGCGCGTGCGCAGCGGTACGCCGGCCCGGGCGAGCAGGGCGGTCGACGCGCGGGCGGCGAAGGTGCGCAGGGCCCGCTCGTCGACGGTGACGCACGTGTGGTCGCGGACCACGACCCGGCCGCCGATCAGCACGTCGCGCACCGAGCGGCCGTCCGAGGACCACACCAGCTGTTGGGCGATGTCGCCGCGCGGGGTCCACTGCGGGCCGGTGGCGTCGTGCACCACCAGGTCGGCGTACTTGCCGGGTTCGAGCGAGCCGATGCGATCGGCCATGCCGACCGCCTCGGCGCCGCCGATGGTGGCCAACTCCAGCGCCTCGGCGGCGCCGAGGACGGTGGGGTCGATCGCCATGTCCTTGGCCAGGCCCACCGCGAGCGCCGCGGCGCGCAGCAGATCGGCCGAGTCGGCGGCGTTGCCCGCGTCGGTGCCCAGCGCGAGCCGGCCGCCGCGGCGCGAGAAATCGGCGTGCCGCCCGGCGTGCGTGACGCCCTGGCCCAGCCGCAGATAGGCCCACGGGCAGTAGGCGACCGCGGTACGGTCCGCCAACAACGCCTCGACCTCGGCGTCGTCCAGCCAGACCGCGTGGGCGAGCAGCAGGTGCGGGCCCAGCACACCCAACTCGGCCAGGTGCAGCACGGGCCGGCGCCCGGTGCGGCGCAGGTAGTCGTCGGGGTCGGCGCTCGACGGGGACAGGTGCATCGTCATCCGGGCGCCGGTGTCGCGGGCCAGGTCGGCGGCGCCGGTGAGCAGTTCGTCCGAGGCCAGGCCGTGGCCGACCAGGGTGACCCAGCCCTCGACCGAGCCTCCGGCCGGGTAGGCGGCGACCAGTTCGCCGAGCCGATCCAGCACCTCGGCCGCCGGTGCGGCGAACGGTGCGCCGGGCACGTCCCAGCCCCATGCCCCGATGCCGCCGCGCACGCCGACCTCGGTCATCGCGGCGGCCACCCGATGCGGGTGGGCCACCGTGCCCGCCTCGATGATCGTGGTGACGCCGTTGCGCACGCTCTCCACGCCGGCGAGCAGTGCGGACAGTTCGTCGTCGTCGGGTCGATGCGCCGCGTGCAGCGGCACCGCCCAGGTGTCGACGGCGGCGCCCGGCGGCAGGTCGTCCGGTATTCGGGCGCGGGCCAGCGGATCGCCGGTCTGGTGCAGGTGTGCGTTCACCATGCCCGGTGTGACGACGCAGTCGCTCGCGTCCCACTCGGGCGTGCCCGGCCAGCGGGCCCGCAGCTCGCCGGTGGCGCCGACGGCGAGGATGCGCTCGCCCGCGACGGCGACCGTGCCGCCCAACAGCACCTCGCGGCGCGCGTTCATGGTGACCACGTCACCGCCGACGACCAACAGGTCGGGCCGCGTCGGCCCGGCGCCGCTCACGTTGCTCTCACCTGCGAACTCACCATGTCCGGGGACACTAGGCCCGGCGCCGTCCGCAGGCATCGTGGCCGGGAGCACAATCAAGTGGGCTCAGTACATGCCGGGGACACAATGCGAGCACAGGGCGGCGAGGGCAAACCTGAACCGGTGCCGTGTCGGGCGAGGCTTACCAGGTTGCGGCGCCCGGCACGGCGTATCCGGCTCGAAGGTCCGTCCGCCGCGTCCAGGGAGTTGCCGCATGTCCGACACCACCAGCAGCGAGCCGCGCATCCGTGCCGAGTGGCTGCGCCCGGACCCGTACCCGCAGCTGATCGACGGGCGCGAGTCGTTCGACGGCGAGCGGCGGCCGGTGTTCGACCCCTCGACCGGTGGGCAACCCGCCTCCTACCTGGCGGCGAGCGACGCCGAGGTCGAGGCGGCGATCTCGGCTGCGCGCACCAGCTTCGACGCCGGGGTGTGGCGGCGCATGCCGGGCCCGCGCAAGGCCGAGGTGCTGGAGGCGGTGGCCGCGGCGATCCGCGCGGACGCCGGCCGGCTGGCCGCACTGGAGGCGATGGACACGGGCAAGGCGATCTCCGGGGCGCTGACCAACGACGTGTACGAGGCGGCCAACGCCTTCTCCTACGCCGCGGCGATCTGTCGCACCACGCACGGCGACGTGCGACGTTCGTCCTTCCCGCCGGATCTGCTGCCCGGCGGCGGCCCGGACCTGCTGACCCTGCGGCTGCGCGAGCCGGCCGGCGTGGTGGCCGAGTTGTTGCCGTGGAACGGGCCGCTGATGACGGGCAGCCAGCGGATCGCCTCGGCGCTCGCGGCGGGCTGCTCGATCGTGGCCAAGCCGCCGGTGGACGCGGTGGTGACGCTGGTCGAACTGGGCCGGATCCTGACCGCCGCCGGGCTGCCGGCGGGGGTGGTGAACATCGTGCTGGGCCCGGGCTCGACGGTCGGCGAGCGGCTGATCACCGACAGGCGGTTCGACCTGATCAGCCTGACCGGCGGCACCGAGACCGGCCGCCACGTGCTGGCCGCCGCCGCCCGCAACCTGACCCCGGTGCATCTGGAACTGGGCGGCAAGTCGCCGGTCGTGGTGTTCGCCGACGCCGACCTGGACCAGGCGGTGGGCTGGGCGATGATGGCCGCGTTCGTGAACATGGGCGAGGTGTGCGTCGCGGGCAGTCGGCTGCTGGTCGAGGAGTCGGTGTACGAGCAGGTGGTGGAGGCGGTCGCGGCGGCGGCGGCCACGCTGCCGGTGGGCGACGCGCTGCACCCGGACACCTTCATCGGGCCCCTGATCAACGAGCGGCACGCGGACCGGGTCCGCGGTTTCGTGAGCCGGGCACTGGACGCGGGCGACGCCTCCCTGGTCGGTACACCGGGCCTTGCGGACGGACTCCTGCCGACCTATGTCGCGCCGACCGTGCTGGGCGGGGTGCGGCGCGGCTGCGAGGTGGAGCAGGAGGAGGTGTTCGGGCCGGTGCTGGCCGCGATGCCCTTCCGCGACGAGGCCGAGGCGATCGCGCTGGCCAACGGGACCCGGTACGGCCTCAACGGCACGGTGTTCACCCGCGACATTGAGCGCGCGTTCCGCTTCTCGGACGCGCTGGACTGCGGTGAGGTCAACGTGAACTGCCATTTCGCGCCGGACATGAACGGCGGACGCGGCGAGCCGCGCCGGGCCAGCGGGTTCGCCCGGACCGGCGTGGACGCGTACACCCGTACCAAGGCGGTGAACGTCCAGGTGCACAGCGGGTGAAGCGTGGGGTTGTGCTGGGGGACCAATGACCACACCTGACCGAGCTTCATACCTTCTGATTGTCAGACCAACAGCCTGACCCACACCCTGAGGAGGCCCGATCGTGGCCGTTACCGGGATGAACCACGCGGTGCTGTACGTGCGCGACGCACACCGGACCGCCCGGTTCTACAACGAGGTGCTGGACTTCATCACCGTCATCGACGGCCCGCCCGGCAGCTACGTCTTCATGCGGGCGCCGGCCTCGGAGAACCACCACGACATCGCGTTCTTCACCATCGGTGCCGAGGCGGGCGACTCCCAGGCCGGCCGGCGCACCGTGGGCATGTACCACGTGGCGTGGGAGGTGCCCACGCTCGACGCGCTGGCCGAGGCCCGCGAACGCCTCACGGCGGCGGGCGCGTTGATCGGCGCGAGCGACCACGGCGCGAACAAGAGCCTGTACGCCAAGGACCCCGACGGCCTCGAATTCGAGGTCATGTGGCTGGTCCCGCCCGCGTATTGGGGCGACGAGGAGCACGAGGCGATCATCCGGCCGCTGGACCTGGACGCGGAACGCGAGCGCTTCGCGTCCCTGGCGGACGCGTAGTGCCCCTGCGGGCACCGGGGGACCGGATCCGCTTCGCCAAGGTCGCGCGCCGCACGATCTCCGAGGAGGTCCGCGACGCACTCCTGGCGAGCGTGCGCGAGGGCGAACTGCGCCCGGGCGCCCAACTGCCCCCGGAACGTACCCTGTGCGAGCAGTTCGGGGTGGCCCGCACCTCGGTGCGCGAGGCCATCCAGGGACTCGTCTCGCTCGGTTGCCTGGTCAAGCGCGGCAACCGGTTCTACGTCGCCGAGCGCCTGCCCGGAGTGTCCTTCGACGCGGACGACGGCCGCAAGCTGCGCGTCTCGGAACTGTTCGAGGTACGCCAGGTCACCGAGGTGGCCATCGCCCGCCTCGCCGCCATCCGCGCCGCACCCGACGAGCGGGCCGAGATCGGCGAACTCGCGGCCGGCTTCGATCCACAGATGACCCTGGAGGCGTTCCGCCGCCAGGACCGCCGCTTCCACGCGGCGCTGGCCCGCGCGTGTGGCAACACCACGCTGCGCGAGCTGTACGCGAAGGTGCTCGACGCGGTATTCGCGTCCGGCGACTTCGCCTCGCTCCTCGACGCGGAGGGCAACGCCGAGGCGGTCCGCCAAGTGATCGCCGAGTCCTGCCGCTCGCACCGCGGCATCGCCGACGCGGTCGCGGCCGGCATCCCGGACGCCGCCGCGCGCGCCGCCGCCGACCATCTCGGCGAGGTGGAGCGGCAGATGACCGCTCGGATGTTCTAGTGCCGCGCGCGCCCCGGGCCGGTCCGCCGGATCGGCCGCGGGTCGGTCCGCCCGAGGAACCATTGCGCGAATCAACCGGAGAGGACGGCCGTGACATGAGCGACGTACAACGTGTGTGGGCCTTCGACGACAGCGAGTTCGTCGAGGTCAAGCCCGGATTCCGGCGCCGGGTCTACACCGGCGACGAGATGATGCTGACCCTGTGGCGGATCCGCGAGGGCTGCGGACCCACCCCCTACGACGACCATCCCGAGCACGAGCAGTACGGCATGGTGCTCAAGGGCAGGCTCGACTTCCGGATCGACTCGGACGAGCGGCAGGTGCTCGGCCCGGGCGACGTCTACTGGGCGCCCAAGGGCTGCGACCACGGGGACAGCCTGTTCATCGGCGACCCCGAGCACGGCGAGACCTGGATCCTGGACATCTTCACCCCGCCGCGCGACGAATACCGCAACGGCTGACCCATCGCATCACCCGCGATCTCGCGTAGTGCCTCGCCGCGGGACCGCATGCTCGGCAACTCCGCACCACTGTCGGACGGTCGCGCGCGCCGCAGGCGCCGCGCACCGACCCCCACCCGCCTCCGGGCCGGAATCCCCGGCACAACCGGAACGGGTCCCTCCGCCGGACCGACATCCACCCCGGCCGCGGCACCGCACACCCGAACCAGGCACGCCCACCGTGCCCGTCCGGGTTGCCGCGCATCCGTCGGTCCGTGTCGAACCAACGCGCCCTGATTCGTCTGGAGACCTTCCGATGAAGAACATGGTTCGAGTCATCGCGGCCTCGGTCATCATACCGGGACTGCTGGTCACCGCCTGTGGCGGTGGCTCCTCCTCCTCTTCCGCCTCCGCCGGTGCGCCCGCCTCGGCCGGTGCGCCCGGCGCCGGCACCCTCCCCGCCAACGAGCCCGACGTCAACAAGGACAAGAAGGTCGTCATCGGGGTGATGAGCCCCGGCGACACCAAGGACAAGGGCTATTACCAGAGCTTCGTCGACGAGGCGAACGGCTATGCCGACGCCAACGGGTGGAAGCTCGTCGTGGTCGACAAGATCAACCCGGCCAACGCCGTCCAGCAGGCCCGCAACCTGTGTCGGCAGAAGGTCGACATGATCGCGATCGGCGCCAGCGAACTCAAGGACGCGCTCAGCGCGGCCAAGGAACCGCAGTGCAAGGGCATCGCCTGGTACATCAGCGGCGGCCAGGGCGTGACCCAGACCCCCGAGTTCACCCAGTCCCTCGACTACATCAACGAGTCGCTGTACGTGGCCGGTTACGCGGCCGGCCTGATCCTCAAGGAGAACGGCGGCAAGAAGGCCGGCTACATCACCGGCCCCGACCTGCAGTTCGCCCGGGACGTGGCCAAGGCCTTCGAGGCCGGAATCAAGAAGGTCGTCCCGGACGCCGAGATGGTGCAGACCTTCACCGGCGACTTCAACGACTCCGGCAAAGCCAAGGAGGCCGCCCAGGCGCAGATCAGCCAGGGCGTCAAGGTGATCTACCCCTACCTCGGCGGCGCCACCGACGTGGTCACCCAACTCGCCAACGAGAAGGGCGTGCCCGCGCTCACCCCCGGCACCGACCGCTGCTCGACGCCCGGCGCGCAGTACGCGGTGTCGGTGATCTTCAGCCCCGGCGCCTACTTCGCCGGCGCCCTGGAGGACTTCAAGAAGGGCACCCTGCGGATGGGCGTGGCCCGCGAATGGCACCTGGGCAAGGACCCGGTGCCCACGGTCAAGCTCTGCAAGCCCACCGGCGACCAGGAGCAGCAGCTCAAGGCACTGATCCAGGACATCGGCAGCGGGAAGGTGAAGGTCGATGAGGCCGTCGCCGCAGGCAAGTGACACGGTCGTGACCGCACCCGACCCGCGACCCCGGGCCGACGACGAGCACCCGGCCGCGCCGTCCGTGCTCCCCGTCCCCGTCGTGCAACTGCTCGGCATCGGCAAGCGGTTCGGCGCGGTGCGGGCGTGCGAGGACGTCTCCTTGCGGGTGCAGGCCGGCGAGATCCACGGCCTGCTCGGCGAGAACGGCGCCGGCAAGAGCACCCTGATGAAGATCCTGCTGGGCCTGGTCGTTCCGGACACCGGACGAATCCTGCTGCGCGGCGAACCCGCCACGATCGCCGACCCCTCGGCCGCCGCGGCACACGGAATCTCCATGGTGCACCAGCACTTCAGCCTGGTGGACCGACTCAGCGTGTGGGAGAACGTGGTGCTCGGCGACCGGGGCCGGGTGGATCGGGATCGGGCCCGGGCACTGGTGCGCGAAGTCGGCGAACGCTACGGCCTGGAGGTGGACCCCGACGCGTGCGTCGAGGACCTGTCCACCGGGCAGCGGCAACGCGTCGAGATCGTCAAGTGCCTGCGCCGCGACCCCGGCGTGCTCATCCTCGACGAGCCGACCTCGGTGCTCACCCTGGAGGAGTCGCGCGAACTGTTCACCGTGCTGCGCCGGGTGGTCGCCGACGAGGGCAAGGCGGTGATCCTGATCAGCCACAAGCTGGACGAGATCGTGCACGCCACCGACCGGGTCACCATCATGCGCCAGGGGCGGGTGGTGGCCCGCCGGGCCACCGCCGACACCGATGTACGCTCCCTGGCCCGGGAGATGGTCGGCCGCGAACTGTCCAAGTGGACCGCCGCGTCGGCGGTCGGCGCACTGGACGCGCTGATCGAGCCCGGCACCGGCACGCCGACCGGCGGCACCGCACTGCTGGACGTGCGCGAACCGGCCGCCGCGCCCGCCCCGGATCCCAGGCCGCCGGCCGGCGAGGTACGGCTGCGGATCAGCGATGCGCACGCGAGCACCGCGGACCGGCGTCCGCTGCTGCGCGGACTGACCCTGGAGGTGCGCGCCGGCGAGATCCTGGGCCTGGCCGGTGTCGAGGGCAACGGCCAGGCGGCGCTGGGCGATCTGCTCTCCAGCCTGCTTCCGCTCAGTGCCGGTCGGGTGGAGGTGTGCGGTGCGCCGGTGGCCGCCGGCCGACCCGGCGCGATGCACGCCGCCGGAGTGGGCATCGTGCCCGAGGACCGACACGTGTCCGGTTGTGTCCTGGACATGAGCGTCGCGGAGAACCTGGTCCTGGCGGACCTGGGCTCGGTGACCAGCAGGGGACTGCTCAGCCGGCGCCGAATGGCGGCGCGGGCACGGGAGTTGATCGAGGAATTCGAGATCGCCACCCCCTCGCCGGACACCCCGATGCGACAACTGTCCGGCGGCAACCAGCAAAAGGTGGTGCTGGCCCGCGAACTCGCGGCCCAGCCCAGGGTATTGGTCGCCGCGCAGCCGACCCGGGGCCTGGACATCGGCGCGATCGAGTACATGACCGAACGGCTGCACGCCGCGGCCCGATCCGGCATCGCGGTCCTGCTCCTGTCCACCGAACTGGGGGAGATCCTCACCCTCTCGCACCGCGTCGCGGTCATCCACCGGGGCGCCGTCGTCGGTGAGATGGACCGCGCCGACGTCGACACCGAGCGACTGGGCCTGCTGATGGGAGGCCAGGCGGCATGACCCCGACCCTGATATCCGAGCGCGCACCGGCCGTCGCCGCACCGCCGGCCGGCCCGCGTCGCCGGCTCCGGATCGCCGACCCGCGCACCCCACTGCTGTACGCGGCGTCGTTGTCCACCGCACTCGTCCTGGCCGGCCTGCTCATCGCGCTGGTCGGCCAATCCCCCTGGGACGCGGCGAGCGCGATGTACGACGGCAGCCTGGCCGACGGCGCGGCCATCGGGCAGAGCATCGACCAGGCCGCACCCCTGCTCCTGGTCGCGATCGGCTCGGTGATCGCCGCCCGCGCCGGCATCTTCAACATCGGCCAGGAGGGCCAACTCCTGGTCGGCGCGGCCGTGGGCGCCGCGATCGCGCTGTTCACCCCGGGCCCCGGCCCGCTGGTCCTGATGCTGGCCCTGCTCGGCGCCGCCGTCGGCGGCGCCCTGTGGGCGGCCGTCGCGGCCCTGCTCTTCTACTGGCGCGGCGTCGCGGTGGTGATCAGCACCCTGCTCCTGATCTTCGTGGCGAACCAGGCCGTGTCGTACGCGGTCAACTCGCCGTCGCTGCTGCGCGAGAAGGCGGTGGCCGGCCAGGTCACCACATCGCAGACGGACATGCTGGCCGAGTCGGTCTGGCTGCCCCGGATCGGCGAATACCCCGACTTCAACATCGGCGCGGGCATCTTCATCGCCCTCGTGCTCGCCGTGGGTACCTCGGTGGTGCTGGTGCGCAGCCGGCTCGGCTTCCGGGTGCGGATGCTCGGTCTCAACCCCAAGGCGGCACACCGGGCCGGCGTCGGCGCGGTGCTGATCGGCGGCGGCGCGCTGCTCGCCTCCGGCGCGTTCGCCGGCCTCGCGGGCGGGGTGATGCTCACCGGCAGCGGCCACCGGATGCAGGACGGCTTCGCCGACAACGTCGGCTTCGACGGCCTGTTGGTGGCGCTGGTGGCCCGGGACAAGCCGATGCTGGCCGTGCCCGTCGCGCTGTTCTTCGGCGCGCTGCGCGCGGGCGGCGGATTCCTGTCCGCGACCGGCGTACCGCGCTACATCGTCGCCGTGGTCACCGCGCTCCTGGTGCTGGCCACGGTCTTTCCCGCCGCCTACGCCGAGGTGCGCCGCCGGCGTACCGCAGGCGCCTGAGACCAGGAGGTTGACATGATCGACGACCTTGCCATGGTCCTGGCCAGTTCGGTCCGACTCACCGTGCCGCTGGCCTTCGCGGCCTGTGGCGAATACATCGCCGAACGGGCCGGCACGATCAACATCTCGGTCGAGGCGATGATGCTCGGCGGTGCGTTCAACGCCGTGTGGGGCGCCTCGTTGACCGGATCCGCCTCCTTCGGCCTGGTCTTCGGCATGCTCGCCGGACTGGTCATCGGGTTCGCACACGCCGAGTTCAGCCATCGCCTGTCGGTCAACACCTACGTGGTCGGGCTGGCCCTGAACGCGCTCGTGCTCGGCCTGACCAGCTTCCTGCTGGACTCGGTCGACCTGACCGGGCATCAGGTCGACGCGCTGAACATCCCCGTCCTGTCCGACCTGCCGCTGCTCGGGCCGGTGCTGTTCGCCCATCGCTGGCCCGCCTACCTGCTGGTCGGCGTGATCCCGCTGGTGTGGTGGCTGGTCCAGCGCAGCCGGTTCGGCCTGGAACTGCGCGCCGCCGGGGAGAATCCCCAATCGGCCGACGTGACCGGGATCGACGTACTCCGCCGGCGCCGGCAGAGCGTGCTGCTGTGCGGCGTGCTGGCCGGACTGGGCGGCGCCTATCTCGCGGTCGGCGAAGTCGGCGCCTTCAACCAGAACATGACCGCCGGCCGCGGCTACGTGGTGATCGCGGCGGTGATCTTCGGCGGCTGGAAGCTGCGCGGAACGATGGTGGGTTGTCTGGTGTTCGGCGCGGCCGACGCGATGCGGCTGGCGCTGCCCGCGCTGGGCGTACACCTGAACTCGCAGCTGCTGATCGCCGCGCCCTACCTGTTGGCGCTGCTGGCGATGATGTTCCTGGCCAAGACACACCGCCAACCCGCCGCTCTCGGCTCGCCGTTCGTCCGGGGGATCGTATGAGGGCCGTCCTGCACCGAGGACACGGCGGCCCGGAGATCCTGGAGCGGGTGTCCCTGCCCGATCCCGAACCGGGGCCCGGCGAGGTGCTGATCGCGGTCCGGGCCGCCGCGGTGAACCGGCTCGACCTGTTGCAGCGGCGCGGGCCCGGCCTGCTGCCACACTTCACCCTCCCGCACGTGCCCGGTATGGACGTCGCGGGTGACGTGCTGGCCGTGGGCCCGGGCGTGCACGAACGCCGGGTGGGCGAGCGGGTGTTGGTGAATCCGGCGCTGCACTGCGGGCGTTGCGCGGCATGCCGGTCGGGCGACGACGCATGGTGTGCGGCGCTGCGCGTGGTCGGCGGAAACCGGCCGGGCGGCTATGCCGAGTTGACGGTGGTGCCCGCCGATCGCACCCACCCGATCCCGGCCGGGCTGGACCACGTGGCCGCGGCGAGCCTGCCCACCGCGTACGGCATGGCCTGGCAGGGCCTGGTCGTGCGCGGCGGCCTGCGGGCCGGTGAGACGCTGATGGTGCACGGCGCGGGCAGCGGGATCAGCATCGCGGCGGTGCAACTGGCCCGGGCGTTGGGCGCGCGCGTGCTGGTCACCTCCGGCTCGCGGGCCAAACTGGACCGGATGGCCGAGTCGGGGGCCGACGTGCTGATCGACACCGGCACCTCGGACCTGGTCAACCGGGCCCGGGCGGCGACCGGCGGGGCCGGCGTCGATCTGGTGCTCGACCACGTCGGCCCGGCGCTGTTCCAGGCGTCGCTGCATGCGCTGCGGCCGCGCGGCCGGTTGGTCTTCTGCGGCGACACCACCGGCACCGCGGCGACCTTCGACCTGCCGCATGCCTTCCACACCGGGATCACCCTGCTGGGCGCCGGCTCGTGCGGGGCGGCGGACTTCGCCGCGATGGTCGACTTCTGCCTCGCTCGCGCCCTGATCCCGGTCCCGGACACGACCTATCCGCTCGCGGATGCCGCCCAGGCACACCGCCGGTTGGCGAGCGGCGCCGCATTCGGCAAGGTCACGCTGCTGCCCGGCAGTTCCGCATGAGCCCCGCCGAGGCCCTGCTCGTGCTCGTGGCGGGCCTCGGCGCGGGCACGGTCAACACCGTGGTGGGTTCGGGCTCGTTGCTGACGTTCCCCGTGCTGCTGGCACTGGGCTACCCGCCGGTGGTGGCCAACGTGTCCAACACGATCGGACTCACCCCCGGCTCGATCACCGGCGCACTCGGCTACCGTCTCGAACTCGCCGCCCAGTCCGCTCGGTTGCTCCCCCTGTCGATCGCCGCCGTGCTGGGCGGCACAACCGGCGGCCTCCTCCTGCTCACCCTCCCCCCGGGCGCCTTCCGCGCGGCCGTCCCGGCCCTGATCCTCCTCGCCGCCCTCCTGATGGCCGCCCAACCGTGGTTGTCACGCCGACTGGCCCTACGTCGCGACCACCAGACGGAGGCCAACCGCGACACCCCCATCCCCCCGCCGCTGCGTCGCGCCGGCCACACACCCCCGAACCCCGACCCCAACCCCGATGAGCCACAGGCGAGTCCGGAGCCCGGCGTCGCCGCCGTCCCGGCGCGCCCACACCGCGTCCGGCCGGCGAGCGCGGAGGCCGGCACCGCCGTCGGCCCGGCAGGACGGCTTGGCGTGCGTCGGGAACGGGAGCCGGGCGCCGCGCCCGACAGCGGCATCGACCTGCCGCACCGGCCGGGCACACATGGCGAAAAGCAGGCAGGCCCGGATCCCGGCGTCACCGCCGGTACGGCGCACCCACACCGCGATCGGCAGGCGGGCACGGAGCCCTGCACCGCCGTCGGCCCGGCCGGCCGGCCGGGCGTGTGGGGCAAGCCACAGGCGGCTCCGGAACCCGCCGTCGCCGTCGGCCGGGTGTGCCGGCGGGGCATGCGTCGCGAGCGGCAGGCGGAGACCGCCCGCGCGAGCGGTGTCGGTCCGGTGCTGCTCGGGGCGGTGTTCACGGTCAGCGTGTACGGCGGGTACTTCGGCGCCGCTCAGGGCGTGCTCCTGCTCGCGCTGCTCGCCATCGTGCTCGACGAGGACCTGAACCTGCTCAACGGACTGAAGAACCTGCTCCAGGCGCTGGTCAACCTGGTCGCCGCGGTGCTGTTCGCGATCACCGCCGAAGTGGCCTGGCTCCCGGTGCTGTTGCTTGCCCTCGGCTCGGTGGCGGGCGGCCGCCTGGGCGCAGTCCTCGGCCGCCGAGTGCCCGCACCGGTCCTACGCGCCCTGGTCGTGGTGATCGGCACGACAGTCGGTATCGCCCTACTGGTCACATAGCCCGCCACCCACCCCGAAGCGCCCCCTCGGCCACCCAACCCCCTGCCCACCACCACACGTCCCGCACTCCCGCCCCACCAGCCCGCCCGTCCCGCCGTTCCTCCCCATCCTTCCCGCCGGCCCAGCACGATTTCCCGTCCCGCCCACTCCACCCATACGCACCCGTCCCGCCCACCCGATTCGTCCGTGTCCCTCGGCCCCGTGCGCTCCATTCGGCCGTGCCACCCGTTCCCGTCCCTTCGCCCGCCCCTCCCGCGAACTCGTCCCGTCCGCCCGCCTTCGTCCCGGCCTCGCTTGCGCACGCCGATCGACCCGCTCGCCTCTGCCGCGCCAACCCGTTCCCGCCGTCCACTTGCCAACCCTGCCCACCGCGCCCGCCCCCTCCCGCTCGCATCGCCCGAGCGCCCGACCCGCCCGCCTTCGTCCCGGCCCCGCCCGCTCACGCCACCCAGCCCGCTCGACTCGCCCGCCCCGCCCTGCCTTGCCCCCTCCCGCTCGCATCACCCGAGCGCCCGACCCGCCCGCCTTCGTCCCGGCCCCGCCCGCTCACGCCGCCCAACCCGGTCGACTCGCCCGCCCCGCCCCGCTCGTCCGTCCGCCAGGCCCGTCCGTCCGCCCGTCCCGTCCACACCGAAAGAAGGACTCCCATGTTGCGTTGGCTCACCGCAGGTGAATCGCATGGTCCCGCGCTCACCGCCGTTCTGGAGGGGTTGCCCGCCGGGGTGGAGATCTCCTCCGGCGACTTGGCCCGGGCGCTGGCCCGGCGTCGGCTGGGCAACGGGCGCGGAGCGCGGATGCGCTTCGAGCGCGACGAGGTCGAGTTCAACGGCGGGGTCCGACACGGGCTCACCCAGGGCGGCCCGGTCGCGCTGCGGGTGGCCAACACCGAATGGGCCAAGTGGGCCGAGGTGATGGCCCCCGACCCCACCGACGCCGACGGTCGGCGCTACGACGAGCCGGGCCGGCTCCCGGACCGCGGGCGCGGCGCCGCGCTGACCCGGCCCAGGCCCGGGCACGCCGACCTCGCGGGCATGCAGAAGTACGGCTTCGACGACATCCGCCCGGTACTGGAGCGGGCCAGCGCGCGGGAGACGGCGGCGCGGGTGGCCATCGGCGAGGTCGCGCGCGCGTTCCTGGCCCAGACGCTGGGCGTGGAGATCCTCAGCCACGTGGTGCGGATCGGCGCGGTCGCGCTGCCCGATGCCCTGGTGCCCGAACCCGGCAGCGCGGACGCGATCGACGCCGACCCGGTGCGCTGCGTCGACCCGGAAACCGCCGCCGCGATGAACGCCGAGATCGAGGCCGCACACAAGGACGCCGACACGCTGGGCGGCGTGGTCGAGGTGGTGGTCTACGGGCTGCCGCCGGGTCTGGGCAGCCACGTGCACTGGGATCGGCGCCTGGACGCCCGCCTGGCCGCCGCGCTGATGGGCATCCAGGCGATCAAGGGGGTCGAGGTCGGCGACGGCTTCACCACCGCGACCCGGCGCGGCTCGGTCGCCCACGACGAGATCACCCCGGTCGCCCCCGGTCGGCCCGGCCCCGCCCGGGTGCGCCGCGAGACCGGTCGCGCGGGCGGCATCGAGGGCGGGATGACCTCCGGCGAACTCCTGCGGGTACGCGCCGCGATGAAACCGATCTCCACCCTGTCCCGGGCGCTGGCCACGTTCGATGTGCGCACCGGCGATCCGGCGAAGGCGATCGCGCAGCGCAGCGACGTGTGTTCGGTGCCCGCGACCGGCGTGGTCGCCGAGGCGATGGTCGCGCTGGTGCTCGCGGACGCGATGCTGGAGAAGTTCGGCGGGGACAACGTGGCCGAGACCCGCCGCAACGCGCGGGCGTACCTCGCGGCGCTGCCGGTGACCGTCGCCGACGCGTGAGCGCGGATGCCGAGCCGACGCCGAACACGGTCGATGGGCTCCGGGGCGATCGCCCCGGAGCCCATCGGCGGGTCAGTCCCCGGCCGGCGCGCCCGCCAGGAGCCGTTCGCGCAGGCCCTGGTCCAGCGCCGCGTCCACACACGTCCAGGCCATCGCCAAACCACCGTCCAGCAGTGCCCGATCCGCGGCGGGCCGCACCGCGTACGCGGCGAACTCGGCCTGATGCAGCCCGGCGGCGCCCGAGTCGATCGAGACCAGCGGCTGGATGGACGGGATGGCCAGCGACACGTTCGCCATGTCGGTGGAGCCCGCCTGCCGGTCGTCGGCCGCGGTCACGGGCGGGAATTCGCGGCCCGCGGTCAGCGCATTGCGCTCGTACGCGGCCAACAGATCGCCGTCGTGCCGGAACTCGGAGTACGCGGGCGAGGTCGAGGAGATGGTCAACCGCGACCGGGTGGCCACCGCGCCCGCCTGGAAGCACTCGCGCACCCGCGCCTCCAGATCGGTCAAGCCCGCGAGCGTCGCGGCCCGCACGTAGTAGGCGGCCTCGGTGTGCTCGGGGATCACGTTCGGCACCTGCCCGCCGGTCGTGGTGATCCCGTGCACCCGCTGATCCGGCGTCATGTGCTGGCGCAGCAGCCCGATGGCCACCTGGGCCACGGTCAGCGCGTCGGCCGCGTTGACGCCGTCCTCGGGGCAGGCGGAGGCGTGCGCGGCCCGGCCGTCGTACTCCACGTGCAACTGCGCGCGGGCCAGACAGGTCGGGTCCAGGCGCTCGCGCGGCGAGGGATGCACCATCATCGCCGCGTGCACGCCGGCGAACGCGCCGCGCTCCAGCATCAGCACCTTGCCGCCGCCGTTCTCCTCGGCGGGCGTGCCCAGCACGCGTACGGTGATGCCGAGGTCGTCGGCCAGCGCGCCGAGCGCGAGCGCGGCGGTGGTCGCGGCGGAGGCGATCACGTTGTGGCCGCACGCGTGCCCGATGCCCGGCAGCGCGTCGTACTCCGCGCAGATCCCGAGCACGAGCGGTCCGCTGCCGCGTTCGGCGACGAAGGCGGTCGGCAGATCGCACACCCCGGCGGTGACGGTGAAACCGTGCTCGGTCAACTGCTCGCCCAGCCAACCGCAGGCCCGTTCCTCGGCGAAGCCGAGTTCGGGGTGGGCGTGCAGACGGTGACTGAGGGCAACCAGATCCGGAGCGGCGGCATGCACCGCCGCCTGGGCAGCGGCCTTTGCACCGGCCGCGAGGTCGAAGGCTCGCATGCGCGCATCCTGCCCCACGAAAGACGTAACGGGAAGTGACCGATCGAAGTATCTGTTCCGCGTAACAACGACCGGCTAAGGTGCGGAAATCCATGATCGACAAGGCAGAAGTCACGGAACACCGGACCCCCGTGCCGGACCGGGCAGAGGCGTTCGAGCGGGAACTGAACGTGCTGGCCCTCTCCGGCGACGGCTGGCTCGCGATCCTGCGAGCCCTGGCCCAACGCACCGGTAGGACCGCCCGACTGGTGGGGGTGCACGGCGGGGTACTCGCCGCCACCGACGACGGCACCGAGTCGATGACCCCGGTCGCCGTCGCCCACGTGTTCGTCGAGGACAAGGTGGTCGAGGTCACCTGCGACGAGGGCTGGCGGGCCTCGGCCCTCGCGGTCCGGGTGGCGCAACGCCGGGTCGGGCTGCTGCTGTTGGGCGAACCGGACGGCGCGGCCGACGACGAACCGCTGTTGCGCGCGGCGGTGACGGCGGTGGCGATCGAGGCGATCCGCCGGGACGCGGTGGCCACCGCGACCGCCGAGACGGCCGGGCGGCTGATCGACGAACTGCGTTACGGCGCGCTGCGCAACCTCGCCGACGTGACCCGCACCGCCGCGCGCTTCGGGCTGCACCTGGATCGCCCGCATTCGGCCGTGGTGTTCGCCTACGCCGGACCCAACCAGCGCACCTGGACCACCGCGCTGTCCTGGCTGGAGATGCCGGTACGCCAGGAGGGCGAGCTGGGACTCGCGGTGCTCTCGGGCAACGTCGAGCGGGAGATCAGCCGGATCCGGATCCGGCTCCAGGGCATGGTCGGCGATGTGCCGGTACTGGCCGCCGCCGGGCCCACGGTCAGCGATCCGCGCGGCACCGCGCGCTCGTTCCACGACGCCGAGACGGTGCTCGGGCTGCTTCGCCGGCGTCCGGGCGAGGTGCAGTTGATGTTCTCCTCACTGGGCCTGGCCCAGTTGTTGTTCGGAGTGCCGCCGGCCCGGCTCCAGGCGTTCGTGGACCAGCACCTGGGTCCGATCCTGGAACGCGAGGAGTGGGTGGCCACGCTCAGCGCGTGGCTGGCCACCAACGGCAGCCGCGCCGCGGTCGCCGAGATGTTGCACCTGCACCGCAACTCGGTCGGCTACCGGATCGGCCAGATCCGCGAGCTCCTGGGCGCCAACCCCCTCGACCCCGAGGTCACCCTGCAACTCCAGGCCGCACTGACCGCCCGCGAACTACTCCTGGCCCTCAAGGAAGTGCCGTAACGGCGAAGTGCCGCCATAAAGAAGCGCCGCAGCAATGAAGCGCCGCAGCAAGGAGACGCCGCCGCGCGGGAAGCGCCCCAGCCGGCGTTCGGGTCGCCGGATCTGCGCCCATCCGGATGACTCCCGGGCGCGTCTCGGCCCGAACCGGCCGCGCCTCGGCGGCAGGTCGGCGACTGTGGGTCACAGTCGTTCCAGCCCCGGCGCGGACCGCCGGGACGTCGGTGCGCGGGTCGTTGCGGTCGAGTTCCGCCGGCCCGGCCCCGGATGGTCCACCGGTTGAGAGGCGATCAGCATGACCGATACCGACGTCACCAGTGCCCCGCAGGCGGCCACCCGACTGCGCGAGCTGGCGTTCAGCGCGATGTCCGCGGCGGCGGTGCGCGCCGCACTGCGCCTGGGACTCCCGGACGCGCTGGGCGAGGGCCCGGCGAGCGTGGACGAGTTGGCGAGGGCGGTGTCCGCCCACCCCGGGGCGCTGCACCGACTGCTGCGCGCGCTGGCCTGCCAGGGCATCTTCGCCGAGGAGCCGGACGGGCGGTACACGCACACCGAGGCGTCCCGACTGCTGCGCGCGGACGCCCCGCGCAGCATGCGCGACGTCGCGCTGTGGACCACCGAGCCGTGGACCTGGGAGGTGTGGCCGCGCCTGGACGAGGCGGTCCGCACCGGGAAGAGCGTCTTCCCGGCTCTGCACGGCAAGCAGTTCTTCGACTACCTGCACGAGGACGCGCCGGAATCGGCAGCCGCGTTCGACCGGGCGATGACCCAGTCGAGCCGGCAGTCCGCGCAGGACGTCACCGCGGTACTCGACCTGACCGGCATCGACAGCGTCGCCGACATCGGCGGCGGCCAGGGACTGGTGCTGGCCACCCTCCTGGAGCGCAACCCGAGCCTGCGCGGCACCCTGCTCGACCTGCCCGGCGTGGTCGCCGCGGCCGACGCCCGGCTCCGGGCCGGCGGCGAACTCGCCTCCAGGGCAAGCCTGGTGGGCGGCGACTGTCGGGTGGAGATCCCGGTCCGAGCCGACCTGTACATCGTCAAGAACATCCTGGAGTGGGACGACGACAGCACCCTGCGCACGCTGCGCAACATCGTCGCGACGGCCGCGCCCGGTTCCCGGGTCGTGATCATCGAGAACCTGGTCGACGAGACCGCCTCGATGCGATTCACCGCCGCGATGGACCTGTTGCTGCTGCTCAACGTCGGCGGTCGCAAGCACACCAAGGACAGTCTGCTGACCCTGATCGAACAGGCGGGCCTGCGCGGCCGGGACGTCCGCGCGGTGAACCCGTCGCTGCACATGTTCGAGTGCACGGTCCCGGCGTAGGCCGTGCCCGGCCCGGAGCCGCGACCGGCACCGCCACCGGATCCGCGCACCGGGGCCCGGCAAGGCCCGTCACCGGCGCCGCGGCTACCAAAAGTGACGTCTCGTGACCCTTCGCTAAACATCGGACTGCTCCCGGCGAGTGAAGCAGGCCGCGATATCCGCCCGGGAGGCCCAGAAAGGGCCCTCGAATGCAGTCACGCGGGTCGCGGGTCGGCCAGGGCCGTTCGATGGTGAGAAAGGCGCCTCGCCGATCCCCGTGTGCCGATGCCCGTCGGCAGTTCGCGAAGCGCCGGAAGGATAATCACGATGCGTCGTGCACGAGCTCTTGTCGCCGGTACCGCCCTCGGCTTCGCCGCCCTGACCCTGGCGGTTCCGTCCGCCTACGCCGACGCCCCGGCGCCGGTGAAGCCCGATTCCGGCCCGGCGGCCCCCGAAAACGGTGCGTCGGAGAAGTCCTGGTCCGGCGAGTCGAAGTGGACGCCCGAGAAGGGTTCCGAGCACAGCGAAGGCTCGGACAAGGGCGGCGAAGGCAAGTCCTACGAAAGCAAGGGCAACGAAGGCTCCTCGCACGAGAAGTCGTGGAAGGACCACAAGAGCCCGCACGGTGGCGTGCACACCGGCATCGGCGGCGCGTTCCTCGATGACGGCGCGGCGCTCGGTACGGGTGCGGCCCTGATCGCCGGCGGCATCGGCATGGGCGTGTACGCCCTGCGCCGTCGTCCCGGCGCGGCGGCGGCCCAGGCCTGATCCGCCCGTTCGGGCAACACACCGTGGCCACCGCCCCGCACCGGGGCGGTGGCCACGGCAATGTCGCCGTCGGCGCGGCATCGCCCGGTCCGTCGGCCCAGGAGAGAGGGACCGTCTTGCACGACCCGGCACCGACCATGGACAAGTCCGAGCCCCCGCCGCCCCGCCGTATCAGCGCCGGCAAACTGATGATGATCGCCGTGGCGGCCATCCTGCTGGGCGTCCTGATGATCAAGCACGATCTGAGCACCGACTCCGGGCCGCCGCCGCAACCGGTGCCCGCCGCCGCACAACCGGGCGCCTCGCCGCCCGTCGCACCCTCGGCGAGCCCGGATCCCGACGGGGCGCCGGTGATGCGCCGCTCGCAGCCGGTGCGGATCAAGATCCCCAGGATCAAGGTGGACGCGCCGTTCATCGGGCTGAGCCTGAACGCCTCCGGGGTGTTGGAAGTGCCGCCCGCCGCGGACCGCAACCTGGCCGGCTGGTACGAGGACGGCGTCACCCCGGGCGCCCGGGGCAACGCGATCGTGCTCGGCCACGTCGACACGATGATGGGCCCGGCGGTCTTCTGGGGGCTCGGCAGTCTCAAGCCCGGCGACACCGTGGAGATCGCCCGCGCGGACGGCAGCGTGGCCCGGTTCGCGGTGGACTCCGTCGAGTCCTTCCCCAAGGACGCCTTCCCGGACGAGCGGGTCTACGGGAAGACGACCGACGCCCAACTGCGCCTGATCACGTGCGGCGGCGTGTACGACAAGAAGGCCAAGGACTACAAGGACAACGTGGTGGTGTTCGCCCACCTGCTGCCGCCGACCTAGGCCGTGTCCGGCGGATCTTGGTGGGGCCGCGTCTCGCCGCACCGGACGGCCGAAAAGAACCACTATGCGGCTGCTTCTCCGGCACGCCGAGCCACGCCACCGGACGACGCGACCTCATCCGCCAAGATCCACCGGACACGGCCTAGTCCCACCGCCCGCACCCGAGCGCACCACGGCCGGCCCCGGATGGCACTCCGGGGCCGGCCGTGGTGCGCTCGGTCCGCCGTTCCTACCGGCCGAGTTCGCCGCCCACCCCGGCATCCGCCTCGGTCCGGCACGCCACCGCGCGCAGCACCGTGACCATGGTCTCCTCGGGGTCCAACTCGGCGGCCGGCACCCGCCAGGCGACGAACCCGTCCGGACGGATCAGCACCGCCCCCTCGTCGGTGACCCCGTGCAGCTCCGCCCAGTCCACGTCCGGCGCGGTGACCAGGTCCACCGACGCGGACTCCGCCTCGGTACCCACCCGGTGGATCACCAGCGGCACGCCGAGCCGCTCGCTCGCCGCCCGCGCCGCCCGCTGCCACGCCTCACCCGCCGCACCGGCGCCGACCAGCAGCACCGGCGAGGTCTCGTACAGGTCCAGGGTGGACAGCCGAACGCCGTCCCGGTGCAGCCACACGTGCGGGGCACGGCTGCCGGGTTCGCCGGCGGGCGGGCGGAACCGCTCGGGCAGCACCGGGACTTCGGGGTCGGCGCCGAGCACCGCCGCCGACGCGTAGCGGTACCCCAGCACCACACCCAGCACGCCGGGCTGCTTGGCGCCGCCCACCGGGGGAGCGGCGTAGCCCGGGTGGCTGTGCTCGGCCGATCGGGAGGAGGCGCGCGCGGCGGTGGCCCGGGCCACCGGTCGGCGCTCGGCCTCGTAGGTGTGCAGCAGGTCGGCACCCGCGTGCCCGTGCAGCACGGCGGCGAGCTTCCAGGCGAGATTGTGTCCGTCCTGGATCCCGGTGTTGGAGCCGAACGCCCCGGTGGGCGACATCTCGTGCGCGGAGTCGCCGGCCAGGAACACCCGTCCGACGCGGTAGCGTTCGGCGACCCGCTCGGCCGCATGCCACGGGGCCTTTCCGGTGATTTCCACGTCCAGATCCGGTACGCCCGCGGCGGCCCGAATGTGCTCGACGCAGCGCTCGTCGGTGAACGCCTCGATCGGCTCGCCCCGTTCGGGGTGCCACGGCAGGTGGAAGACCCAGTGGTCCCCGTTGTCCACCGGCAGCAACGCGCCTTCGCCCTGAGGGTTCGTCAGATAGCAGACGATGAACCGCCGTTCGCCGACGAACTCGGCCAACCGGCGGGAGGTGAAGGTGACGCTCACATTGTGGAAGAGGTCGCCCGGACCGGACACGGCGATGCCCAGTCGCTCGCGCACCGGACTGCGCGGCCCGTCCGCGGCGACCAGGTAGTCCGCCCGCACGATCTGCTGCCGCCCGTTCGCCCGGGTCCGCACGACTGCGGTGACCCCGTCCTCGTCCGGTTCGAAGGACACGAGTTCGGTGCCGAAGCGCAGGTCGCCGCCGAGTTCGCGGGCGTAGTCGGCCAGCACCGGCTCCAGGTCGTTCTGGCTGCACAGGCACCACGAACTCGGACTGAACCGGGCCAGGCCGCCTCCGGGGTCGATCTCCTTGAACAGCCACTCCTGACGGTCCCCGGCGATCGTGTGCGCCTGAAGGATGCCGTGGTTGTCGGCCAGCACGGCGGACGCGGCACGCACCCGGTCCTCGACCCCCGCGGTCCGGAACAACTCCATCGTGCGCACGTTGTTGCCACGTCCGCGGGGGTGCCGGGAGGTGTCGGCGTGCCGCTCCACCAGCATGTGCGGCACGTCGAGCCGGCCCAGGAACACGGACGTGGACAGCCCGACCAGCGAGCCGCCCACGACCAGGACCGGTACCCGGTGTTCGATCTCGGGATTCATCAGTTCTCCTGCGTTGGCGAGGACTGCGGACGCCACCCCGCTGCGGGGTCGCGGTCCGTCGGTGTCCTCGTGTTCCCGTTGAACCCGGAAGAGCGGTTCGTCGTGGCGAATGTCACTCATATGCCCTCAAAAGATGCAGAGAGTGATGATTCGCCGCCACGCTCGAAGTCGAGGCCGGGTCCCCGACGGACGGATCGGTCGGTGTTCGGGTGCATCGCGCGGCAAGGCGCGGCGCACGGCGTCACACCTTCGCATCCCCGTTCCCCGGGCGGCTTCGGCGCGGCCCGGTCCCCCGGGATCGCCCGTACCGGGCACCACCACGCAGGCCGAATCCCATGACCAAAGGAATGACATGGACACCCTGGTCCACTCCGCGGCGAATCCCACCGCCGACACCACGTCCAAGCTCCGGGTACTGCTCATGCTGGAGCTGCACGAGGGGTCGGAGCAGCGCTTCCTCGAAGCCTACGAACGCATTCGGCACCAGGTGGCCGCCGTACCGGGCCACCTGCGCGACCAGTTGTGCCAGTCGATCGAGGACCCGACCCAGTGGCTGATCACCAGCGAGTGGGAGGGCAGTTCCCAATACCTGGCCTGGGTGGACAGCCCGGAGCACCAGGTGATGGTGCAGCCCCTGCACGGCTGCGTGCGCGGTACCCGGTCGCTGCGCTTCGCGGTGGCCCGGGAGACCGACCTGCGTGCGGACGCGGCCGGCCCGGCGATCACCAAGGGGGCCGCGGGCGCGAAGGCGAAGGCGGGCGCCACCGGCAAGGCCAAGGTGACCGGCAAGACCAAGGCGGCCGACAAGGCCAAGGCCGGCTCGACCGACAAGGCCAAGGCCGGCCCGACCAGGGCCGGGGCCGCCGACAAGGCGCGGGCCGCGGCCCCGGCGGCGCCCGGCGTGGTCCGCTGCGCGCTGACGTTCACCGTCAAGCCCGGCAGCGAGGCCGAGGTGGCCGAGATCCTGGCCGGCTACAAGTCGCCCACGGCCCGGGTGAACGCCACGACGTCGCTGCGCCGCACGTCGGTGTTCATGCTCGGCAACCGGGTGGTGCGCGCGATCGAGGTCGAGGGCGACCTGCGGGCCGCGCTGCGGCACGTGGCCGAGCAGCCGCAGGTGCGGGCCGCCGAGGAACTGCTGAACCCGCATCTGGAGGAGGCCCGCGACCTGAACGACTCGGAGGCCGCCCGGGCGTTCTTCATGCGCTCCTCGCTGGCCGAGGCGTACCACCTGAACGCGCCGGCCGGAAAGTCGGCGAAGGCGTCGACCAAGCGCCGCGCGCTGCTGTACCCGGTTCGGCACGGTTGCGGGGAATCCGCCGCCACCGTGCTCCAGCGGCACGACGAACGGGTGATCGCGTCCGCATCCGGGCCGATCGCGAGCAGTTCGGTGTTCCTGCGCGGCGACATCCTGATCCGGGTGCTCGACGTGCGCGGCGAACCGGAGGACCCGGCGCTGCTGCTGGGCATCGACCGCAAGGAGTCCGCGGCCCGGCTGAGCCGGCTCCTGGACGTGGGCGAGGACGGCGCACTGGACACCGACGAGGGCCTGCGGCACCTGCTGGCCTCGGCCGAGACCACCCTCGTCACCGACCGTCGCGCCGACCGCGACGCCTGACCCCCCGGGCGGCGCCTGCGGGCGCCGCCCGCCACTTGGAGGTGGCACACATGACCACGCAGACCGTACGCATCGTCAACGTCGACGAGATCGAGCCCAACCGGCGCCGGGGCGGTGACCTGCGGGTCACGCTCGGGCCGGCGACGGTGGGATCCACCAGCGGCTTCATGGGCCTGGCCATCATCGAGCCCGGCGACATGATCGGCGAGCACTACCACCCGTACTCCGAGGAGTTCATCCACGTCGTCACCGGGGCCCTGGAGGTCGACCTGGACGGCGTCACCTACGAACTCCAGCCCGACCAGGGCCTGATGGTGCCCAAGAACATGCGGCACCGGTTCCGCAACGTCGGCCGGGTGCAGGCGCGCATGGTCTTCCAACTCGCCCCGTTGGCGCCCCGACCGGAACTGGGGCACGTCGACACGGAGGGGATCGAGCCCGCCGAGACCGTGGGCGTCGACTCTTGAGGCGCCGGGTGGCGGTCACCGGCGTCGGCGTCGTGGCGCCCGGCGGCGTGGGTGTCACCGCGTTCTGGGACATGCTGATGGCCGGCCGTACGGCGACCCGCGGCATCACCTTCTTCGACCCCACCGGCTTCCGCTCCCGGATCGCGGCCGAATGCGACTTCGACCCGATCGCCTGCGGCGTCGATCAAAACCGGGTCGAGCGCGCGGACCGCTACGTGCAGTTCGCGCTCGCGGCGGCGACCGAGGCGATGGGGGATTGCGGTCTGGACCGGGACGCGGAGGATCCCTGGCGGTTCGGCGTCTCGCTCGGCACCGCCGTGGGTGGCACCACTCGGCTCGAACACGACTATGTCGCGGTCAGCGGCTCGGGCCGAAACTGGGCGGTGGACCCCGACCGGGCCGACCCGTTCCTGCACCGGGCATTCTCCCCGAGCTCCCTGGCCTCCGAGGTGGCCGAGGAGTTCGACGCCCGCGGCCCGGTGCAGACCGTTTCCACCGGCTGTACGTCCGGCCTCGACGCGATCGGGTACGCCGCGCACGCGATCGAGGAGGGCCGGGCCGACGTCTACCTGGCGGGCGCCTCGGACTCGCCGATCTCGCCGATCACGGTCGCCTGTTTCGACGCGATCAAGGCGACCTCGACCCGCAACGACGACCCGGCACACGCCTCCCGGCCGTTCGACGCGGACCGGGACGGCTTCGTCCTGGGCGAGGGCGCCGCGGTACTCGTGCTGGAGGAGCTCGAACACGCCCGGCGCCGCGGTGCACACGTGTACTGCGAGGTCGGCGGCTTCGCCACCCGGGGCAACGCGCACCACATGACCGGCCTGACCCGCGAGGGCCTGGAGATGTCCGAGGCGATCGACCGTGCACTGGCGGACGCGCGGGTCGACCCCACCGCCATCGACTACGTCAACGCGCACGGCTCGGGCACCAAGCAGAACGACCGCCACGAGACGGCGGCGGTCAAGCGCTCACTGGGCGAGCACGCGTACCGGACCCCGATGAGTTCGATCAAGTCCATGGTGGGCCACTCGCTCGGCGCGATCGGCGCGATCGAACTGGCCGCGTGCGCCCTGGCGATGGAACACAAGGCGGTGCCGCCCACGGCGAACTACCAGACCCCGGACCCCGAGTGCGACCTCGACTACGTGCCGGGGACGGCCCGGCCGATGGCTCTGCACACGGTCTTGTCGGTGGGCAGCGGGTTCGGCGGATTCCAGTCCGCCGTGGTGCTGGACCGCCGGGAAAGGAGACCCCGGTGAACATCTCCGCACCCAGACGCACCGTGGTGACGGGTGTCGGCGTCGTCGCACCCAACGGCATTGGTGCCGACGTGTTCTGGAAGGCCACCCGCGAGGGCCTGTGCGTCCTGGACCGGATCACCCGCGAGGGTTGCGGCGACCTCCCGTTGGCGATCGCCGGCGAGGTGCGCGACTTCGACCCGGCCGCGGTGGTCGAGGAGCGCTTCCTGGTCCAGACCGACCGCTTCACGCACTTCGCGATGGTCGCCGCGGATCAGGCACTGGCCGACGCCGCGCTCGGCCCGATGCCCACCTTCGGCGTCGGGGTGACCACCGCGAGTTGCTCCGGCGGCGGCGAGTTCGGCCAGCGCGAGCTGCAGAACCTGTGGGGGCAGGGACCCGGCTTCGTCGGGCCCTACCAATCCATCGCCTGGTTCTACGCCGCCACCACCGGCCAGATCTCCATCCGCGGCGGCTTCAAGGGGCCGTGCGCGGTGCTGGCCAACGACGAGGCCGGCGGGCTGGACGCCCTCGCGCACGCGGCCCGCACCATCAGCCGCGGCACGAACGCCGTCGTGGTCGGCGCGGCGGAGGCCCCGCTGGCGCCGTACTCGATGGTGTGCCAGCTCGGCTACGACGCGCTCAGCCTGGCCCGCGAACCCGGGCAGGCGTATCTCCCGTTCACCTCGACCGCGTGCGGATTCGCCCCCGCCGAGGGCGGCGCGATGTTCGTCGTCGAGGAGGCGGCCGCGGCGCACCGGCGCGGCGCCCGGATCCGGGCCGAAGTGGCCGGGCACGGCGCGACGTTCACCGGAACCTCGGGCTGGGAACCCTCCCGGCACGGCCTCGCCCGGGCGATCCGCGACGCGCTCGCCGAGGCCGAATGCGCCCCGCAGGACATCGACGTGGTCTTCGCGGACGCCCTCGGGGTGCGCGAGGCCGACCACGCCGAAGTACTGGCCCTGTCCGACGCGTTGGGCGCCCACGCCGCCCGGGTGCCGGTGACCGCCCCCAAAGCGGGCATCGGCCGCGCGTACTGCGGCGCACCCGTCCTGGACTGCGCCGCCGCGATCCTGGCCATGGAACACGGCGTACTGCCGCCCACCCCGGGCGTCTTCGACGTCTGCCACGACCTGGATCTGGTCACCGGCCGGGCCCGAACCGCCGAACTGCGCACCGCCCTGGTGCTCAGTCGAGGCCTGATGGGCCACAACGCGGCACTGGTGCTGCGCCACGGCGAAGGCCGGCCCGGCACGCCCTTCCCGACCGCGTAGCGGTCCCCCGCAAGGAAGCACGGAAGAAGGAAGCCTGCGATGAACGGACCCTTCACGTACGAAGAACTCGCCGCGCTGATGAAGACCTGCGCCGGCGTCACCGCCGATCCGGAACGGATGAGCCTGCCGGGGTCGACGTTCGAGGAATTCGGACTCGACTCGCTGGGGCTGCTCGGGATCGTCTCCGAACTGGAGCGGCGCTACCAATTCCCGCTCGGCGCGGACGTGGACCAGTGCAAGACCCCGCGCGAGTTCCTGGAAACCACCAACTCCCAACTCACCTCCGGAGTGTGACATGGCCGGCCATACCGACAACGACATCGTCATCTCGGCCCCGTTCGACCTGATCTGGGACATGACCAACGACGTGGAGCACTGGACGGACCTGTTCAGCGAATACGCGTCGGTGGAGATCATCTCGCGCGAGGGCGCCAAGGTCACCTTCCGGCTGACCATGCACCCGGACAAGGACGGCAAGGTCTGGAGCTGGGTCTCCGAGCGCGAGGCCGACCGCGACGCCCGCACGGTGTGGGCCCGCCGGGTGGAGACCGGGCCGTTCGCGCACATGCACATCCGCTGGGAGTACCACGAGGTCCCCGACGGTGTGCGGATGCGCTGGGTGCAGGACTTCGCGATGAAGGAGACCGCCCCGGTCGACGACGCGTGGATGACGGACAACATCAACCGCAACTCGCGCGTGCAACTGGAGCTGATCCGGGACCGCATCCAGGAGCGGGCCCGCGAGATGGGCGTCGCGCCCACCGCCCGCACCTGGTGACCGTCGCGCCGCCGCCGGCCCGTCCGACGACGGCGCCCCGCCGGCGGGACCGCATCCCGCGGTCCCGCCGGTCATCGACCGACAGACCGGGAAGGACCACCGCACATGCACCGCACCCTGATCGTGGCTCGGATGAAGCCCGATTCGGCACCCCGGATCGCGGACATCTTCGCCTCGTCCGACACCGGTGAACTCCCGCACCTCGTGGGGGTCACGGGACGCAGTCTGTTCCAGTTCGGCGACCTGTACCTGCATCTGATCGAGGCCGACCGCCCGCCCGGCCCGGCCGTCGCCAAGGTCGCCGGGCACCCGCAGTTCCGCGACATCAGCGAGCGGCTGGCCGTGCACGTGAACGCCTACGACCCGAAGACCTGGCGGTCGCCGCAGGACGCGATGGCCCGCGAGTTCTACCGCTGGGAGCGGGACGCACAGGCATAACGCGAACGTGGCCGCGTGGTGCGGTCGTTCCGATCCCCGGTGCACGAACGCGCCCGGTCCGAGCTCTCGTTCGTCGAGCTCCCTGCGTCCAAGGCCGCTGCGTCCAAGGCCGCTCCGTCCTGGGCCTTCTCGTTCGAGGCCCCTTCGTCCAAGGACTCCGAAGCCATGATCGAGACCGACCTCGGGCTCACCGTCCACACCCGACCCGACTGGGTCAAGTGCGGGCGCTGCGCCGAACTCGTATACGGCAAACGCTTCACCCGGGATCTGCGGGTGTGCCCCGACTGCGGTGACCACGCCCGACTCACGGCCCGGCAACGACTGGACCAACTCCTCGACCCCGGTTCGCAGACACCGCTGACCGCCGGCCCCACCCCGCACGACCCGCTGGGCTTCGTGGACTCGCGCCCGTACGCGGAACGCCTGGCCGAGGCGCGTGCCGCGACCGGCATGGACGAGGCGGTCCTGTGCGCGCGGGGCACCATCCACGACCGGTCGGTCGTGGTGGCCGCGATGGACTTCCGCTTCCTGGGCGGCAGCCTGGGCTGCGCCGTCGGCGCGCTGGTCACCGAGGCCGCGAACGAGAGCCTGCGCACCCGTACTCCGCTGCTGCTGGTCACCGCCTCGGGGGGAGCCCGGATGCAGGAGGGCGTGCTCTCGCTCATGCAGATGGCCAAGACCGCGCACGCCCTGGCGGAGTTGGACGAGGCCGGCGTCCTGGTGGTGTCGCTGATCACCGACCCCACCTACGGCGGGGTGGCCGCCTCCTTCGCCACGCTGGCCGACGTCATCCTGATCGAACCGGGTGCGCGGATGGGCTTCGCCGGTCCTCGGGTGATCGAGCACACCATCGGCGAACGCCTGCCCGCCGGTTTCCAGACCGCCGAATTCCTGCTCGAGCACGGGATGGTCGACGCGATCGCACCCCGAGCGGCGCTGCGCGCGACGATTCGACACTTCCTCGGCCTGGACGAACCGCGCGAGACGCGTCCGGAGGAGTCGCCGGCCGAGCCGGTTGCGCAGATGCCGGCCCTGGTGGGGGCGGCCGTCGGCGGGCCGGCGGTGAACGGGCTTGCGGCGAACGGGCTCGGGCCGAACGAGGCCGCGGCAAGCGGGCTCGCGGCAAATGGTCTGAACGGGCGTTCCACCAACGGTCACACTGCCAACGGCCACACGGCGAGCGTCCACGCGGCCGGCGGCCACGCCGTGAACGGGAGGCCGGACGAGGGTGACCCGTGGGAGGCGGTCCGGCTGGCCCGGCACCCCGGGCGACCCACCACCCTGGACTACGCCGGCCGACTCCTGGACGACTTCCACGAGTTGCACGGTGACCGGATCGGCGCGGACTGCCCCGCGGTGGTCGGCGGCATCGGCCGGCTCGACGGCCTGCCGGTGATGCTGATCGGTCACCAGAAGGGCGGCGACAACCTCGCCGAACGCCAACGCCGCAAGTTCGGCATGGCCACCCCGGCGGGCTTTCGCAAGGCCGCCCGGCTGATGCGGCTCGCCGCCAAACTGGGCCTGCCGGTACTCACCCTGGTGGACACACCCGGCGCCAACCCCGGACCGGACGCCGAGCGGGACGGCCAGGCCGTCGCCATCGCGGAGAACCTGCGCCTGATGGCCCGACTGCCCACCCCGATCGTCACGGTGATCACCGGCGAGGGCGGCAGCGGCGGCGCCCTCGCGCTCGCGGTCGCCGATCGGGTACTGATCGGCGAGCACGGCGTCTACTCGGTGATCAGCCCCGAAGGCTGTGCGGCCATCCTGTGGAAGGACCCCGCGGCGGCGCCCGCCGCCGCCGCTGCGCTGCGCATGCGCCCGCGAGAACTGCTGCGCCTGGGTGTGGTCGACGCGATCGTGCCCGAGCCGCCCGGCGGTGCGCACACCGACCCGGGCCGGGCCGCCGCACTGCTGCGCACCGCACTGATCCCGGTGGTCGACGAGTTGCGAGCGCTGGACAAGACCCGGCTCCTGCGCGAACGCGGGGACCGATTCCGGAGCTTCGGCGCCGCGCCGGATGCCCGTGCCGAAGGAAGTGCGTCATGACCCCACACCCCGGAACCCCCGAAGCGCGCGACGCGCACGTCGACGACCACGTCAACCACCACTCCGGTTACGCGGACGAGCGGTGGGTCAAGCCGCTGAACCCCGCACACGCCACGCAACCGCACCCTCAGCCGCACGCGCAACCGGCCGACGGGCCGCAGCACGCGCGCAGCGCGCCGAACCCGCCGCGCTGGATCAGGTTGAAGTGCGGCGACACCAGCATCGAGATCGAGTGGCCCGACTCGGCCGCCCCCGGCCCGATGCCGGGGGCCTCCGGCGCACCCGCCGCGCCACAGGTCGAGCAGCCGGTCGCGGCGGAGAGCGCACGCCGGTTCGTCCGCGCCCCGATGGTCGGCACCTTCTACCACGCGCCCGAGGTGGGCGCGAAGCCCTTCGTCAGCGTCGGCGACACCGTCCGGCCCGGCCAGACGGTGGGGATCCTGGAGATCATGAAGATGATGAACACCATCACCGCGGACGTGTCCGGGCGGGTGGTGGAGGTGCTGGTGCCGGATGCGCAATCGGTGGAGTACCAGGAGCCATTGATCGCGATCGAACCACGCGCGGCCGGCCACGATGGGGGCACCGACCACGACGGTGGGCCCGAAGACCGTTCCGGGACGGGCCGCGGCGGCTCGCACACCCGGCACTGACGACGACCGAGGTGGTCCAGCGTGTTCTCGACCGTGCTCATCGCCAACCGAGGCGAAATCGCCCTGCGGGTGGCTCGCACCTGCCGCGAACTCGGCATCCGCAGCGTGGCCGTGTACTCGACCGCGGACCGCGATTCCGCCGTGGTGCGCTTCGCCGACGAGGCCGTGCACATCGGTCCCCCACCCGCCAGATCCAGCTATCTCAACATGCCGGCCATCATCGAGGCGGCCCGCCGCACCGGCGCGGAGGCGATCCACCCGGGCTACGGATTCCTGTCCGAGGACCCCGACTTCGCGGAGATCTGCGAGGCGAACGGGATCACCTTCATCGGGCCGCCGCCACACGTGATGCAGCGGCTCGGCGACAAGAGCGAGGCGCGCACGGTGATGGCCGCCGCCGGGCTGCCCGTCCTGCCGGGCAGCGACGGCCCGTTGGCCTCGCCGGCCGAGGCGGTCGAGATCGCCGCCCGGATCGGCTACCCGGTGATCCTCAAGGCGGTCGCGGGCGGCGGCGGTCGCGGTATGAGCGTGGTGCGCGACCCGGACGAGCTGGTCTGGGCCTACCAGGACACCCGGGCGCATGCGCGGGCCGTGTTCGGGGACGAACGGCTCTACCTGGAGCGCTACATCGACGACGCGCGGCACGTCGAGGTCCAGGTGTTGTGCGACCGGCACGGCGGCGCGGTCCACCTCGGCGAACGGGACTGCTCGGTGCAGCGTCGGCATCAGAAGCTGGTCGAGGAGTCGCCGGCCCCGCACCTGCCGACCGAGGTGCGCGACGCGATGTGTGCGGCGGCGCTGCGCGGTGCGTCCGCCGTCGGCTACGTGGGCGCCGGCACCTTCGAGTTCGTGGTCACCCCGGAGCACCGGTTCCACCTCTTGGAGATCAACTGCCGGATCCAGGTGGAGCACCCGGTGACCGAGATGGTCACCGGCGTCGACATCGTGCGCGAACAGCTCACCATCGCCGCCGGCGCGCCGCTGACGTTCACTCAGCAGGACGTGGTGCCGCGGGGGGTGGCGATCGAGTGCCGGATCAACGCCGAGGACCCGGCCCGCGGGTTCGCGCCGACGCCCGGTCGACTCACCGAGTTCGTGCCGCCCGGCGGGCCGTGCGTACGGATCGACACCCACGCGTTTCAGGGATGGACCGTGGGCCCCGACTACGACTCGCTGCTCGCCAAGGCGATCGTCTGGGCGCCGGATCGGGACCGGGCCATCGCGCGCGCCGAGCGGGCGCTGGGCGAGTTCCGGGTGGCCGGCGGCGGCGTGCACACCACGCTGGGCTTCCTGCGTCGCGTGCTCGCCCACCCGGTGTTTCAGGCCGGGAAGCACACCACCTGCCTGGTCGACACGATGACCGCGGACACCGTCGAAGTCGCCCCGGCCGCGCTGCCCGAACCCGTTTCCTGAACCGAACCCCTCGTTTTCCCGTTCCGTTCCCCCCTCTCCCATGAAGGCAGAACCACGCTCATGCACGCACAACGCCTGCTTCCCCTTGCCTGTGCCACTTTCCTGACCGCGCTGGGCTCGGTCCTGGCCCCGGCCGCGCAAGCCGAGACCCGGCACGTGGTCCATCCCGGCGAATCGATCCAAGCGGCCGTGGACGCGGCCGCGCCCGGCGACATCATCGAGGTGTTGCCCGGCGAGTACCCCGGCAGCGTGCTGATCGGCACGGACGGCGTGACGATCCGCGGCGCGGGCGAGCGCACCGTGATCACCCCGGGCGAACCGGGCGCGGCGAACGCGTGCGCGGCGGCCGGGCACGGGATCTGTGTGTACGGCACCGCGGAGCACCCGGTGTCCGACGTGCGGATCCAATCGCTGACGGTCACCGGCTTCACCAAGACCGGCGTGATGGGCAGTGCCACCGAACACATGCGGGTGCGACGCGTGTTCGCGCACGACAACGGCGAGCACGGGATCGGCCAGGAACAGTCCACCCGGGCCGAGTTCACCGACAACACCACCGATGACAACGCCCAGGCGGGTCTGTTCCTGGCCGACACCGCGGATGCGCTGGGCGCGAGCATCGCCCGCAACCACGCCTCGGGCAACCGGCTGGGCGTGTTGATCCGACGCGGGCGCGCGTTGACGATCGAATACAACGAACTCACCGGGAACTGCGCCGGTGTGTTCGTGGTGGGCGACGAAACGAAGCCGGTGGCCGGGGCGTTGGACATCCGCCGCAATCGCATCGACGAGAACAACAAGTATTGCGAGGGTAATTCGCGACTGGCCTTCATCCAGGGGTCGGGCATCGTGCTCACCGGCGCCCAGGAGACGCGGGTGAGCGACAATCAGGTCCGGGACAACCGGGGCGAGTCGCCGATGTCGGGTGGCATCGTGATGGTGCCCAGCTTCGCCGGCGGGCCGACCGCGAACAACGTGGTCCGGGACAACGTCGTGCAGCGCAACGAACCGGCGGACCTGGCGAACCGGGACGCCGCGGCGGTCAACACGTTCACGGCGAACGTGTGCGGACGGTCGGAGCCGGCCGGCCACTGCTGACCGACCCCGACGTCCGTCGGCGGCACCACACGCGACGGCGGCCCGGGTCAGCCCGGCCCCGACATGCCCGACATGCCCGGCATGTCGGGGCCGGGGGGCGGGGTCTCGCCGTAGCCGAAGGTCGCCATCATGCCCAACTCGCTGTGATAGAGGTTGTGGCAGTGCAGCATCCACTCGCCGGGGTTCTCGGCGAGCACGTCCACGGCGACGCTCTCCCGTGGACGCACCATCACGGTGTCCTTGCGCGGACCGCGACCGGTGGCGCCCCGCACCTGGAAGGTGTGCCCGTGCAGGTGGACCGGGTGCCACATGCGGGTCGTATTGGTGAAGGACAACCGGACCCGCTCGCCGAGCGCGACCGGCACCCGCAGCGGGGGCGAGTCGAACGCGGAGCTCGTGCCGAGGGTCCACCCCGTTCCGTCGCGGCCGCGGCCCAGCACCAGATCCACGCCGCGCGCCGGCGTGTCACCCAGATCGACCGAGGGGTCGACGACCAGGTCGGCCAGGGTGAGCAGGCGGCCGCGCAACTCGGGCACGGCGACCGAGGCCGACGGCGCCTCGCCCGCAGAGGTGCGCAGCACGGCGAACGCCCGGGCGTTCTTGCCCTCGGCGGCGGCCACCAACGGGAACACCCCGTCGGCCAGGGTGACCAGCACGTCGTAGCGCTCGCCCATCCCGATCAGCAGCGTGTCCACGGTGACCGGCACCACCGGGTATCCATCGGTATGGGTGACGGTCAACTCGTGCCCGCCCAGTGCGACCCGGAACGCGGTGTCCGCCCCGGCGTTGATCAGACGCAGCCGGATGCGGCGACCGGGGGTCTCGGTGAACACCTCGGGGGCCTCCGGGGTGCGGCCGTTGACGAGGTAGTGCGGGTAGTCGATGTGGCCGGCGGTCCCGCCGAGCAGGGTGCTGTGCATGGTCTGCACCGGCCCGGTGCGGATGAGGTTCAGCGCCGCGTCCGGGTCGGTGCCGGTGCCGTCGATCCAGTCGTCGAGGACGACGATCCACTCCGCGTCGTAGCCCAGTGGCTCGGCCGGGTCCTCCACCACGAGCGCTCCGTAGGCCGCGCGGTCGAGTTGGGTGCCCACGTGCGAGTGGTAGAAGTAGGTGCCCGGATCGGGCGCCGTGAAGCGGTAGTCGAAGACGTCGCCGGGTGCCACCGCGACCTGGCTGAGCCCGGGGGCGCCGTCCATCGTGGGATCGATGCGTAGGCCGTGCCAGTGCACCGTGGTCTCTTGCGGCAGGTTGTTGTGCAACCGGGCGGACACCGTGCCGCCGGCGGTGACCCGGATCTCCGGGCCGGGCACCCGGTCGGCGTAGCCCCACGTGTGCACGGTGCGCGAACCCAGGTCGACCGTCACCGGCGCCGCGTCGAGCGACACGGCGGTGTCCGCGACCGGGAGCGCGGGTCGCGGTGCGGCGGACCCGGTGCCGAGCAGCGCCCCGGGGCCGCCGGCGAGCAGGGCGGCGGTACCGGCCGAACCGAACAGGAGGGCGCGGCGGGTCGGGTGGGAGGGGACAGGCACGATGCGGCCCTGCTTCCTGGGGTCGGCTTGCGATGGGGCTTCGCCCGCCGGGTGGCACCGGCGCGGTTCGGCGACCAGTACCCCGCCCCGACACGCCGAACCCGCCGTGTCGACCCGGTATTCCGCCCGCCCGGGCGGCGTGCCGCCACCCGGGTGAACACTTCGAATCACCAGTTGCCGACCCCGTTTCGGGTCGTTGCACCGGGCGGACGCGCCATCCGCGGCGCCATCCGAAACGGAGATCACATGCACACGTTCAAGAAGACCGCGGCCCTGGCCGTCGGTATCACCGCGCTCGTCATGTCGGGTGCGGGTGTCGCCAACGCCGGTTCCGAGGCCCAGGGTGCGGCGGTCGGCTCGCCGGGCGTGCTGTCCGGCAACAACATCCAGGTGCCGATCCACGTGCCGATCAACATCTGCGGCAACACCGTCAACATCATCGGCCTGCTCAACCCGGCCATCGGCAACGTGTGCGCGAACGTCGACGGCGACCACGACAACGGTGGCTACGACAAGGGCGAGCACGGCAAGGGCGAGCACGACAAGGGCGAGCACCACAAGAGCGAGGCCCCGCAGCACCACGGTGGCGGCCACCAGGGCTGATCCGCCGCTCGTCCTCCGGCGATAGCGCTCGACACCGCTGTACCGGCGGCCCCTCCGATGCGGACGGATCGGAGGGGCCGCCAAGCCATGCCCGGCCGACGGCGGGTTCGGCGGTGCGGCAGGTGCCGGTGGCACGTGGCCCCGGCCGCTCCCGGCCGGCTACGGCTTGCGTCCCACCGCGCCGTACATGGCCACGTCCGGGGTCTTGTCGCCGGCCTCGGGACGCCAGCGCGAACACGAGACGACGCCGGGTTCGAGCAGTTCCAGGCCGTCGAAGAAGCGCGCGATGCCCTCGGGGGAGCGCTGCTTGAGCCGGGGTGTGCCGTGCGCGTTCCAAAACGCCACGGCGTCGTCCACGTCCGGCGGTGCCGGGGGGCTGGTCACCGTGTGGGACAGGGCCAGATGGCTGCCGGAGGGCAGCGCGTCCAGCAGTCGGCGGACCGTCCCGTATGCCTCGTCGTCGTCGTTGACGAAGATGATCACGCCGAGCAGGACCAGTGCGACGGGTTGGTCGAAGTCCAGCGTCTTGGCCGCGCGGGCCAAGATCTCGTCGACGTCGCGCAGGTCGGCGTCGATGTAGCGGGTCGCCCCCTCCGGGCTGCTGGTCAGCAGGGCCCGGGCGTGCACGAGCACCAGGGGATCGTTGTCCACGTACACGATGCGCGATTCCGGGGCCACGCTCTGGGCGATCTCGTGGGTGTTCCCGGCGGTCGGCAGTCCGGTGCCGATGTCGAGGAACTGGCGGATACCCAGATCGCGGGCGAGATGACGGATCGCTCGGCCCAGGAACTGCCGGTCGGCGAGCGCGTAGTCGCGCGTTCCCGGGTGGATCGCGGCGATTTGATCGCCGGTCTCGCGGTCCACGGGATAGTTGTCCTTGCCGCCCAGCCAGTAGTTCCACACGCGGGCGGTATGCGCCACCTCGGTGTCGATCTTCCGCTCCGGTAAAGCCGATTCTGCATCGAGTATGGGCTCGGCCACGAACTCTCATCTCCAGATGCCGTGTGGGGTGGTCCAGGCCAATCTAGGGGCCCGGCACACCCGGCCGACAGGCATCGCGGTGAACGTTCCATCACGTTCGGCGAACATCGCCGGCGCCGAACACGCGGCCGACGGACGGCCGGCGCGGGTCGGGGCGTGGGGGTTCGGGCGCGTTCTGGACGAGGTCGGTGAAGCGTCGCCGGGTGACGACACCGCCGGCCCGAGGCAGCCGCGAGGCGTACCGTCGGGCCGGCGGTGGCCGGTGCATCCGGGCGTACCCGGGGTGGTTCAGGCGCCGGGGCCGGTGAACAGGCCGCGGCCGGCCTTGATCGCGCGCCCGGCCTTGACCAGGCCCTCCGTGGAGGTACGCACGCTCTCCATCCGGCTCTTGGTGGCGGTCTCGCCCAGGGCCTCGGTGAGCTGGCGGACGTTCATGGGTTCGCCGGTGCCTTCCAACAACGCGGCGATCTCGTCGCGCAGGTGGGAGCGGACCGGGCGAGCGGCCGCCGGTTCGGGCGCGACCGGCTCGACGGGAGCCGCCTTCGCGCGGGTGGACTTCTTCTTGGCGGCGGGCTTGGCGGTGGCCTTGGTCGCCGGCTTGGCAGCGGGCTTTCCGGCAGGCTTGGCGGCGGCGGACTTGGTCGCCGGAGCCTTGCGTGTCGATGCGGACTGTATCCGCGTCTTCTCCTTCGTTGCCGCAACCGCCTTCCGCTTCCGGCTCGGGGCCGGGGCGGTGACCTCCTCCACGGCAGCCTCCACCGGCGCCGTTTCGACCGGCGCTTCCTCGACCGCGGTCTCTTCGACCACGGCCTCGGCCACCGGCGCCGCCTCGACCGGTGCCTCGACGACGGGCTCGGCCTCGACCGGCGCGACCTCGACCGGTGCCGCGGCCTCGGCCTCGGCACGCGGCAGCGGCACCAGCGGACGGATCAGCGCGAGGTGCTCCACCGCGCTGAGCCGAGCCGCCAACTGCCTTTCCACGTCGACCAGTTCCTCGCGCAGCCGGTCTCGCTGCGCAGCCAGTTCGGTAGCCTCCTTCTCCAACGAAATCCGCAGTTCGTCCACAGACGATGCGACCATCCGGCGACTCCTTCTCATTGCCACTGGGACAGCGAAGGGGTGAACGCAACCCACTGACGGGGCAGACGATTCCCCTTCCGGCGGGCGGGGAAATCCCACCCGCGCTGCGCCCATGATCCACCGAAACCGGTTTCCGCGGGGCGGCGGTATCCAAGTGTGATGAACGGAAGACCTCGATGGTGTAGGGAAGACGAGATCTGTGACGGGTTTTTCGAGGGTCGGGCGGCGCGCGGGGACGGTTTGGGGAACGGATCGTGGCCGCCGACCGTTGTCCCGAATCGACCGCGCGCGGTCGTTGTTCGCCGCTCTGCCGGGCCGGTGGTGGTCCGGCGCGCCCGGAGTCGCGGAGCCGGGGAATGGGGGACTCGGGACGCCGGGGTGCCGGGGAATCGGGACGCCGGGTACCGTTCCGGCCCGCCCGGCCCCGGTCGGGGCGGGCCGGAACGGTGGTCAGGTCGCGGTCAGTACCGCGGGTTGCGGGTCCTCGGTGTCGCCGGCCGGGTCGGCGCGTTCGGGCACGAGGAAGCGCGAGACGCTGTACAACTTCTCCCGGGTCTCCTCCAGTTCCCGTTCGGGCGTGGAGTGGGCGACGACGCCCGCGCCGGCCCGCAGCCAGGTGCGCCCGCCGTGCCGGAAGACGCTGCGCAGGACCAGGGCGGCGTCCACGGTGCCGTCGGCGTCGACGGTGAGCACCGACCCGCTGTACAGGCCCCGGGGTTCGGTTTCCGTCCGGTGGATCAGTTCGCATGCCTCGGCCTTGGGGATGCCGGAGGCGGTGACCGCCGGGAAGAGTGCGGCGAGCGCATCCCACGCGGTGCGGCCCTCGGACAGGCGGCCGGACAGTCGCGAGGCCAGGTGTTGCACGCTGCCGCGTTCCTTGACGGTCATGAAGTCGTCGATGCGCACGCTGCCTTCGGCACAGACCGTGGTCAACTCCGCGCGGGCCAGGCGCACGGATATGGCGTGCTCGAAGACCTCCTTGGCATCGCGGTACAACTCGTCGCGACGGGTGCGGTCGGCCGTGGGGTCGCCGGCCAACGCACGGGTGCCCGCCAGCGGCTGGGTGCTCACGGTGCGATCCCGGCTGACCCGGGCGACGATCTCCGGACTGAAGCCGGCCACCTGCCAGCCGCCCAGCCGCAGCAGAAACGATCGTGCCGGGTCGTTGCCCCGGCGGCCGGCGAGGTAGGTGGCGGGCAGGTCGATCGGCTCGGGAACGGGCACGAGGCGGGAGACGATGACCTTGTCCAACCGCCCGGCCCGGATCGCGGCGACCGAGAGCGCCACCGCCGCACGGTAGTCGTCGGCTCCGTGATCGCGCACGTCGGCGCGGACCCGGGCCTCGCGGACGGGCACGTCGGCCGCGGACGCCGCGGCGGCGAGTCGCACTTCGAGGTGGTCGAGGTCGTCCGGATCCAGTGCGCGCAGCAGTGCCTCACCCACGGTCAGCCGGATCTCCCGGCGTGGGACGGCGATCCGGGCGATCGGCGGGTCGTCCGTACGCCCGCCTCCGGATGCCGGGGCGGAGGTGGCGGCGGCGTGGCCGGTGCCGGTGTCGGTACCGTGCAACGCGTGGCTCAGTTCGAAGGCCAGCCAGCCGTAAGCCCGCCACCCGGTGACGTCGACGTTCGCCAGGGCCCGGGCCACCGCGTCCAGCGGGCGGGGGCCGGTGGCGACGGTGTGCGTCTCGCCCGCCACGGTCAGCGTGGTCGCGTCGACACCCGTGGACACGAGTGCGTAGGGCGACTCCCCCCAGCCGACTTCGCCTTCGTTCTCGTAGACGACGAACTCGTCCGTGGTGGAGGCGGCGAGGGCGGCGGCGACGGCGATGGGGTCGGCGGCGCAGGGTACGCGCCGCTCGTGGAAGACCGAGGGGGAGGTCACAGCTCTTCTCGCTTTCACGACGGGGCCACAAGCGTTCAAGAGACCGAGCCAAACGGAACTTAGGCTAGCCTAACCTGCATTCCTTCTCCAGGGTCTCGACGGATGCCGGATTCACCGCCCGTTCGCGCACCTTCGCGTGCCGCCGGGACCTCGACCGGAGACGCCATGGGCGCGGGAGCGGACAACTTCGGGCCGGGAAGGCGCTGTTGCGCCGGGGTGGCCGCACGCGACGGGGGCGGTTCGGCGGTCGTCGACGGCCGGGGTGCGCCCACGACGTCAGAGCCCGGGATGCGAGTCGGGGCGGAAATGGCCTGCGGGGCACCGCACATGGTGATTTCCGATGGGCGAGGACACGGCAGGGGATTCAGGTTAGCCTAACCAAAGTCCCGTATGCCGAACAGTGATCGCTCCGGAGGTCGACAACCCGATGAGCCAAGCCAACTCGCCGGCGCCGCCGCGCGCCTCGGGCCTGACGCCGTGGCCGGAGGAGACCGCCGCCGGATACCGTGCAGCCGGCTACTGGGACGGCCGCACGCTGGGCCGGTTGTTGCGCGACTGGACCGCCGAGTACGGCGACGCTCTCGCCGTCGTGGCCGGCGAAGAGCGCCTGACCTACCGTCAACTCGACGCGCGGGCCGACCGGATGGCCGGCGGGCTCGCCGACCTCGGCATTCGCGCCGGCGACCGGGTCGTGGTGCAACTGCCCAACATCGCCGCGTTCCCGGTGCTGTTCTTCGCCCTGACCCGACTCGGCGCGATCCCGGTGCTCACCCTGCCCGCGCACCGGATCACCGAGATCGCCCACTTGGCCCGGCTGAGCGAGGCCGTCGCCTATGTGGTGGCCGACGAGGTGGCCGGCTTCGACTACCGCGCCCTGGCGACCCTGGTGCGCGCCGAGGCGCCCTCGGTGCGGCACGTCCTGGTCGCCGGCGACCCCGGACCGCATCGGGCCCTGGACACCGTGGACGGCGAACCCCGCCAGTACGCCGAGCCCGATCCGGCCGACGTGGCACTGCTGTTGGTGTCCGGCGGCACCACCGGCGTACCCAAACTCATCCCGCGCACCCACGACGACTACGGGTACAACGCACGGGCCAGTGCGCAGGCGTGCGACCTCGACGCGGACACGGTCTACCTCGCGTGCCTGCCGGTCGCGCACAACTTCCCGCTGGCCTGCCCGGGCCTGCTCGGCACCCTGTCCGTGGGCGGCACCGTGGTGCTCTCCCCGTCCCCGGCGCCCGATGCCGCGTTCCCACTGATCCAGGCCGAGGGCGTCACGCACACCGCGCTGGTCCCGCCCCTGATCCCGCTGTGGCTGGACACCGCCGAATGGGACGACAGCGACCTGTCCAGCCTCCGGGTGCTCCAGGCCGGCGGCTCGAAGTTGTCCGCCGAGGTGGCCCGGACCGTTCCGGAGGGCCTGGGCTGCGCCGTGCAACAGGTCTTCGGCATGGCCGAGGGCCTGCTCAACTACACCCGCGCCGGCGACGACGACGCGACGGTGACCGGCACCCAGGGCCGCCCGCTGTGCCCCGACGACGAACTCCGCATCGTGGACCCGGCGGGACGGGACGTCGCCCCCGGCGAGATCGGCGAATTGCTGGTCCGGGGGCCGTACACGCTGCGCGGCTACTACCGCGCACCCGAGGTCAACGCCACAGCCTTCACCGCCGACGGCTTCTACTGCTCCGGCGACCTGGTCCGGCGGCTGCCCTCCGGATACCTGGTGGTCGAGGGGCGGGTGAAGGACACCATCGACCGCAACGGCGAGAGCGTGTCCGCCGAGGAGGTCGAGACCCACGTCCGAGCCCACCCGGGCATCGAGCAGTGTGCGGCGATCGGGCTGTCCGACCCCGATCGCGGCGAACAGATCTGCGTGGTGGTGGTCCCGGCGGGCGGAGCGGCGGCGCCCACGGCGGCGCGGTTGCGCGCGTTCCTGATCGAGCGCGGCGTCGCGGCCTTCAAACTGCCGGACCGCATCGCCGTCGTCACCGAGTTCCCCCTCACCGCGATCGGCAAGATCGACAAGCGCGCGTTGGCCGAGGGGTTGTCCGCGTCCGCGGCGCACTGATTCCCGGGCGGGAGAGCCCCGCAGCAGTGGACGCGGGCCGGATCGCGGCTGCCGTGACCGGACCCGACCACGGGCGTCGACCGGTGGCGAGCGGCGGTACGGGCGCTGACGATGAGGAGCACGGGGGCGTTCTTCGTCGGCTTCTCTGGAGGTTCTCGTCATGCCCGTGGTCACCAACCCCTACGTACCCGGCACGCCCTGCTGGGTCGACCTGATGGTCCCCGACCAGCAGGCCGCCCTCGACTTCTACCGCGACCTGTTCGGCTGGCAGGGTGAGGTCGGGCCTGAGGAGACCGGCGGTTACGCCGTTTGCTCGCTGAACGGGAAGGCCGTCGCGGGCATCATGACCGCGATGTCCCCGGACGGCGGGCCGACGCCGCCGACCGCGTGGACCACCTACCTGGCCACCGCCGACGCCGACGCCACGCAGGAGGCGATCAAGAAGGCCGGCGGCACGGTGCTCATGCCGGTGATGGACGTGATGACGCTGGGCCGGATGTGCGTGGTCGCCGAGCCCACCGGTGCCGTGTTCGGCCTGTGGCAGGCCCGGGACTTCGGCGGTGCGGAGGTGGTCAACGAGCCCGGCGCGGTGATCTGGAACGAGCTGAACACCGGCGACGTCTCCGTCGCGGGCAAGTTCTGCTCGACCGCGCTGGGCCTGGCGGCCGAGCCGATGGAGGGCGCCGAGGGCTACCACTCGCTGAGCGCGAACGGCCGCGTGGTCGCCGGGATGCAGGGCCTGGACCGGATGCCCCCCGGTACGCCCGCGCACTGGCTGACCTACTTCTCCGTGGACGACACCGACAGCACCGTCGATGCGCTGGTCCGGGCCGGCGGCAACGTGCTCAAGCCGCCGTTCGACATGATGGCGGGTCGCATGGCCGTGGTCCAGGATCCGCAGGGGGGCGCGTTCGCCGTGATCCAGGCGGTGGGCCCGACGCCGTCCTGACCCGGCCCGCGCTCGGCGCGGGATCGAAGACGGGCCCCGGGCCGAAGCCCGCTCGATGCGGTGGCATCGAGCGGGCTTCGGCGATCGTGCTCGGGTGCGGCGGGTCAGGCGGAGATCGGGGCGGGCGCGGTGGTGTCGGTGTTGTCGGCGGTGTCGGTCGAGGTCGGGCGGGTTTCGTCGGCCAGTGCCCTGAAGCCGCGCAGCCGCAGGCTGTTGCTGATCACGAAGACCGAACTGAAGGCCATCGCGGCGCCGGCGAGCATCGGGTTGAGCAGCCCGGCGGCGGCGAGCGGCAGAGCGGCCACGTTGTAGGCGAAGGCCCAGAACAGATTGGACTTGATGGTGCCGAGCGTCTTGCGGGCCAGCCGGATCGCATCCGCGGCGGCGCGCAGGTCGCCGCGGACCAGGGTCAGGTCGGACGCCTCGATCGCGACGTCGGTGCCGGTGCCCATGGCCAGGCCGAGATCGGCGGTGGCAAGTGCCGCTGCGTCGTTGACGCCGTCGCCGACCATGGCCACGATCCGGCCCTCGGCCTGGAGACGGGTGACCACGTCCACCTTGTCCTTGGGCATCACCTCGGCGTGCACGTGCTCCGGGTCGATCCCCACCTGCGCGGCGACGGTGTGCGCCACGGTGGTGTTGTCGCCGGTGAGCAGGATCGGGGTGAGCCCGAGTTCGCGGAAGCGCCGGATGGCCTCGGCCGAGGTGGGCTTGACCGCGTCGGCGACCACCAGGACGGCGCGGGCCTTGCCGTCCCACGCCACCGCGACGGCGGTGCGACCGAGGGCTTCGGCGTCGGTCATCGCCCGTTCCAGCTCGACCGGCAGGTCCAGGGCCCATTCGGTGAGCAACCGGGTGCGGCCGACCAGGACGGCGTGGCCTTCGACGATGCCCTGCACGCCGAGCCCCTCGACGTTGGCGAAGTCCTCGGGGTCGGGCAGGTCGCCGACGCGCTCGGCCGCACCGGTGGCGATGGCCTGGGCGATCGGGTGCTCGGAGGCGTTCTCCAGGGCGCCCGCGAGACGCAACACCTCGTCGAGGTGCTCGCCGGTCGCGAGGTGGGTGTCGAGGAGGGTCATCCGACCGGTGGTGACGGTGCCGGTCTTGTCCAGCACGATCGTGTCGACACGGCGGGTGGATTCCAGGACCTCGGGGCCCTTGATCAGGATGCCCAGTTGGGCGCCGCGCCCGGTACCGACCATGAGGGCGGTGGGGGTGGCCAGGCCCAGGGCGCACGGGCAGGCGATGATCAGCACGGCGACGGCCGCGGTGAATGCGCCGGCGATGCCCTGTCCGGTGCCCCACCAGAAGCCCAGGGTGGCGGCGGCCAGGGCGATGACGATGGGCACGAAGATGCCGGAGACCCGGTCGGCCAGGCGCTGCACCTGGGCCTTGCCGTTCTGGGCGTCCTCGACCAGGCGGGCCATCCGGGCGAGTTGGGTGTCGGCGCCGATCCGACCGGCCCGCACGACCAGGCGGCCGCCGGCGTTGACGGTCGCGCCGGTGACGCCGTCGCCGGGGCCGACCTCGACCGGCACCGATTCGCCGGTCAGCATCGAGGCGTCCACGGCTGAGGTGCCCTGCTCGATCACCCCGTCGGTGGCGATCTTCTCGCCGGGGCGGACCACGAACAGGTCGCCGACGGCCAATTGTTCGACCGGGATGCGCTCCTCGCGGCCGTCGCGCAGCACCGCCACGTCCCGGGCGCCGAGTTCGAGCAGGGCCTTGAGGGCCGCCCCGGAGCGGCGCTTGGCACGGGCCTCGAAGTAGCGGCCGGCGAGGATGAACGTGGTCACGCCGGCGGCGGCTTCGAGGTAGATGTTGCCCGCTCCGTCGCCGCGCTCGATGGCGAAGGAGAACGCGTGGGTCATGCCGGGCTCGCCGGCCGAGCCCCAGAACAGGGCGTACACGGACCACGCGAGTGCGGCGAGGGTGCCCATCGACACGAGCGTGTCCATGGTCGAGGTGCCGTGCCGCAGGTTGGTCCACGCGGCCTTGTGGAACGGCCACGCGCCGTACGCCACGACCGGCCAGGCCAGGGCGAGGGAGAGCCACTGCCAGTTGGTGAACTGCAGGGCCGGCGCCATCGCCATCGCGATCACCGGCACGGTCAGCACGGCCGAGATCAGCAGCCGGTCGCGCAGGGCGCGGACCCGACCCCTTTCCGGGTCCCCGTCCGGCGCCGGTGCGCCGGCGGTTCCGGCGGTCTCGGGCGGGGCGGGGAGCTCGGCGGTGTATCCGGCGGCCTCGACCTGGGCGACCAGGTCGGTCGGTGCGATGTCGGCGGAGTAGGTGACCTTGGCCTTCTCGGTGGCGTAGTTGACCGTCGCGGTCACACCGTCGAGCTTGTTGAGCCGCTTCTCGATGCGCATCGCGCACGAGGCGCAGGTCATGCCGCCGATCGACAGCTCGATTTCCCCGCTGTCCGGTGGCGCCGAGGTCTCGGTGGTCGATCCCATCGCCTGCTCCTTCGCATCTCGCTCGTGCTGGTGTGGCCGTCCCACGATCACACTTCGACTATACCCTAGGGGGGTATAAATCGCACGGAGATCGGCCTTGGTTCGAATCTTGACGGTGTTTCGCGGGACGGCCTAGTGGCCGTGCTCGCCGTGTTCCGGTGCGGTGGCGGGCGGCGCGGCGGGTGCCGGTGTGGTGCTCGGGGCGCCGACGGCGACGGTGAATTCGGCGGTGCGGACCGTGCCCTGGTGTTGGAAGTCGAGGTACAGGCGGTAGTTGCCGGCGCTCGGTGCCTGGGCGTGGAAGGCGATGCCGGGGCCGGCGGGGGTCTTGCCGTCGCCGGGCGCGCCCTGCGGGTGGACGTGCAGGTAGCCGAGGTCGCCCTGGCGCAGTGCGACCAGGTGGCCGTAGGCGCCGAGGTAGGGCTGGAGGTCGGTGACCGGACGGCCGTCCCGGCTCACGTTCAGGGTGAGCAGGCCGGATTCGGTCGCGGACAGGTCGCCGGTCAGGGACACGGTGTAGCCGTCGACGGTCGCCGTACGGGTCGGTGCCGGCAGGGCGACCGGTTCGTAGCCGCCGGCGACGATCACGTCGGCGCCGAGGGTGAGCGCCCCGGCCGGGTCGCCGGCGGGGGAGAAGTCGGCGAATACGCGGTACGTACCCGCGCTCGCGAAGGTCAGCGGGACGCTCCAGGTCCCGTCCGCGCCGAGCACGGGGTGGACGTGTCGAAAGCCGGACAGGTCGCGCCGGGCCACGATCAGATGCAGGTCCTTGTCGTGGGCGCGGTCGTAGCGGGTCCACGGCTGTCCGTCCGGGCCGAGCACGCGGAAGCGGAAGTCGGTCGGGGTGCCGGCCGGCAGCGGTTCGGCGGGCGGGACGAGGGTGTAGCCGCGCTCGGAGACCTGGAGGCCGCCGGGCATCTCGGCGACGGCGGGCGCGGCGCCGGCGGGGCCGGGGGCGCGCGTGCCGTTCGGCCCGACCGGCGCGCCGGCGGTGTCGCCGGCGTGCTTGCCGTGCGCGGGGGCCGGGTCGGAGCCGACCGGGCCGACCGCGTGGCCCACGCCGAATGCGGCGCCGAAGGCCAGGACGATGCCGGCGCCGAACGCGCCGACCTTGACTGCCGTGTTCATGGTCTCTCCCTGGTCGATTCGTCGACGGCGTGGCGGGCGGTGGGGGTGCCGGGAGGGCGCCGGTGCCGGCCGCCGCCCTCCCCGGGCGTCAGTGGCAGCTGCCGCAGCAGCTCGCGCCCGCCGCCGGCGTCGCGTCCGGGACGAGCCGGTAGCCGGCCTCGTCGATCGCCGCCGCGACGGTCGCCTCGTCGAGCGCGGCATCGGCCGTCACGGTGACCTTGCCGCCGGCCAGGTCGACCGCGACGTCGGTGACGCCGTCGAGCCGGCCGAGCTCGGCCTGAACCGACGAGACGCAGTGGCCGCAGGTCATGCCGGTGACGGTGTAGGTCGTGGCGACGGCGGAAGTGGACGTGCCCATGGCGAAGCCTCCTGATGCTCGGATCGGCCGCACCGGACGTGGCCCGGTCGGCGAGTACGACTACAACATACCCCCCCTAGGTATGTAGTCAAGCCGTTCGAGCCGATCGAGAGTGGCATCGGGAATGTGGAACGAGAACTCTTGCGGCCGATCGGGGTATTTCGGGCGCCGACGGGGCGACCCATCGTTCGACATGCCGATGTTCGGCAGCCCGGGACGCGCGGGCATGCCGACAACGAGGATGTCGGCACGTCGATCACGCCTGTGAAAGTGGTGCCCGTCGCCGGGGGCGGCTCGGTGGACCGGTTCCCTGTGACGCTGCATGTCCCGGAGCTGGGCGAGCCGTTCCCGACGCTGGTCACCGTGTCGGGCAGGGTGCGGACGAAGATGACGCTCGCCCGGGGAGGGGAGAAGTGTGCCCGTCGTGCCGCCCGCCGATCAGGTGATCGACCCGGAGGTCTTGGACCGGGGTGGCGACCCGACGGCCCCCACGGCCCCGACGACGACGGCCCGGGCCTGACCGCAGCGATCGTCGACGAGCCCGTCGGCGGGATGGACGCGGGCGTCGATCGGGGACGGGTCGGCCCCGGTCCCGGGTGTCCGGGGCCGGGGCCGGTGGTGGTCGTCGCGGAGGCTGCCCGGGGTGCCTCGGGGCCGGCGGGGACCGGCTGCCCGGGGTGCCTCGGATCGTCGGGCAGGGGCGTCAGTCGCGCAGCATCAGGATGACGCCGGCGGTGACCACGCCGATCGCGACGGCGGCGATGCCGTACGCGAGGCGGTGGGCGCGCAGGATCGGGAGGAAACGGTCGACGGCCAGACGGCCCGGCCCGGTCAGGGCGAGGGCGGCGGCGGCCGAGGTCAGCAGCAGCTCGTACTCCACGCCCTTCGGCGCGAAGAAGCCGCCGTCCCACTTGACCGCGATGGCGTTGATCATGGTGCCCACGATGGCCGCGGCGGCAAGCGGGGTGCACAGCCCGATCACCAGGGCCAGGCCGCCGAAGGTCTCGGTGAGACCGGCCACGGTCGCCATCGCCTTGCCGGAGGGGTAGCCGCTCATGGTGAAGAACTGGCCGGTGCCGTCCAGGCCGGCACCGTCGAACCAGCCGAACAACTTCTGGCTGCCGTGCGCGGCCATGGTCAGGCCGACCACCACCCGCAGCAGGACCAGCCCCAGGTCGTAGCCGTGCAGGGACGGGCCGGCCGCGGGCGGCGACGCGGGGTCGGCGGGCCGGTCGAGGCTGCGGAGGGTCGTCTCGGCGGGGGAGGCCATGTGGGTGTCTCCTGTCGATGCGAGGTCGTCGGACGATCGTCGGTTGTTCATTCGATCCCGGGCCGTTCGGCCAGTTCAAATTTGAACTACTTCGACGCTACAGGCCGACTCGGGCTTCGACAAGCTCAGTAGGCTGGAGCGCATGAGCGAACCGCGTTGGCTGGACGACCTCGAGATGGCTGCGTGGCATGGCTTCGTCGAGGCCGGCCACCGCGTGGACCGGGCACTGGAGCGCCAACTCAAGGACGAGGCCGGTCTCTCGCATCCGCAGTACGAGATCCTCGTTCACCTCTCCGGGGCGCCCGACGGCGAGTTGCGGATGGCCGAACTGGCGGAGAAATTGATCACTTCCAAGAGCGGGATCACCTACCAGGTGGCCCAGCTGGAGAAGTCGGGACTGGTCCGCCGACGCGCGTGCCCCGACCAGCCGCGCGGTGTTTTCGCGGTGCTGACGGAGCAGGGTGCGGAACGCTTGCGCGGTGCCGCGCCGGCGCACGTCGAGCGGGTTCGCGAAGTATTGATCGACGTCCTGGATCGCGAGCAACTCGCGGTACTGGCAGAGGCGTTGGGCACGGTCGGCCGCCGACTGCGGGCGCACGACCGGGCCTGATCGACGCCGCCGCCGAGCGGCGCCCGAACGACGAGGCGCCCGAACGACGAGGCGCCCGAACGACGAGGCGCCCGAACGACGAGGCGCCCGAACGACGAGGCGCCCCGCTCCCGGACGTTGCGTCGGGAGCGGGGCGCCGATCGTCGGATGAACGATCGAGGACGGGTCAGGAGATGCTGACGTCGTCCACGTAGAAGGTGGTCGTGGCGGATTCGTCCTCGTCACCGGCGAACTGGAGAGTGATCGTCCGGCCCGCGTAGGCGCTCAGGTCGACGCTCTTCTGGACGTAGGCACCGGTGGCGCCGACGTTGGAGTAGGTGGCCAGGGTCGTGCCGTCGACCTGGACCTTGAGCGTGTCGTAGACCGTGGAACCGACCTCCTGGGTGGTGGTCTTGACCCACAGGCGGAGCGTGCCGTTGGCCGGGACGGAGATGTTGGACTGGCTCAGGGTTTCGGTGGCGGTGCTGCCGTAACCCATCATCCAGGCGTACCAGCTACCGCTGTGCGCGGTGGCCTGGCTGCTGTTGGTGATGTCGTTGGCGCTCTGCGTCCAGTTGGCGGTGCCCTGCTCGAAGCCGCCGTTCTGGAGCGCGTTGCCCGGGTTGGTGTTGCCCACGGTCAGCGTGTACGTCGCCGTGTGGGTGACCGAGCCGGTGCCGGTGATGGTGATCGGGTAGGTGCCGGGAGTGGTGCCGGCCGCGACCGTGATGGTGGCGGTCGAGGACGACCCGGACTGCACGGACGTCGGGTTGAACGTCACGGTGACGCCGCTCGGGGCGCCGCTTGCGCTCAGCGCCACGGTCTGCGCGGGGGCGGTCACGGTACTGGTGTTGACCGTCGTGGAGACGGTGCCGCCGCCGGAGGGGACGGTGCCCGCGCCGGGCGTGACCGAGATGGAGAAGTCGGGGCCGGGGGTCGGGCCGCCGACCGCGGTCTTCCAGATGGTGTAGGCGACACCGTCGGCGCTGCGGTCCAGGACCGTGGCGTTGATGTTGGACGTGGTGTCACACGCGGAGTGGTAGCAGGAGTCGTAGGAGGCGTTCGCCTGGCCGCCCCACTTCGTCGCCTGGGCGGAGGTCTTGACCGCGTCGGCGCCGGCCGCATAGCCGGAGGTGGGGATGCCGCCCTGCTGGAAGGAGTAGTCGTCGGAACGGCCCTGGCCCTCGACGTTCTCCTCGGGACGCAGGTTCAACGAGTCCCAGTACGCCTTCATCGGCGCTGCCGTGGTGGAGTTGAGGTTGTTGATGAAGTAGCCGCCGTTGGGCGAGCCGACCATGTCGAAGTTGTAGTAGCCCTTGATCGCGGAGCGTTGTGCGGACGTGAGCTGGCCCACGTAGAACTGGGAGCCTTGGAGGCCCTGTTCCTCGCCGGCCCACCAGCCGAAGCGGACGTGCTTGGTGAGGGTGGGGTTGGCCT
>NZ_JBIBGL010000030.1:0-88007 GCF_042956465.1 Embleya sp. NPDC008237
GGGCGGGCGGGGTCGGGGGGGCGCGGGGCGGGCGGGGGGGCGCCGCGCGCGCCCCGCTCCGCGCCGGGCGCGGGGGGGGGGGGGGGCGGCGGGGGGGGGGGGGGGGCCCCCCCCCCCCCCGCGTCCGGTCCGGTGTCGCCCGCGTGAGGGGCGCCGCGCTCAGGGGCCGGTGTGGCCCACGGCTTCCGCGTAGAAGGACCGATCGACGAGTTTGTCCTCCGGCAGCGCGGGCGCCTCGACCACCTTGCCCTCGATGTACATCTTCTGCACCCGGTCGGTCGTGCCGCCGCGGATCTCCCAGTCGACCACCTGCGCGGGCACGGACTTGAGCAGTTCGGGCTTGCTGCCCAGCGTCGTCGCCAACTCCTGGACGAAGGCCGGGTCCTGCTTGTAGTCGCCCGCGAAGTACGTGTTCACGGTGCGGATCAGCGCGCGCAGGAACGCGACGCCGGCGTCCCGGTTCTTGGCCAGGAGGTTTTCCCCGTAGAGCATTCCGCCGAGCGGCTCGCCGACCGGTTGGCCGCCCAGGAAGGTGTACTCGGGCTTGCCCTCGAAGTCCTTCCAGATCGGGTCGAGCAGCCAGGCGGCGTCGATGCCACCGTTCTTGAACGCCTCGGGCACACCCGCGCCGTCCAACTGCTGGAAGGAGACCTCGGTGGGCTTGGTCTTGTGCTGGGCGAGCACGCTCTCGATCGGGTACATGATCACCGACGTCTTGCCCACCAGCGTGCCGAAGCGCGCGTTCTTGAGGTCGACCGCGTCCCCGGTCCGGCCGTTCTTGACCCGGGCCCAGACCCCGGTCTTGGACTCGGGAGCAACCGAGTAGTTGCCCGCGACCCACTTGATGTCGAAGCCCTGCTTGACCGCGTTGACCATGCCGGCCTCGGGCGCCGAGTACAGCACGTCCACCTGGCCCTTGGCCAGCAGGGTGATCGCATCGGTGGCCGGCATCTGCTTGAGCTCGACGTCCAGGCCCTCCTTCGCGAACTCGCCCTTGGCGATCGCGGTGCGCAGCGGTCCGAGATACTCGGCCGACAACGATCCCGCCGTCACGGTGATCTTCACCCTCTGCGCGAGCGGCTTCGCGGCGGGCGAACCCGCCGCGCAACGCGCGGGCTTGCGGGTCGGGGCCAGGTCGGCCGGATCGGTCCACGCGTGCTCACATCCCGCGACCGCCTCGATCGCACGCCTGGGCTGCGGGGTCTTGTCCCGGCCCGAACCGGAGTCGGCGGAGCCGCCGCACCCGGCGAGCAGCGTGGTGCACGCCAACAATGCGGTGGCCGTCAGGAATCCGCGTCTCGCCATGATGTGCCTTTCGGAGTCGGTGCGCCGAGGTGTGATCGGGCCCGGTCGCGCACGAGGCGGCCCGGCCAAGGTGGTGACGTCGCGTCAGGACTGCCCGGGACCGCGGTCGCGCGGTGCCCACGGGGTGCACACTCGACCCACGTAGCGGATCAGCTCGGAGAAGAGCACCCCGACGATCGCGACCACGATGATCCCGACGAACATCGCGCGGTTGTCGAAGAGTTGGCGCGAGTTGAAGATCACGTAGCCCAGGCCCTTGTTGTCGGGCGAGGCGATCCCCTCGGAGGCGATGATGACCAGGACCGCGACGCCCGCGGAGATCCGCAGGCCCACCATGACCTGCGGCAGCGACGCGGGCAGCAGCACGTGCCGGAACATCTGCCAGGGACCGGCGCCGAAGACCGCCCCGGCCTCGCGGTAGCCGTCGGGCACGGCGATGACCGCGGCCATCGTGGCGATCCAGACGAAGAAGAACACCGTCACCGCGACGAGCGCGATGTGCGGCGCCTCGCCGAGGCCGAACATGGTCATGAAGATCGGCAGGAGCGCGAGCTTGGGCACCACGTACAGGGCGTCCAGGGTGGGTTCGAGCGCGGCCCGGATCAGCGCGTTGGTGCCCATCAGGAGGCCGACGACGAACCCACCGAACGCGCCGATCGCGTAGCCGGGCAGGACCCGGGCCAGGGTCGCCCACACGTCCGGCCACAGCTTGCCGTCGGCGGCATCGGTCCAGCCGTCCGCGACAATGGTCGAGGGTGCGGGGTAGAGCCGGTCGTCGACCCACCCCTGGTTCGCCGCGAGTTGCCACCACAACAGGAGCAGCACGGGAACGGCCACGGCCAGGCCGATCTCCACGAGTCGGCGTCGCGTCCGCGCCCGGCCGGGGTCGCGCTCGGCGGCGCCCGGCTCACGGACCAGCACCCGGATCGGCGCGTTGTCCTTCACGGTGACCGTCACGACGCGACCTCCTCCTTGTCCTTCTTCCGTCTGTCGCCCTGCTCCGGGTCCTGCTCCGGGCCCGTTTCCCGCGCCCGATCCGTTTCCTGCTCCTGCGTGGACGCCTGCTCGACCTCGCCGCGCAGCAGTTCCCACAGTTCGGCCTGCATCGCGGCGAACTCCGGTGACCTGCGCACCTCTCCGGTGCGCGGGCGGGCGAACGGCGGTACCCGCTCGGCGATCAGTCGTCCCGGGCGGGCGGACATCACCAGCACGCGGTCGCCCAGGACCAGCGCCTCCTCCAGGCTGTGCGTCACGAACAGGACGGTGCGCCGGTCCGCCTGGCAGATCTCCAGGAGCTCGTCCTGCAGGATCGTTCGCAACTGCGCGTCCAGGGCCGCGAACGGTTCGTCCATGAGCAGGATCTCCGGCTCGACCGCGAGCGCGCGGGCGATCGATACGCGCTGCTGCATCCCGCCGGACAGGGCCGCGGGATAGCGGTCGGCGAAGTCGGCGAGGCCGAGTCGACCCAACCAGTCGCGCGCTCGTGCGTCCGCCTCCTTGCGCGGCACCCGGCGCAGGTCCAGGCCGAACCGGACGTTGGCCAGTACCGTCTTCCACGGGCTGATGCCGTAGTTCTGGAACACCATCGCGGCCGGGTGCGGGGTCGTCGCCGTCACCTCGACCCGGCCGGCCGTCGGCTTGACCAGGCCGGCCACGATCCGCAGGAACGTGGACTTGCCACACCCGGACGGGCCGACGATGCAGCAGAACTCTCCCGCGCCGACGTCCAGATCGAGGGGGCCGAGTGCGTGCACCCGGCTCGCGCCGCGACCGAACCGGCGTTCGATCCCCACGGCTCGGATCCCGCCGGCCTGCGCGGCCGGTTCGGGCAGCTCCTGGCTCACGTGTCTCACCCCTGAACTCCGTGCGATCCGTCGATCCGTGCGTCCAGTGCACGTATGCGTGCGCGTTCGAGCACACCCGGTGTCTCCACCGGAGTCGATCATTCCGTTCGACCGGCGTGACGATATGACGATGCGTCAGATTTCACAATCGATCGCATCGACAAGACGACATCGATCATGAACCGGCCCACCACGCACGGGCGTACGTCCCGGCCGTGTCGCGGGTGAGCCGGTGTCCGAAGGCGACGTCGCGTGCCGACGACGCGAGCGACGCGGCAGGTGACCCGGGTGCCGACGCACCGGGCACCCGGGGCGGACCAACGTGACGGGTATGGCGAACCATGCAGAGGTACGTACGCGATGCGCGACTTCGCGTCGTGTCGTGATCAAACCTCGTGCCGGTGACGCGGGAGGTAGGGGCCGAAGTGGTCGGCGACGATGTCCGCGATCGCGGCGGCATCGCGGGATCCGTCGACTTCGATCACGCGGATGCCGAGCCGGTGGGCGGTGCGGACGGCGTCCTCGGCGACGAGGCGATCCCGGGCGAGGCGGTTGGCCTGGGCTCGGACCGGATCGCTGACGCGGTGCCCGAGCGAGGCGGCTCGGGGAAGTTCGCGGAGCTGGTGTCGGCGGAACTCCGGCGTGGGCACCATCACGACCATCCGGCGCGGTGAGTCGACGAGCGGCGCGACGAGTTCGGGACGGAGCCCCCAGCCCTCGGCGATGATCGGGTGGCCCGAGACGAGTGCGCGCAGGTCGTCCAGGGCCCACTCGAACCGGTCCGGGAAGCCGGCCAGGGTTTCGGTGGCCATCTCCTCCGGGGTGGGATGGACCCACACCTTGTCCGGGTCGGTCTCGGCGGGAGGCTCGCCGCGGCGGACGCGACGGGCGATTCGGCGATCGTTGTGAGCGCGCGCGTCGTGGTGGTCGTAGTGATAGACGGTGACGCAGTGCCGGACGGCCAGGAGTCGGGCCACGGTCGATTTCCCGGCCCACTGGCCGCCGCCGATCCACAACGCCCGGCGCAAAGTCCCGAAGGGGTCCCGGACTTCGCCGTCCGCAGGGGGGTTGTGGCCGGTCACCTGCTGTCCTCCTGCCCCCAACGCCGTGCGCACGCCGCGTTCACGGCGCTTGATCCACCCCGAACGCGACGAGTCGGCCCGTCGGGGTGGTCGCGCCGGGCTTGCGGTCACTCCCAGACGGTGGTTTCGAACGTGATCGCCTTGCGGGTGGGCACGCTGGTGACGCGCAGGTAGGCGGTGTGGCCCTCGTCGGTCTGGAGGCATACGCGCATGCCCTGGGCCAGGGGGCCGCTCGTGTAGGTGCCGCGCTTGGTGATGGCCTGGTTGCAATCGTCCCGGGTCGGGTCGGGGCCTTGGGGCGGCGCGATCGCTACGACGTTGCCCGAGCGGGGCGGGCCGAGCGACAGGTCCGGGAGGTTGAACCCCACCGTCGCGTCGGTGCCCTTTCCCGACGGTTGGGGAGTCGGCGAAGGGCTGTCCAGGTCGATGTAGTCGGCGGCGTCGGTCAGCGTGATGCGTACCGGCCCGGCCAGCACCTTCGCGGGTCCGCTCGCAGCCGACGAGGCCGTGGGGTCGGACGCGGGTGCCGGGTTCCGGCCACCGGTGGAGGCGGGCGCCGAGGCAGCGGTGTTCGTCGACGGCGACTCGTCGTCGGAATCCGAGTTCGTGGCGAGCTGGATCGAGACCACGATCCCCACGACGGGGATCACGATCCCCACGACCCACCAGGCCCATTTCGGCTGATCGCTCACAACGCTCCCCCGCAGGTACATCGTTCAGGTCCGGGGCGAGACTACCAACGACCCCGGGCCGGCGAACCGGTCTCGGGTAACGTCGGCATTGCGATCGGCGAGGCTTGCGGGGAAGCCCTTCCCGTCCCTCGAGCGGCGACGGCCCGAGGATCGCACAGCCGTGACAGGCCCTGCGCCGGGCAGGGCGGACATGGCGGCGACCCGGGTTTCTTCAGTCGCCTTCGTTGTTGAAGTAGGGCACCTTGAGTTTCGTCCAGGACGCCAGGCCCGGAATGCCGTCCGCGTCCGAACCCCGGTAGCCGAGCTTGCGCTGCCACATCGCGTAGGACTCCCGGGCGGTCTTCGTCCACAGCGACGTCGGTCCCTCCGGAGGAAGCCAGGCCGAGCAGTCCTCTTGGACCAGGCGGATCCCCATCGACATGATGATCCGGTGGTCCTGCGTACTCGTGAAAAAGCCCGCACCGGGGAACGGTACGTAGCTCTCGCTCGGATTCGGTTCGGCGACGAGCAGGTCCAGCCCGATCGGGATGCGATCTCGATCGGCGATGTGGTTCCACTCGACGAGTCGTTCGACGGTGGTCCCGAACCTTGCGGCTATCGCGGAGAGTGTGTCGCCCTTGACAACTGTGTAATGCGTGGCGTGTGTCTTCATATTTCCACGCTAGATCAGGCGGATTCATCGTGCGCGGTGACGATTCATCCGGTTCGGGAGGCTCGGCCGGCGGGTGAGGGCGGATCGGCTGCGGATGTCGGATCGTGCCGCGGCCCGAGGGCGCGTCACGTTGCGCCGGGCCGTGCCGAACAGGCATTGGCGTCGGCGTGCGACGGGGCCGTGGCGCCCACGGGCCACGGCCCCTCGGCGGTCACCGCGATGGTTGCGGTGTCGCCGCTGTCGTCGGTCGACGGCGAGTGTTTTATGAAGCCCCGACTCCCGGACCGCCGGCGATGACAGGGGTCACGGCTGCGGTGTCGGTCTGTTGAAGTAGCCTTCCGGCCACCGCACACCGACTGGGAGGACCAAGCGAGTTGACCGGCCTGTCTGCTTTCCCGCTGCCCTTTCGAGCTTCCCGTTCCATATCGTTCGCGCCACTGCGAACGCTGCGGGAACTTCAGATGATGCAGTGCAGCGCACACATTCGGGCGAAGCCGGGGTGGTTCGACAAGATGAACGACGCCGACATCGTCGGTAGGTGGACGCAGGAGGCGCTCGCCCAGGGCCTCACCGAGGCGCAAGTTCGTTACGTGCTTGCCGAACTCGCGCACTACGCCGCGCTGCGGGAGGAACGAACCGGCGTCGAGGTGTCCGCCGTCGACGGGGTGTGGCAGTCGGACACACTGATCGACGACAAGCTCCGATCCCGGCTGCGCGAGGCGGTTCGGGTTCTCGAACAGGTCCCCGAAGCGGAACAGGACTGGCATCCCGGATCCGACAACCAGGTCCTGGATCTGGTCCATCCCTCACTGTTCTGCCTGGTGAGAGAGGTGAGCGGCGGACCCGAGCGGGCTTGGCGGAACCCGACGGACCGCTGGTCGAAGTACGAGGTCTCGGAGAAATTCCAGTGGCTACCCACGGACGTCGACGTCAGTGACGACGGCGATGTCGTCTTCCGCTCGTACGTCAACAACGTCCACCCCGAGGCCCATCGCGAACTGGCCTCCGTCCTGCCGGACTTGTTCGCGCGCATGCGCCCGCTGCTGGAGAACGTGCTCACCGATCTGCGCCATCCGCGGCCCCTGCGGATCGAGGCCGATCCCTACGGGTGGTACGACTCCGAGCCGGAGTATCCGTACAGAGCCTCCTACAGTGACGATGGGGCCTACACAGAAGCCCACCGGGCATGGGAAGCGGCCCATGAAGACTGGTGGGAAAACCGTCGTCCGGTCGTCCCGGACGCCCCGGCGTTCACCCCGCCCGAGTTGCCCGACGAATCCGCCCGAGTCGACCTGCGCGGCCGCCGTCTCCAGGTCATCGTCAAGCTCGCCACCATTCATCTCACCCCGGACAAGCCCGAGTACCCGGGCGGTTCCTGGCATGTCGAGGGGATGATGAACGAGCGGATCGTCTCGACCGGCATCTACTACTGGGACAGCGAGAACATCACCGAAAGCAGCCTGGGTTTCCGGGCGGCACTCGACGACCCGAACTACGAACAGAACGACGACGACGGCCTGCGTGAGGTCTACGGGCTGGAGGACGAAGACGCACTGAATCAGATGCTGGGATCGACATCGACCCCGGCGGGTCGCTGCCTGGCGTTCCCGAACATCCTGCAACACCGCGTGGGCCCGTTCCGCCTCATGGACCCCACCCGCCCGGGGCATCGCAAAATTCTCGCGTTCTTCCTGGTCGACCCGTCGGAAACGATCGTCTCGACATCCGATGTGCCACCGCAACAACCATGGTCCGACACCTCGACCATGACGCTTGAACAGGCCAGGAACCACCGCGAACAACTCATGCGGGAACGCAAGTTCTTCGTCGACGAACACAACGAGCAGGTGTACGAACGAGAATTCTCCCTCTGCGAGCACTGAACCTTATCCATCCGGAAAGGTGCAGGCAGCCCTCCTCGTCAGGAGTGGGGTTCAACCGCGCTGCGCCGCCGTGACCTTGTCGGTTTGTGCCTTGAAGACGGCCGGTGGGACCTCCTTTTCGGCGTTCTGCGAGGCACCCTGCACGATGACGGAGCCGGCGCGCGTCGTGGTCATGGCGGCGCTGAGGCCGATGTCGGAAGAGACCTTGAAGGCGAGGCTTTCGTCGCCGAAGTTCGGGGTCGGCAGCGGCGTCACGTGGTAGGTCAGCGTGCTATAGCGGAAGGTGCCGCACGAGGGGAGAGCCGCCTTCGCGTCCTTCAACAGCTTCTCGGCCACGCCCGGTTGATACGAGGCGAGGGAGAACGCGTACTGCGACTCCGCCGCGCCCGGCGGGGTCAGCTCGCCGCTGATGTGTGCGACGGAGGGACCGGTCACGCCGCCTCCGCCCATCAGGTCCATGACGGGTTGGCAGGCCGGCTTGTCGACCGTCGACGCGTCCGGATCCTCGGTTTCCGGCGTCGTCACCCGCCAGCCGGTCGACGGGAGATCGGCGGCGACCACGAATGCGGCCTTGAGCTGCGCCGCGCTGAGCGTCTTGGCTGCCGACCCCTTGCCATCCGACGGTCGGGACGTGCCGCTGCCGGACGGCGCGGGGGCACCCGACCCGGATGTCTGCGGGGATCCGGACGCACTGGTCGAGGATCCGGTCGTGGCACCGTTCGTCGGCGAACCGGTCGTGCCGTCCGCGTTGTTGCCGGAGCTGCCGGAGTCGTCGGAACAAGCGACGGCGAACAGCAGCAGCGGGGCCACCGCCACCATGGTCAATCGTGTACGTGTGGAGCGCATGAGTTTTCGTCTCTCCGTGAGCGGCGTACCGGGACCAGGCATGCCAGACGATACGTGTGTCGCAGTGACGTGTCGGGGGAGTGGCGCTTCGACCTGCGGTGGAGCACCGATGCGGGTGTGCGGGTGCGCGGATGCCCTTTCGCTCGATGGGTATCGGTGAGCTCCGGGCGAGGAGATTGTCCTACGCGTGCATGCGCATGCGCGCACCCTCGCGCAATCGGGACAGGCGGAACCGGTGGGAACGCATCGCGTGTCCACGCGCCTTCCGGGCGGCGACAGCGCAGTGGACCGGGGAGGGCCGGCATCGATCGGGTTCGATGGGCTACGTTGGGCGGCGATGACTACCGGGACGGCATTGCGCCACACACGGATTGGTGACCCGGCGCTCCGCTGAGCGCCGTACGGGCCGGTGCCGGCCCGTTGTCGGATCGAAGGTCCGCCGCTGCCGCGCGGGCTCCGCCTCCTGTCGTGTCGATCGTTGATCACAGCTCGACACGTCAACCACGACAGGAGAACTCATGCCCACCAAGACGTTGCACATTCCCACCGCGGACGGCCGGGCCGACGCGTTCGCCGCCTTCCCCGACGGTGGCGAGCGGTACCCAGGGGTGCTGATGTACGCGGACGGCTTCGGCATCCGGCCCGTGCTGCGGGAGCTGGCACACGAACTGGCCGAGCACGGGTACTACGTGCTCGTCCCCAACCTCTTCTACCGGCACGGCCCGGCACCGGTGATCGAACTGCCCGAGTACATCGGAGAAGAGGTGCGGTCCGCGGTCTTCGGCCGGCTGATGCCCTTGATCGAGGCGCACACCGCCGAGCGTGTCCTGAGCGACGCCGACGCCTACCTCGGGTTCCTCACCACCCGGCCCGAGGTAGGCGCCGGACCGGTTGCGGTGACCGGCTACTGCATAGGCGGTCTCCTGGCGATGCGCACCGCTGCGGCCCACCCCGGCCGGGTGGCCGCCGTCGCCGCGTTCCACGGCCCCGTGGGTGTCGACGGGCCCGACCTCTTCGCCAAGCTCACCGCCCGGGTCCACCTCGGCCACGCCGAAGGCGACATGACGCCCGAGGCCCTCGGCGAGCTCAACCAGGCCCTGGACGCCGCGGGGGTCGACTACACCTCCGAGATCTACCCCGACACCGTCCACGGCTTCACCATGTCCGACACCGATGCCTTCAACCCCTCCGCAATGCAACGTCATTGGGACCGGCTGCTCCCCCTCCTCGACCGCACCCCGGCCGACACCCGCGGCTTCGGCCCGAGCACCGACCCTGACCTACCCGGCTCCGGGGCCGGGGGGAATGATCGCCGTTTCGGGTAATCGAAAAGGCATGTGACCGTTCGCACTTCGGTGCCTGTGCCACCGTCCCGTAATCCAGGTCGGTGACACGGGCACCGGGTGCGGATGGCGGTAGGCGGATGCAGAGGTGTGTGCGGCTTGCCGAGGAGGAGGTGTGCGGGCCTCGCCTGCGAGTCGCCTCACCGGCCGTCCGGCCACCCGCCTGTTCAGCCGGTCGCGGCGCCGAACCACGCGGACAGCCGGTTTTCCAGTTCCGACCGGTCCTCACCCACCCACACCACGTGGCCGTCCGGCCGCAACAGCACCGCGGGTGCGTCCGGTTCCTCGCCGGGATCGGCGACGTGGTCGACGCGGTCCGCCCAACCCGTCACCGAAAGCCGGCCGGTCCGGTCGAGCAGCAGGCCGCGGCCGCCGTGCATCCGCTCGTACAGACGCCCCTCCTTCAGCGGCACGTCCCGCATCCGGCGACCGAGCAGTTCATGGCCCTGGTCCTCGCCGAAGTCGTAGCGGATCCCGACCGCGGAGATGATCTCGGTGATGTACCGGTTCACCTCCTCGAAGTCCATCAGCTTCGAGAACAGCTGCCGCAGCGCGGTCGCTCCCGGGTCGGTCCCCAACAGGGTGATCTGCGCCCGGGTGTTCTCCAACACGGCCGCGCCCACCGGGTGGCGTTCGGCGTGATAGCTGTCCAGCAACCCTTCCGGTGCCCAACCGTTGACCGCTGCGCCCAACTTCCAGCCCAGGTTGAACGCGTCCTGCACGCCGAGATTGAGCCCCTGCCCACCCGTCGGCGGGTGGATGTGCGCCGCGTCGCCGGCCAGCAGCACCCGGCCGACCCGGTAGCGCTCGGCCTGCCGGGTGGCGTCGCCGAACCGGGACAACCAGCGCGGCGAGTGCGCGCCGAAATCGGTGCCCGCCACGGCCCGCAACTGCCGCTTGAACTCCTCGAGGGTCGGCGGGGTCGCACGGTCCTCGGCCACACCGTCGGCGGGAACGACGATGCGGTACAGCCCCTTGTTCTCGTCCTGGAGGGGCAGTAGGCCGAACCGCAGTTGGGTCTTGCGGACTTCGGCGACGACGGCGGTGATCGTCGCCGGATCCTCGGTCACCTCCATGACGCCCAGCATCGTCTCGACCCGGGCGGGCTCGCCGGGGAAGCCGACGCCGATCCCCTTGCGCACCGCACTGCGGGCGCCGTCGCACCCGACGAGGTAGCGCGAGCGCAGGTGCGTACCGTCCGCCAACTCGACGCTCACCCCGTCGTCGTCCTGGCTCAGCCCGACCACTTCGCAGCCGCGTCGGATCTCGGCACCGAGTTCGCGGGCCCGTTCGTCGAGCAGGCGCTCGGTCAGCGGCTGCGGCGTGGCGAGGCCGTACGGGTGCGCGGTGTCCAACCGCTCCGGCCACGGCTTCATGATGCCGCCGAAGAGACCACCGGCCTGGAACTTCTCGCTCACCGCGAGGAACCGGTCCAGCAGGCCGCGCTGGTCCATCATCTCGACGCTGCGCGTGTGCAGGCCCTGCCCGCGGGATTCTTCGGTCGGCTCGGTCAACTTCTCCAGCACGACCACCCGGACTCCGGCCAGCCGCAACTCGCCGGCCAGCATCAAGCCGGTCGGTCCGCCGCCCACCACGATCACGTCGATCATCAAAACGCTCATTTCCGCAGGTTGTCGAGCTGAGGTCGATCATTCTGCGGCTCGCCGGGGGTCTTGCCGCAAGCCCCCCGGTGCGCTATAAGTTGAGAGTGGCAAGGAGTGGGTACGCTCCTTGCCTTTCGTTTTGCCCGGGCGCACCGGGCGTACCGGGTGGCCGACCACGCCCGGACCGCGGCGACGGCCACCGCACACGATGCGTGTCAGATCGGGTCCCACGCGACCGACTCGTACACTCGGCCGAGCGTCGCCGTCAACGCGGTGTCGATCGGGATCGGTACGTCGTCGATCGACCGGACCGGCGCGATCCCGCGCGAGTTCGTCACGAACGCGGCCCGGAACGAGCCCACGTCGGACAGGTGGACCGGGCCGCGTCGGGAGGGCAAGGGCCCTGCGGAGAGCGCCCGTTCGAGCAGACGCATGGTGATGCCTTCCAGGACGGGCGCGTTCGGCCAGAGCAGCGAAGTGCCGTCGAAGAAGACGATGTTGGTGATCGCGCCCTCCGCGACGAGTCCGTCCGGGCCGGTGAGAAGCGCCTCGTCGAAGCCCTCGCGGGCGACCAGTCGGCGGTAGTGCGCCTGTCCGAAGTCCCCGACGCGCTTGATGTGCGCGACGGAACGCAGATACGGGACGGACCGCAACGCCTGTGGCGTGGGCGGCATGTCGCCGGGCGGTCGCAGGGTGACCAGGACCGCGACCGCCCCGGCCTCGTCCGCGGCGAATACATGGACCCGCACCGACGCGTCGAGAACGTCGTCGGCCAGCGCGTGCCGGATGTACCGCCGGATCAGCTCCCCGTCCAGGGCGCTGCCGAACAACTCCCGGTTGGCCGCGTCGAGCCGATCGAGGTGGTCGGCGAGGCCGCGCACCCGGCCGCCGCGCACCTGCATCGCGGTGAAATGGCCGTAGCCGCCCACGGCGACGGCGTGCAGCCGGTCCACCGTGGTGGACCGGCCGTCGATCTCGACCCGTGACATTGCCGAAGCACTCATGCCGCCGACAATAACCGCCCCGTACGGGGGCCTTGCCCCCGACGGTGCGGCCGGCCGGCGTCCCGCCGTCCACACCGGTGCGAACGAGTCCGGCGCGGACGCCGGAATGTTCGGGCCCGGGGTTGGAGCGGTGGGTGGTTGGGGTCAGACGCGTGCGCCGTTGTCGCGGGGCGCGTGTCCGGGTCGGCGGGCGCGGTGGCCGGTGCGGTCGGCCGGGTTTCGGGCCGGGGCCGCGCGTGGTGGCGCGGGTGTCGCGCGTGATTCCAGCGCGACCGCCAGCGGGGCGGCGACGCTCACCGTGGAGGCGGTGCCGGCCACGACGCCGATCAGCAACGCCAGGGCGAAGTCGGCCAGTGCGTCCCCGCCCGACACCGCCAGCGCGATCAGGACGAACAACGCGCCGGAGCCGGTGTTGACGGTACGCGGCAGGGTCTGGAACACCGCCGTGTCGGTGATCCGGGCAAGCGAGCGCTTGCCCCGCGCGGGCCCCGGCGCCCGGCGCAGTTCGCGGATCCGGTCGAAGACGACGACGGAGTCGTTGACCGAGTAGCCGATCACGGTGAGCAGCGCGGCCAGGAACACCGCGTCCACCGTGCGCCCCAACCAGGCGAAGGCGCCCACCAGGATCAGCACGTCGTGCGCCATCGAAACGACGGCGGCCACCCCGAAGGTCCATCGAAACCGCACCGCGAGGTACGCCATCTGGGCGGCGAGCGCGACCCCGAGGGCGACCATGGCCTTGAAGCGCAGTTCCTCCCCCAGGCTCGGTCCGATGAACTCGTCGCGCACCTTCTCCGCTCCGCCGCCGAGTTCGGCGATCGTCGCGGTGATCCGCGCCTCCTCGGCCTCGGTCGGCTTTTCCGTGCGTACGGTGAGCTCGCGATCGCCCGAAGTCTGCACGACGGCCTTGGGGAATCCGGCGTCGCCGAGTGCCGACCGGGCCCGGTCCGGATCGACCGACCGGGTGGTCGAGTACTCCACGAGCCGTCCTCCGGTGAACTCCACGCCGAAGTCGAGGCCGCGTACCGCCACACCGGACACCGCCAGGCCCAGCGCGAGCACGCCGGAGACGGCGAGCATGCGCCGGCGATGCCGCATCAGGTTCGGATCGCGTCGGGCCAGCCACTCGCGTACCGGGCCCGGGTGCGCGATGCCGCTGATCCGGAGCCGGCGCCGCACCACCGCACGGCTCACGGCGAACTCGGCCAGGACCCGGGTGACCACCAGCGCGCTGATCATCGACGCGAGCACGCCGATGCCCAGTGTCACCCCGAAGCCGCGTACCGGGCCGGTGGCCAGGAAGAACAGCAGGCCGGCGGCGATCAGGGTGGTGACGTTGGAGTCGGCGACGGCACCGAACGCGTTGCGAAAGCCTCGGGTCAGCGACGGACGCAGGGCCGGTGCGGTCCGCGCGAGGTACTCCTCGCGGGCTCGTTCGAACACCAGCACGTTGGCGTCGACCGCCATGCCGACGGCCAGCACGAATCCGGCGAGTCCGGGCAGGGTGAGGGTGGCGCCCACCCCGACCAGGGCGGCGTACGCGATCACCGTGTAGCCGGCCAGGGCCACGGCGGCGAGCACGCCGAGCAGCCGGTACACACACGCGATGAACAGCGCGGTCGCCGCCGCGCCGACGATCGCGGCCCAGGTGCCGGCTTCGATGGCCGCTTTGCCCAGTGTGGGTCCCACGGTGCGGTGTTCGACCGTCTCGACCGGTACCGGCAGTGCGCCGCCGTTGATCAGCAGCGCCAACTCGCGGGCCTCGCGCTTGTCGAAGTCGCCGGTGATGCGGGTGGACCCGCCGAGGATGCCGGTGTCGCAGCGTACCGACGAGTCGACCTGGGGCGAGGAGACGACCTTGCCGTCCAGGGCGATCGCCACGCGTCGCTCGGGTGTTCCCGCCGGCGCGCACGCGGCCTTCCCGGTGAGTTCGGCCCAGGCCCGTTCGCCCCGCCCGCGCAGGTCGAGCGTGACGTGCCAGCCGCCGCCGGCCGGATCCAGCAGCGCCTCGGCCTTGTCGACGTCGGCTCCGGTCATCCGGGTGGCGTCCAGCCTCAGCATCCGGCCGGACTCGTCCGGCAGTACCTGTCGTCCCTCGGTGTCGGGTGGGGTGGCGGCACCGCCCGGGTCGGCGACGTCGAGAACGGGATGGAAGGTGAGCTGTGCGGTACGGCCGAGTACCTCGGCGGCCCGGCGCGGCTCCTGCACGCCGGGTAGTTCGACGATGATCCGTCGGTCTCCCGAGCGGACCAGGGAGGGTTCGGAGACGCCGAGCGCGTCGACTCGACGCCGCAGCACCTCCAGGGCTCGATCGGTGGCGTCGCGGTCTGCTTTCGCGGTGGGGGAGTCCCGGGTCTCCAGGACGATCTGGGTGCCGCCGCGCAGGTCGAGGCCGAGGCGCGGCGGCACGGTCGCGGCGATGTAGGTGGACATGACGAGGACGGCGAGGGCGAACAACGCCCGCACCTTGGAGGTACGTGACAAGGATGGTCTCCACGGATGCACCGCGGCCGGCGGCCGGCGCGCGGCGATCGGACTCAGGGACGCTCTGGAGCCCGGGGAGACGGTGGCGCGCGACCCGGCGGAAGCGCGAAACGACGGAGCGAGGGATCGACGCCGACGGCGAGCGCGAAGGCTCGATGTCCCGCGGGTGGCGGGAGCGCCGAGTCCCGCCCCGCGAGCGCCGCGTCGAGGGAGTGGTGGAGGTGGTGCCGCTCGTCGGGGGTCTCGCGAACGGCCGACGGTCCCGGCGGGCCGCGTCGCGCGTCGCGGGTCGCCTCGTCGGCGACGTCGCGCACGTGCCCCGGGTCGGCGGCGGTGTGCGCGGAGATCGAGGCGCGGTCGGGATCGGGTACGACGTCCGCGCGCGCGGACGCGGGGGAAGCCACCACGCCGAGCAGCGCGAGGGCGATCGCGAGCAACACCCCGAGCCACCCACCGCGCCGGATGCCCCGGCGAGCGGGGGCCGGTGAGCCGCGGCCGCGCCTGTGGGCGGAGCCGCCGAGGGGACGACGCACGGCGACGTGTCGCCGGATCATCGCACCCTCCTCGGTCCGCGCCGTTTCCACGCCGATGTGGACACGATCCGGTTCACGATCCCAACGCCCGGCCGCCCGTCCCGAGTTCCCACCCTCGTTGTTTCGCACCGGGTGCGGGCGACGGGGCGCCCTGGTGGGACCACCGCTTCGACGTCCGCCCGGACTCCCGCCGGGTGCCGCGTCACGCACCGCTACGCGAACCGCATCCCCGAACACCTCGACGCCGTCCGCCACACCGGCGAACTGCGCGGCCGCCGGCGCTTCGAACGCATCCTCGGTGCCCGGTGGCGCCGCGTCGTCACCACCGACGTCGACGCCGTCCTCGCCCGAGTGACACCGGGAATCGGACAATGCGGGCGTCGCCTCGACCACGACGACAACACCCTCGGCCGGACCGGGGCGGCGTCACGGCGTCGTGGTGCGCATCGCGCGGGCCGGCTTCGGGTCGGCGGTCGCTTCGGGCGTGATCGCGGGAGCGGCGTCGGGGCGGCGGGGGGTGAGGGCGGCTTCGAGCGCGTCGAGCTCGGCGAGCCAGCGGACGGGGAGTTCGTCGACGTCGGGCAGGCTCGGGTCGGCGATCACGGCCAGGTGCGCGGTTCCGGCGTATTCGGCCAGGCAGACGGACAGGTGGTGGCCCGCGGGCAGGAACATCAGCGGCAACAGGGTGTGGATGTGGTGGCCGTGGAGTTCGAGGGGCCGCGCGGGGCCGGGGACATGGGTGGCCACCAGGGTGGTGCGTCGCGGGTGCAGGGCCCGGGCCAGGACCCGACCGTGCCAGCGGGTGGGCAGGGTCTCGAACAGGGCGTCCGCGTCCGGGTCCAGGCGGCCGGTTCGGATGTTCGCGGTGGCCAGGTGAGTGGCGGCCAGTCGCTCGACGGCGGTGGGAAGCAGGCAGGGCAGGACGACGGGGACGCCGCGGTGGAAGTTGCCCACCGCGTCGCTCGTGTCGCGGCGCCGGGCGTCGAGGGGCACCATCGCCCGTACGGTGCCGCCGGCGTCGTCGGGCAGCCAGGGCCGCAGGGCGCCGGCCAGGGCGGCCAGGTAGACGTCGTTGAGGCTGGTGCGGCCCGCGCGCGCGATGGCTTTCAGTCGAGGCAACGGGGTGTGGGCCCAGCGCCGACGCGGTGGGCCGGTCGGTGCCTGGACCCGTGCGGGGCCGAGGGTGATCGAGCGCGCCGGCAGCGCGAGGTCGGCGGCCGCGCCCAGCAGGGCCCGCACTCGGCCGGGCGTCCAGGCGGGCGACGACCCGGAACGTGTGCGGCGGCGGGGGAGGCCGGCTTCCCCCAGCGCGGCGAGCATGATCCCGATCAGGGACATGCCGTCCAGGAGGCCGTGGTGAGCGCGGAGGAGCAGGGCGAACTCGTCGTCGCGGTGGCCGTGGAGCAGGGTCACGCCCCAGGTGACGTCCGTGAGCGGTCGGGCGCACACGCGCTCGATCGCCGCGTGCAGCGCGACGTCGCCGCCGTCGGTGGGCAGCACCACCTCGTCGAAGTGGTCGGCGGGCTCGGCCGGGCCGCGCGCGTTCGCGCCGGGCGGGCGGGCCCGGTCGCCCAGCGGCGGATGGGCGGCGCGGGCCAGGTCGATCAGCGCGTGCAGTTCGAGGGTCGAGGGCGTGGGGCCGGCGACCACGGCCACCCCGCCGATCTCCATGCTGGAATGAGGGTGTGCCGCCGCGTAGTCGAACCAGCGTTCGCCTGCCGCAGCCCCCTTGTCAGGTCCGGACACGATGTTCTCCGTGGGATGTCGTCCGTGTGCCGATGGTGTGGGTCCGTGGGTGTGTGTGCCCGGTGCGCGTGAGGCCTTCGGACTCCGCATCGACCACGTTCCGGTACGGCCGGATCCCGCTCCGGTCACGCCCACGGTCCGTGTCGTCCTCCGGGAGCGCGACCGCTCGTGCGGTGCCCCGGGCGGGCGGCGCGGCCTTCCGGTGGCGGCGGCGGGCCGACGCGTTCGTGGTCATCGGGTGCCCACCGAGGTCGTCGTCATCGAAGTCGGCGCTTCGGGCGAGCCGAGGCGTTCGTCGGGGATCGCGGCGGCGACCTCGCGCACCAAGGCCCAGGCGTCGCGTACCGAGGTCTGCGAGGCCAGGCGTGAGCCCAGGGCCGCGCGCAGGACGTAGCGGCCGTCGACGGTGGTGGGAGTGACCAGGATTCGCCGGGTGGCGTCCAGGTCCGTGCGCAGGCGTTCGGTGCGCGCGTTGTCGCCTTCGAGGCGGAAGCACACCAGTCCGAGTGTGTGCGAGACGAGTTCGAAGCCGGGGCTGTCGCGGACCAGGTCGGCGAACAAAGCGGCGAGGGAGAGCTGTTCGCGGATGTGCGCGCGCAGGCCCTCGATGCCGTGGGTGCGCAGGACGAACCACAGTTTCAGGGCCCGGAAGGGGTGCATGAGCGGCACCTGCCAGTCCCGGAAGTCGGTGACGTGGCCCGAGTCGCTGGCCCGATTGCGCAGGAAGTCCGGGCGGATGTCCATGGCCGCGGTGAGGCTGCGTCGATCGGCCACCCACATGGCGTCGCAGGGCGGTCCGGTCAGCAACCACTTGTGGCAGTTCACGGCGTAGGAGTCGGCGTGTTCGACGCCGTCGTTGATCCAGCGGTTCTCCGGGCAGATGGCGGCCGATCCGGCGTAGGCGGCGTCCACGTGCAGCCACGCCCCGAATTCCCGGCACACCGCGGCCACGGCGGCGACCGGGTCGACGGCGCAGGTGCCCGTGGTGCCGACGGAGGCGACCACGATCGCGGGAACGACGCCGGCGGCGCGGTCGGCCGTCAGTCGCTCGCGCAGGGCGTGCGGGTCCATCTCGCAGGTGCCCGTCGTGGTGGGGATCAGGGCCGGTTCCCCCAGGCCCGCGATACGTGCGGCCTTCGGGACGCAGGAGTTGGCCTGGTCGGTGCAGTACAGGCGATACCGCCCCTCGGTGCCGTGCTCGCGCCACCGCCCGCCCGAGGCCCGGTACAGGGCGGCGACCACGGCCACCAGGACCGCCGAGGACGCGGAGTCCTGCAGGACCCCGCCGCCGTCCCCACCGCTGAGGAACCGCTCCGGCAGGCCCAGCGCGCGGGCGAGATGGTCCAGGACCGCCTCTTCGAGTTCGGTGGCGGCCGGACCCGTGGACCACATCATGTGCTGGACCGCCAGACCGGACGCCAGGAGCTCGCCGACCACCGACGCGGGGCTGGTCTGGGTGGGGTAGTAGCCCAGGAACGACGGGTGTTGCCAGTGCACGAGCCCGGGCATCACCACACGCCGCACATCGGCCAGCACGTCCCGGATCGGCTCGCCGTGCACGGGCACCGAATCCGGCAGCATCGCGCGCACCTCCCCCGGCCGCAGGTCCGGCGTCACCGGCAGGCGTTCCTCGCGCAGGTCCTCCCAATAGTTTTCGAGGATCTCCGCGACCACGCCGATCGCGCCGCGAAACGAATCATCCATGGGAATTCGTGACATGCCGGGTAACGTACCGCACAAACCTATCGAAACGGCCCATATGACAAGCGAATCCGTGCTGTGGCTCGCTCCTCCCCACCGCCTGCCCCACGACTTGGCAGGCCTGCGTGCGGCGGCGCACCGACCCGATCGTCACCACACGCCCCCCGGCCACCGTCGCGTCCCCGAACGCGACCCCCGCGAAGCCGCGTTCGACGAATACTTCGTAGTCGCGCGGTGCGCCTGTGCCCCCGAGCCCCTGCTGATCGACGCCCTGGACGACATCCTCGGCACGGTGCGGGCCTTCTCCCGGAACCCGGACGGAACCCCGACCGAGCCCGACCTCGAACTCGCCGCGCACGCGGCGGGTTTGGCTCCTCGAACGGACTCTTCCGAACGCGCGACGCAGGCCACGGTGCGCGAACGCTGGATCCAGGGACACCGACTGTTCTTCGCCCTCACCCAGGCCACCGTCATCGCCCTGCGACACGCCCTGCACGCCCCCTCGCCCGCCGAGACGGCGCACGGGCTGGACAGCGCCGCGCACTTCCTGCGCGCCTGTGCGTCCGCCCTGCGGATCACCGCGTCCTTCGGCGTCGACGACTACCACGACATCGTCCGGCCCTCGATGGCTCCACCGCATGTCCGCCGAACGGGGTTCTCCGGCCTGTGGTCGGCCGATCACCGGGTCCTGGTGCGGTGCCTGCGCGAGTGGGGTCTGGCCGCACCGACGAAGTCCGCCACTCTGCGGCCTGCCCACCGACGCCTTGTCGAGGTCCTGACCGAAGTGCACCACGCCCATGTGGGCGTCTGCTCGCGCTTCGTCGGCTCCGGACCCTCCCTGCTCCGCGGCGCGGAACCGGGAGTGCAGGCGCTCGAACGCCTGTGTCAGCGGCGCCGCGCCGGCCTGGACGTCGAGCCCGCCGGCGCGCCGGCCCGACTGCCCGACGCCCGGGACGAGATCCGCACCGCCGCGCGGAATTCCCGGACCGCCCCGTGACGACCAGGCCCACCATCGTCAGTCGATCGTGTAGGAGTCCGGATCCGGGCTCTTGGTCCAGTCCCGGTAGTCGACCAAACGCCACGGGCTCGCGGTGTAGATGTCGCCGTTGCGGTTCTTGAACCACGAGTGCTCGACGGCCGGGGAGGACCACACCATCTGCTTGATCTCCGCCTGGTGCCGCGCGGTGTACTCGTCGTGCGCCTCGCGGGTGGGCTCCATGGAGCGGTGCCCCCCGGAGATCAGCGTGTCCAGACACGCCGAGACATACCGCATCTGGCACTCGGACTGGAAGATCAGGCTGCCGCCGTGCGCGAGCCCGGTGCCCGGCCCGTACAGGCAGAAGAAGTTCGGGAAGTTCGGGACGGTGATGCCCAGGTACGCGGTGGGCGTGTCGCCCCACTGCTCGCCGAGCACCGCGCCGCCGCGTCCGACGATGTGCATCGGCCACAGGAACCTGTTGGCGTGGAAGCCCGTCGCGTACACGATGACGTCCGCCTCGTACCGCTCTCCGGACGTGCTGATCACCGCGTCCTTCTCGATGCGTGCGACGCCCTCCCGGACCAGGTCCACGTTGTCGCGCTTGAGGGTGCGCAGCCAACTCCCGTTGTCCTGCAGGGTGCGCTTGCCGGTCGCGGGGTAGTCCGGGAGAACCTTGGCGAGCAGTTCGGGGTCGTCGCCGACCTGGGCGGTGATCCAGTCGGTGAACCACCGGCGGGTGAGGTCGTTGCGCTCGCTGATCGCGCGGTCCTGGTGGGGCCACTCGGGATCGATGCGGGCCCCGGCCAGGGCGCCGTCGCTGCCCGGCCAGAAGATCATGAAGCGGTACCAGCGGCCGTAGAACGGCAGATGCCGCAGCGCCCACCGCACGCCGGGGCCGACCTTCTCGTGGTAGTTCGGGTTGGGGAACATCCACTGCGCGGTGCGCTGAAAGACGGTCAGGTGCGCGACGTCCGGTGCGATCGTGGGGGCGATCTGGAAGCCGCTGGCCCCGGCTCCGATCTGCACGACCCTGCGGCCCAGGTAATCGACGCCGTGGTCCCATCGCGCGGAGTGGAAGGACGGACCGGCGAAGTCGTCCATGCCCTCGATGTCGGGCAGCTTGGGTCGATTGAGCAGGCCGACCGCCGAGATCACCGCTCGGGCGGTCAGCACCGAGCGGGCACCGTCGGTCTCGACGGTCACCTGCCACGTCGCGGAGCCCTCGTCCCACACCGCGGAGACGACCTCGGTGCCCCAGCGCACGTGCTCGGCGATGCCGCGACGGTTCATCACGGACTCGAAGTAGGCCTGGAGTTCGGGTTGGCGGGCGAAGAACTCGCTCCAGTGGTCGCTGGGTTCGAAGCTGTAGCAGTAGAAGTGGTTGCCCACGTCGACGCGGCAGCCCGGGTAGGTGTTCTCGTACCACGTGCCCCCCACGCCGGCGTTCTTCTCGACGATCGTGAACGGTATGCCGGCCTCCTCGAGCCGGATCCCGGCCAGCAGACCGGATTGACCGCAGCCGATGACCACGACCGGGAACCCCGCACGGGCGGCCGGATCCCCCGACTCGCTCGCGCGGCGGGCGTCCACGCCGTCGAGCTCCATGTCCTCCAGGAGCATCGGCAGGTACTCTCGCGGGACCTCGTCGCAGGCCACCCAGCTCATCATCTCGTGCAGCAGCTCGGGGCCGGGCTGCTCGGGCAACACGCAGCCCGCGTCCCGGTACGCGCGGATGGCCTCCAGCGCGAGCCTGCGCACCTCGGCCTGCTCCTCCTCGGGCATGAAGCCCTGGATCTCGTTGAGTACCAGCATGCGCGGCTTGATCGCGCCCCGGATGTACGACGGGTCGCCGGTCAAGTGGACCAGCGACAACATCAGCGCCGGGACGCTGACGTCCTCCAGCGCCGCGGCGATCGCCGCGTCGTCATCGGTGATCGGCAGTCCTGCGTGCGGGTTGCGGGCGTTCATCCGGACGCTCTCCAAGTCGGTGAGGCGACCGGCGGCAACCGTCCGCCGGCTGCGTGGCTCACGAGACGACGCCCCGAGTGAGGTGATCGTCGGCGAAGCGGCACATGCGCTCGGGCCCATCGGGCCCATCGGGCCGAACATGCGGGCCGGTTCGGTGAGCGCAGACCGGTGGGGACGCTCGGAACCGACCCGGCGAGTGCGCGGTGCCGCGGCATGTCTCGCCGCATGGGTGAACCCGGGCATACGCCAACAAAATGCCACTGAAGGGATTCCCTCGGTCGCAGAGTGGCACGAACTCATTGACTGGGTCAAGAGGCTGGGAGCCGCCCGGGGTCGGCCGTCGGGAAGGTGTCTCGCCCTTTCGAGGGAACACCCGCAACGCCTCCCGGACCTGCGTCGTTGTGCGATCGCAGTGCCTGTCATTCTCGTTCCCGCCGCCGCGGCGGGTGCGGCGAGCGCCCCTACGGCTCCTTCGCCGCCGCCCGACGGCCACATCCGTCTGCGAGGTCGACCCATGAACCCCACCCGACTCCTCGGTACGGGACCGGCCGGCCTCGCCGCCGGGCTGGTGCTCGTCGCGGCGGGTACGGCGAGTTCGGCCGGACCCGCCGCGCACGCGCTGCCGGTGCCCGTGGTGCAGGTCTGCACCGGGTTCCAGAGCGAAACCTTCACGCCGGGGTTGAACGCGACGCCGCGTCAGGTCGCCGGTGCAGGCACCGGCGAGCTGACCTCCTGTCTGCCCTTCGGCGACTCGCTGCCCGCTTCGGGTCGCCTGACCTCCACGATGTCGGGGGTGATGACCTGCGACGGAGGCACCCGCACCCGGAAGACGACCATCACCTGGGACGACGGCGGCAGCAGCACCCTCGAGGAGTCCGGCGGCGTCGAAAGCCCGGTCGGCGGGGGGCGGGCGGCGGTCTTCAAGGGGAGGATCCTCTCCGGACGCTTCGCCGGCGCCACGACGGTCACCACCCGAACCCTGTCGCCACTGCCCAAGCCACAATGCGCGACCGAGGCCGGTCTCACCGAGGCCGCGGGTCCGTTGACGGTGGAGATCGCGCACCTGTCCTGAGTGTGCGGGTGGGTTTCGGACGTTCGTGCTCGACCTCCCGACGGAAAGCGAGGAACGCGTATCCGCGTCGCGCGCCGGCTGCCACGATGAGGCGACAGCAGGGCCGCCCCCACGACGAGGAGGTCATCCGGTGAGTGATGTCCAGCCCCGACCGGCCGACGGCAACCGACCGGCCGACGCCGCCGATCCGGACGGCCGCGCCTCGGCGGCGTATCTGATCGACGAGGCGCTGGCGTATCTGTACCCGGCCGCGCTTCGAGCGGCCGCCGTCGTCGGGGTGGCCGACCACCTGGCCGACGGCCCGCGCACCCCGGCCGAGTTGGCCGGCCCCACCGGCACCGACCCGGCCTACCTCCACCGGGTCCTGCGCCTGTTGGCCACCCGCGGCCTGTTCGCCGAGGACGGCACCGGGGCCTTCCGGCTCACCGCCGCCGGCGGCGCGCTGCGCAGCGACGCCCCGCTGTCCGTGCGGTCCGCCGTCCTGATGATCACCGACCGCACCATGTGGCTGCCGGCCGGCGAGATGGACCGCTGCCTGCGCGAGGGCGGGTCGGCCTTCGACGCGATCTTCGGAATGCCGTTCTTCGATCACTTCGCCCGAGACGCCGCCACGGCCGCCGTCTTCCACGACGGCATGGCGGCCATGTCCGACCCGGAGGACCAGCCCATCGCCGACGCGTACGACTTCCCCGAGCACGGCGTGGTGGTCGACGTCGGCGGCGGCCACGGCGGCCTGCTCCGGGCCGTCCTGCGCGGCCGGCCCGCACTGCACGGCGTGCTCTACGACCGGGCGCACGTGCTGGCCGGCCATCGCCTGGACTCCCCGGACCTCGCGGGGCGTTGGCGGCTTGCCGAGGGTGACTTCTTCGCCGCCGTGCCCGACGGCGGCGACGTCTACACGATGAAGCGGATCACCCACGACTGGGACGACGAGCACTGCGTGACCCTGCTGCGCAACTGCCGCCGCGCGCTGGCCCCCGGCGGCCGGATCCTGGTCGTCGACGCCGTCGTCCCGCCCGGCGACGCCCGGCACCAGGCCAAGGCACTGGACCTGATGATGATGGCCTCCCTGGCCGGCCGGGAGCGCACCGCCGCGGATTTCGCGGCCCTGTTCGCCGAGGCCGGCCTGCGGCTGAACCGCATCCTCGACACTCCCACGGTGCTGTCCGTCGTGGAGGCCGTGGCCACCGACTGAGCAGCGGCCGTGCCGGGACGACTCCCGGGGCGGGCCCGCCCCCGACCTGCCGGGTTTTCGCCGCGGTGGAGCCGAGCCCCGCGCCGGCGACACGCGCGGCGCCCACGCCCGCGCGGCCGTGACCGGACCTCCCGCGGGTTCGTGCGCGAGCGGGCGAACCGTACGGCGGGAACGCTCGGCGCGGGCCGGTAGCCTGCCGGAGTGAGCAAGCAGGTGCGGGCCGAAGGCCCGGTGGAATGGAGGACGGCGATGTCCCGTCGTTATGACTGCTCCACGGCGTCCGGGCGTTCCGTCGGGCTCGACGAGGCCGCCGCGGCGGTGCGCCGGGGTGAACTGGTGGTGCTGCCGACGGACACCGTGTACGGCGTCGGGGCCGATGCGTTCGACCGAAAGGCGGTGAGCAGTCTGCTGGAGGCCAAGGGCCGGGGGCGGGCCATGCCCTCGCCGGTGCTGGTCGCATCCGCGGACGCCCTGCGGGACCTGGTCACCGACTTTCCCCCGCCGGGCCGGGCACTGGTGGAAACGTTCTGGCCGGGCGGGCTGACCCTGATCCTGCGGCACAGGCCGTCGCTGGACTGGGACCTGGGGGAGACGCACGGCACGGTGGCGGTCCGGATGCCGGCCCATCCGGTGGCCCTCGACCTGCTGGCCCGAACCGGCCCGATGGCGGTCTCCAGCGCCAACCTGACGGGCCGGCCGTCCCCGCAGGACTGTGCCGCCGCCCAAGACATGCTCCGCGACTCGATCGCCGTCTACCTGGACGCGGGGCCCACCGAAGCCGCCGTCGCCTCCTCGATCGTGGACCTGACCGCCGCGACTCCCGTGCTGAAGCGCGCGGGGGCGATCGACGTCCTGCGCCTGCGCGAGGTGGTACCCGACCTGCGGGAGGACGGGTGATGCGATCCCGCGCCGACCGAGCGCACCCATCGGCGCAGCCCGCCCCGCGACAGGTTCGCTCGTCGGGGCCCGGTCCCGATGCCCGACCGGGCGCCGGACGAATCCTGCCGCCGTCGCCCGTCCTTCGGCGGGCCCCGATGCCGTGGGGAACGAGGCTTGGCTAATCTGCGGTCATGCCCGACATCTCGCCACCGACTCCGTCCGAAGCCGCCGAACTGCTGATGGCCGGCAACCGACGCTTCGTCGCCGGCACCCCACAACACCCGAACCAGAACGCCGCGCGCCGCGCGCAGACCGCGCCCGGCCAGCGTCCCTTCGCCGTGCTCTTCGGCTGCTCCGACTCACGCCTGGCCGCCGAGATCATCTTCGACCGGGGGCTGGGCGACCTGTTCGTCGTCCGCACCGCGGGCCATGTGGCGGGGCCGGAGGTGCTCGGCAGCATCGAGTACGGCGTGAGCGTGTTGGACTGCCCGCTGGTCGTGGTCCTGGGCCACGACTCGTGCGGCGCCATCGCGGCCGCCCGTGCCGCACTGACCGACGGCGTCGCGGCCACCGGTTACGTGCGCGACGTCATTGAACGCGTCACGCCCAGCCTCCTGGCCGCCCGCGCGGCCGGGCTCACCGAGGACGACGACATCCTCGCCGAGCACATACGGCACAGTGTCGACCTCCTGCTGGACCGCTCCCGGGTGCTCGCCGACCAGGTCGCCGAGGGACGAACGGCCGTGCTGGGCCTGTCCTACCGGCTTGCCGACGGCAGCGCCCGACTCGTCACGGCCCGCGGCCTACCGGCCGAGGCGACGCCCCCGGCCCCCGGCGCCTGAACGGCGACCGGCTCCGGCGACGGAGCCGGGAGCAACGCCGGCACGTGCCTCGTGGCCCGGTGACCCCACGCGACCCCGGCGACCCCTGACCGGTGATGAGGCCGCCGCTCACGCCTGCCCGGCGTGAGCGACGGCCTCCGGAGTTCCGCGGGGGCTCAGCGGCCGGTCAGCAGGACGATCCGGTTCCCGCCGACCGCAGTGGTCTCGGCGTGCGCCAGCAGGCCGGCGAGCGCGGCCGAGCCCGCCGCGGTGGGGTGAACTCCGTACTGTCCCAGCAGGGCCCGGGCGGCGAGCACTGCGTCGTCGTCCGCGGCGTGCGCCGCGCCGCCCGAGTCGGCTACCGCGGCCAGGGCCTGGGGGCCGTGCAGGGCGTGCCAGTTGACCAGGGGCTCGTTGTGCTCCGTCGTGACGACGTCCCGGCTGGGCAGCGTGCGGTAGGGCCCCGGCCAGCTCGTCACGATCGGGTTGTTGCCGGGAGAGCCGACGGCGTGGATGGTCAGCGGCCAGGCCGGCAGGCGGGCTCGGCGGTGGGCGGCGACGATCGTCGTGCCGTTGCCGACCGGGATCCACAGAGCGGCCGGGGCGCCGCCCAGTTCTCGGTGCAGAGCGTGGACGACATGTCCGTGGCCCTCCATGACCGCGTCCTGGCAGGGGCCGTCGACATTGCCGTCCAGAGCCCCCGACGTGTGGGCCAGGCGATGGCTCGGCGTGGCTCTTGAGGAAGAAGTGTCCCGCGCGCGGCAGCACGACGAGGCCCAAGGCGCCTTCGGTGAAGTGCCGCCATTCCTGGTGGCGTTCCTGATAGTGCTCGGTGACCCGGTCGCGGGCGCCGACGACCGTGAGCACCGGAACCTTCAGTGGGGCGTAGGTCTGCCGGTACGCGGCGGTGAAGTACTCCTCGGCGTCGCGGGCGTCGTGCCGGACGTTGCGGAGTACGAACGCCTCCTGCTCGTCGTCGTCCAGATCGGTGAAACCGCCGCGTGCGCGGAGGTAGGCCAGGATTCGCGGTCGGAGGTGAAGCGGTCCACCGGCACGTGCCGGTGGATCCAGTCGAAGAACCGTCCGGGCAGCCGGGCGGTCGGGAATCCCGCCCCGAGCGCGACCCCGGCCGGCGGCACGCCCGCGGCCTCGGCGCGCCGTGCCACTTCCACGGTGAGCGCGACGCCGAGACAGTGCCCGTAGAGCAGGACCGGGCCGGCGATCGTTCGCATTTCGGCGACGATGCGGTCGGAGACGACGGCGATCGGCTCCGGGTCCTCGTCCGGCCTGGACCGGTCGTGGCCCGGCAACTCCAACGCCCGCAGCGCCCAGTTCGCCGGAAGCGCGTCGGCGAGCGGCTGATAGGCGACGGCGCTGCCACCGGAGTAGGGCACCGCGACGACGGTGTGCCCGCCGGTCGCCGGGTCGGCGTCGCCGGCGGTGAGCCGTTGCAGCAGCCGCTGATCGGCGGGCCCGGCCTCCGACCGCGCGTCGAGATGTGCGGCCAGTCGACGGATGGTGGCGTACTGGTAGAACTCGACCAGCCTGGGGGCCGGTTCGATGCGGCGGACGACCCCGAGCGCCGAGAACGAGTCGCCGCCGAGGGCGAAGAAGTTGTCGTCGATGCCGGGTTCGGGGATCCCGAGCACCTCCGCCCAGATCGCCGCGATCCGCTTCTCGGCGTCGGTCCGAGCCGGTGTCGTGGCGGATGCCGGCCCGGTTCCGGCCGGGGCGGGCAGCGCGCGCCGGTCCAGTTTTCCGTTCGGCGTCAACGGGAGCGCGGGCAGCGTGAGGATACGGGTGGGAACCATGTGCGCGGGCAGACCCGCGGCGAGCATCTCGCGGTAGGCGGCCTCGTCGGCATCCGCCCCGTCGCGGGTCACCACGTAGCCGATGAGCCGGCTGATGCCGCCGGGCGACCCGTGCGCGGCCACGGCGCACGCCGCCACCCGCTCCAACACGGCGAGACGGGCCTCGACCTCGCCGAGTTCGATCCGGTACCCGTTGATCTCGACCTGGTCGTCGAGCCTGCCGAGGAAGTCGACGGTGCCGTCGAGGTGGAACCGGGCCGAGTCGCCGGTGCGGTACATCCGGGCGCCGGGTGCGGTGACGAACGGATCGCACACGAACCGCTCGGCGGTCAGCTCGGGCCGGTCGTGATAGCCGGATGCGACGCCGAGCCCGCCCGGATACAGCTCGCCGACCACGCCTGCGGGAACCGGCCGGCGGTGCGCGTCGAGGACGTAGACCCGGTTGTTCGGGAAGGGCCGTCCGATCGGCAACGGCGCGTCGTCGGCGAGATGTTCGACCGAACCTTCGAAGAGCACGTTGTCGACGGTGGCCTCGGTGACACCGTACGAATTGACGACGCGGTTGTTCGGGCCGACCAGGCGTTGCGCCAGCTTGTATTCCCTGACGTGCCACTTCTCGCCGCCGCCGATCAGCAGACGGACGAACGACAGGTCCGATCCGCTGCTCCGGGTGTGGTCGAGGAGCGCGCGCAGTACCGCGGGCACGAGTTCGGTGCAGTCGACGTTCTCGGTCTTGGCAACCGGTGAGAGCACGGTGACGTCGGTGCGCCCGGTGTACCGGTGCAGGACGACCTGGAGTCCGGCCGGGACCACCATGAACAGGCTTGCCCGCCGGTCGCCGGCATAGGAACGCAGTCGGTCCGACAGGTCGGGATCCAGCGGACGGCTGATCCGGGCGGCGGCGTACGAGGGGGTGGCCGGGCGAGGCCGGTCGGTGGGCAATTCCAGATCGAGATCGGCGCCGTCGAATCGTTCCAGCCAATACGAGACGAGTGCCGCGTCGCCCCTGGCATCGGCGCTGCGGGAGGCCCGTCGGATCCACGACGTCTGCGCTGCCTCCGGCGTTCCGGTGTGGTGCGGTGGAATGCTCGAAACCGGGCTGGGCCGGGCCGGGAACGCGGCGCTGGCCGCGTTGCCGAACTTCACGTTGCCGGGGGACATTTCGGCCTCGGATCGATACTTCGCCACCGACATCACCGAGCCTTTCGTCCTGCGGGACGGGCACCTCGCGGTAGCGACGGGTCCCGGTCTCGGTGTCGAGCCGATCCCGGCGGTGCTGGACGAGGTCACCACGACGGTGAGCGAACTACGCCGAGGCTGACCGGCGGGGGGATGCCATCCGCGGAGGCGGAGATTTCGGGGGTGGTGGTCGGAGCGGGGGGTGGGCGGGCTTGGGGACGTCTCGGTTTGGCGGAACACTCCGTGGGTTCGGCCGAGGGAGGGGCGCGCGGCCGAGGGAGGGGCGCGCGAGAGCGCACAGCGTTCCCGGCGCCTATGGTGCGGTCGCGCCCGGCGCGTGGCGGTCGTGCCGGTGCTGCGGGCCGAGCACGCGCAACTCGTCCAGCACCGTGGTACCACCGGGCGGAGGGGTGAAGATCCGCAGCCGCTGGTCCGCCGCCGGCGTCGCCAGCACCTCGCAGTCCAGGTCGATCCTGCCCAGGTCGGGATGCACGAGCCGGTACGGGTGCGACCTGCGCACGGCGACCTCGTGCCGGTCCCACAGCGCCGTGAATTCCGGGCTCGCGGCCCGGAGTCGCGTCACAAGCGAGCGGGACGCCGCGTCGTCGCCGCGACGGGTCGTCGCGGCCCGCAGGTCGGCGACCAACTGCCGGGCCTGCCCCTCGTGTTCCTCGACCGCGAAGTGAGCGCGGACGGCGGGGTCGGTGAACCAGCCCAGCACGATGTTGCGGTCCTCCTCGGCGACCGTGCACACGCACCCGAACAGCGCGAGCGCCAGGTCGTTCTGCGCCAGCAGGTCGCCCAGATCGCTCACCACCTGCACGGGCACGCCGTCCAGGCGGTCGAGGAGGTACCGCAGGGCCGGCCGCAGGTACTCCCCGGCCCGCGCGCCCTCCGGCGGGCGGTGTCCGGCGAGCAGGTACAGGTGGTCCCGCTCGTCCTCGGTCAGCCGCAGCGCGCCCGCCAGCGCGGCGAGCACCTGGACCGAGGGCTGGGGGCCGCGGGCCTGTTCGAGCCGCATGCAGTAGTCGGCCGACACGCCGGCGAGCATCGCGACCTCCTCGCGACGCAGGCCCGGGGTCCGCCGCCTCGGCCCTTCGACGAGCCCGACGTCGCGTGGCGTCAGCCGCTCCCGGGATCGGCGCAGGAAATCGGCGAGGTCGGGACGATTGAGTGTCATGTCCTTCCCAGGATATCGGTGTCGTGAAAGCGCATCCCGGGACCGCCGATCCTAGGGGAAACGCTCCGCTTCTGCGGGTGCCGGCGGTGGCGGCACGATCGGTACATGGCCCTCCAGGGCCTGTTCGGCGAGAAGATCGGTGGTCGCATCATGAGGGAATCCGTACTGGAAGTTCCGGGCGCACGACTGCGCTACGCCGTCCGCGGCGAGGGTCCCCTGCTCCTGCTCGTCGCCGGGGGCCACCACGGTGTCGACGCGAACGAACCGCTCGCGGGCCACCTCGCCGAGCGGTACACCGTCCTCACCTACGACCGGCGCGGCCTGTCGGGGAGCACCACCGAGGCCCCCGCGACGACGCTCGCCACGCACGCCGACGACGTCTCCCGCCTGCTCTCCGCCTTCACTCCGGAACCCGCACTCGTCTACGGCACCAGCATCGGCGCCCTGATCTCGCTGGAGTTGACCGTCAGGCACCCCGATCAGGTCGCGGCGGTCGTCGCGCACGAACCGCCCGTCACGCACCTGCTGCCGGAACCCGGGCGCACCCTCGCCCTCGGGCAACTGCGCACCATCGAGGAGACCTTCAGGGCGGAGGGAGCGGCTCCGGCGATGCGCAGGTTCGCGGCCGACATCGACATCGACCCGAGCGACTGCGAGCCGGACGTCCCGACACGCGCTCCGGGGCCCGACCACCTGCGGAACGCGGAAGTCCTGCTCACGCACGACATGCCGGCGATCAGGGCGCACGTCCTCGACGTGGCCGCGCTCAAGGGCTCACCCGCCCGTGTCGTGCCCGCCGCCGGTGAGAACTCGGGCCACGTCTGGCCACACACGTGCGCCGCGATGCTCGCCGGTGCACTGGGCACACGCCTGGAGACATTTCCCGGCGGCCACAACGGATACGTCTTTCGCCCACGCGGAACCGCGGAACGAATCCACACAGTGCTCGACTCCCGACCCGCGACAGGCCCCGGCGCAGGAGGCGGACCGCAGCTTCGGTGAAGCGGTTCATGTCGACGGTGGGGCCGTCGGCCCACACCCGTTCGTGCCGTATTCCGGCGGTCTCCGGGCGCAGGGCCTCGACGGGGATGCTCGTGCCGGCGGCGGCGGCGATCGCGGGTCCGTCGTAGCAGTCCCGGGCGACGTGGGAGGAGCCGGGTCAGGTCCGGTGTCCGCTGATCCGGGAGACGTGGCCCGCGCTCGCGACGACGACGAATCGGTGGCCGAGCGCGGTGGGTTCGGTGTCGAGGTGCAGGACGCCCTCGGTGCCCGTCGCCAGGACGGGCCCGCCGTCGATGATCCCGGTCCAGGTGCGGGGGAGGGTGTCGCCGTCGATGGGCCAGTCGTACAGGTCGGCCGTGATCTCGATGTCCCCGCGGCCGGGAACGGTGACGTGGCCGTGCGCCGAGGTGATCTCCATCATTCGAGTGTGCGTCGGCCGGCCCGATCCCGCCGGCGGCGGAACGGACTACCCGGGCGGGTCGGTCGGTTGACCGGTGAGGGCGGCCAGGGCGGCCTTCTTGAGGGCGTCACGGTCCTCGGCGCTCGTGGCGCCGGCGTCCTCGCGGGCGGCGATCAGCGCCCGCATGGCGTTCATCCGCGCGGCTCTGGCCCGGTCGAGCGCCTGGGCGTCGTCGGTGTCCGCGACCCGCAGACATTCCAGGTGGGCCAACTCGAACGCGAGTTGGTGGTCGAGCAGGGGGCGCAGGCGCTCGGGCAGTGCTTCGGCCATGCGTTCGACCCTACGGACGACATGCCGCCGCTCACCGCGACGCCCCGCCAAGGCAGCCGAATTCGCCCGGACGGAGCACCCGGCCCACCTCGGTCACCGGCTGTCCGTCTCCATCGATCCGGTCTGTCCTGCGGGCCGGCAACCGTGGTCCCAGCGGCCGAGGCCGGATCCACCGGACACGCTCACCGGGGCGGGCCGCACCCTGCGCGAGCCGCTGCGGGCGCTGGAGGAATGGTCGATCGCGCACCTCGGCAACGTGTCGGCGTCGCAGGAAGCCGACGACCGCGAATTGGCGTCCTTCCGACTCCACGGATCACGACACGTAACGCTGCGCTTCGGCGGTGCCTACTGCGGACAGTCGCCATCCTTGCCGTCGCGGCGGGGAGTGCGGCGGGGAGTGCTCCCGCCGCCCTTGGGCCGGCGCAACGGCCGTGCCGGCAAGACCTGGGCCCGCTCGTCGGGGATCAGGTCGTCGAGATCTTCCCTCGTCCACGCGAATGCGCGAGTGGCCCGGGGCCGGGGGCGGTCGCGCGCAGAGCGAGGAGTTCCGGTGCGAGCACGGCGACACCGCGGCGGGTGACCTCGATCAAACCGTCGTGGCTCAACCGGGCGAGCAATCGGTTGACCGTCACTCGGGTCGTCCCGAGCACGTCGGCCAAGTCCTGTTGGGTGCCCGGAAGTTCGACCCGGGCTCGGGCGGAAGCCGCCGCTTGCGTCAACAGCCAGGTCGCCAGCCTCGCTTCGACCGGCAGGGTGGCGGCGTCGGCGAACCGCTCCTGTTGATGTCGGGCATGCTCGGCGAGCAGGCGCAATACGTGCCGACGCACCGCCGGCACGTCGTCGACCAGTTCCTCGAATCGGGTTCGAGGCAGGCTGCGCACGGAGCAGTGGGTGACCGCGGTGAGGGTGGCCGTGTGCCCGCCACCGTCGATCACGGCGACCTTGTCCAGCGCGCACGGACCCGTCCAGTCGCCGAAGCGGACGGCCCGGCCGCCGGCCGTGGTGGTGGCGGCGGACACCCGGCCGCGCAGCAGCACAAGGAGGTGCTCGGCCGGATCGCCGGCATTGCGGATCACCTCTCCCGCGCGGTGGCGCCGCGGGAGCGAGACGAACCACAGCGCGCGCAGCCGATCCTCGGGCAGTGTGGCGAACAGGGGCACGGCGGCCATGGCCCGCCATGGCGCCGATGTATCGGCCGATACTGAACTTCCCATCGGCAGACCGTACCGTCGCCCGCATGATGATCCTCGAACTGGCCTTCACCGCTTCCCCCGAACGGTTCGCCGCGCGTGCTGCACACCGGTCGTTCCTCGCCCGGCTGCACGAGGAGGGACGCCTGCTCGCGGCGGGTCCCTGGGCGGACGACTCGGGCGCGCTGCTGGTATTCGATCTGGAGCGCCCGGAACTGGAGGACATCCTGGACGCCGATCCGTACTACCGCACGCCGGGTGTGACGATCACAGGCATCCGGGAATGGGCACCGGTGGTCGGCCCGAAGCGCTGACGGGCGCTCCAACAGCGACACCTACATCCACACCTACATCCACACCCACGACGGCGGCACACCGTGGGCACGAGTGTCCACCGCACCGCTTGCGGGACGCCAGGACCGGCGGATGCACCCGCGGTGCTCGATCCTGGCGGGGCGGCTGGATGCGGAGCATCCGTGCCGACGACGAGGCGGCCGGCGGCGGTTCGCCGTTTGCCGATCGGGTCCGGCACGGTTCGTGCCGGGGTGCGGTCACCAGTCGAGGCGGGCTGCCACCGGGCGGTGGTCGCTTCCGGTGGCCGGCAGCACCCACGCGCTCTGCGGCTTCACGCCCCGGGTGAGGATCTGGTCGATCCGTACCATCGGGAACGTCGCCGGCCAGCTGAAGCCGAAGCCGTTGCCGGCCGCGTCCTGGGCCGAGTGCAGCTGCGAGGTGATGCCGTCGAGCGCACGGTCGTCCGTGGTGCCGTTCATGTCGCCGAGCAGCACCATCCGCTCGTTCTGCTCGGCGGCGACGGCCTTGGCGAGCGCCTCGGCGTTCCTGTTCCGGGTCCCCGTCCCGAAGCCTCCCCTGGGATTCACGCGTACCGAGCCCAGATGGGCGACGTACACGGCCAGCGGCCCGTGGTCGGTGGCCACCGTGGCGCGCAGCGCCCGGTTGTCGGCCCACTTGTCGGCGGCCGGCTTGGAGTCGCCCAGCGGCCCGACGTCCTGCGCGATGTCGACCGGCCGGATGTCCGACAGTGGCAACGTGCTCCACAGTCCGACGGTGCCCTGCACCGAGTGGTACGGGTATGCCTGCGCCAGCTCCTTCTCGTACACCGGCTTGGCCTGCGTGTCGATCTCCTCGAGGGCCAGCAGGATCGCACCGGAGGCGGCCAGATCGCGGGCGGTGCCGGTGGGGTCGGGGTTGTCGGCGTCGACGTTGTGGCTGATCACGGTGAGGTCGCCGCCCGGGTGCGACTTGTCGGTGAGCAAGCCGCCGAAGAGGCTCACCCACGTCACGACCGGCAGCAGCAGAGCGACCACCGCGACGGCGGAGCGGCGCCACAGGGCCCCGGCGAGGAGCACCGGGATGAACACTCCGAACCACGGCAGGAAGGCCTCCACCAGGCTGCCGATGTTCCAGATCCGGTTCGGTATCCACGCGTGCAGGAGCAGGAGCAGGCCGAGGAGCAACGCCGTCGCCGTGAGCACCCGGGCGCGTTTCCACGGCCCCGGTCGGGACAGGCCGCCGATCGCCCGGTGGACGACCGAGCGCTTGTCGGCGGTTTCGGCGGGTCGGGTGGTTGCGGCCGTCTCGGCGCGCGCCTCCGCTTCGGTCCGCGGCGGCGCGGCCGACGGCGCGCCCGCGACGTCTTCTCTTGCTTCACTCACTGATCGAGTTCCTGAACTGTTTGGCTGAATGCGGTGCCGGGGCGGGCAGTCGAACGGTGATACGCAGGCCGCCGTCGGTGCGCGGGACGAGGGTGAGGGATCCGTCGTGTACGTGGACGATCCGCTGGACGATGGCCAGGCCGAGGCCGACCCCGGCGTGGTCGTTGTGGATGCGCTCGGTGCCGCGCTGGAACGGTTCGGTGAGGGTCGGGACCGACTGCGGGGAGAGCTCTTCGCCGCTGTTCTCGACGGTGAGTACCGCGCTCCCGGACCGGACGCCGGTGCGGACCCACACGGCGCCCCGTTCGGGCAGGTTGTGCACGATGGCGTTGTGCACCAGGTTCGTCGTCATCTGCAGCAGCAGCGCCGGCGAGCCGGAAGCCGTGGCGATGTCGCCGGAGGTGTCGATGGTGACCTCGCGCTTCTCGGCGAGCGGGAGCAGCGTCTCGACGGCCTCTTCCGTGAGCAGGGACAGGTCGACGGGCTCCCGGGTGAAGGCCTGCTTGTCGGCGCGGCTGAGCACGAGCAGCGCCTCGGTGAGGTCGATCGCCCGGGCGTTGACGACGCGGAGGCGCTCGACGAACGCGTCGATGTCACGATGCGGATCGTTGCGGGCCACGTCGAGAAGGGCCTGCGTGGTCGCCAGCGGCGTGCGCAGTTCGTGCGAGGCGTTGGCGGCGAACCGCTGCTGCTCGGCGACGTGTGCTTCGAGCCGCTCCAGCATGGTGTCGAAGGCATCGGCGAGTTCGCGGAACTCGTCCCCGCGTCCCGGCAGCCGGATGCGGTGCGAGAGCGATCCGTTGGTGGCCATCCGGGTGGCGTCCGTGATGCGGGTCAGCGGAGCGAGCATGCGGCCGGCGAGGATCCACCCGCCCACGAGACCGAACACCAGCAGGAACGCCAGTACCGCGGCCGCCCTCGGAGCGAAAACGTCCAAAAGGGCGGACCGGATGGGGAAGACGCCACCCTGGGGCCTGTCATCGGGGTTGATGAGCATCGCGCGGTCGGGGACGTAACTCAGGAGGAACACCCACACCGCCGCCATCAGCAGGGCGCCGGCCAGCATGAGGAATCCGGCGTAGCTGAGGGTGAGTTTGACGCGAACGCTCACACCGGGCTGCCGCCTATCCACGGCCACGTTCCGCGCGTCCGGTGCGGGGTGCCGTGTCGATGCGGTGGTCGACGCCCGGCACGGTGGCGCTCATCCAGGGCTCACCGAGATGCCTGCGCAGGGCCGAGACGGTGACGTGTACCGCGTCGGCGACCTCTTCGACGCCGGCCCCGGGAACGTCCCGATCGAGGACGGCGACGTCGTACGTATCGATGCTCGGCAGCTCCGGCGCGGTGCCGCCGTCGACCGCGATGTCCGCCGCGATGGCTTCCGGGCGCAGGCCATCGCAGATGGCCTCGGCCATACGGGGGTCGTCCTCGACGATCAACACACGCATACGCCGAGGCTACGAGCCCGGGCATATCGTCGCCGTATCGAAAACCGCGTCCGGGACGGCAACCTGCCGAACGGCTGTGCGCCGAGCCGGACGGGGCGACCGCCCGGGCGGCCACCGCGCGGGGGAAGCGCTGCCGTGCCGGGGCGGTTTGACGGCCCGTCCGGGGCTTCGTGTGTCGGGTGAGAATCCGATGGGCCGACCCGGGCGCCCGGTCACCACGGATGCGACTGGGCTTCAGGTAGCGGACGAGCACTCGACGTGGCGAGGCCGAGCGTCGGCGCTTCGGGACTTCGATGGTGCGATGGCCGGGGTGTGTTGTGGGTGTTCGGCGGCGCGAGCGCGGTGTCGGTACACGTCGTCGAGCAGCCAGTGGTACGGGGAGTCCTCGTCGGTGGGGTCGAGGCCGCGCAGGATCTCGTCGCCGCGGGGGTCGTCTCGCAGGGCGAGCCGTGCCGCCGCCTCCACGCGTACGTCCCGGTCCGGGTCGACGAGGCAGCCGGCGAGCAGGTCCGAGACGTCGGCGGTGTCCGGTGGGGCGGAGGCGAGGGCACAGCAGGCCGCTCGGCGAACCGCCGCGTTCGCGTCCCCGATGCGCTCCGTCGCGGCGACCAGGGCCTCGGGGCTTGCCGTCTCGATCTCGGAACGCAGTCCGCCGACCGCCTGCTCCCGAACCTTGGCGTCGAGGTGGCGAGTGAGCGAGGGAAGCGCTTGGCCGGCGCGTGGATCCATGGCGTCGACGAGCCCGGCGGTGAGCACCCGGGTCACCCGAGGATCGGGTTCGCAGGCCACCCGGCGCAGGAACAGGTCGACGAGCGGCCGGTCGTACGGTGCGTCGGCACGCTCGTCGAAGAGGTTCATCAGGCGGAGTACTTCCGCGCCGAAGTACCGCTCCAACGGGTCCGACCGGTCGCACAGGGCGGCGGCGGCATCCCACACGCCGGTGTCATGACGCTGCTCGAGCGCGTACGTCGTCGCCCACCACACCTCGTGGTCGACATCGGGTTCGGCCAGGGCGCGCGACAACAACTCGTCGAACGGCGGGCGGATGCCGTAGCGCGGCTCGAGCGCGGTGAGGATGGCGGTGTGTCCGTTCCTGATCGTCAGACCACCCGACGACAGTTCCTCGCAGACGGTCCCGGACTCCGACCGTCGGACGCTTCCGCGCTCGACCCGACCGGAACCGCTTCCACGGCGCAACTCCGTCTCGACGTCCGCCTCGTGCCAGTACCGGGCCGTCGCCAAGGCGTCACGTCCTTCGGCGTCCGCGAGCCACAACTTGGCCCCGTGCCCGACGAGTCTGTCCGTGATCTCGCAGGCGCCTCGGCCGATCGCGCGCAACAGCGGAGTGCGGCCGTCGGGCGCGGCGTCGTCCAGCCGGGCCCACGCGAGCAGGACGTCGACGACCGGAAGGTCGAAAGCGTCCACCGCCAGACACAACGCGGGAGTGCCGTGCTCGTCGACGGAATCGGGATCGGCTCCCGCGTCCAACAACGCGGCTGTCAGCTTTGCGTCCCCACTCCGTACTGCGGCTATGAGTGGCTCCACGCCCGCGTCTCCCGTCCGCTTCGACATACCGCGTCCTCCACCTGTCACACCACGAGATCGAGGACGGAACGAGGGTAGCCGGCCGGGTCGGGCCCCCGCGCACGGGTCGGCATCACCTGGTGAAGTATCGGGGACACCCGGGCTCGAGTGCGTCATTTGATGAATCCCGCGAGACGGTGCGCTCGGTCAGGGCCAGGCTCCCGGCGTATGGAGCGATTTCCGGCGCCGGTTGCGTCGCCGTTGGCGCGGCATCCGGATTCTCGTCGGCCGGCACGACGGTGGTATGCCGAGGCGCGCGTGTAGAACGACCGTGGTGGGGGCGGATCCACCCCACGTTTGACGTGCTCTGCCGGCCCCGTGGATAGCGTCGTCCTGCCATTGCACAACCGACTACACAGGGGAGAGAAAACCATGAAACGACGCATAGCCACGGGGCTCGTCGCGGTGGCAGCCTTCGCGGCATGCTCCGGGACGGCCGTCGCCTCGGCGGCGCCCGCCGCACCGTCCGGGCAGGTGAGCGTCCTGGGCAATTGCCCGGAGACGAGGAACGTGTCCATCAACGGCGCCGAAGCCCACTGGACCGTTTGGTGCTCGGGTGGCCGGGTCTACGTCGACGGCTACGTGAAGGACACCAAGGCCGACGGAAAGTGCGCCGAGGTCTACGGCAGCGTCGGCTCGGTGGCAGTCAACAGCGCCAACGCCTGCCCCAAGAACACCAAGAAGACGTTCGCCTGGAACGCGCCGGGTAGCAGCGTCGCCCTGTACCTGCGTCTGATCTGATCCGCAGCGACCGGTCGTTCGGCCGGTGATCCGCCAAGAGGATCACCGGCCGGACGGCCGGACCCGGCCGGACGCGGCGCGTTGTGCGACGCCGCTCTCACCACCGCTGCGCCGATCCGGTGAACAGCCCCCGCCCGGGGTGCTGCCCACCGCGCGGAACGTCCGACGAACCGTCCGACCCCGTGCCCGGCGTCCGGGACATGACGCACACACCCGCGAACAGCGCTCAGCCGCATACCGAACCCCCGTCCGTGATGGGCCGGCCCGACGAATCGGGTCGGCCCATCACGTCGTCGAGGATGGTATGGAGCACCGACCGAACCACGCCGCCGTAGCAGAGGGCACGACGCCGTCGAAGCCCTCCTGGACAAGGCGGTCTGCGGCTGACCCGACTTCCGCGGGTCACCGCTCGAAGGGACACTGGGCGGGGCCGGTTCGTGCACCCCGCGTGGTGCCCTTGCCGGCACCGATCCCCTGTCCGCACCGACCCCTTGCCGGCCGAAAGCGTGGTTGATTGCCGATGTACGTGGTACCGGAGGGGATCGACGAACTCATCGTGTCATTCCTGCGTGGCGACAACAGGGCCGGCGACAGGCTGGTGGCCGCGGGACCGGTGAGTCTGCGCCGTCTGATCGACGCACTGGCGGGCCGGGTCGACCCGGGCTGGAACGCGTCGGGGGCAGCGGGGGAACGCAGCGGCCGGGAGGAGTTCGAGCACCTCGACCGGTTGCAGGGGCTCCTGGCCCGTGCGTTTCCCGAGGCCCTGTTCGATGCGGTGGCGCACGACCGCACACTCGAACCGGCGGTCATGCGGATGCTCAGGTGTGTCGAGGATTCGCGCGCGGTGCCGATTCTCGAACGCGGGCTGCGTCCCGGTAGCGGAGTCCGCTGGTCAGCCCTGTGCGGTCTGGCCGTGCACGGCACCGCCGAGCACACGGAGGCCGTTGTCGACTGCCTGGACGACGCGAGCGAACCGACGCGGTCCGAAGCCTTCGACGTACTCGGGCGGCTGGGGGACGTCCGCGCAATCGAACCCCTGCTGCGCAGGCTGAGCGCCGACGATGGTCACACGGCAAGACGCGCCGCGGAGGCGCTGGATCGCGTCGAGCGACGCATCGGTGGACCACTGGCACCGCCGGTCTGGCTCGAGCTGGGGCCGCGGGAACTCACCACAGGGGGTGCGCCATTCGGCGGACCGTGGCGCGTGATGGAGGGCCTGGTGAAGCGCGGGCGGACCGTCCGCGACGGTGAGCTGCTGGCGGTCCTGGAGAACGACTACGTCTCGACCGAACTCACGGCTCCCGGGCCCGGCACGGTCACGGACGTTCGGATCTCGGTGGGCGACGAAGTGTCCGACGAGGTCGTGGCCGTCGTTCTCCAGGCCCGGCGCCGCATCGGGTAGTGACCGCCGGCACTCGTCTTCGGCACCACCGCCTCCTCGGTGTTCCACCACGCGCGCGACAGGGAACCGAGGTGGTGCTTTTCGCCGGGGGCGAGGTTCGGCCGTCGCCGGCTACTCGTCTCCGCTGCCTCGGCCGGTTCCGGCCTGGCGCCGGTTGCGGACCACGAGCACCACGATCACGGCGATGACCGCGATCACGCCGGCCATGACGGCCGGGAGGACCCATGGGTTCTTGTCGGTGTCCGTGTCCTGCGCGTCGGGGATCGCCGAGTCGGCGGAGGCCGAGGGGGTCGTCGGTGCGGGCTGCGCGGCCGAGGCGCCGTCGCTGCCGGGGGCGGGCGCCGGGCTCGGTGTCCAGGTGGGGGGTAGTCCGGGGACTTCGCCGCGGAAGCCGATCGAGAGGTAGGTCTCCTGGCTGCGGTCCCCGCCGCCGCCGACCTTGGTGGTGGCCACGGCGCAGCGGGTGCGCAGGCAGTCGACGGAGCCGAACGCGGCGCGTACGCGCAGCGCTCGGCCGAAGGAGCCGTCGGTGTCGACCCGCACGGGGTCTTCGCCGAGATCGGAGTCGCATGCCTTGTCGGGCCCCTGTGCGGGGTCGCACGTTTTGAGGCGTACCTCGCTGCCGGGTCGGAAGCCGCGACCGATCACGGTGATGTGGTCGCCGGCCGGATCCAGGGCGCTGGTGCGGTCGGCCGTCAGGGTCGGTCCGCCCTGGCTCGTCGGTGCGGGGGAGGCGAGCGCCGGTCCCGGTAGGCCGGCGAGCGTCCAGGCCAGGGCGGGCGCGGCGAGGACGAGGGCCGCTCGACAGGGGCGGCCGGTGGGGGGCATGACCATGATCGTTCCCAATCGCTTCCGTATGTCGGCCCGCCCTTGGGCCTGCGGTGGCGGCGTGCGGTGTCGTGCCCGCCGAGGCGCCCCGGATTCCCGGGGCGCGGGAAGCGTTGATCGCTTCGGTGCTTGCCCTTACCCGGTCGGGTCGCGGTCATCCACGACTCGCGGGTGACCACCTCGGACGCAGCAACCGGCGTGGGGGACGATCCTCGACACGAGCGCGGTCGCGTACATCGAACGACAACTTCCCGAGCCGTCCCGGGCCGAACCGATTCGGGTCTCGCCGAGGCGAGCATGCTCCGGAACGGTCGGCGCGAAGTCGTCCGTCCGCATCCCGAACGAGGAGTTCTCGAGCATGGCCGCGACGGAGCCGCGGCACCGCCGGGTGTCGCGCGCCGACCACCGGCTCGGCTCCCCGCCAGGCAGGTCGGCGTCCCCTGCCGATGCGCGCCGCGCACCGGGCAGCCGCCCCCGACGATCCGCGTCCGGTTCGCCACTCGGGTCAACTCGCCTTCCTGGGCGCCCGGTTGTCGGGAAAAGGAGCGGGCGGCCCGCGGGCTCGACGGGGGTGCACGGGTGGTTGTTGACAGAATGTGCCGCGTCGAACACATTCGTTGACGGTCGACTTGGGAGCGTGTGAGCGTTTCGTACGCTCGGGCACGAACCCGGCGCACGCGATGGTCGGTCCCGCTCAGCCCGCGGAGCCGACGAGAACCGGACTCGTGGTCGAGGTCTTTCCCCTATCCAAGGAGCCTCGATGAAACGCAGCACGGTGACGGTCGGGTCGGTCCTGGCCTTACTCGCCGGCCTCGTGGTCGGTACGTCCCAGTCGAACGCGGCGACGCCGCCGCCCGCGCCCGGCTTGGCGGCGGCGGTGTCCGCCGCCGACAAGGCCGCCGCGAGCGGCCAGGACGTCCTGGCCAAGGGCCCCGACGAGAGCTACGTGCGGCAGCAGGTGACCCCGTGGGTCGACAACCTGTACTCCGTGGCCTACGAGCGCACCTACCGCGGGCTGCCCGTGGTCGGCGCGAGCGCCGCGGTGCTGGCCGACGGCAACGGCACCGTCCGGGCCGCCGAGTCGGCCACCGATGTGCGGATCGACGTCCCCGTCAAGCCGATCGTCGGCAAGGGCGCGGCCGAGAACGTCTCGCGGTCGCGACTCAAGGTCGTCGACAAGGTCGAGTCGCGGCGCCTGGTCGTACGAGTCCGGGAGAATTCCGCGAACCTGGCCTGGGAGACCGTGCTGATCGGCAGCACCGAGACCGCGCCCAGCCGGCTGCACGTCTTCGTCGACGCCCGGTCGGGGCAGGTGCTCGACTCCTACGACGACGTCAAGGGCGGCACCGGCACCAGCCAGTGGAACGGCCCCAACCCGCTGACGATCAACACCAGCGGCAGCCCCGGCAGCTACAAGATGATCGACACCACCCGGCCCGGCCTGTCCTGCGCCGACTACAGCGGCGGCGTCTTCACCAAGGCCACCGACACCTGGGGCAACGGCAACGCCACCAACAAGGAGACCGGCTGCGTCGACGCCATGTGGGCGGCGCAGAAGGAATGGAACATGCTCCGCGACTGGCTCGGTCGCAACGGGCACAACGGCAACGGCGGAAGCTGGCCGGTACGGGTCGGGCTCCCCGCGATCAACGCCTACTGGACCGGTTCGCAGATCCAGATCGGCCACAACCAGAGCAACCAGTGGATCGCGTCCATGGACGTCGTGGGCCACGAATTCGGGCACGGCATAGACCAGTTCACCCCCGGCGGCGCCGGCGCCGAGGCCGGACTGGGCGAAGGTACCGGCGACATCTTCGGCGCGCTCACCGAGGCGTACACCAACGAGCCCTCGCCCTACGACCGTCCGGACTACCTGGTCGGCGAGACGGTCAACCTGGTCGGCAACGGCCCGATCCGCAACATGTACAACCCCTCGCAGGTCGGCAACAACCCGAACTGCTACAGCTCGTCGATCCCGGGCACCGAGACCCACGCGGCGGCCGGACCCCTGAACCACTGGTTCTACCTGCTCGCCGAGGGCACGAACCCCGGTGGCGGCAAGCCCAGCAGCCCGACCTGCAACAACACGCGACTCACGGGCGCCGGAATCCAGACCGCGGGCAAGATCTTCTACGGCGGCATGCTGCTCAAGACGAGCGGCATGACCTACAAGAAGTACCGCACCGCGACTCTGAAGTCCGCCAAGGCACTCGACTCCACCTGCGGCCTGTTCAACAAGACCAAGGCCGCCTGGGACGCGGTGAGCGTGCCGGCCCAGGTCGGTGACCCGACCTGCCCGTGATGCCGAACGCACTGCGATAGACATCCGACGCTCGTCCTTCGACGAGGCCGCGGCCACCCGCCGCGGCCTCGTTCGCAGTGTCCGGGTACGGGCCGAACCCGTGGACGCGCGAGCGGTCAGCCCGCGTCGGTACGGCGCAGGGATGTGGGCAGGAAACCGCCGCCGTCGACCTCGAACGCGTAGCCTCGGGTGAAGTAGGGGACGTTGCTGTCCATGAAGGTGATCACATCGATCCGCTTCATCAACTCCTCCTCCGCCGCGGTCCATTCGGCGCAGCCCGCGGTGTCCGACTTGGCCGCCGCGAGCGCGGTCAGGCGCTGGTACTCCGGGTTCTGTACGGAACCGAAGTTGAGGCCCTCGGGCGGCTTGGCCCCGGAGAAGAACGGGACCATCTGGTCGGGCGTGCTCAACGACAGCGGCGCCCACGCCACGTCCCACTGGCCGGTCATCAGCGTGGAGACCTTCGTCGCCGGCGTGGTCGGCTGAAGGGTCACCTTCACGCCGAACGAATTCCACTGCTTGACGGCCAGCTCGGCCGCCGCCACGACCTGGGTGCCGGACAGGCCCGGGTAGGGCACGGCGATGGACAGTTGCCGCCCGTCCTTGGTCCAGTACCCGCCGGACTTCTTCCACCCGGCGGTGCGCAGCAACTCGGCGGCGCCGTCCACGTCGTGCGTCGGCAGGTTGGCGGTGACCGAGTCGGTCGGACAGGGCGGGGACATCGCGGTGCCCAGCCGGGTCGGCAGCCTGCCCTTGCCGCCCGTGGCGACCGCGCCGAGCTGCCGGAGGTCGATCGCCGTGACCAGTGCCCGACGCACCTGCGGATCGGCGGTGACCCGGTTCGGGTCCTCGTTGAACAACAACTGGCCGAGCGGGTCCTGCATGGCCGTGGACTTGATCCCGGCCGCGGCCAGCCGGGACCGGTCGGGGCCGACCACCGTCGTGACGTCCAACTGGCCGCCCAGGAGCAGATTGGTCCGGGTGGACTCGTTGCCGATCACCTTGAAGACCACCCGGTCCGGGGTGCGGGCGTTGTCCACGCCGTCCGGACCCCAGGTGTAGCCCTGCCGCTTGGTGAAGGTGAAGTGGTCGCCCGGTACCGCCTCGGTCAGCCGGTAGGGCCCGGTGCCGTCCGAGGCATGGTCCAGTTTGCCCTGCGCGCGCATGCCGGAGGGGCACACCAGTTGCAGCGTCGCGGCATTGCGCAGCAGGAAGGGAGTGGGCTCCGGCGTCTTGAACGTCAAGGTGCCGGTGGCGTCGTCGGCGGAGACGGTGAGGCCGGTGGGCACGATCATGCCGAGCATGGGCGACGCGTTGGCCGGCTCGGCGATGTACGCGTACTGCGCCGCGATCGCGGAGGCGGTCAACGGCGTACCGTCGTCGCACGTCACGCCGCGCTTGAGGGTGAAGCTCGCGGTGGTCGCTTCGGACGTCCACTTCTCGGCGACACCGGAGACGATCCGCCCGTCGGGCTGGATGTTGAGGAGCCCGTCGTAGGAGAAGCGGTTCAGCATGAACGCGCTCGCGTTCAGCGCGGTGAGCGGATTCAGGCCACCGGGATCGGCGACGACCCCGACGGTCAGCGTATCGCCGTCGCCGGCGGCGCCACCCCCACCACTCCCACCGCAGCCGGCGGCGAGCAGGCCCAGGACGAGGGTCCCCACGACCCCACGCGAGACACGTCTCATCGTGCGCCTCCCCGGAAATGCCCGCCGACCGCGAAGCACTCGGCAGCCGCGGAGCACTCGGCGACCGGGAAACGCCCGGCCACGGCGTGCCCGGTGCCGCGCACCGCACCCGACTCGGCACCCGGTGCCCATCGGCGGTCTGTCGGCGGCATGGCCGGCAATGCGGATCGTCCCGTCACGGGAAACCTCCTCGGAGTGCGGCTTGCGCCGCTGCGGACGATCACGGTAGGCAGTGGCCGGAAACCGGGGGATCGTCGCCGCGCACGAAGAACGTTCCACGATCCTGTGCGAATCGCCGACGCCGAGGCCGGCCGTCTCCGGGATTCTCGGATCCGACGCGATTCGACCCCGCGAGCGCACCGCGGGCGGCGTCCATACCTGCGTCGTACCGTCCGGTGTGGCCGTCGTGAGGGAGGGCGTGGTCGAACGAGCGGCGGTGTCCACCCGGGGCGCCGGGACGCCTGTCGTGCGGATCTCCACACCGTCGATGGGGATCTCGGACCCTCGGCCCGAGAGTCTTCAGCCGGGAAGGCCCCCCGGGGAGCGGCCCCCTTCGGGCCGCGCGTAGTAGCCGGCGACGTTGCAGTGCAAGGGGCCCCACACGCCCGGCTTGCCGAGTTCGCGGAAGTCGATGTCGACGTCGGCGACCGGTCGACCACCCGGGACCCGGGCGTTGGCCGCGGTGCAGGTGAGTTGGTGGATCGCCTCCACCGGCACTCGGCCGGCGTCGAAGGGCAGCGTGAAGGTGACCCTGCCGTCCCCGGTGTCGACGCCGACCCGGCCGGCCACATCCGTCAGGGCGGTCGAGAATCCCTGCCGCCGTTCGGCCTCGGTCGGTCCCTCCAGCAGCAGTGCGACCGCCCGGCCGGGGTCGAGGGATTCATCGGCGGGTCGGGACACCGCCTGGACACCGTCGAGGGACACGAAGAACAGACGAGCCCGGTCGGGGACGGCGCCGACCTGGGGAACGCCCCTGGCCGGGGGGCCGACTCCGTGCGGCTTCGTGGTGGAGATGCCGCATCCGGCGACGAGGAAGGCCACGATGGCGATCACGGCGGTGACGAGCTTCACTGATCCTCCTCACGTCGGTGTCCGACCTCGCCCGGCGACTCCGGCTCGCCGTCGGGATCGGTTCCGGGTGCGCCGATGCCGTCGAGGTGCCGCCGGCCCGGCACGGCGGGCGGCACGAGTGGGAGTTCGATGGTGAACACGGTGCCCTGGTCCGCGGCACCGGCCGCTCGTAGGGTGCCGCCGTGCAGGTGGATGTTCTCGCGGGCGATGGCAAGTCCCAGGCCGCTGCCCTCGGATCGGGTCCGGGCCGAGTCGGCTTTGTAGAAGCGGTCGAAGATGCGCGCGAGCACCGCCGGATCGAGGCCGGGGCCGTGGTCGACCACGTCGATGGCGACTCCGCCGTCGGCGCGGCGCAGGACGACGCGCACGGGGCTGCCGCCGTGCCGCAGGGCGTTGCCGACCAGGTTGGCGAGGGCGACGTCGAAGCGCCGCGGGTCGAGGACGACGCGGATACCGTCGGGGAGTTCGGTCTCCACTCGGTCGGTCCACCCGCGCGCCCGCAGGGTCCGGCAGACCGCGCCGGCGATGTCGACCTCGTCGGTGTGCAGGATCGCGGCCCCGGCGTCGAAGCGGGAGATCTCCATCAGGTCCTCGACCATGCGGGCGAGTTTGCGGGTCTCCTCGGCCACCAGTCGAAGCGCTTCGGCGGTGTCGGGGCCCAGATGGGCGGTGTCCTCGTCGAGGACCTCGGTCACGGCGACCATCGCCGCGAGCGGGGTTCGCAGTTCGTGGGAGACGTCCGCCGCGAACCGCCGGGCGCCCGCCTCCAGGCGGCGCCGTTCCGCGGCGTCGCGTTCGATGGTGTCGGCCATGGTGTTGAACGTCGCGGTCAGGTCCGCGAGTTCGCCGGTGCCGCGGACGGGGATGCGGGTGTCGAGCGCGCCCTCGGCGATGCGGTGGGCGCCCGCGCGCAGCCGGCGTACCGGACGAAGGACGTGCGCGGCCGCGATGAGTGCCGGGACGAGGGCGAGTCCGACGGCGGGGATCGCGCCGTAGCGGGCCGCGGTGACCAGGGCGCGGATGTCGGCCTGCTCGCCGCGCAGGGACATCTCGGCGTACACCACGATCCGGGTGGGGGTGTCGTCCTGCCCCGCGTGCAGGATCGGCATCCCGATGACCAGCCGCGGGCCGTCGGCCCCCGCAACGCGCTGGGCCACCGCGCCGTTTCGCCGCAACACCGCGGATCGCAGCGCCGCGGTGACCGCGCCGGGGGCACACGGAGTCCGCACCGTTGCGAGGCTCCGGTATGACGGCCCACAGGACCGCCATCGCGGCGAACGTGGCCAACAGGGCGACGGCCCCGGTCCGACCACGCGCCCAACGGGCCCGAAAGCGGATCGGATCCTCCACCAGGACCTTGGAAAGTACGGCGGCGGCAACGGAAACGGCCACGACGACAGCCGTCCGTCCCCAGCCCGAGAAGCCCAGACGTTCCTCGTCCAGCAGCAGATAGACCGGCCAGTGCCACAGGTGGAGGCTGTACGAGATCAGACCGGTCCGGCACAACGGAGCGCCGCCGAGAACACGGCCGACGGGGCTGCCCGGGGCCCGGGTGAGGCAGCAGACGAGGAGGGCGGCGGCCGGCGCGTGGAGGAACATGCCCCCTGGAAAAGGGACGGCGAATCCTCTCCGTCGGCCAGGGCCCAGTACGCGCCGATGCCGCACACCAGGGCCACAGAGATCCATCCGGCCAGGTGCTCGCCCAGGCGGGCCACCGCGCGAGCGGCCGGCGCCGTGGCCGTCAAGGCGCCCAGGAGCAGCGAGAAGGCACGCGTGTCGGTGCCCTCGTACACCCGGGTGGTGTCGATCGGGTCGGTGAGATCGATCATCAGAGCCGGCGAGACCAAAGCCCCCGTCGCCGCGACGACGGCGACGTTTCGGCCCGCGTTCGGGCCCCGGGCCACCAGAGCCAGGAGCAGTGGCCAGAACAGGTAGAACTGCTCCTCGACGGCGATGCTCCACAGGTGGCTGAAGACCCGACACCGCGCACGGGAAGCGAGGCGCTGTGCACGGGAACACGAGGGCGAGCACATCAGAGCACATCGCCCGGGATCGACTACTTGCAGCCGAGTCGTCCGTACACCTTGTCGCCGGTCCACGACCCGGTGGCCCAGCGGTCCACTGCCGCCGGTGTGAAGGAGTACTGCTTGCCGAGTTCCTTGCCCAACCATTGGGCGAACGCGGCCGATCCCTGTTGGCAGGAATGGATGCCGTCGCTGCTCCGGTGCGCCTTGGCAGCGGCGCCGTCGGTGCCCCACAGGGCTGCGGCGTCGAGGTAGCGCACCTTGCCCGGGTGCTTGTCCGCCACGTCCCGGGCCGACTTCGGGGCGGACTTGATCTCCGCCTCGTGCGGCTTGTGGAAGTCGTCGATCCTGAACGGCGGCGCGGACACGATGACGAGTTCGGCGCCCGCGTCGGTCACCGTCTTGACCAGCCGTTCGTAGCTCGCGTGTTGTTCCTCCGGCTTGCCCCAGTCGTAGGTCGTGATCTGGTAGACGACGACGTTCGGCTTGAAGGAGCCGAGTTCCTTCGGCAGTTGTTCCCAGGTGGGTTCGGCCACCTCGCCGATGACACCGCCGGCACCGGCGGCCGCCATCGACTTGAACTCCGTGCCGTTGGCCCGCATTGCCGCTTGGAGTGCGGGGGCCTCGACTTCGCCGATGGAGTCACCCGTCCACAGCAGCCTGGCGAGCTTCGCGCTCCTGGTCCCGGCGGCGGACGATTCCCGGCCGTCGCGGGCTGTGGCGGAGGGGGCGGCGGCGGAGGTTGCGGCCGCGTCGGACCGGCCGTCGCCGGCCGCGCTCTTCCTGTCCGAGTCGTCGCAGGCGGTGAGCCCGAGGAGACCCGTCGCGGTGGCGAGGGCGATTCCCACGGTGAGCCGGACAGTGCGCCGACGGCGGGTGGAGGGGTTGGTCTGGCTGTTCATGTCGCCCAGTAGAGCCTGCGAAATCCCTCCTGAGAGGGGTTGTCATCGTTTCATCACACGCTGGGAGAGCAACAGTCATCCACCCCGAGCCCGCACCCGGATCGTGCCCGCCGACGGCCGCACGGCCGAGGCGCGGTCGGAAGTGCGTCCGCATATCGAGTGGCGTGACCCGTTGACAGGCACACGACCGAGGCCTAGCGTGCTCCATCACCAGATAGGAAAGTTTCCTAACTATCGAGGTCCAGCGCCAACTTCCCCCGGGTGACCGCCCGTTGCCGGATGTCGCTTGCCACGAAACCTTCGCAGCGGACCGCCCGGGCAGCACCACGAGCTGCTGAGCCGCCTTGCGCTCAGTCCCTCTTCGCTGGAGGACACCGTGAGACGCATCAAATCCCGGCCGTCCAGGGCGTTCGGCGCCCTGGTGGCTGCTGCCACCACCGCCTCGCTCTGCGTGGCCCTGCCCGCCGCCCACTCTGCGCCCCTCCTTCGCACCGCCTCGTACGAGGCCGAGTCCGCCCAAGTCGTCAAGGGCAAGGTGGAGTCCAACCACGCCGGCCACACCGGCACCGGCTTCGTGAACTTCGACGCGGTGTCCGACGCGTACGTCGAGTTCACCGTCCAGGCGGAGCAACCGGGAGCCACGAAGCTCGACTTCCGTTACGCCAACGGCACCGCCGACAACCGGCCGTTGGACATCACGGTCAACGGCACCCGGGCCGCCGACGATCTCTCCTTCCCCGCCACCGGCGCCTGGACGACCTGGAAGACGGCCTCCGTCACGACGGCACTGGTTGCGGGCACCAACAAGATCCGCGCCACCACCTCGGGCGTGGACGGCCCCAACCTCGACAGCCTGACCGTCACCCCGCAGGGCCCGGCCGACACCGAGAAGCCGACGGCCCCGAAGAACCTGCGCAAGGACAAGGAGCCGACCACCACCTCCGTGTCCCTCGCCTGGGACGCGGCCGGCGACAACGTGAAGGTCACCGGCTACGACGTCTACCAGCACGGCCAGCTCATGAAGCAGGTCGACGGCTCCACCCTGGCCACCACGGTGACCGGCCTGACGCCGGAGACCAGCTACGACTGGACCGTGTTCGCACGCGATGCGGTCCCGAACGTCTCCGACGCCAGCAACGTGGTCACCATCGCCACGCTGCCCGCGCCGCCCGACGGCGAGGCGCCGAGTGTTCCGCAGGCGCTGCACGCCACCGGCAAGACTGCGACCAGCGTCGACCTGGCATGGACGCCGTCCACGGACAACGTGTCGGTGACGGGGTATGACATCTACCGCGACGGCGCCGCCGCGGGTACCTCGGCAACCGCGTCCACGACCGTCGCCGGCCTGAAGGCCGACACGGCGTACCGGTTCAAGGTGCGAGCCTTCGACGCCAAGGGCAACCGGTCGGCGTTCGGCCCGGAGATCAGCGTCACCACCACCGGTTCCCAGCCGGGCGGCACCCCCGATCCGGGCACCGTGAAAACCCTGGCCACCGGTGTGGACGTCGCCTGGGGCGTGGCGTTCCTGCCGGACGGTTCCGGGATCTACACCGAGCGGAACACCTTCGACGTCTACCGGTTGACCAAGTCCGGCCAGAAGACACGGCTCGGCAAGGTGCCCAACTCCCAGACCACCGGCGGCGAGGGCGGCCTCATGGGCGTGGAGGTTTCCCCGAACTTCGCCACCGACCACTACGTGTACTTCCTGCACACCTCGTCCGACGGCAACCGCATCGCCCGGATGAAGCTGGAGAACAACGCGCTCAGCGGCTACAAGGTGCTGCTCGCCGGCATGGCCAAGAGCCGCTACCACAACGGCGGTCGGCTTCGCTTCGGGCCCGACGGCAAGCTGTACGCCGGCATGGGCGATGCCCAGAACGACTCCCGGGCGCAGGACAAGAACTCTCTCAACGGCAAGATCCTGCGTATCAATCCGGACGGCACGATCCCGTCGGACAACCCGTTCGGCAACGCCGTCTGGTCCATCGGGCACCGCAACCCGCAGGGCCTGGACTTCGACTCCAAGGGACGCCTCTGGCAGGCGGAGTTCGGCGACAACATCATGGACGAGGTCAACCTGATCCAGAAGGGCGGCAACTACGGTTGGCCCAACTGTCAAGGTACCGAGGGTAGTTGCTCCGGATACATCGCGCCGAAGAAGACCTGGCCGGTGTCGTCCGCCTCGCCGAGCGGCCTGACCATCATCAACGACCACGTGTTCGTGGCCACGACTCGGGGGCAGCGCGTCTACCGGCTGCGCATCGACTCCGGCTCCAACCTGGTCGAGCAGAAGTCGTTCTTCGAGGGGACGTACGACCGGCTGCGCACCGTGGAGGTCGACCACGACGGGGACATCTGGCTCACCACGTCCACGGACAAGGACGGCACGGCGGGCAACGACCGAATCCTGCTGATCGACATCGTCTACTCGGGCGGAGCCCGCCCGGGGCCCGGCGAGTTCGCGCCGACCGGCACCGCCTTCACCGACGACGCCACCGGCTTCGACGAATAGCGCTGCGCCGGGGGGCGGTGCGGCGGGCCGGGACGCCTCACCGCCCCCCGGCGTGGAGCGCGGGCGACACCGGCGCCAGGAGCCGACGGTTCGCGTATTCCGAGCCGGGCCGGGAACGCCCGCGGTCGACCGGGCAGGCCCGTCCGGCGAGTTGCGCCTCGCGAGCCGGCGGTCTCGGCGCCGGTGGTGGTGCGAGGGCGAGGGGCGCCGGCAATGAACCGGCGCTCGCCGCACCACCGTTTTGCATATTGCACCGATCCGAACGCACCCCTTGTACACGCGGGACAGAATGGACTAGACCTTTGCTACGCCCGGCCCCGGGCGCCGTGACGCTCAGTCGGAAAGTGGGCCCTCGTGACCGTTCGTCCAGCCGGTCTCCTCGCGGCCGTCACCGCCGCCGTGCTGCTCGCCGCCACCTCCGCCACCACCGCGACCGCCACCCCCGGCCACGGTCCGCACGGTCCGAAGCCGAAAGGCCAGCGGATCGGGTACTTCACCCAGTGGGGCCACGACAGCTCCGCCAAACGCGTCCAGCAGACCGGCCAGGCCGCCAAGTTGACCACGATCAACTACGCCTTCGGCAACGTCTCCGCGGAGGGCACCTGCTTCGAGGCCAACATCGAAGGTCAGGGCTACGCGTACGACGACTACCAGCGCGCGTTCACCGCCGCCGAGTCGGTGGACGGCGTCGCCGACGCCCCCCGCCAGAAGCTCAAGGGCCACTTCAACCAACTGCGCAAACTGAAGGCCGGGAACCCACAGCTCAAGGTGGTGATCTCGCTCGGCGGCTGGACCTGGTCCAAGTACTTCTCCGACGCGGCCGCCACCGACCAGTCGCGCAGGAAGTTCGTCTCCTCCTGCGTCGACCTCTACATCAAGGGCGACGTGCCGCGGCTCGACGGCGCTCCGGAGGGCGGCCCCGGCGCCGCCGAAGGCGTCTTCGACGGGATCGACATCGACTGGGAGTACCCGGGCGGCGGCGGCGCGGAAGGCAACGTCGAACGCCCCGAGGACGGCCGCAACTTCACCCTGCTGATGGCCGAGTTCCGCAAGCAACTCGACGAGTACGCCGCGCAGAAGGCCCAGAGCCGGAGCGAACGCCCCAAGCCCCGGCACTACCTGCTGACCGCCGCCCTCCCGGCCAGTTCCGTGGTTGCCGACCGCCTGGAGATCCCCGAGGTCTCCGCCTCGGTCGACTTCATCAACCTCATGACCTACGACCTCCACGGCGCGTGGGAGACCAAAGGCCCCACCAACCACCACGCCAACCTGTACTCCGACCCCACCGACCCCGACGCCCGCCAACGCAGCGCCGACAAGGCCGTCGACCACTACGCCCGACTCGGCCTGCCCGCCCGAAAGACCGTCCTGGGTGTCCCGTTCTACGGCCACGGCTGGACCGGCGTTCCGGCAGGCGACCGCAACGGCCTCTACCAAAAGGCCACCGCCACCGCACCGGACCTCACCTACAAGGAACTCGGCGCGCACCCCGGCACCACCCACGTCGACCGAAGCCACGGCGCCTCGTGGAAATACGACGGCAACACCTTCTACACCTACGACAACGCCGAAATCCTCACCACCAAGGCCCGCTACGTCCGCCGGCACGACCTGGCCGGCGTCATGATCTGGGCCCTGGACGGCGACGACATCCGAGGCAGCGGCATGGCCGCCCTGGACCGCGGCCTGCGGCACTAGTGCCGGTCGCCGGGCTCGCGGTTCGACATCGGCTGTGGTGAATGCGGCTGAAGGCGCGCCCGATCGGGCGCGCCTTCAGCCGGTTCGGCAGGCCGGGGATGTCGCCGGCGGGGGCCCGCCGGCGACATCCCGGTATTCGCCGTTACAGCCCTGCGGTGTTCAGGAGCCGGTTCGGGGTGTAGGTGTTGGCGTTGGTTCCGTCCTGCGGCGGGTTGTTGGTTATCGCCCCGACGGTGGCGTGGTCGAGGATCCAGGCCTTGACGGTCGGCGAGGGAGCGTCGCCGTACGTCGCCTTGTACAGCGCCACGACCCCGGCGGTTATCGGCGCAGCGTAGGAAGTGCCGCAGTCGTAGCCGAAGGGGGCGTTGTGCGCGTTGGGCACTTCCCGGATGGTCATGACCGGGAACCCGGGTGCGTAGATGTCTCCTCCCACGGTGCTCCACGCGTTGACCGGCTGTCCGGTGTTGGTGCTGATGCAGTCCGGGGTGACCCGGTTGTTCAGCGGCACGGTGTCGTCGGGCGAGGTGCCCATCACCACGATCGCCTGCCCGGCGTTGGCCGGCGGGTTGTCCACGGCCCAGCGCTGTGCGTCCGGCCCCGCGGAGACGCAAAGCCACGGGAACAGGCAGTAGGGGACAGGGCCGCCCACGTTGCCGGCGGAGACGACGACGGAGACACCGGAGTTGGAAAGGTCGTTCACGGCCTGGGTGAGTTGGCCGAGCTGTCCGAAGTAGCCCGCGCCGTTCCAGTTGTGCGAGATGACGGCCACAGCCGGCTTGACGGCGTTGTCCTTCACCCACATGATCGCGTTGTAGTAATCCTGCCAGGCCCATGAGCCGTGGCAATTCTCGGCGTTGACCGCGATCAGGTTCACCTTCTTGGCCACACCGTATGTGGCGCCGCCCAGGGACTCGGCCATGCCGGTGCCGTGGCCGGTGCAGTCATTGGGACCGTTCCCGAACGGGTCGTACTTCACCTGGGCGCGCCCGCCGAAATCCGGGTGATCGATGTCGATGCCGGCGTCGATGATGTACGCGTTGACCCCTTCGCCCTGGGAGTGCGTCGTGTAGTTGTACGTCCGGCCGTTGCCGGGGGCCGCGACCGGGCCGGTCTGCGTGATGCGTGCCAGCGCCCAACTGTCGGTGACCTGCGTGTAGTCGGTGGCCCGGGCCGGCCCGATCGCCGTCAGCAGCATCAACATCGCGGCGAACGGTGCGAGGAATATTGCTCTTTTGCGCACTGAAGTGCCTCCAAAGAAGGCCTGGAAGATGATCAAGGCCAGCATCGTGGCATGGCGCGTTTGCAATGGAAAGGGATTCCGCGTAGGTGCGAGGAGGAGTTCCGTTTTTCCCGTCGAACCATTTTGCTGCGAGCGAAAAGGTGACACGTGCCGTATCGTCGTATCGTCGTCGCAGCGATTGCATATGCGTCGAATCGGCGTCGCCGGGCACCGAATCTCTCGAATGACGGATACCGCATCGTCGCAATATGTGGCCGAATTCCTCTCGGGAAGCGTTTTCCGCCAGTTCCGGTTCGGTCGGGGTGGGGGCGCCGGTGGCGGCTTCGCCGGTGGTGTCCCTCCGGTATCGCGGGGCGGTGGGGGTTGGGCCCGACGGGTGCACCGCTGACCCGTACGGCGCAGCCGCGGTGTGGTGCGCGGTTGATCCGTTCACTCTTCCCGGCGGGCGCCGCGACGATCGACCCCTGACCGCGGCGGGCCGGGAGGAGAGCATGGAACCGCGCTGTCGCCGACGGGTGCCGACCACGTGTACGGGCCCGAGGCGGCTCCGCCCGTCGGACGGGGGCGTGGCAGGCCCGGTCCCGTCGGATTTCCGGGCGGGTCGTCCTTCCCGGTTCCGGAGCTGACCATGGGCCGGCTCAAGGGCGAGATCTGCAAAGCGTATGCGGAGTTGCCGGTCTTCCTGCCCGTCGCCCGGTTCGAGGCGGCACAGCACGACGCGGGCCGACGCGTGTACATCACCCGGATCCGCCGCGGCGACGAACCGATCGGCGCGATCAAAGAGAACGCGCGCAGCCAGGTGTTGCCCACCTCGGCTACATGGTCCCCTGCGCGGTGGGGAACGTGCCGCTGACCATCCGGGGATCGGTCATCGTGCTTCCCATCCACTGACCGGCCCGTCCCTCGCCCTCCATTTCGCAGGCTCGTCCCGATTCCCGTTCCGCTTCCCGTCCCGGTTCCCTCCCGAGGAGTAGTGCCGTGCCCAAGGCCACCTACAGTCGCGAGAAGATGCGCACGCTCGCCGCCCTGAGCCCGTTCGAGCTGAAGGCCGAGTTCATCAGGCTCGCCGAGGCGCACGCGGCGGACGCGAGTCCCGAGGACGCGCAGAAACACCGGGCGGCCCGGCAGATGCTCAACGCCGGGCGCGGCAATCCGAACTGGATCGCGACCGGGCCGCGTGAGGCGTACCTCGCGCTGGGGCATTTCGCGCTCGGCGAGAGTCGTCGGGTGTGGACCGCCGACGACCTGGGCGGCATGCCCACACAGCCCGGAGTCGCGGGCCGTTTCGAGGCGTTCCGCGCCGCGAATCCGGGACTCGTCGGTGTGGAGGTGCTGAACAAGTGCGTACGGCACGGCATCGACGAACTCGGCTTCGATCCGGACGTGTGGATCCACGAGCTGGTGGACGGCTATATCGGGGACAACTACCCGATGCCGGACCGCATTCTGGCGTGCACCGAGCAGGTCGTCCGAACCTACCTGCACCACGAGATCTTCGACGGCAAGGCGGCCGCCGGCAACAACCTGAGCCTGTTCGCCACCGAAGGCGGCACCGCGGCGATGTGCTACATCTTCGACTCGCTGATGAAGAACGGCGTCCTGCACCAGGGCGACCGGATCGCCTTGATGGTGCCGATCTTCACGCCCTACATCGAGATCCCCGAACTGGACACCTACGACTTCGACGTGGTCGACATCAAAGCCGAGCTGTTCGCCGAGAACGGAGTGCGCGAGTGGCGCTATCCCGAATCGGAGATCGCCAAGCTGGAAGACCCCTCGGTCAAACTGGTGTGCCTGGTCAACCCCAGCAATCCGCCCTCGCTCGCGCTGTCGGAGCGGGTCGCGCAACAGATGGCCGCAATCGTCCGTGACAAGAACCCGAACCTGATCGTGGTGACCGACGACGTGTACGGCACGTTCGTCGACGGCTTCCGCACCATCGCCGCCGAACTGCCGCGCAACACGCTCCTGGTCTACTCGTACTCCAAGCACTTCGGCGCGACCGGCTGGCGGCTGGGTGTCATCGGCGTCCACGACGACAACGTGATCGACGCGCGGATCGCCACCCTGCCGGATGCCGAGAAGCAGCGGCTCGCCGAGCGGTACGGCACCATCGCGCTCGAGCCGGGTGCCCTGAAGTTCATCGACCGGCTCGTCGCGGACTCGCGGCAGGTCGCGCTCAACCACACCGCGGGCCTGGGCCTGCCACAGCAGGTGCAGATGGCGCTGTTCTCGTTGTTCGGACTGCTGGAGGAGGGCCAGGCGTACAAGCGACTCCTGCGGGAGACCGTGCGCCGCCGCCTCGATCTGCTCCTGGAGGGGTCGGGGATGCGGATCGCGGACGATCCGCAGCGTGCCTGCTACTACGTCGAACTGGACCTGGTGGCGGAGGCGAAGCGCGTGCACGGGGACGGCTTCGCGCAGTTCCTGGAAGCCGATTACGAGCCGATCGACCCGCTGTTCCGGCTCGCCGAACAGACCTCGGTCGTACTTCTCAACGGCGGCGGTTTCGACGGGCCGCAGTGGTCGATCCGCGCGTCGCTGGCCAACCTCGACGACCTCGACTACCTGAGGATCGGCCACGCCGTGCGCGGGATCTTCGACGACTACCACCACGAATGGGTCGAGGCGGGCAGCCCGGGCGCCGACGGTGGCAGCGGTCGCTGAGCAACCGGCCCGGAAACGTCGTGGGGCACTGCGGCAGCCGCAGTGCCCCACCCCGCCGTTCCGGTCGGCCCCGGCGGATCAGGTCCTCAGGCCGATGATGCCGACGAAGATCGGCCCGGTGAGCGGGAGCAGGAAGTTGGAGAGTGTGTAGGTGATCGTGTAGCCGAGCATCGGTACGGAGCTGTTCGCGGTGTTGGTGACCGCGGTGATCGCCGGGGTCGAACACTGCTGTCCGGCAATGGCGCCGACGAGGATGGGTTTGTCGATTTTCAGGAACCTCCGGCCGATCCACAGTCCCAGGAACGCCGGGATCACCACCATCGCGATGCCGGACAGCGGCAGCAGCAGCGGGTACTGCTTCAGCAGCGGCCCGGCGTCCGGTCCGGCGGCCAGGCCGGTGACGGCGATGAACATGGCCAGGCCGAGGTCCTTCATGGTCTGCGCGGCGACGGGCGGGTACGCCCCGAAGGTGGGCTGCGTGGAGCGGAACCAGCCGAACAGCAGTCCGGAGATCAGGCAGCCGCCGCCGGTGCCCAGCGTGAGGTCCGCGCCGCCGGCGTGCACGACGATCTGGCCGAGCAGTACCCCGAGGCAGATGCCCAAGCCGATGTAGACCCAGTCGGCGCTCTCGGTGCGAACCTTCGCGCCGAACTTCCGCTGGAACCGGTCGACCTTGGAACCGCTGCCGACGATGGTCATCGTGTCGCCGTGGCGCAGCTCCGTCTCCCCGGTCGCGGGGAGGTCCTGGCCGACCCGCTGCAGGCCGGTGAGGTACACGCCCTCGGTCTCGACCGGGTACGCCCGGTTGAGCTCGGTGACCGTCTTGCCGGCCAACTTCTTTTCGGTGAGTACCAGTTCCCGCACCGTCAGCGGGGTTTCGAGGCCGGGGACGCCTGCGGTCTCCGGCCCGAGCCGTTCGCCGGCCGCCATGACGCCTTCGCGCTGTCCGACCACCAGCACCCGGTCGTCGCGGGACAGCGTCAGGTCCGGGGCGACGGTCAGCACCTTGGTGCCGCGTTTGACGCCCTCGACGGAGGCGTGCAGCCCGACCGCCTTCTCGAGCGCCGCGATCGTGACCCCGCTGCCGTCGGTCACGTGGTACGTCCGGCCGACCAGGGCCGGCATCGACGCCTCCTGACCCTCCTCCAGCGTCGGGTCCGCGCCGCGCATCCGCTGCCACAACTCGCGGCTGGCGTCCGCCAGGTCGATCTTCATCAGCCGCGGGAAGAGCTGGCTGGTCAGCATCACGATGGTGATCAGACCGAACAGGTAGCACACCGAATACGCGGTGGCGACGTGCGCCTGCATCTCCTTGGACTGGTCCGCGGTGATGCCGGACAGATTACTGATCGCCTCCTGCGCGGTGCCGACGACCGCGGACTCGGTGGCGGCGCCGGCCAGGATGCCCGCACCGGTGCCGACGTCCAGGCCGCCGGCCTTGGTGATCACGATGGCGATGATCACGACCACGACGGCTTCCATGACGGACAGCACGCCGAAGCGCAGTCCCTTGGCGTTCAGGTTGGCCACGAACCCGGGACCGGCGATGTATCCGAGGGAGAAGATGAACAGCGCGAACGCCACGTTCTTCACGTCGGCGCCGACCGACACGTGCTGCGCGCCGATCAGCATCGACACGATCAGCGTGCCGCAGATGCCGCCCAGCGTGATCGGCCCGACGCGTAATTTCCCGACCAGATAGCCCAACGCGAGGCACGCGAACAACGCCAGCACGGCGTTCTCCCGCATGAGATTGAGCACGACACTCCTTCGCAAAGCAACAGATATTGCCTAAAGCATCACAGTCGGTAGTCCAGAGGCTTGTAAGCCACCAACGCCGAACGAGTGATGGGGTGGCGGGCGCAGGGCCGACGGCCGGGCAGATGTCCGGGCCGACGTCCGGGCCGGCGGCCTACCGGGGGCGTTCACCGGCACGCCCGACGAGCAGCGTCGCGGTCGGTGCGTGACGCGTGGCCGGCACTCGTTCCCGCTGCTTTGTCGTCGGTCGGGCCGGATGTGGCTCCCGACGCGATCGACTCGTTGTCGCCATGCGTCGGCCCGATGCGGGTCACGCCAGGGTGACGTCCACGCCGCCCTCGACCAAGACTCGGAGAGCCGCGGCGAACAGATCGTGCGGCCGACCGTGCGGAGCCGGCAGCCGGGACAGGTGCGCGCGTGCGGTCCCGGCGTCCCGCCAGATCAGCGTCGCGGGGGCGGTGTAGCCGAATGCGCCGCGCAGGCAGGGTGGTGCGCGGCGGTTCGGTGGGTGCACCGGCGCGCGACGATGTCACCTGTAGGGGTGGTTTGGCCGCCGGGAGGCGGTCGTTCGGCGTCGTGGGTGCTGTGCTGCTCGGGGCGATGTGCCGGACCGGTCGTGGTGCCCGCGATCGGTTCGGCCCCGCCGTCCTCGGCCGGCCTCGCGGGGCGGGTCGTGGGGTCGGACACCTTGCGACGTAGGGGGTTTCGTCATGTCCACGATGAGAAGACGGCTCACCGGACGCTTCGGGAGCGTCGGTATATCGATCGCGGTGGTCGTTGCGGGTCTGACCGCACCGTTCGCCGCCGGCAGCGCGCAGGCCGCGCCCGGTACACCGGGTGTGCCGCAGGCGCCTACGGCGATCTTCGCCGAGGGTTTCGAGAACGGCCAGGGGGCGACGCCGACCCTGCTCACGAACTACACCGGCGGTCCGCCGGTGGGGGAGACGTACACCGCCGACCCGGCCTGGTTGACCGCGTGCAACGGCTGGGTCACGTCGCCGGCCGCGTCGACCACGCCGCCCGCCGGCAGCGGGTGCGTCCCGGGCGATTGGGCCCAGGTCAAGCATCTCGCGGGCGTACTCGGTCAGTGGTCGGGCGGTTCCTCGACCACGAACCACGCCGTGACGGCGTACACCGCGGGCAACCCGGGCGCCGGAAAGGTGCAGTTGGAGACGGCGGCCCCGATCCCGTTGCCCGCGGGGCGGCGCTTCATCGCGTTCTCGGTCGACATCGCCGAAGTCAACTGCTTCGCCAACCACTCCAAGTTCAGCTTCCACCTGCTCGACGGCGACCGGGCCACGCCCGCGTTCACGCGCCCGATCGAGGCGTGCGTGGATGCCACGACGACGATCGGCGGGGCCAAGGTCGGCACCTTCACCAGCAACGGCGCCGTGCTGTTCGCCGGCAGCCAGGCCGGCATCCGGCTGGTGAACGAGCAGCCGAGCGGCACCGGCAACGACGTGGCCTTCGACAACGTCAAGCTCGTCGACGCGAGCCCGCAGGTCGACATCGGCTTCGCGCCGACGCCGGTGCTCACCGGTGGCACCTCGACCCTGACCTTCACGATCACGAACACGAACGAGCTGGGTGCCAAGCCCGGTTGGTCGTTCTCGGACGCGCTGCCGGCCGGGCTCGAGGCGACCGGGGCGACCACGACGACCTGCGATGGCGGTTCGGTCGTCGCGCCGGCGGGTGCGGGATCGGTCGACGTAGCCGGCAACCTGACGGCGGGTCAGGAATCCTGCACGGCGCAGGTCCAGGTGACCTCGGCGGTGCGCGGGACGTACACGAACTGCGCGGCCGGTTTCACGAACGTGGTCGGGGTGAGCCTGCCCGGGTGCGCGAGCGTCGTGTTCGACACGATGCGCTTCGACGCGCACGCGTACGGGGCCGCACTGAAGTCCCCGCTCGCGAACATCGGCCCGATCGCCGCGTCCGACGTGACCTGCTCGAACGTCGCGGCGGTCGACACCGACAACGTCGCGACGGTGTCGCTGGGCGTCGTCGGCAACGCGGGCGTGCTCACCACCCGCGCGGAGGGCACGATCGACGCGAACGGCCTGCAGCGGGCGAACGCGCGCGCCGAGACGGCCGGGGTGAACCTGCTCGGCGGACTGGTCACGGCAGATGTCGTGGAAGCGGTCGCCACGGTGCAGGGTGACGCGAACGGCGGGGTGACGCCGAGCGGTTCGGTCACTTTGGCGAACCTGCGGGTGGCCGGGGTGCCGGTGGTGAACCCGAACGTCAACGTGGACATCACGATCCCGCTGGTGGCGACGGTACGCGTGAACGAGCAGGTGGTCGACCCCGGCGGCCGGGGGATCACGGTCAACGCACTGCGGATCACGCTGTTGTCCGGCGTGAGCGTCGTGGTGTCGCACGCGCGGGTGGCGCTGACGCTGCCGGGAGGTACGTGCCCGACCGCGTGAGGTGAGGGGGACGAGCCCGGACACGGCGGCCGTTCGCGGTCGCCGTGCCCGGGCATGTCGGCATTGGGGCCGGCATTCGTCCCGGTACTCGATTCGCGCAGGACGGACCGGCGGACGCCCCGCACCCGAAGACACCTCGACGAACACGCGCCGTCCCGGCGCCGCATCGGAACGCGCGCGTGCGACGCGCGCGTACGGCCGCCACGCGACACGGACCGCGCAGCCGGCTCGTGAGCCGTGCCCGGGGCCGGGGCTCGTGTGGCGCGATCTGTGGGGGGCCTGTCGTAGACGCCATGAACGAGGCGCCCCCAGGCTGGGGGCATGACCACTCGACAGGGCCGATCCGAGCCCACGACGTTCCCTGCGGCCCGCGACCTCCGCGACCCCCGCGAAGCGACGAGCGAACCGGACCGGCCTTCGCCGGGCGAGACCGTTCTCCCCACCCGAACCCGCACGGCGCCGGAACCACGCGCATCACCCGCGCCCGGCTCCGAACCGGCCCCCGAATCGGAAGCGCCCCCGACCGCCCGTGCCCGGTTCGCCGTCCGCCGACGCCACCGCCGCGAGGCCGGCTCCGCCGACCCCGCGCACACCGCTTCGTTGCCGCCCGCGGTGATCGCGCTGCTGTACTGGGGCCCGCCGATATGACGCCGGACGGCCGGTCCCGCCGATGGCACGATTCGTGGGGAACGTGACCTGGACGCCAGAGCATCGAGCACCCAAGGTGGACCCATGACCGGACACCGCGTGGCCTTCCTGATCTTCGACGACTTCGAGCCTCTCGACCTCGTCGGCCCACACAGTGTCTTCTCCCACGTCCCGGACTACACCAGCCGCATCGTCGCCCTGCGTGCCGGACCGGTCAGGGGCGCCGGCGGCCTTCCGGTCCACGCCGACACCTCGCTCGCCGACCTCGAACCGCACGACGTCGACACCCTGATGGTGGTGGGCGGCCCCGGAGTACGCGACGCGTGCGCCGACCCCACCCTGGTCGACTGGATCGCCGACACCGCGCGACACGCTCCGCGGATCGCGTCCGTGTGCACGGGCGTGTTCCTGCTCGCCGCCGCCGGGCTCATCGACGGCCACCGGGTCACCACCCACTGGCGGCGGGCCGAGGAACTCGCCCGTGCCCACCCCGACGCGATCGTCGACGCCGACCCCATCTTCGTCCGACACGGCCGGCTGTGGACCTCCGCCGGAGTCGCCGCCGGCATGGATCTCGCGCTCGCCCTGGTCGAACACGACCACGGCCACGAGATCGCGCACCGCGTGGCCCGCGACCTGGTCCTGTTCCTGCGTCGTCCGGGAAGCCAGTCCCAGTTCAGCGTGCCGCTGTGGAGCGCCCGCCCCGCTTCGCGCCCGCTGCGCGCGGCGGTCGACGCGGTGCACGCCGATCCCGGTGCCCGGCACACCATCGACGAACTGGCACGCCGCTGCGGCCTCAGCCCGCGCCACTTCCAACGCCGCTTCACCGCCGACCTGGGCATCCCGCCCGCCGGCTACGTCGAACGCGTACGCGTCGAAGCCGCCCGCCGCGCCCTCGCCGAGAGCGACGAGCCGATCGACACCGTGGCCCGGCGCTGCGGCTTCGGCAGCGCCGAGACGCTGCGTCGCACCTTCCACCGACACCTGGGCGTCCCACCCTCCGACTACCGGGACCGCTTCCGCACCACCGACCGAACCGACCGCTCCTGCGACCGGCGGGCCACCGACCCCCCGAGCGGCGACACCGCCGCCCAACCGAGCCCGGCATACCGGTGACCACATACGGACTACTCGCGTCCGAACACTGCGAGGAACTCGACCCGGACGAACTCACCCGTGAGGTTGGCGACGCGGCCGGCCGGCGCGGCGTCCTGTGAGTCGCTGGAGCAAGGGGTCAGGGCGAGCAGCAGAGCGGTTGCCGAAGCGATACGGACCGGACCGCGAAGGTTCGTGGAGTGCGTGGAGAGGACCTCCAGGGCCATCGTGCAGGTATGGACGCGGGGCCGGGCGCGAGGTCGGACGGATGCCGGGGCAGCGGCGTACTCGGCATCGGTGACGGGCGTCAGCCAGTGCACGACGTCGTGGTCGGCGTCGCCCTCGTTGATGGCCAGGTGGACCATCAGCCGGTTCGGGGCGACGCCGTGCCAGTGCTTCTCTTCGGCCTCGAACAGGACTCGGTCACCGGGCCGGATGACCTCCACCGGTCCGCCTCGACGCTGACACGGGCCGACGCCTTCGGTGACGAAGACGGTCCGGCCCAGCGGATGGCGGTGCCAGTGGGTGCGGGCGCCGGGCATGAAGTGCACCAGGTTTGCGGTGACCCGGGACGGGGCGGGCGCGGCGGCGACGGCGTCGATGTAGACGTTGCCGGTGAACCGGTCGGTCGGCCCCATGGCGGTGTCGATCGAGCTGCGGGTGATCTGCACGGTTGCTCCTTGTCCGGTGAGGGGTCCGGCGAGGGGCCCGGGGGAGGGGTTCGGTGGAGGGGGTCAGGGCGTGAGGAGGGTTTTGATGGCGCGGCGCTCGTCCATGGCCTGGTAGCCCTCCGCGACCCGGGCGAGGGGGAGGGTGAGGTCGAAGACCTTGCCCGGGTCGATCCGGCGGGTGAGGACGCGGTCGATCAGGTCGGGCAGGTAGCGGCGGACGGGGGCGGGGCCGCCGCGCAGGCCGACGTGGGAGAAGAACAGCTCCTGCCCGTCGATCGCGACCTCGTGCGGGACTCCGACGAAGCCGACGTTCCCGCCGGGCCGGGCCGTGTGCAGGGCCTGCCGCATGGCCTCGGCGGTGCCGACGCACTCCAGGACGGAGTCCGCGCCGATCCCGTTCGTCATCTCCTTGATACGGGCGATGCCCTCCTCGCCGCGTTCGGTGACGATGTCGGTGGCGCCGAACTCACGCGCCAGCTTCTGCCGGGGCTCGTGCCGCGACATGGCGATGATGCGCTCCGCGCCCAGCTCCTTCGCGGCGATCACGCCGCACAATCCGACCGCGCCGTCGCCGACGACCACGACGGTGGAGCCGGGCCTCACCTCGGCGGCGTCCGCGGCCCACCAACCGGTGCCCATGACGTCGGAGACAGCCAGCAGACCGGGCCGGAACTCCGCGTCCGGCACCTCGTCGCTGGCGACCAGAGTGCCCTGGGCGTTCGGGATGCGCACGTACTCCGCCTGGCACGTCGACATGAACTCGCGGTGCAGGCAGTTCGACTGGAAGCCGTTCCGGCAGTTCACGCAGGTGTTGTCCGAGGTGGCGAAGGAGCCGACGACGAACTGTCCGGGCCGGACCGAGGTGACCTCGCTGCCGACCTCCTCCACGAAGCCGACATACTCGTGGCCCATCGGGTGTGGTTCGTCGACCGGCTCGGCGCCGCGGTACGGCCACAGGTCCGAGCCGCACACGCAGGTCACATCCATGCGGATGACCGCGTCGGTCGGGTGAAGGATCTTCGGGTCGTCCAGGGTCTCGAAGCGGACGTCGCCGGGGGCGTGGATCACTGCTCCGCGCATGGGGGGTCCTTACGTCGCCGAGGCGTCCGGCACCGGAAATCCGGCACCGCCGCCGAGTACAGGGCCGGGCGCCTCCTCCCGGCCCGGCGTGCCGGCCGCGGCGGAGAGCGCCACGTCATCCAGCTAACCCCCCGTCCGCACGCGCAGCGAGTCACCGGCGAAGGGCATACCGGCAGTACACCCTTCCGGCGGTCCCGGCGGCATACTGTCGAGGGGTGGACAACCGTGAAGAGGTCCGCGAGTTCCTGACCTCGCGGCGCGCGAAGATCACCCCCGAGCGGGCCGGGCTGCCCGCCGGCCCCCGGCGGCGCGTCCCCGGCCTGCGCCGCAGCGAGGTTTCGCGGCCCTGGCCGATGTGAGCGTCGAGTACTACGCCAAACTGGAGCGCGGCAACCTCGCCGGTGTCTCCCCGGTCGTCCTCGAAGCCGTCGCCCGCGCACGCGACCTCGACATCCCCCTGCCGACGGCCCGGTCCGGTCGCCGTTGCGCGTTCGTGGGTCGGTGCGCGCTGTCAGCTCATGGGGCGCATGAGGTCGACTCATGACCGCGAGTGCGGGTCGGCGGTCGTCGGCACTGCCAATGACCTTGACCAATCGGATTCCACATAAAAGCGCTATTCGGGGTCGGAACAAGTGCACTACCGAGCCTTTGCCTCATACGGGACCTCGAGGATCGGTGGTGGCTGGGCCGGCGTTCGGGGACCTGCCGGCACCGGAGTCCGATTACTTGACCGATCACCGGCCTCGGCGACTTGTGTCCTGCTCCACGGCCCAGGTCCGCAGCCGGGTTATGGCCTCTTCCCGTGACAGCGGGCCGCGTTCGCGATGCAGATCTTGCAGATGGCGAGTGGCCGCACCGATCAGTGGGCCCGGAGGTAGGCCGAGCAGCTCCATGATCGCCTTACCGTCCAGAGCCACCGGAACGTTCGGGAGCCTCCTGGATTTCTCGAACTCCGCAGTAGCACGCGCTGTTCTCTCGTGCTCCGCATGCCACTCGTCGTAGGTTGCCGCCCATCGAGCAGCCCGGCCGGCCGACTGCCAGCCGTCCATGTCCTGTTCCCAACCAAGCCCCGCCTCCAGGAACAGGTCGTGGTGGCTTGCTTCTTCGGAACCGCTCGAAACGACATCGAGTAGGGCGAGCGCGGCATTGATCGGCCAGTCTTCCCGCGGACCGGTGAAGACCCGGGTATGGGCCGGGCCCCACGCCTTCACGCCGGTTCGCCACACGGCAGCGGTCTGGTATCCGTCTCCTCCGTGGAAGTCGGCCTCCACGTAGGCGATCGGCCCGCCCCGGGACCAGTCGCTCAAGGTCTGCTCGAAAGCTGGGGGCATTGCCTTGAATGGTTGACCGGGCCCGACGCCATCCTGACCGGTGGGCCCACCGGCCAACTCCTCGAGGAGCTGTTTGGTGACAGGCACCAGCCCCATGCGCTGTCGGAGCGGGGCGACAGCCGCTGCCCGACTCCCGGCAGTCCGGCTCCTGAGCAGGTCGAAAAATCCAATGACGGCGTTGAGCTCGTACGGCATTCCCGCAGGGTAGCCGCACAGCCGCCCCACGGAGTTTCGATTTCGGAGCACCCTGTGTCGACTGGCCCGAGCCCGCCGGCCCCGGCAACCGAAAGAGGACTGCACCAAAGTCCCACTTGCCTCCGGCATCCCCTTACGACCGGCCTGTACGCCGCCTACCGCACCCGGTTCGGCTTCGAGGACCCTCTCAGGTTTCGCACGCGCCTCCCCGGTTTCCGCACCGCGCGTTCGCGGCAAGGATCCGGGAGACGGTCGGCCCGACCTCGCCTCGCCGGATGACCACGTCCAACCAACGCAAGTACCACCCGCGCATCGGCCTGCTCGACGATTCCGAGGAGACCCCGTGAGCGCGCTGATCGGGCCGGACCGGATCGCCCACGAAACCGGCATCGTCCGGCTCGAGGACCCCACCCACCTCGACTACATCAGCGAGGTCCTCGACCGCCTTCCACGCCGCGCTGTTGTCCCTGGGTTCCACCTGCCGGGGCACCCTCCGGCCGGCCGAAGCCGACCGTCGGGATGCCCCTCGATCACCAGGGCGCGACCCGATAGTCCTTGAGGAAACACCCGAACACCGGCTCGCCCCGCTCCCCACGCACGATGGGGTCGTACACCCGGGCCGCACCGTCGACGACGTCCAACGGTGTGCGGAACCCGGCCGCCGCGACCCGCGCCTTGGCCGGGAGTGGCTTCTCATCGGTGATCCAGCCCGTGTCCACGCTGGTCATGTACACACCACGGGTGGCCAGTTCCTCGGCGCTGGTTCGGGTCAGCATGTTGAGCGCGGCCTTGGCCATGTTGGTGTGTGGATGCCCGGGCGACTTGTACGCGCGCCCGAACTGGCCCTCCACCGCCGACACGTTGACGATGTAGCGCCGCTCGCGCCCGGCTGCGCGCAGCAGCGGCAGCAACCGGCTCACCAGCACGAACGGCGCCGTGACATTGACGAGTTGCACTTCGAGCAACTCCACCGGATCCACCTCGTCCACCCGCTTGGACCACGAGTTGGCCGAACCCCGGTCCGGGATCAGCCCCGCCGCGTCCGGCTCGACCCGGACGGGCTGCGCACCGAGCGGCGCGGCCGGGCCCCACTCGTCGGCGGGCAACCGGTCCAGCGCGAACGCACCGACCCCGGGCGCGAACTCGAACGCGCCGGCCCCCAGCGCGGCCCGCTCGGCCGCCAGCAGCGGCCCGTACGCCGCCGCCGGGCGCCGGATCGTCTGCGCCGCGTTGTTGACCAGAATGTCCAGCGGCCGGCCCTCGGCCACAAGTCGATCGCACCACGCCACCAGGCCGCCGAGGTCGCGCAGGTCGATCGCGTGCACGTGCAGCCGGTGCGCCCACGCGGCGTGGTCCGGCGCGGCGGCGAACCGCTCGTGCGTGTCGTGCGGGAAGCGCGACGTCACGATCACCTCCGCGCCGTCGCGCAGGAGCTTGAGTACCAGTTCGTGGCCGATCTTGACCCGACCGCCGGTGACCAGCGCCCGCCGCCCGGTCAGGTCGGTGCGCGCGTGGCGTCGTTGTCGGTTCTCCACCGCGCACGAGGGGCAGAGCCGGTGGTAGAAGCCGTCGACTCGCCGGTAGGGCTGCTTGCAGACGTAGCAGCGCAGCCCTGCCTCGACCACGCCGACACACGAGGGCAACCCGGTGTCGTCCAGCGGGAGATCCTCGATCCGGTCGGCGGCGCCCAGCGCGGTCCGCTCGGTCACCGCGGTGCGCTCTCGAGTGCGCAGCGCTCGCTGCTCGGCCCGGCGGCGATGGCGTCCGGAACGGATGAAGGAGGCGAGCACCTGCTCGATCCGCCGCCGCTCGGGTGCCTCCGGCGCCAGGTCGGACAGCGCGCCGAGTACGGCGAGGCAGTCCTCGAGGGATGGTGTGCCGGGGCGTGTGTCCGGGTCGTTCATGGGGTTCCCCCGAGGGACGTGCGGCGGATCCGGCGGCCGGCCCTATGGCTCCGCGGGATCCGCGAATCGGGCGTCAACCGGGTGCACTGGCGGCTCCCATCGGTTTGCTCCCTTCGCGGGCGGATCATGGGCGCCTGCCGACGAAGCGTCGGGTCGGCACGTCGGCGGATCGCCGACGGAGCGTCAGGTTATCGAGCGGCCGACATGCCGGTCACCGGCTTTTCCCGGCCGCTCCCGACTCGCGCGGCCCGGCGTCCTCGGCGAGCCGCATGCCGACCGTCCAGGAGAGTGCGCCTGTATGACGGCGTGCGATTCCGATTCCCGTGACCACGGCTTTCCCTGGTCATCGGACGGGACGTCACCGGACCGGACTGAGCCGTCCTGAGGGTTGTCGGGTGCCCGCGATCCGGGATTCGAGGTCGGCGGTGCGCCGGCCGGTCTTGGAAGCGTTGGTTGGAACGGGCGGCCTGAGCCGTTCGCCCGGCCGCTCTGCGTGGTCCGCGCCTCTGCGCCTCCACGCCTTTACGCCTCCGAGCGCCCTGCTGGGCCGTGCGCGTCGACAAGGGCGACAGGCCTGGCGCGCCCTCGCCGAGATCCCGGACGTCACCAGCGCCGACAGCCCCGCCCCGACCGGAATCACGAACGGCCCCGACGACACCGAAGCCCTCATCGGCCGCACGGTCGTGCGCTCCGCCACTGACCGACAAGGACAACAGGTGTACCGGGCCAGGTGGGGTTCTTCGCACTCGTGCCGCAGCCGTGTTCTGATGGATGGGTGAGCGAAGACGGCTCCATGCGCTTGTTCGTGGCGCTTGTGCCGCCCCCAGAAGCGGTGGCGGAATTGCGTCGTGCCATCGATCCGATCCGCTCCCGGTACGAGGGGCTGCGCTGGACCGGGCCCCGAGGTTGGCACCTCACTCTCGCCTTTCTCGGCACCGTGGAGCCGAAGACCCGGATCGGGTTGGAGACCCGGCTCGCCCGCGTCGCCGCACGCCATCCGCCGCAAAATCTCGCGCTCACCGGCAGCGGCCGTTTCGGCGATCGCACCCTGTGGATCGGGATTCGGGGCGACCGGCGGGCGATGGCCGCCCTGGCCGTGGGCGTACGGCGCGCGGCCGACAAATGCCATATCCCGATCGAGGACCGGCCGTGGCACGGTCACGTGACTCTGGCCCGCGTCACCCAACCACGCGGGGCGGGCGGGCGGCGGCCTCGGGGTGGTGTGCTCGCCGCCCCGGCGGCCGATCTCGCCGGATTCGACGGGGTGGAATGGACCGCGGCCCGGCTGCACCTGGTGCGGAGCGTCATCGGCGACGGCCCGGCCCGGTACCAGGACGTGGCGACGTGGCCGTTGGTGGGCAGGTTCTCATCGCACGTCCGCGTGGGAACCCGGGATGGTGGCGACGAGTCCCGTTCGACTTGAGCGCCGCCCGAGCCGGCCGACGTTGGCCCACTACGCGACGCGCTCCCGCCGGATCGAACGTCACCATTCCCACACTTCGGGGAGCCGGTGGGCAACCCGGCGAAGCTCCCGCAAGGGCCAACTCTCGGACACATCCGGCCTCGACGCTTCCGACGGGCCGTCCACGAGAGCCGTGTACCCGGCGGAGCGCGCGTGCGTACGCGGCCCGGTCGAGACTCCGGCCAAGCCGGATCCGTGGGGACATCACAGGGACGCCCCCAGCGAAGTTCCTGCCGACTACTACAACGCTCTGTGGCAACTACACGCCCGGCCCCTGTCTCCGACGGCGTAACCCCGGCGGTTTCAATCCGGCAGAGGATTGCCTTGGAGGTTCCTTCCCCGCACGGCCAGGGGCCCTCGGCCAGGGGGCTCAGCGGTGCACGGAAATCCAGGACCTCGTTGTCCGGGGAGACGGCGACGTCGCCTTCGCTCAGCAGGAGCGCACGACCGAGACGCGCCGTAGCCCTGGGATCCGATCAGGAACCGGCCGGGACCCGCCATCGCCCGCCTGGATCGTCGGCGACCGGCCGGTCGCCGAACGCGCGGCGTTCGGTGGTTGGTTACGGGTTGGGGGTCGGTGCGGCGCTGCCGCTGTAGGACGGCAGGTCGGCCACGAGCTTGGTGAGGGCCGGGTTGCCCGCGTAGCGGCGTTCGTGGAGTTCGGCGATCTTGCGGGCGATGTCGGGGTCGTCGCTGTCGGTGGTGTCGTAGGAGACGAAGGTTTCGAGGAGCGGCAGACCGATCCGGTCGGTGTGGGCGTGGGAGGGCGCCATCAGGTACTCCCAGTACCCGTCGAGGTCTTCGAGAACGAACACGGCGCCGTACTCGAAGTCGCCGCCGACGTCCCTGCCGACGACGTACCGCACGACCGCGTCGATCGACTCGCCCTGGTTGCGCAGGCTCGCCAGGGCCTCCTCGCGCTGCTCGGCGGTGACGGTCTCCTTGAAGGCGAAACGGTTGTGGTGGTAGATCATTTCTCTCCCCTGACGTTCGGACGGTGGGCGTGCGGGTGGTGCGCGGCGGGGTCGGTGGGCGAGGCGGACCAGTAGTCGAGCAGTGCGGACACCGCCTGTTCGGCCAGGTGCAGGGCGCGGTCGAATCCGACGTCCTCGATCGACCCGATGCCGGCGAGACCGTGCAGCGTGCCCCACAGCAGGTCGCAGGCATCGTCGAGGTCGACCGGCCCGGCTGCGGTGTCGGCCGCCCACGCGTGGACGACCCCGCGGGTGAAGGCGAGCACTTCGGCGGCGGCCGCACGGCGGGTGGCGGCGTCGACGCCCGTGCCGGCACCGCCCGACACGAGTTGGTAGGGACCGGGCTGCGAGCGGGCGAACTCCAGGTACGCGGCGGCGGCCAGATGCGGCCCACGTGACGCCGGCTCGTCGACCACCGCGGACCGCATCCGCTCCAGCAGGTCGGCATTGGCCCGCTCCAGCAGCGTCCGCAGCACGACCTCCTTGCTCGCGAAGTGCTGGTAGATCACCGGCGCGCTGTAGCCGATCTCGGCGGCGATCCGCCGGATCGTCACGGCCCGCCAGCCTTCGGCCTCCGCCATTCGGCCGGCGACGTCCAGGATCTCGGCGAACGTCCGCCGCCGAACCTCTTCCCGTCTTCCCATCCGAACTCCTAACGACGTTAGATAATCTAACGTCGTTAGGATCTCTCCGAACCCCGGTTCTGTCAAGGGTGGTTGAGAGGCATCGAACGACTGACGGCTGGTGTGCTCGGTCGTTGATCCGGTTGGGGGTGGGTCATCGATGATGTGCGTGTGTGGGCCGGGGAGTCGGAGCGGGTGCACGGGCGTTTTGTGCATCGCTTGGGGCGGGTGGGGAGAGGGAGACGGCGCTTGCGTACATGCGCGGGTTGATCGCGCCGTTGGAGCGCGAGAACGGGTGGACGCCGGCGGAGAGGCCGGGCATGGCGGTCCGAATCGAATGAACCGGCTGTTGAACTCCACCTTCCGGTGTCGTGGGCCGACGATCCGCAGCGCTGCCGGGCAGCCAACGCATTTTGTCCCGTGGGGAGTTGATTCGCTGTCAGAATTGTCGGGTGCCGTCGCCCGCCGCGACGTCGTCTCGTCGTGGCGTCGAGCGCGGCGGGGGATTGGGGGGTGCGGCAATGACCGAGCACACGATCGGTGGGGCAGGCGATGCTCCGCCCGAGCGGCCCGCGAACGAGGCCGAACTGAAGCCCGCACTGCATGCGGTGCTGCGGGGCCAGGCGAACAGCGCGATGCAGAAGTGGAAGGACAACGCCAACCAGCAGGTCGACGCACAGCTCGCGCACATCGCCGACCCGACGCGCCGGGCGCTGTGGAAGGCCCAGATGGTCGCACTCATCGACCACTTGGCGAAGGAGATGTTCGAGGACCTGAAGGTCCTCTTCGAGGATTCCGTCAAGGATGCCCTCGCGGAACTGTCGTCGGTTCGGCACGACGACATCATGTGTGCCGACGTCACCGGCGCACGGCTCAGGACCGCCACCAAGGATCGGCTCGGAGCGTTCACCTCGTCCACCAAGCTGATGAACTCCCTTCTGGCCGCGCTGCCGAGCGCGGATGCCAAGTTGACGGCGTTCGCCCAGCGCTCGACCACCGTCGAACTGCACCGTACGACCGCACTCGCCTCGTATACCGCGGCGTTCGACGAACTCGCCGCGACCGTTGCCGAGGCGGACGCCGCCGTGCTCTGTATCGGTTCGTTCCAGCTCACCGCGATTCTCGAACCGCTCACCGTTCCGCTGGTCAAGCACCGCAACGTCGCCGTGCCCCTGCTCCAGGTCACCCCGGTACGACTCGGAGAGCAGATCGACGTGCAACTCGGCACGTCCCACACGCTTTCCGAGGACCAGCAGAAGCAGCAGATCACCAACCTGTGCACCGCGCCGATCAGCGCCGTCGTCACGGCGAACCTGAATCTGTGCGGCAGCGTGAGCCTGGTACGCCCCGAGGTCGTCGACCGGTTCACGTGCCTGTCCGGGATGGGCACGCCCGCGCTGAAGGCATGCACGTCGATGGTCGCGTTCTACGGCAAGCCGTGGCTGATGTGCATCGGGGGCCTGGAACCGGAGGAGATCGCGCAGGTCCTCGTGCACTGCCAGAACAGTACGATCCTCGCCGCGCTCAAGAAGCGAATGCCGGCGAAGTCGACCACGCTCGAACTGTCCAAGGCGGTCAACGTGCTCGCGTGGCGCGGCGTCGATTGGGATTTCGTGTGCGCCACGATCCACAAGCTCGGCTACGTGGAGATCCAGTGTCCCGGCGGAGTCACCGCGCTGACCTGGATCCCCATCCACGAGTCGTGGGTTCCGCGGGCCTTCTGCACGGCGAGCATGGAGACCGACCTGGCCTGCCTGAAACACATGAAGGAGGAGACCGGGAAGGCGCCCTCGGGCGCCAAGCTCACGATGTACTTCGCCGAACTGGTGGCCGCCTGCGTCGAGGCCTGCGCGCAGTGGCGCCACGCGGGGCGCCCCGCGGACTTCAAGGTGGTGGTGCAGCCGGAGCACGGAGTGGCCGTCTGGACCATCCGCGTGCGCAACCTGTACGGGAAGCCCCAGGTGTTCCACGTCGACAGCGGGTATGCGAAATCCCCGTGGGTGAAGCACCCGAACTGACCGATCCCCGAGGGCCGGTGCGAACAGCCACACGGTGATGCGCACCGGCCTTCGACCGGTGGCTCCCGCCCTGGACCGGAGGCCCTGGCCGGTGCTCGCGTCCCGGCGGGCCACGCCGATCGCGCGGCGCGTCCGCCCGGCGCCGCCGCGGCGGCTCGTCGTTGGGTGAAGGCGCGGAACCATCCGGCGGCGCGTGCGATCGGCGGATGGGCGAGACCGGTCGGCCCGTAGAGCGGGAATCGCCCACGCCCCGATCGGCGTCGACTCACCGCGATGCCGATCGACGCCCGTGGTGACGTCGATCGGGGGCGCGGACGGATCACCCGGCCGAGGTTGATCGCCGCGTTGGTCGAACTGGTTGTCGGATGTCGGAACTCCTCTGTCGGAACTCCTCCGGCGCGGCGTGGCCGTACCGTGCAGGCGCGGCCGGGTGCGTTCCCGGCCGCGCCGTGGGGACCCGGTACCGGGTGCGAACTACGCCGCGGTCACCGGTCGATAGGTGCACACGTGTACGCCCGTGGCGCCGACCGTGGTCGAGACCAGTTCGAGCGTGCGCAGTGTGCCGTCGACCGGATACATCGTCTTTCCGCCACCGATCAGCACCGGCATGATCATGAGCCGCAGTTCGTCGACCAGCCCTTCGGCCAGGAGGGTGCGGGCGAGCGAGAGGCTGCCCATCACCACCAGGTCCCGACCCTCGGTTCCGCGCAGCTTCCGGATCCGGTCGAGTGCCTGGTCGCCGGGTATGCGGGTGGTGTTGTTCCAGGTGAGATCGTCGTCGTCCAGGGTGCCGGAGACGACGTACTTGGCGACCGAGTTCATGTGGTCGGCGAAGGGGTCGCCGGCCCGTTCGGGCCATGCCGCGGCCATGCCCTGCCACGTGCGCCGTCCGAACAGCAGCGCGTCGGTGTCGGCGGCCCACTCGGCGAGGGCCCCGCCCATCACCTGCGGATCGAAGAACGGGTGTGTCCAGCCACCGTGGGCGAATCCGCCCTCGGTGTCCTCGTCCGGATGGCCCGGGGCCTGCATGACGCCGTCCAAGCTGACGAATTGACCGATCACAATGCGCATCGAACCGTCTCGTTTCCTCGTTGTTCGTGGGTCATGGAGACGTCGGGCCGTCCACGACTCTTCGGTCCCGACCATCCTTTTGCAGGCACCGCAGGGGGTGACCTTCGACCACCTCGTTGCGCGACGACCCGTGCGTCACCACGAAGCACACCGCACGGGGCGGGTGTTCCCGGTGGACGCGATCACGGTCGGCTCCTTCGAGAGGCGGGCGAGCCTCGGATTTCTTCCCCGGGGCTCGCACCGTCGTCGATCCGCCGATGCGACAGGGAATAATGTGATTCCCTGTCACATGGCCGGCGCGACGTGTCGGTGCGCCCCGGCGATCCGGCCGGGCGAGACCGAACCGGAGGAACACCATGCGCTACCTGATGACGTCCAAGGCCTCGGAGAACGCGAAGGTCCCCGACGAGAAGCTGTTCGCCGAGATGGGTGCCTTCATCGACGAACTCAGCGCCGCCGGCGTGCTGTTGGCCACCGGCGGCCTTGAGCCGAGCGGCGTCCGGCTGGTTTCCGAGGGCGGCGACATCACCGTCACCGACGGCCCGTTCGCCGAGTCCAAGGAGGCGGTCGTCGGCTTCGCCCTGGTCGAGGTCCGGTCCAAGGAGGAGGCGGTCGAACTCGGCCGCCGGTTCCGCAGGATCGTCGGTGACGGCGAGAGCGTGATCCAGCAGGTCTTCGGTCCGTGACGGACGTCCACCGCACGGTCGACGCGATCTGGAAGATGGAGTCGGCCCGGATCGTCGCCGCCCTCACCCGCATGGTGCGCGACGTCGGGGCGGCCGAGGAACTGGCGCAGGACGCGCTGGTCGCGGCGCTGGAGCAGTGGCCGCAGTCGGGGGTCCCGGACAATCCCGGTGCCTGGCTCACCACCGTCGCCAAGCGCCGCGCCGTCGACCACATCCGCCGCGACCGGCGGTCGGCGGAACACGGCCGGGCGCTCGCGCACGACCTGGCCGAGCGGCGGCGGACGGACGACGCTGTCGGCGGCCCCGAGTACGACCTCGGGGCCGCCGAACCGGCGTCCGAGCAGGACGACGTGCTGCGGCTGATGTTCGTCTCCTGCCACCCCGTCCTGCCGACCGAGGCACGCGTCGCCCTGACCCTGCGGCTGCTCGGTGGACTCACCGCATCCGAGATCGCCCGCGCGTTCCTCACCGTCGAGCCGCTGATCGCCCGCCGCATCGCGACGGCCAAGCGCACGCTCGCCGAGGAGCGGGTGCCCTTCGAACTCCCGGACGGCGCCGAGCTGGCCGAACGCCTGTCCTCGGTCCTGGAGGTCGTCTACCTGATCTTCAACGAGGGCTACTCGGCGACCGTGGGTGAGGACTTGATGCGGCCCGGCCTGTGCCTGGAGGCGCTGCGGTTGGGGCGCCTGCTCGCCGAGTCGGTGCCGGACGAGGCGGAAGTGCACGGCCTGGTGGCGCTGATGGAGATCCAGGCGTCCCGTACGGCGGCGCGCACCGGCCCCGCCGGCGAACCGGTTCCGTTGCACGCGCAAAACCGGGGACGCTGGGACGCGTTGCTCATCCGCCGGGGCTTCGCGGCGATGTTGCGGGCCCGCACGGTCGGTACCCCGGGCCGGCCGGGGCCCTACGTGTTGCAGGCTGCGATCGCCGTCTGTCACGCCCAGGCGCGTACCGCCGAGGAGACCGACTGGGTGCGGATCGCCGGACTGTACGCCGCCCTGGCCCGACTCCTGCCCACCGCCGTGGTGCGGCTCAACCAGGCGGTCGCGGTGGGGATGGCGCACGGCCCTGCGGCCGGCCTCGCCCTCGTCGACGCGCTCACCTCGGACCCCGCGCTCCGCGACTACCACCTGCTCCCCGGGGTGCGCGGCGACCTGCTGCTGCGCCTGGGGCGCGGTGAGGAGGCACGCCGCGAGTTCGAGCGTGCGGCGCTGCTGACCAAAAACGCCGCCGAGCGCGCCTTTCTGACGCGTCGTGCCGAGGCGATCCCGATCGGGGACGCGTCCACGCGGACGTTCGGCGAGGCCATCGACGCGTTTCTGGCCCAGGACCGACTCGCGCCGGCGACGGCCCGCTCCTACGGACAGACGTTGTGGCGCCTGCGGTTGTCTCTGGGCGTGGGCTTGCCGCTCGCGTCGCTGACGCCCGATCAGATCGCCGGCGCCTTCCGCGTGTCGTGGGGCGGCGTGGCGGCGGCCACCTGGAACCGACACCGTTCCGCCGTACGGGCGTTCGGGGCGTGGACGGATACCCCGGGCCTCGACGCGGCCGTTCCCCAGCGGACGCCCGAACACCGCCCCGCGCCCATGCCGGTCCCGCCCGGAACGGGGTGGCCGGGAGATGCGGAAGCCCCGTTGCGGGAGCGCACGTTGTGGACGCTGCTGCGCGAGTCCGGCGCCACCGTCGCGGCCGTGCTGGCCCTGAACGTCCAAGACCTCGACCTGGCGGAGCGACGAGCCCGCCGTGCGGACCGGCAGGCGGACCGGCGGTCGGATCGGCGTCGCGCGTGGATCACCTGGCGGTCGGGGACGGCCGCGCTCCTGCCCGAACTCCTGGACGGCCGCACCCGCGGCCCGGTGTTCCTCGCCGACCGACGCCCGGGTCCGGCGCGGGCGGGCACCCTGGGCGCGGAAGACGTCTGCCCGCAGACCGGGCGGGGACGACTGTCCTACGAGCGCGCCGAGTTCCTGTGCAAGTCGGCGACCGGACACTCGCTGCGCCGACTGCGGGACTGGGCCGAGGACGCGGACGAATCCTGAGCGGGGCGGGCGCCGCCGCCCACCCGTGGCCGCTGCGCAGCCGGCCGCAAGCCCCGGCAGGGTGCCTCGGGGCGGCTGCTCGGCAGGCGGCGGCCCTTCTCGGCGCCCCCGCCCCCGGTACTCGCAAGGTTCGTCGCCCGGAGGAGGCGCTGCTGCGAGATGCGTTCCCCGAGCTGCGTCGAAACACTTTTGCCGTCGCGTCGCGTGATGTGGAAGCCTTCGGGACGCCACTCGCATCGACTGGTGTACGGGGGAGAGTTCGTTGGTGCACGTCGTGTTGTATCTGCTTGCCGCGGCTCTCACCGGCGGGGTCCTCGCGGCCGGAAGAGCGTTTCTGTCGCGAGACCGCACCGATCCGATGCGCGGGACTGACGCCTTCGACATCATCGGACGGGTCCGCGCGGCGCTGTCCACGGCGCTCCTGCTCTATTTGGTGATCCGCTATGGATGGGCGCCGGACGGCGTCGACGCGGCCTTCAACCTCCTGGTCGCGAAGGCCATGGCCGGCGCGGTCGTGGCCGGTGTGGTGGTGCTCGGAGTCGGGTTCGTCCTGGCCCTTTTGTCCGGCCCGCCGCGAGGACCCGCGCTGCGGCGGTTCGTGATGGGCGACGACCGCGCTGCGGGGCCGGTTTCGTACACCCTGGTCACCCTGATCGTCTCGGCGGTGACGTTCGGATTCGTCCGGTACAGCATCGAATCGGCACATCGCACCGGGGGATCCCATGTCTTGTTTCATCTGATTTCCTCGTTGGTTCTGGTGGCGGGTGTCGTGGCCGCGCTGTCCGTCCTCGCGATGATCTTCACCGCCGCGGTGGGCGACCTGTTCGGCGCTCGGGTCGCGCACCCCTATCTGGCGCCACTGGCCGCACCCGCCTTCGTCTACGGCACCTCTTCGTACGGCGATGTGTTGGTCGAGTGGATCTCGGGTGGGGTCGCCGACGACCTCGCAAACGTGCCGGACCCGCTCCGGGACAGGTTGCAACTGGGCCTGTGGGTCCTCACGTTGGCGCTCTCGGCCGTCGAGATCGGGCACGCGCGCCGCGTCGGTGCGCGCCTTCGGAGCGGCCCCGCTGCGGTGTGACGTCCCGTTGGGCACGCCCGGCCGTCTCCGCGGGTTCGTGGTGTGGCGTTGTATCCGGATTCGGCCCTGGTGCCGAGCGTCGTCCCGACTCGGACGCGGGATGGCCATCCGGTGGATCTCCCTCGAGAATCTCGGCTTCGGGAACGGTTCGGGGGCACCCGCGTCGGGGCATGGTCTCCGCCGTGTCGGATGTGGCGTTCGTCGCGGCCGCCGGAAGTGCCGAAGGCTTCCACAGGGTGCCGGATTCGACGGGGCCGGAAGACTGGAAGAGAGGGCGATCCGCAGGCCGAATCGGGTCGGACACCCGAGCCTCGATCCGGGGACCTCGCACGTCGAGGTCTCGGGCTCCCGGGCGGCGGACGCGCGGGCGAGGGCGGTCGGTGCGGGTTGCCCGGACGGGAAGAGCGGAATGCGGGAACGTGTGGGACGTGTCGGTGTGGTCACCGGGGCGGCCGGAGGGATCGGCTACGGCATCGCTCAGGCGCTCGCGGGGGAGGGGATGCGGGTGGTCCTCGCAGACCGGGACGCGGAACGGCTCGAGGAGGCAGCCGCGACGCTGGCAGCGGACGGCGCCGAGGTGTTGGCGGTGCCCACCGACGTGCGGGACGCGGCGGCCGTCCAAGCCCTCGCGGATGCCGCGCTGACCGGGTACGGACGGGTCGACGTCGTCTGCAACAACGCCGGGGTGTGGACGCTGAACAGGCAGTGGGAGACCGAACTCGTCGATTGGCAGTGGGTCGTGGACGTCAACCTGTGGGGAGTCGTGCACGGCGTACGGACGTTCGTTCCGCTGATGCTCGCGCAACCGGAAGGCGGGCACATCGTGAACACCGCGTCGATGGGCGGCCTGATCGGCGGCGCGATGACCGGACCCTACAGCGCCACGAAGCACGCCATCGTCGGCCTGACCAAGGGACTCCGCGCGGAACTGGCGGGAACCGCGGTCGGGGTGTCGCTGCTGTGTCCGGGCAAGGTGCGGTCCGAGATGCTCGACCGGGTCAACGCCCGCCCCGCCGCGGACGCCGGCGACGGCGGGCCGCCTCCGGCGGCGCGGGACCTGATCGACGCGATGCGCAGGTCACAGGCGGGGGCGATGAGCGCCCGGGAGGCCGGCGAACAGGTCGCCGCGGCGATCCGCGAGGACAGGTTCTGGGTGCTGCCGGGCGGCGATGCCCACGTGCCCTTGCTGCAAGCGGAGTTCGACGAACTGCTCGGCACGTTCGGACCGACGCCGGCGGACGGGTGAGGCCCCGGCTTCGGCGCGTGCGAATCGCAGGCGGATGGCGAGCGCGTCGACGATGGCGTGCGGCAGGTCGCGGGGGTTCGCCCGGGTGTGGTTTCCCGAAGAGGGATGGACAGGGGTCGGCATATCGGTTGACTCGACCGGTGCCTTCTCGTCAGGCTCCTGGCATGTTCGCAAGCTCGGGGGATTCGGATGGGTGAGACGGTACTCGCGACCTACGCGGCGATGATCCGTCGGTTGACGGAGCGTTGGCTGCCGGCGGTGGTCGCGGATGCGGCGGTCGAGCGGAAGGGCGGTGACTTCGTCTGCTCGCCGGTGGGGCTGTGGCTGGGGCTGGTGGTGTTGGCCACCGGCGCCCGAGGGGAGACGGCGGCGGAGCTGCGGTCCCTGCTCGGGGTCGCCGGGGAGGAGGCGGCACCGGTGGCCACCGAGGCGGCCCGCAGCCTCGCCCACACGGACGCGCTCGCCATCGCGACCGGAGCGTGGACTCGAGTCCCCACGTATCGGGCCTATCGCGAATCCCTGCCCGACGTGGGCTTCGGCGGTTTGGACCCGGCCGACGTCGCGGAGATCGACGCGTGGGTGTGCGAGGCGACCGGCGGACTGATTCGCACACTGCCCGTCACGGTGGATCGGGACACGTTGATGATCCTGGCCAACGCCCTGGCGTTGAAGGCCCGTTGGGCGGTGCCGTTCTCGTGGCGAAACACGATGGACCGGGACTTCACGGACGGGACCGGCAGGCGCCACAGGGTGCCGACGATGCACACGTCCGTACCGCTCGCGGACGCGTGGACGGTGTCGGGCGGCTCGTACGCCGGCAGCACCGTGGTCGAACTACGCTGCCTCGCCGGGGCCGGCGGTGATCCGGCCAGGGTTCGCCTCGTGCTCGGCGCGCCGGGCGCGTCCGCGGCGACCGTGCTGCCTGCGGCGTGGGCACCCGAGGCCGGGCGGACGACGATCGACGCCGACGAGGTGTCGATGCGGGTGCCGAGGCTGTGTTTGCGGACGCGTCTCGACGTGGTCGGGCACCTCGCGGCGCTCCGGGTGCGGGCGGCGCAGACCGCCCGGGCGGACTTCTCCGGCGCGTCGCCCGAGGCCCTGCGGATCGATCAGGTGGTGCAGGAGGCAGTGCTCAAGATCGCGGAGAAGGGTGTCGAAGCCGCCGCGGTCACAGCGTCCGCGGCGGTCGCCGCGGGCGGGATGGCGCGGCCGCCCCGGCGCGTCGTGCACGTGGCGTTCGACCGCCCGTTCGGCGTGGTGGTCCTGGACGGGAGCGGCGCCGTGCCGTTGTTCACCGCCTGGCAGTCGAGCGTGCCCGAGGACGTACCGGCGGCGTAGAGCGCCTGGGGCGTTGCGCGCCGGTGCCGTCGCGTGGGCCGTCACGGGGAGGCCGCCTGGCCCGTCGAAGGCGGCGGCGTCTCGGATCCTCCGTCCTACGCGGCGTCGTACGGGAAGTCGGCCAACCGGGCGTGAGTGGTCGTGGCCGGCATCGGGTGCCGGGCGTCGGCGTACGCGTAGTGCGGCGCAACCTCCGGGCCCGACGCGTCCGCGTCCCACCCCGGGACGGCGGGCGACACGGCGTCGGGTGTGGTTCGACCCTGGTCGGCATGGCCGGTCGTCGGCGACTACCGGTGGTCGGCGACGACCGATGGTCGGGCGCGGAGCGCCGGCTGGGTGGTGCCGATTCGACGGTGCCGCGTCTTCCGTTGGCCTCGCGGGGGGCGGCGTGCCTGGTGGGAGTGATCGGCGCCGGGAGGTGTGGCGTGCCGTGGGTGATCCGCGCCCGCCGGCCGGCGCTGTGAGTGTCGGGGACCGGCCGGCGGGGTCGGCGGGCCGGTAATGTCAGCGGGCCGTGCCGAAGTTCTGCGTCCAGTAGGAGTTCGGGCCCGCCAGGCCGACGCCGATCTCCTTGAAGGAGCAGTTGAGGATGTTCTGCCTGTGTCCGGGGCTGTTCATCCAGCCGGTCATGACCTGTTGGGGCGTGCTGTAGCCCTGGGCGATGTTTTCGCCGTAGGTCGTCCAGGTGTAGCCGGCGCGGGTGATGCGCTCGCCCGGGTCGGAACCGTCGGAGCCGGTGTGCGACATGTTGGCGTGGGCGGCCATGTCCTGGCTGTGTTGCAGGGCGGCGGCCGTCAATTTCGTGTTGACGGTGAGTGCCGGGCATCCTGCCTTGGCGCGCTCCTGATTGACGAGGGTCACCACCTCGGCGGCGGGGCTCGAGGGCGGAACGGCCGGGGTGGTCGCTTGTTGCGTGCCGGCGGGGGTGGTCGGTTTCGTCGGAGTGGGGGGCTTGCTTCCTTCGGTGGCCGGCTTTGTCGGAGTGGGGGGCTCGCTTGCTTCGGTGGTCGGTTTCGTCGGGGTGGGGGGCTCGCTTGCTTCCGTGGTCGGCTTGCCGACCGGGTTTGTCGGTCGGGTCGCGGCAGATTGTGTCGGTGTTGCTGTCGTTGCGGTGGGGGGCTTGGTCGTCCCGGTGGGTTTCCACTTGTGCGGAGCGTGAGTGGTCCTCGCGGTCGGCCGGGTTCCCCCGGTCGGATCGGCCGCACTGTCCGTCCAGCCGGGGACCGGTATGCCGGGGAGGGGCGGGCTGGAGGAGGCGTGCGTGCTCTGGTCGCCGACGTTCTTCGTCGCGCCCGGGCCCTGGGGGGCCAGGCAAGCCATGGCGGCGGTGGGTATGCCGATGATGCCCAGGGTGGCGGCGGCGATGGCCATCTTCTTTTTGTGTTGCGTCCTGCGGTGACGGGGCTTCCGCATGCGTGACCTCACTTGGTTTCGGCGTAGCGTCCTGTTGCCGGAGCCGTCGGACGCCGGCGGGCCGCCATTGTTGGAAGTCCGCGAATGGGCTCGCAAGTGTCGGTGGCCGCCTGCGGGGCGGAGCCGGAGGACAGACTTGACTCGGGGCGGACAGTCGTGCCGGCGCTGTGGTCACCACGTGGTGCGAAATCGGTGATCGGCGATCGGAAACGCCAATGGCCATCGAAAATGACGCATGGGATCCCGTTCATCGGGATGCTCAATTCGGCTGCGAAGCGGATTGATTGCCCCAGTCGGACAAAGCGCGACAAGTAGGCGAAGCTCGGAGGGCGTGACGCTCCCATGGTCACGCGCGTGCTCGTGACGCATGTCACTGTTTCAGCAGCGGTCGGAGTGTGTCGTGGGCATCGCGCGCCGCACTCCGGAGGGGGCGTGACCCGTTCGAAGGGCTCGACCACTCGGGTCGTCGTGTGGCGCGGTGTCGGTCACCGACCGGCACCTGCATGCGCTCCGGCAACCCTGGTGACCTGCACGTTCGACTACACCCGGCACGGCGGATTCCTGCACCGTCCCCGCGTGGGCGACCCAGGTGGGCTCCGACGCCACGGGCGTCTCCGACAGCAACGCCGGCAACGGCGGCAACGGCGGCAACGGCGGCAACAACCCTGCTCCCGGCGGCAGCGGCGACGGCAACACGACGCTCACCGGTGGCGGTGGCGGTGGCGGTGGCCGTGGCGGTGACCCGAACGCCGCCACGGTTCCGTTCCCGGGCGAGGGCGACCAAGCGTCCGAATACCGTCGCCTCCTCGGAACATGGGTGTGGGTCGGGAACGGTGGGGCAGGCGTGCGCAGAACCACTGCACGGACGAGTCCGGGCGGCGGGCTGCGGTTCGCCGTCTGCCGCGGGGGTCGTCGATACGCGAGGAGGGTTTCTGTGAGTACCGCCGACAATGTGTGGGGTCACCGACCCGAGTCCGGCTACACGGCCGGCACGAGTCTGGCCGGCTACAAGGTCGATGCCTCCGACGGTCACATCGGCAAGGTCGACAAGCACAACGACGAGGTCGACGCGTCCTACCTGGTGGTCGACACCGGTGTGTGGATCTTCGGCAAGCACGTCCTGTTGCCCGCGGGCACGATCTCGCGGATCGACACCGAGAACAAGGTCGTGCACGTCTCGCGCACCAAGGAAGAGATCAAGAACTCGCCCGAGTTCGACAAGGACAAGCACCTCGACGACCACGCGCATCGCACCCGTATCGGCGACTACTACGGCAATACAGCGCCGGGCACCCCGGGCAGCCCGGGCACCGGCCCCGCCGGAACGCCGTAACCGGCGAACGGATCCGGCTTCGATGCCGACCCGGGAGTCCGTCCGCCGCAGGCGGCGTCCATCCCCGACGGAGTCGAGATCTCGGTGGGCGATCGCGCCCCCGATCTCCTCGTCCTCCAACGCCCCGCGAACGGTCACGGCGGCCACGGCCTACGTCTGCTCGACATGCTCACCACGTGGTGGACCGTCGAACAGCACGCGGCGGGCGAACACGTCCGCGCCCGCCTTCGACGCTGAAGCGTGCGACACAACCAAATCAGCCGAGTACAACGCTGTGGACATCCCCGACCGGCAAGGCGGCGATCCGATGGGCGTGCCTGAACCCGACCTCGTTCTGACCGTGCACACGCCACGTCCGGGCGTCGCGGTCGTCGACGTTCGCGGTCACCTCGACCACCACACCGCGCCCCGACTGCGCGGGCGCGGTTTCGAGTTGATCGACCAGGGATTCCACCATGTGGTTCTGAACCTGGCCCACCTGCGGTTCTCCGACTCCACCGGCCTGGCCGTCCTGGTCGCCCTCCTCCAACGCACCCGCACGCACCAAGGCACCGTCGTCGTCGCGGCCCCACCGGAGCGACTGCGCAAGATGCTGCGTGTGACCGGCCTGTCCCTCGTCGTCGCCGAACACCACGACGTCGACCACGCCCTGGCCGCGATCGAAACCGAGGGGACCGTCGGCCCCGGGGCGCGCCACCACGTCTAGAACAGGCGTCCAGGCTTTGGCATCTTCCCGTCGTCTTCCCGTCGTTTTCCCGGCGTCGTTGCGGTGTTGGAGCGTCCGCAAGCTCCGTTTCAGCCGCCCAGCCCGACCGCACGGCGTACGTCGTCGGCGTAGGCCTCCGGCTGTTCCCAGGCCGCGAAGTGGCCGCCGGCACCGTGTTCCACATAGTCGCAAACGTTCAGGAATGCCTCGGCGTAGCTTCGCGGTTCCGGTTTGATGTCGCGTGGGAACACGGAGAGCACGGTCGGCGTGTCGATCCGGTCGGGGAGGGCGACCGGTTCGACATAGGTGGTGAACGAGGTGCCGATCGTGCCGGTGGCCCAGTAGGCGGTGACCCAGGTGAGGAGTTCGTCCGGGGTGAAGGCCGACTCGTCGGACCAGGACTCCAGTTTCTCGACGATCCATGCCGCGAGTCCGGCGGGGGAGTCGCCGAGGGCGACGGCGAGCGTGTTCGGCCGCGTCGACTGCTCCGCGATGTACCCGCCCTCGGTCCGGAACCACTGCGCCGCCCGGCCGAGGTAGGCAGCCGCGTCCGGCGCAAGCTTCGCGGGGTCGGCGGTGAGCGCACGTTGCGGGGCGATGTTCGTGAGGTGCAGGGCAGCGACCCGGTCCGGGTGTTCGGCCGCGAGGAGTTCCGCGACGGTGCCTCCCACGTCGCCGCCGGACACCGTGTACCGCGAGTAGCCGAGTTCATCCAGAGCATCCGCAACGATCCCGGCGATGCGATTGGCCGACATGCCGGGCAGGGCGAGCGGGGCCGCGAACGGGAAGCCCGGCAGCGCGGGAACCACCACATGCATGTCCGCGAGCAAAGGCAGGACGCGCTCGAATCGCAACACCGAGTCCGGCCAGCCGTGCAGCAGCACGACCACCGGGGCGCCGGGATTCGCGGACCGCTGGTGGATCACCCGCAGGTCGGTGTCGCCCGCCCGCACCGTCACCCACGGGAATCCTTCGATGCGGCGCTCGTGCACGTCCCAGTCGTATCCGCCCGCCCAGCGTTCGAGCAGTTCGTCGAGGCGGGTGCCGCTGATGCCCCGTCCCCCGTCGTCACTCCACGGGGTCGTGACACGTCGCGTCCGCCGGAGTCGTTCCCGCATCTCGTCGTCCATGTGTATCAGCGTACACATGATGTGTATGCTCGTACACATGACCTTGCGCAATGCGGCCGCCACCAGGCAGCGGATTCTGGAGCACGCACAACACCAGTTCGCCCAGCACGGTTACGCGGCGATCACGGTCAAGGGCGTGGCCGACGCGGCCGGCGTGTCCCCCAACCTCATCACGCGCTACTTCGGCGGCAAGGACGGCCTTTTCCTGGCGGCAACCCAGGTGGAGATCCCCGTCTCCGACTCCTTCGACGGCGACCGTTCCGGGCTGGGTTCGCGCCTCGCGGCAAGCATCGTCCAGCGCTGGTTCGAGGCACCCGGGAAGGATCCGCTGCTCGTGCTGCAACGTGCGTCCGGCGAGCGCCCGGAGGCGGCGGAGGCGCTGGCCACCTTCCTCGACGCCAACTCCCTGGAACCGCTGCACCGTTACCTGCGCAACAGCGGCCTCGACGACGCGGAGGCCCGCAGCCGAGCCGCAGCGATCGACGCCTTCGTGCTCGGCGTCTCGACCCGCCGCCGACTCCTGCGCTCCGAACTCGGCGACCCCGCCGACCTCCAGGCCTGGCTGAGCACCACCATCCAACGCCTCGCCGACGGGTAGTGCCCGACGACAAGAGGCCCCGAAACCCCGCTCCCAGTCGGTATCCGCAGTGCGGGATCCGGTCGGCCAGTGTGGTCATCTCGGGGTAGGCGGAGGCGAGTTGATGCTACGGGGAGCCTAGGCTCGCCGTCGGATTCGAAGCGTTGGCGGGGCATCTCCGCCCGAACGGCCGAAGGACCTGCGGGCGAGAATCCAACACCCACCGACCTGGACCGCCTGGTCGCGACGCACTGACCCGCGAAGTCCCGCGCTTCCCCTGCTCGGCGCACATTCCAGCCTCAGGCTCAGCGGGTGAGCGCTCGTGCGGTGGGCCGGCCCGGGAACCGGCCGGCGTGCGCGGTGAGGTCGTTGAGGAAGCCTTCGAGGGCGAAGGTGGCTGTTCCGAGGCACACCGGGTTGTCCGGCAGTGCGGACAGGCTCAGGGTCACCGCTCCGAACGGCTGGTCGAGTGCGTAGTGCGCCGCGGCGTTGCGGGTGGCGGTCAGCAGCGGTTCGCCGAGCCGGTCGGCGACCCAGTCGCCGAGCACGATCCTGGTCGGGTTGAGCATGTTGATCAGGGTGGCGACCGCCGCGCCCAGATAGCGGCCGGTTTCCTCGATCACTCGTTCGGCGACGGGGTCGTGTCGGCGGGCTGCCTCGGCGATGGCCTCGATGGCGGTGATCTGGTCGTCGATGGTGAGGATCGGGTGGTCCGGGTCCGTTTCGCGCAGGGTCTGCAGGATGCCGGAGGCGCCGACGTATGCCTCGACGCATCCGCGGTTGCCGCATCGGCAGGTCCGTCCGTCCATCACGAGGATGATGTGGCCCCATTCGCCGGCGCTGTTGGTGGTGCCGCGGAAGAGTGATCCGTCGATGGCCACGCCGACACCGACGCCGGTGCGCAGGGTGACGACGGCCAGGTCGTCCACGTCGCGTCCGGCGCCGAACCACAGTTCGGCAACCGTGCTGGCCTTGAGCGGGTTGTCCACGTGGAGCGGGAAGTCGAGCCGTTCGGCCAGGAGGGCCTTCATGGGTACGTCGCGCCAGTGTCCGTAGACGGCGAGGACGGAGACGCCCCCCTCGCGTTCGACCAGTCCGGGCAGGCTGACTCCGATGCCCAGTACCCGGTCGGGATCCACGTCCGGGGTGGCGAGGAGGTCCTCGACGCCCAGGGTGATGTGTTCCACCACGTCGCTCGGGGAGCTGCCCTGCGGGTCCATGCGTCGCTCGACGGTGCGCAGCGCGTTCATCGCGAGGTCGTAGAGCTCGAGGTGGACGAAGTCCTCGGAGACGTCGACGCCGACCAGCAGGCCCCGCTCGGCGTTGACCGCGAGGCGTGCCCGGGGGCGTCCGCCGCCGGAGTCCTCCCGTCCGACCTCGACGAGCACGCCGACGTCGAGGAGTTCGCCGGTCAGGTTGGCGACTGTGGCGGTGGACAGCCCGGTCGCGGTTGCGATCTGCTGCCGGCTCACGTGCTCGCCGGCCGCGTACGTGCTCTGTAGTACCTCGAACCGGTTCTGCCGGCGGATGTCCCGTGCCGTTCGCTTGAGCATGAAACTCCTGATTTCCTGATCCTCCTCTTATTCTAAGTCCCGGAAGATACTATTTACACCTATTGGACCAAGGGGTAGTTTGGATCACGGGTAGAGCCCGAAACCCCCCGGCACGGCACGGCACGACCGCCCGGCCACCGGCCGAGCTGCACGATCTGGAGGCACCCGAGATGTGCCCATACCGAAACGCCGGCGTCGTCGACGCCCCGCAGCGTCGCGTCGAGGTTGCGCCCGGCGGATCGCAGGCGAGTGTCCGGGGTCGAGTCCGCCGCCCCGCACTGTCGCTCGACCAACGGCACGCCGTGATCGCCTTGCCGGCCCAGGTCGTCCGGGTCGTCGATGCCCGCCGCTTCACGGGCGCGGTGCTCGCCCGCTGGGGCCTGGTCGGTGACGCGCGGGACTCCGCGGTTCTGATCGTCGGCGAGCTGGCCGCGAACGCGGCGCAGTACGGCCGGAGCGTCATGACGGTTCGCCTGGTCCTGGACGCCGGCGCGCCGAACGACGCCGGTGTGCTGAACATCGTGGTGGACGACCACGGGGACCACGGCGCCCGGCATCGGCCGCGGGTCTGCGACCCCGACGAGCACGGCCGGGGCTTGGACATCGTCGCAAGCCTCGCCGGCAGGGTGGACGTCGAAGACTGCGGCGCCGGCCGCACCGTCCAGGCGATGCTGCCGATCGCCGTCCCCGCCTCTCGATACTCGCGCGACAATGTTCCGGCGATGGCGGGCTGACACTGCCCGGGCACTTCCTCACCTGGCGTGTCACCTGGCGCGCCGCGCGTGACCGAGCCCCCTGCGGCCGGCGTGCAATGGATGGCGAGCCGGCCCGACAGGGGGCGGCGGTCGCTCGACCCGGTCCCGGAGCGGTGTCGGATCCGAGGCACCGGATCCAAGCAATCGACGAGTTGCGGTTCGATGGCCGGCGCCGTTGATGAGGATCCGCGGACTCGGCCGTCCGCACATCCGGTTGTTGCCTAACATTGCCTAAAGTGTTCACAAAAGTAACTGTTTCGAACATTTGCGCATGAAGAGCGCAGTGGGACCCTCACCAACGGTCCTGTTTTCCCGAAGGCATGAAGGCGGTACTGCGATGAAGCGGCACCAGATGGCATTGGCGGCGACAGGACTGTCGGCCG
>NZ_JBIBGL010000031.1:0-81867 GCF_042956465.1 Embleya sp. NPDC008237
CCGGATGCGCTGGCTGGAGCGCTCGAACCTGCGGGTGGCCGTCGCGGTGGCGCACGGCTACCTCTCGGCGTGCGGCGTCTCGGTCAAGCTCACCCAGGCCGGTGTCACCGCGCTCGCCGACGAGTTGACCCGTGCCTCCTCCACCGCGGCGAGCGTCGCGGCGGTCCTCAAGACCTGGGACACCGCCGACTGAGGCGTGGTGCGGACCTTGCGTGTGTCGGGAACTGCCCGCGCGAGAAGGTGGCGTGGCGCCCGGCGATCAGGGTGGTGATCCCGCTCCGATCCAGGAACCGCCGACGAATCCGCGTTCCGCGCCGTCCCTGACGCCGAATCCCCGGCGCTTGCCTGCTCCCGGTCCACCGGATCGGCTCGGCGCCCGCGGCGAGTTCGTCGCAGCGGTGGCAGCCAGGGGTGCGGCGGGCCGCGCCGACCGCGCTCTTCCGGAGTGGGAAGTCCCGCCAACGAGACCGGCCCCGCCCGGGGCGGGGCCGGCGGGTGCTTCGGGTGTGCAGGGTGGTCGGCTTCGCGGCCGGGGTCTTCGCGCATCCGGTTGCGGCGAGGGTCCGGCGTCGCTCTGTTCCGATCACCACCGGACTCTGTCGGTCGGGAAGCCGGCACGTACAACCTTCTTCAGCGGCGCAGGGCGGTCTCCTGCCCGACGCGCGACAACTTTTCCGGGTTGCGCACGAAGTACAGCCCCGTGATCAGGCCGTCCTCGGTCCGCACCGTCAGGACACCCTCAACCGCCTTGCCCATCCGGATGATCAGCGCCGGGTGGCCGTTGACCTGGGCCGAATGCACCGACACGGAGCCTGCGATCCGTCCCAGCCCGACCGTGAGCAGTTCGGCAACCGGGTCGACGCCCACGACGGGCGACAGCGCGGCCTGGACGACCCCACCGCCGTCGCTCAGGAAGACGACGTCCGGGGCGAGCAGGTCGAGCAGGCTCTGCAGATCGCCCGTTTCGACGGCCCGTTGGAACGCCACCAGGGCCACGCGGTTCTCGGCCGGGGACACGACCGCCCGCGGTCGGCGCGCGGCGACGTGGTTCCGCGCCCGGTGGGCGATCTGCCGGACCGTGACCCGGTTCTTGCCGACGGCCTCGGCGATCTCGTCGTAGTCCAGGTCGAACACCTCCCGCAGCACGAACACCGCGCGCTCGGTCGGCTTCAGCGTCTCCAGCACCAGCAGCATCGCCATCGAGACGCCCTCGGCCAGTTCGACATCCTCGGCGACGTCGGGCGCGGTCAGCAGCGGCTCGGGCAGCCAGGGGCCGACGTAGGTCTCCCTGCGCCGGCGCAGCGAACGCAGCCGACCCAACGCCTGGCGGGTGGCGATCCGGACCAGATACGCGCGCGGTTCCCGCACGATGCCCGGATCGACTTCCACCCACCGCATCCAGGTCTCCTGCAGGACGTCCTCGGCGTCGGCGGCCGAGCCGAGCATTTCGTAGGCCACGGTGAACAGCAGGTTACGGTGGGTGACGAAGGTATCGGTGGCGAGGTCCACACCGTCCCCGCCGGCAGGCGGCCGGGTGGTTTCCGCGGATCGGTCACTGCGCTCGCTCATCATCGTCTCCTGCTCTGTTCCTCTTCGTGGCGTCACGCACGAGATGCCGGTCCCGCCCTCGGCGTGACACCCGATCCCGGTGACATGGGCCACACCGCCGCGTTGTCACGCAGTTCGGGTCGCCGGCATCTCCTGTACGACTTCGCCCGACGACGTGCAAGGAGCGCACGATGACCGCTCGTCTGAATCTGTTCGGCAACCCGACCACGACCGCCGCCAAGGCCGCCGCCCACTTCGGCGCGGCGAGCAGGACGATCCTGCAGGATTCGAGTCTGCCTGCCGCGACCCGGAAGCTGGTGCTGCTGCGTGCCAGTCAGATCAACGGCGACGGCTACGCCACCGACGTGTGGACCAAGAACGCCGCAGCCGCCGGAGAGAGCGCCACCCGCCTCAACCTCGTCGCCGCCTGGCGCGAGTCCACGGTCTTCACCGACGCCGAACGCGCGGCGCTGGAACTCACCGAGCAGGGCACCCGTATCGCCGACGCGGCCGGCGGCGTCGACGACGAGGCCTGGAACCGAGTCCGCGAGCACTACGACGACGGCCAGTTGTCCGATCTGGTGATGCTCGTCGCCCTCATGAACGCGACCAACCGCATGTCCGTCATCGTCCGGCAGCCCGGCGGGGACTACGAGCCCGCCGGCCTCGGTTAGCCGGCGGACCGCGTCCCCGACCCGCAACACCTCGCGCGAAAGCTCCGCGCGGGATTCGAACCCACGAGTGAGGACACAACGATGGAACCCCGTTTCGACCTGATGGCCAACGACCTCGGCGCCAAGATCGCCAAGCGGATCTACAACGTCGCCCTGGCGATCGTCGACTCCCCGCTGCCCCGGGCCGTCCAGGACCTGGTGATGTTGCGCGCGAGCCAGATCAACGGCTGTGGCTTCTGCGTCGACTACCACACCAAGGACGCCGCGGCGGCCGGAGAGACCGCGGTCCGCGTCAACCTGGTCGCCGCCTGGCGCGAGTCGACGGTCTTCACCGACGCCGAACGCGCGGCGCTGGCGCTCACCGAGGAGGGCACCAGGATCGCCGACGCCCACTCCGGGGTGTCGGACGAGACCTGGAGCCGCGTACGCGAGCACTACACCGACGACCAGATCGCCGCACTCGTCTCCCTGATCGCCATGATCAACGCCAACAACCGGCTCAACGTGATCGTCCGCAACCCCGGAGGCTCCTACCGGCCCGGTCAGTTCGCCGACATGACCAACTGACCGCCGCACCCACCGCCGCCGGCGCCCGCACGGGGCCGCCGCCGGCGGTGGGGCCCGACCACGCCCTCCCGGACCGGGACTCCGCCCTGGAGGAGCTGCCGACCGCGTCCGGCGCCTGGGCCTGTATACCGTGCGCCACGACGCCGAGTCGGGCCAGGTCCGGGTGATCTCCCGCGAGTACGACGACCCGTCGGTGGCCCAGGTAGATGGCGTCTCGCCCCCGCCCCGGGCCAAGCGCCGCTGGTTCAACCGCTCCTGAGATGTCACCCAGGCGCCCGAACACTGCGCGCCGATCCGACGAGTCGCGGGCCTCACCGGTGACAACCAGGTCGCTTCGACCGGTCCTGTTCATCCGGATTCCGGGCTTCGATCCCGAACGGTGGTCACCCGCCGTCCGATCGCCACGAAACCGGCCGTTCGCAGCCCCGAACGCCGTCACCCCCGAGAGTGAACCGTGGTCCGGGCCGACGGCGCCGGTGGTGGGATCGAGCGAGCGGCCGTAGCCCGCGTCGCCGGCCGAGCGGCCGGCAGGACGGATGCCGCACCGCCCGTCGAAGGCCCCCCGCGTCCGCCCTGAGGCGCGAGCCGGTATTCCACAGGACGTCGCAACGGGCGACGCGCCGCGCACGAGACGGGCGACCCGTGGAAGAGGGACACTGGAGATGCAGCGGCACCGCCCCCGACGCCGCCGGGTGCGGTGGGCCGCAGGAGGTCACCATGCCTGACACCGAGGTGCGCGGCGAGCACCGACTTCACGACGACCACCACGGTATGCACTCGCCCCCGCGCGTGGTGGTGCGGGGAAGCGACATGCGCCCGTCCGACGAAGACGCCACATCGGAGCAGACCGCCCACGCCTACGAGACGTCGCAGGCCGAGGGCGACCGCACCGAGGACGAGGACGAGGACGGCTGACGATCGGCTCGGCAGGCCTCGGCTCGGCAGGCCCCGGCCGGATCGGCAGGAGGCCGCACGGCCTTCGGGAGCGCCGGCGCTGCCGGGAGACCGATGAGGGCACCCACCCGCCAGATCACGCGCAAGCCCTCACCGTAGCCGTGGGCAGAGCCGAAATCGCGCTCCCAGGCAATTGCGAGCAGCCGCGGGCCGACCCTTCGCGCGATCCCGCGGTTCCAGACGACATGACGCCGCGACTGTCGGTAGGAAACTCTAAACTCCGCGTGATGGCAACGAACTCGTCCCTCCCCGCGCCGTGCAGCACTCCCGCCGATCCTGATGGCGTGATCACGAGACCCCGCGTCGAACCCGGAGTCCGCCGACGGTCGGGAGTCGCTCGATGAGCGGTGAGGAAGCCGTCTCGGTCCCGAACCGGCGCGTCGAGTCCGGTACGCGCGGCGTCCTGAACGTCGTCGGAGTACACCTGTACGCGCAGGACTCCCGGGGGCGGATCCTGCTCGGGCTGCGGCACCCGGATTCGCTCTACGCGCCCTCCACCCACCACTTCCTGGCCGGGCACTGCGAGCAGGAGTCCGCCGTCGCGTGCCTGGTGCGTGAGGCCCGGGAGGAGGCCGGGCTGGTGATCCACCCCGACGACGTCGAGTTCGTCCACGCCCTCCACCTCCTGGACGCGCCGGGAACGTGCCCGCGCATGCAGATGGTCTTCCGGGCCCGGCGCTGGACGGGCACGCCCGAAGTCCTCGAACCCGCCAAGTGCCTCGGTTGGGGGTGGTGGCACCCCCACGACCTTCCGGACCCGACCGTCGACTACACCCGCGCCGCGATCCGAGCCATCCAAGCCGGCCACCCCTACAGCGAGTTCGGCTGGACCTGACACCGAGCACGCACCCGGTCCGTACGGTAAGGGTCCCCGTCGCGCGGAGACCCTGTCCCCGCAGGCCGTCGCTCGGTACCAGGGCAGAGCTTTCCCGCGCCGGGTGGCATCCGTCTTGCAGGCTCGTCAGTCGACGGATGGGCCGTGCATGCGGCCGATCCGGCGGGTCTCCTCCAGCGGATACGGGGTTTGCCTGCTCCGGCGCTGGAAGGTGCGGTTGAAGTCCGAGATCACGGCGGCGGTCGGCGCGTGCCGGGCGAGAATCGCTGCGGCCTCCTCGGGAATTCCGGTGGGGCGCTTGCCCTCCGCGAAGGCGCGCACCAGCTCGTAGCGGCCGTCCCCGTCCTCTCTCCGATATCCGAACAGAGCGGTGACCAGCCAGTTCACCAGATACGTGGCGGTGTAATCGCGGTCGTAGGTCCGATGCCGGTCGAAGAAATCGGTCTCGTCCTGCGACAGTTCGAACCGGGAGGACAAGGCGAGGCCGTAGTCCGCGAAGTACAGGCGCCGACCGTCGGTCAGGATGTTCTCGAAGTGCGCGTCGAAGTGCAGGAGCCCGCGGCTGTTCATGAACGAGGTGCCGACCGCCAGTTCCCTCTCCACCATCGTGCATGCCCGGTCGGCGGTCAGCTCTCCGGCTTCGACCCGGGCGCCCAGCCACCGGTGCAGGTTCTGCGGGATGTACTCCAGAAACAGCGCGACGCTCGCCGAGGACTCCCGGAGAGCCCGGATCCGGCGGCGTACCCGCGAATCGCCGCCCCAGTAGGCCACGGCGCGTTCGACGTCCGCCAGTTCCTCGGGCAGGGGCGTCGTGTCCGGCAGCACTCTCCCGTGGTACATCAGGGGGAAGCCCTCGTATTCGCCCGCGAGTACCCAGTTCGTCGTCATGGTGTGCACGGCGAGCTCTCTCCAAGCCCCGAAGCCCGGCCCGCCGATGGCGCCGACGCCGTAGTGGCAGAAGACGGGCAGCTCGAACAGGTTCGCCGTGGACCGGACATGCTCGGGCCGTCTTTCCCGGTCGGTGAGAGGCACCCGCTTCACGAAGACGGGGGTGCCGGCGACCTCCAGCAGGGACGCCTTCCCGCCGATGCCGGACCCGATCGGCACTGCCGTGTCCACGAGCTCGCGCAGCGCGCGATCACCGCACATGGCCAGGGATGTGGAGACGGCGCCATGGGCGGAGAGACGTGCACCGTGCGACATGTCAGGGACTTTCACTATGTCAGGGACTTTCACTGTTGCCTCCATCCGGATGCCGGCCTCGTGTCGCGCATCCCGCGATGGCGGCGAATCCGAGCCGAGCTGCGACCACCGCACCACCGGCCGCACCTTCCGGTGACCTTGTGGGTGCGCACGAGAGAATCGCGTGCGAGATGTGTGGGTTCGTTCAGTCGCGGACGGCCTGTCGGAGGTGTTCCGCTGCGCGGCGGGCGAGTCGGTCCGAGGTGGTGGGGTCGAGGCCGGCGTCGGCGGGGAGCGTGATGGTGGCGAGGTTGGGCCCGATGCGTACGAAGATCGAGTCGACGGTTCTGGTGGCGCCGCTCTGGTTGGTGACGATGCGCATGCCGAGTGTTTCGTCCCCGACGGTGGGGGCGGCGACGGCACGAAAGCGTGCGGAGGCACCCGCCCACGGCACGGGCAGGTCCGCACAGCCGGACAACATGGCGCGGGTCTTGGCCAACTGAAGTGCGGCGCCGTTGCCTTCGTATGCCTGGACGGTGGCGATCACTCGGGTTCCGGCCGTGTTCTCGAAGCTTCGTTGTGCGCCGAGGAGGACGACGATCGGGCCGGTCGGGGCGCCCGCCAGGGCGCGGTCGCACCCGGCGTCGCCGCTGACGCCCGAGTACGGCGCGGCGGCCGGTTTGGGCCCGGTGTCGGTCAGGGCGCCCGCGGTCCAGCCGGTGCCGACGTCGTCCACGGTCAACACGGCGCGCCTGGCCCGCTCCGGGGTCAGTACGGCCGTGGCGGGGACCGGGGGAGTGGCGGGAGGGCCGGAGGCGGTGTGCCTCATGGTCGAGGCAACTCCCGGGCGTTGCTCGAACGCGGAGGCCACCGTCGTGATGGTTCCGGGGTCCTTGAGTTTGACGCGGAAGGACTCCGGGAGTTGCTCGGCCGTCATGGCGTCGAGGAGGAGGGGGTTGCCGGCGTTCTGCGCGCGAAACAACTCCCACGCCTGTCTCCGGTCCTCGAAGTACACGTGCTCGACCTGCGGCGTGGCTTTGAGCGCGTCGAGGATCTCCTGGCGTTGGGTGTCGGTGACGGCGCCGTTCGAGCAGCCGCCCGTCTTCGGGTCGGAGGTCTGGCACAGGAACACCGCCAGGTCCACCTTGCCGGCCCAGAAGTCGACGCCCGGCGGCAGGTTGTCCGTGTCCCAGGAGGGAGCCTCCTCGTCCGCGCCGTCGGAGCCGGGCCCGGCCGAACCCGGCGACCCCGCAGCTGCCGAAGGGGCCGCTTTCGGCTGCTGCGGGTGTGCGTTCCCGTCGTTGCCGCCGGAGCAGGCGGCGGCCATCGTGATCGACAGGATCACGGCCGCGCACCGGCCGGCGATCCCGCCCGTGCGGGACGTGTTTCGCTTCCCCATGTTCATCCCCCCGATGTGAACGTGTCTGGTACCGAGCGTAGTTGCCGGGTCCCTCACCGGATACGACCCACCCTCGTGGGTGTCCGACGCATCGGAAGTCCGCCGCGACCGCACCGATCACGGAGCGTCGGGGACACGCAGCGAACCATGGTCGCCGCACGCGCCGTGCGGATAACTCCGTTGCCGCGCTTGCGGCTCGGGCCTAGTGTCGTCCTCGTCGGCGGGCACTTCGCCGGCGCACCACAACGTGTAGCTCAGTCAGTAGAGCACCGGGCTTCGGACCCGGAGGGCGCGGGGGCGGGACCCGCCACGTTGGCGAACGCGACAACGGCGTGTAGCTCAGCCAGTAGAGCACCGGGCTTCGGACCCGGAGGGCGCGGGGGCGGGACCCGCCACGTCGGCGACATCGGAACACGGCGGCACGGGGATCGGCCGGGGGAGCTCCCGGCCCGTAACCCGCACAAGGCGGTGGGGCGCGCGGTGCCCGCCGTACCGACCACGACGTGTAGCTCAGTCAGTAGAGCACCGGGCTCTCATCCCGGAGGGCGCGGGGGCAGGGCCCGCCACGTCGGCATGAACGAGATTCACGTGCAGCCCGTCGCCAACCCCGGCTATGCGGATTGGCAGTTGGCCAAGGCATTCCGCACCGCCGCCTCCCACGAGAGCCAGACGACCCGGCTTCGCGCCGAGGAACGCGTGCGCCGCTGGACGCAGGTCGCCCGCGGCATGGCCGACGGGTCGTTGGCCATCGGCTCGCGCACGCCCGTGCGCGGGCTTCCCGCGTGGGTCACCCCGGAGGTCGTGCGCGGCGGGTTCGCCACCGGCGACGCCGCGGCCGGCGGGCCGTGGACCGCACACGAGGCCGAAGCCGCCGCCCGCGCCGGGCTGCGCACCGGCGATCGGCTCGCGGTGTTCCGGTACTTCCTCACCGACGCGGGCCTGGCCGAACTGCACACGATGCTCGACACCGGCCGGTATCACGTCGCGGTGCCCGAGGAGGCCGCGCTGCTCACCATCGCGTGGCTGCTGCGCGCCGGGGACCGCTTCGCGGCGCTCACGCTGCTCGACGAGATCGCGCCGTACGCGGACCGCCTGCGCTTCCTGCCGGGCCCCAGCGACACGCCGGTGCCCGACGGCTCCGTTGTGCACCGCGAGTCCGTGGGTTCGTTGCGGGCCACGCTCGGCGCGCGGCGTCCCAAGCCCGCGGTCGAGGCGATGAACGAGGCGCTGACCGTGTGGAATCCTTTCGCCGACCAGTTGCTCGCGCATTGGTTGGAGACCGTCGAGGACGGCCGGCTCGACGCGATCCGACCGGCGGGCTGGACCGAACGCGGCCGTGAACTCCTGCGGCGCTACCGGCGTTTGGCGGCGCAGCACACGCTGTGCACCAAGCACCGCAACCCCAAGGAGAACTCCGCGATCCTGCTGGCCGCACTGGCCGAGGCGCTCGGTGACACACGGGCCGATGATGTTCGCGTCGCCGGCACCCATATCGCGGACGCCCGCTCCGCCCGCTCCGCCGAGCCCCGCACCGCCGGACCCCGCGCCGGCGTCCGCGCGAACGTCGGTGCGCGTGGGCCGGCCCGCCCCGGCCTGCTCCGGCACGCCGTCGACGCGATGGTCGCCAAGCGCGGTGCGCCCGGTTCGCCGCCGCACGCCGAACTGCGGGCACGTCAGGCCGAGGACGCGTCGACCGCGACGCTCCACGAGCTGGCACGCGTCCTCATCACCCGGTTGGCAAACCTGCGCGACGACGCGGGTCTGCCCGACACCGCATGGCTGCTCGTGCCGGTGACCGACGAGGAAGCCGAGCGGACCGGCGTGCGCGCGGGCAGCCCGATTCCGGACAGCCTGCGTCACCCGGTCGAGCGCGCGCTCAGCGCGCCCGTCGCGACGCTCGTCGAGCGCGGCATCGTGCCGTCGGCCGAGGTACTGGCCGAGCTGGTCCCGCAACTGGTCGCCGCGACGACCGCGTTGGCCTACCACGACCCGGCCCTGCGCACGCTGATGACCGCGGGGTACGGGGCGTTCGCCGAGCGTCGCTCGCTGCTGCTCCTCAACCTGGAGCACCAGGTGCGGCTGGAGGAGTTGCCCTGGGTGCGGGCGGTGTCCGCGTATCGGCGGGTGTCGACCGACACCGCGGGAAACGCCTGGGAGGCGCTGACCGAGCTGGGCACGCTGACGGTGCGCGCCTTCCCGGGCACGATCGTCCCGAACCCGCTGCTCCAGGAACTCGGTTCGCTCGCGCGGCAGGCCGGGGTCAAGGCGGTGTTCACCGAGGAACTCGCGGCGGACATCTTCATGGGCACGTTCTCCGCGAAGTTCCTGCGCGCCGCGCAGGACGCCGCGGCACTGCTCGAAGGGTCGCTGTACGCGCGGTATTACGGCATCGACTACGCCGCGATCCGGACGATCGACGACGTCAAGCGCGAGCATGGGCTCGCGGCGAACACCTCGGACGCCTTCGCCGAGTTGTGCCGGGAGCGGGCCGACATCGATCCGCGGGGCCGCTGGTGGGTCGCGGCGAACGGGAAGGTCATCGAGCAGGCGCAGATCCTCACCACGCACAACCTCGCCGCGCTCGTGTACCCCATCGGGGTGGAGCCGGCGGAGGGCTGGGCGGAGCCGGCGCGGGGCGCGTACCGCACGGTGTGCCGGCTGGTGCAGCAGATCGCCGGGAACCCGCGATCGCTCGGCACCGTCAAGGACGCCGCGTACGCGTGGCGGCAGACGTTGTTCTTCCTGTCCCTGTGCGGGGTGGAGGACCAGTTCGCGGTCATCGCGTGGATGGCGGAGGAGACGGCGCGCCGGCCGGAGCACACCGTGCGCCGCCTCGCGCCGGTTCTGGCCGGGCTGCGGCACGTGTTCACCGGCGGCAGCCTGGACGACCCGGCGGTGCCGAACGTCCGGCGGTTCCTCGGCTGGGCCACGGACGGGCACTGGATCCGCGACGTGTGACGCGCGGGCGCCGCGACCACGAGCGAGCCTCGCGGCCGCGGCGCCCGCCGTTCGTGCGCGGGCTCGGGCGCGGGCGGGCCGGGGCAGGCGGGGCGGGCGATGCTGCTCGTCCAGGCGTCACCGCGAGATCGGGCTCTCGATCCGGTCTACTCGCCGGTCTACTCGACCGGGGCGGGCGGGCTTGTCTTCCGCCGCCGAGCGCGCAGCTCCACGCTTTCGGCCAGGACGCGGACGTTGCCGAGGATGCGGTCCTGCTCGGGCAGGCACATCGCCGCGCGCTCGACCCCACCTTGCGGGACGCCGGGCCCGCACCGCCGTGACGAGGGCCGAACGCTTCCTCGCCTCGGTCGGCCGGTCCGCGTCGGCCGCAGTCCTGATCGCCTACCGTCGTGCCGGAACAACGACTAATATCGACAGCGACATCGCGTGTCGGTCACCGACTGGGTGAGGCATGGAGGTGTTGGGAGGTGCCCTCGGAGGCATTCCTTGTCAGTCGAGTTGAACCACACGATCGTCCATGCCCGGGACAACCGGGAGTCTGCCGAGTTCTTCGCGGACCTGCTGGGCCTCGAGATCACCGCGGAGTGGGGCCCCTTCATCGCGGTCGACCTGAGTAATGGCGTCACGCTGGACTTCGCCACGATCCCCGCAGACGAAATCGCTCCGCAGCACTACGCCTTCCTGGTCTCCGAGGCGGAGTTCGACGCGGCATACCAGCGGATCACACAGCGCGGCATCGAGCACTACGCCGACCCGCACCGGCAACACCCCGGCGCGATCAATCACAACGACGGCGGTCGCGGCGTGTACTTCATGGATCCGGTTGGCCACGCCATGGAACTCATCACCGTGCCGTACGGCGGCCGGCCGTCGTAGGCACATGCGCTGAGGGCTGCACCCCGTGTCGGGTGGCAGCCCTCAACCGCTGCTCGGGCCGAGGATCCGACACCTGCTGCGCCGGCGCAGACCCCGACCGGGTCATGGTGGCGGGGCAGTCGGCCGGGGCGGGTCGATTGCGGCGCGGCATCGCGGTCGCCTACATGGCCGCTTCGGATCAGGGCGTCGACGCCCCCTACGGTGCCCTCGTCGATCTCGCCCGCGCTGTCGACACGGGCAAGGCCGACGTCTACACCGTGGCCGATCGCCTGCGCTCCTGGCGCATCCGACACCCCGGGTGCCGAACTCGGCGGCCCGGCCGACACAATCGTCGACCGGCTCGCCCGGCAGCACGGGTGTGTCGGGAAGCCTCATTCCGGACCGGTGCGGCAGCATGTGTTGCTGCCGATTCCGCCAGGCAACGAATCCGAACCGTGAGGTTGCAGGCATACACGCCGCGACTCGCGGCCGATTCCATCGTTCTTCGGTCCCGGCGACAGTCGCGCCCGCCGACCGACTCCCGGCCGGGGTGGTCGGCGGGCGCTGTGGGTGTGCGTTACCGATGTGGTCGGTTCGGTGGCCTTTTGCCGTCCCTGACCGCGTCGACCCCGGCGGCCGCCGATTCAGGAGGGGTGGTAGGCCACCCGGATGTTCGCGTCGACGGGGGCGACCATGACGTAGCCCCGGGCCTTCGTCCAGTGGTTGGGGATGAGGAACATCCGGGCGTTGGACTGGGCGAGTAGGCGCAACCCCTCGTAGCGGAAGCGGAACCGCTGCCCCGACGGGTCCACCGGCAGTACGGTTTCGCGCACGCCCGGATAGTCGAAGTGGAGCCGCTCGGTCGTGTCGACCACGACGGCCGGCCTCAGCCGCAGGTGCGCCGCGAGGTAGCGGGCGTCGCGGGTGCCGTGCTGCCCCGCGTACACGTTCGCGGCCCAGAAGGACGACAGCACGACGAGCGCGGCGACGAAGGCCAGGGCCGTCGTCTCCCGTGCGGCGGGGTGCTCGATGCCGGAGCTGCGCAGGGCGAACACTCGTGCGCAGGCGACGAGAAGGAGACCTCCACCGATGAGCAGCGGGGTCGTGAGAGCGGCGCTGGGCCAGATCCGGAATCCGCCGAGCATCCCCGCCGCGAAGAGCAGAAGCCCCGCGACCATCAGGGCGTGGAGGACGCGCCGGACATGGGGAGGCCGGTCCGCCTCGGGACGGCGTCCGATCGCGGACGCGAGGTGGTATGCGAGTACCGTCACCAGGCCCAGGGCCAGCGTGACTCCGGCCGGAAGGTAGAGCGGGCCGGCGCTGCGCAGGAGGTAGTCCTGGGTCGAGAAGCCGAGCGTTTGCGCGTCGATGCCGAAGTACTCGTACAGCGCGTCGGTGTAGACGAACCCGAAATACAGGAGCAGCGCACCGATGACCGTGGTGGGGGCGAGGATCGAGGCCAGGGTGCCGATCCAGCCGGCCGCCGTGCGCGAGGCCGAGTCGCCGTCCGGACCGCCTTCCCCGTTTTTGCCGGGGCCGTTGTCCGGTTCGGCGTCCTGGCTGTTGGTTCGATCGTTGCTGCGGTCGTGCCCGCGGTCGTGGTCTCGTCCGTTGCCTTCGTCGCTGTTGCCTTCGTCGTCCTCGTTTTCGTCCGTCATGGTTCTCGGTCCCGGTGTCGTTGTCGGGCCGCCGACCGGCGGGCCGCTCCTCGGCTGTCGGTCGGCCTCACGGGGCGGGCGACGTCGGCCCCTTGGGGTTCGACGTCGCCGGGCCGGAGGTCTTCGGGCTCGACGTCGCCGGGCCGGAGGTCTTCGGGTTCGATGTGGCGTGCCCGGGGGGCGGTGGGGCGTGGGGGTCGGATGACGTACCGGGTGCCTTCTGTGGGGCCGAGGGCGAGGCGCCGTCGGACGGTGTCTTCCCCAAGACGTTGCTGGCCGTTTGGCGATGCCCCTGTGCGTCCGTCAGTTGGGCACAGACCGTGTGTGCGATGTCGTCCGAATCGCTCTTGAACGAGAACTGGGCGGTCGCGGTGGCCTTCGGGAGGACGGTGATCGTCTGCTGAGGGGGATCCGCGCGCTGTTGGTGTTGTGCGTCGGTGCAGTCGGCGAGGGTCACCGTGCCGACGAACGTCGTGGTGGTCGAGGAATTGCTCACCAACACCTGGGCGGCGGGCCACACCCCGGGGAAGTAGCCGGAGAGGCGTCCCGCCGACTCGAATCCGCCGCCTCCTTCGGGGTTCGGCGCCTCGCCCGCACCGCTTTCCGCGCCTCCGGGTTCGCCGGAACCCTGCGAACCGGAACCCGGCGCGGTCCCCGAATGCGAACCCGAATCCGAACCCGACGTCGAGGACGACGTTTCGGCACCCTCGGGATCCGTCCTCTTATCGTGTTCGGATCCCCCCGACGAGCAGCCGTACAGCACGGCCGACGTCGTGGCCAGGATGGACAGCACCGCGATCACCTTCGTACCCCTGGTGCCCTGCGACGCGGCTCGAAGTCGCCCTGTCTTTCGCATGAACAGCATTCTGCGGATATCCATCTGAAAAAGCGAGAAACCGGTACATATGGGTGTGGCGCGTATTCGCCTTCGTGACGCAGCCGGGGCCGGCCGACCCGGTGGGACGAACGCTCGGGCTCCCAGCTCCGAGCAACGTTGGCGCACGTGCGATCGCGCGACGAGCACAGTGCCGATCACCGGTGTCGATGACGTGCGGCAGCAACTCGCGTCGAGCCTCGCGACCGGAGGGCGGGCACGTAGGAAGCCGGCCCGACGAGGTTGATCTATTCAAGGAGTTGGAAGGGGACCTTGGCCGCGGCTTCCCTCGTCTTGCCGTCGAGGTAGAGGTCCTGGATCTCCTTGGCCTCGGCTTCGTAGCCGTAGCGTCGGACGAGGTCGTTGAAGAAGTTCTTGGCCGCGGGAGCCCATGCCTCCGATGTAGAGCGCGAGTATCGGCCGCGCGACGTCGAGTATCTCCTTCACGTCCTCGCCGACGGCGACGATGCCACCGGCGACGACCTCCAGGGGCGCGAGGTTCTCGGGGCGCTTCGCGGTTCCCGCGGCAAGCGCGTCGCCCCCCACCCCGGCGGCGCCCTCGGGGGAGTACAGGAATGCGCGGCGATGTCCTCGCCGTGCGGCATAAGCTCGCAGAAGCTCGCAGGCCGGCGAGTCGTCGGTCCAGAACACCGCTTGCTGCGCAACCTCGGTCATCAGCAGACACCAAAGCCCGCGGTTGGCGGGCCATCGGAATAGGAGACCACGAATCCGGTAACGCGCCCGTGAGGGCACACTCCGCATCGCTCATCTCCGAGGCGTACCGGGGTCGGCGCTCCGGCCGGTCGGCCGCATTCCTGAACCGATGGGCGAGCCGCACCCAGGAGTGGGCGAGCCGGACTCGGCAACGGGCAATCGGCGCCGAGAGGTTCCAAGAACCATGCGATCGATCGCTCTCGACACGCTGCGCCGAAGATCCGGGTTGTGCGGGTTCTCACCGGCGTGTGTCGGGCGCGGTGGGAAGCGAGTTCTTCGCTCGATTTCCGGTTGAATCCCTGTGCCCGAGTCTCGGACGAGCGTCGACCCAGCCCACGAAACGCCCGCTGCCGCGCCGCCGAGGCCCGAGCCCCGAGCACCAAACCCCCCCCGAGCCCGTCAGCCCTCGCGCGCCAGGGCCCCCATCAGCGCGTCCAGCAGGCCCGGTACCGCTTCCTGAAGGGCGGTGCGCCGCAGGCGGTGGCCGCGAGAGGGACCGACCATGACCGGGTGGAGAATGCCCGCCTCCACCAGGATCTTGAAGTGGTGGGTCGCGGTGGATTTGCTCAGGTCCTCGTACAGGTCCGAGCAGGGAGCTTCGGCGGCGGGATGCGTCGCCAGACGATGGACCATTTCCAGGCGTACCGGGTCCGCGAGGGCGCGCAGCAGCTTCCGGACGCCCGCGACGGGCGGCAACCGGTCCGGTGGGATCTCCCAGGACGGCATCGGGCAACTCCAAGTTTGACGAGCATCGTACTTCACCCTAGCCTCTCCGAAGTACGATCCTCATCCAACTTACCAGGAGTCCTCGTGCGGGCACTCTCCCCGGGCCGCCGGCCCCAGCCATGGAGCTACGCGACCCTCCTCGTCCTCCTCACGCTCGGGCAGGCGACCTCCGCCATCCCGTCACCGCTCTACTCCCTGTACGCCGAGAAGTGGGACTATCCGCCCTTTCTGACCACCGTCATCTTCGCCGCGTACGGAACCGTGGCGGTCGTCGCGATCCTTGTCTCGGGGGCTCTGTCCGACCGGTACGGCCGTCGGCCCGTGCTCCTGGTCGCCGTCCTCCTGCTGCTCGCCGGGCTCGCCGTCTTCGTCTTCGCCGCAGGACCCGGATATCTCATCGTGGCGCGGATGCTCAACGGCGCGGGCATCGGCGCGATAGTCGTCGTCGGCGGAGCCGCCCTGCTGGACGTGAACCCGGAGCGGGCGGCGCGGACCGGGACGCTCACCGCCATCGCATTCAACGTCGGCATCGCCGCCGCCGCGCTCGCCACCGCGACCCTCGCCCAGATCGACTTCCACCCACTACTCCTGCCGTATCTCGCCGACGCGATCATCGCCGTCGTCCTGTTCATCCTCCTTCTGGCAATGCGTGAGCCGCACCCCTCGGCCGGCGCCGCGCCGCTGGAGATCCCACGTCCGCAGGTGCCCACGGAGATCCGCGGGCGCTTCGTCTTCGCCGTGATCGGTGCCGGTGCCGCCTGGTCCGTGCTCGGGGTCTGTTTCTCGCTGGAACCCTCGATCGCGTCCCACGCCGCGCACGTCGACGGGCCGCTCTTCGGCGGCGGCGTCATCGCGGCCGTGACCCTGACCGCCGCCCTCGCCCAGGTCGTCAGCGCCCGCCGCCCGGCCCGAACGGTCGCACTCGGCGGTGACCTGGCGCTCGCCGTGCTCATGCCCGCCGGGGTGGGCGGCTTCGCGACCGGCAACGCCGTCGTCATCATCGTCACCGTCGCACTCCAAGGCGGCGCCTACGGACTGGCCTTCGGTGGCTCCCTGCGCCACCTGACCGCACACATCCCCGCCGAGCGGCGCGGGGCGGTCATGTCCATGTTCTACCTGCTCGCGTACGGCGCGCTCATCACGCCCACACTCCTCGTGGGCATCGGCGCGACCGTCTGGAGCGACACCGTGATCTTCCCCGTCTTCTCCGTGCTCGCGGCGCTTCTCTGCCTCTCCGCCGTGGTCGTCGAACGGGTGCTGGGGCGTCGAGCAGGGCGCCCCGACGTGACGCGGGTACCGGCGGCCGAGGTGCGGCGGGCGAGCAAGGTCGACTGACCGGCGGCCCCCGTAGCGGGCGGGCGGGGCACCGGTCGGGGGCAGGGGCGGCGAGGGTGACCGGGTCGGAACGGTCCCGTCGGGCTCGGCGGCGTCATGGTCCCGGGCTCGGCCACCGACCGGGACCTGATCCGGCAACTCCCCGCCATACACGGGACTTTCGATCGCCCGATCGTTCCGGTGTGGCACAACCCGGCAGCCGTCGCAGCCGCCGAATGCGCGCCTTCGCCGACCGCGTCGACCGGCTGACCCCGGTCTTCCTGCCGCCCCACGCTCCCGACCCGAACCCGGTGGAGGCCGCTGGGCGCACCCGAAAAGCAGCGCCGTGGCCAACCTCGGCGCCCGCACCCTCGACGAACTCGTCACCGTCACCCGCCGAGGCTGCGACACATCCAACACCACCCGCGCTGCTGGGCATCGAACCCGACTGGTCCGCCCTGGACAACCCCACGCCGAACGACACCGAGACACATCCTGAGGCCGCCACCGTGGCGACGTTCGCAACGGCCGGCGTCGCCACGCCCGGCCGGCCGTGGGCGGTGGTCCACCGCCGTGAGTGGCCCGTCGTCGGTCGCTCGGTCCGCGGTCCGTGGGGCACGCTTCGCCGGCGGTGGGCGCGTTCGCTGTCTCGGCGGTGGAGGGGGAAGGGCCCCATCCCGCCGAAGATTGCGTACGGATCGCCCGGGCGTGGTCGGGCCGTCGTGGAGGGCGCGGGGGATCAGGCGACGCCCGAGGCCCCGCCGCCGACGGGCTCCGCGAAACTGCCCGGTGCGAGTGGGCTCATGCGGCGGCGGCACGGCGCAGCGTGAACCAGAAAGTCGGGACCGGGTTCGTACCCGGCGTCACGTCGGTCAGCTCCCACCCGGCGAACCTGGCGGTGAGTTCGTCGGCGGTGGCGCCGGACCACGTGTCGTCGAACGCCCCGGGCCCGTATCCGAACATCAGCAGTCGTGCGCCGGGGGCGGCGCGCTGGGTGAGACCGGAGGCGTAGGCGTCGCGGCGGTGCGGTGGTATTCCGCAGTAGCAGCTCAGGTCGAAGAAGAGGTCGTACGGGCCGGGCGCGCCCACCTCGTCGAGTCGGGTGGCGTCCGCGCACAGCACGGTGACGTCCGCTCCGGCCGCGTCGGCCTTCTCCCTCGCCTGCCGGACCGCGCGGTCGACCAGGTCGACGGCCGTCACCCGCCACCCGTGCCGGGCCAGGTACACGGCGTTGGTCCCGGTGCCGCAGCCGAGTTCGAGAACCCGGCCCGGCATCAACGCACCGGGCCCCTCTATCAGGGCCACCAGCTCGGGCGGGGTGATGCCGCTGTCCCACGGCGGCTTGCCGTCCCGGTAGAAGTCCTCCAACACGCGGCGCACCAATGCCTCTTGGTCGAGTTCCGCAGGCGTTCGAGTCTCACTCATCACTACCCCTTCGAGAATTTAGAGTTCAGCTCTAATGTAGGACTCTAGAGATATACTCCCGGTATGGACACGGTCAAGGGATCCGACGAACGGGACGTCAAGCGTCCCGACAAGCGGGCCGAGCGCTCGCGGCTCACCCGCGAGCGAATCGTCGCGGCGGCGCGGGACCTGTTCGTCGCGCGGGGGTACGGCGCGACCAGCCTTCAGGAGGTCGCGGATCGCGCGGGCGTGGCCGTGCAGACCGTGTACTTCGTGTTCCGCAACAAGCGCGCGCTGTTCAAGGACGTCGTCGACACGTCCATCGCGGGCGACGTCGAACCGGTCGCCACGATGGACCGGGACTGGTTCCGCGCCGCGTGTGCGGAGCCCACCGCGGCCGGGCAACTGCGCGCCCACGTGAGGGGTGTACGCGAGATCCTCGGCCGAGTCGCCCCGATCGTGCCGTTGATCGCGGCTGCCGCCGCCACGGACCCGGAGATCGCCGCGCAGTGGCCCGCCGGCCCCGACCCGCGCTATACCGTTCAGCACGCCGCGGCGAAGGCCCTGACCTCCAAGCCCGACGCCCGCCCCGACATCGATGCCGCGCGGGCCGCCGACCTGCTGTACGGGCTTCTCAGTCCGGAGCTGTACCTGATCTTCGTCCGCGACCGGGGCTGGTCCCCCGACGCCTGGGAGGAGTGGGCTGGTGCGGCCCTGACCGCCCACCTCTGTACCGACCACGAGTAGGTCGGGGACCCGGCTGCCGCTACCGGAACGCTCACCCCGCTGCACCGTCGTCATCGTCATCGTCCCGAGCGTTCGGCCGCCTGCTCCGTGAGCTGCCCTGCCGCCGCCCACCCGCGTGCTTGCCGGAGGGGTCGCCGCGCGGCCGTACTTGGGTGCGTGGAGCGAACTCCCGGTATCGTGCCGGAACTTCCGGGCTCTGAAGCGCCCCGGCATCGACCGCTGCCGGGTTTTCGTCCGCCCACGTGCGACCCGAGCCGTTCTGTACGGCCCGCGGTCGACGGACCGCTGACGGAACGGGACGTGGAAGGATCTTCGTGCACGAGCCCACGACGATCGAACGGCGCCGCACCGCAGCAGCCGCGTACGCGAGGCAAGGATTCCACGCCGTCGGCAAGGTGCTACCCGAGCGCGAGGCACGGCACGTGCGGGACGCGGCCCCGAAACTTGCCGACTACGGAACCGAGCCGCCCAACCGTGACGACTTCCACATCTGGGGCTGACCGGCTCGGGGAAGACGTCCTTCGCTGAGCGGTTGCGTGCTGCCGGTGTGGTCCGCCTGTCCGTGGACGAGGCCATGGCGGCCCGCTGGGGTTGTTACGGCGTCGACTACCCGCACCAGGAGTACTTCCGTCTGGAGAAACCGGTCGTGGAGGAACTCACCGCGCGCATGGTCGCTCTGGTCGAGTCCGGGGGTCGGGTTGTGTGGCCGACTGGTGGGCGCGAGACGGTGCTTGGCAGATCCTGCAGGCTTCGCTCGGGGGAGATCCCCAGTCTTCGATCGTCAGCGAGACGGGAGCCCCGGTTCTCGTTGCGCGGCGGCCGGGCGCATGTGCTTGAGGTTCTGGGCGACGGTCCACTCACGGCCGCCGCATCGGTCGATGAGGTCGGCGACGGCGGCGTCCTCTCATCCCCGGCCGTCGTAGTAGGCGGCGAGGAACTCGCTGTCGCGGTGCGCGGATGCGGGGGCGGCCGCGACCATGGGCGTCATCTTGCGGCGGCGGATGCGTTCGTCGCCACTGCGGGCTCGACGGCTTATGTGGGTTCCGCGCCCAGGAAGCGGGTGAGCAGCAGGTGCAGCGTCGGGGCCTGGTCCAGTGGTGCGAAGTCGGGGTCGGTCGCGCCGCGTGCGAACAGGCCGTCGATCTGGGCGGCGACCCAGGTCGCGGCCCGGTCCGGGTCGAGTGTGTCGTCGATTTGCCCGGCCGCGGCGGCGCGGCGGAGCAGGTCGGCGATGCCGGTGCGCAGTTGGCGGTCGTTGCGGGCCACGAGGGCTCCGATGTTCTGGTCGCGGCGGGCCTCGGCGGCGGTGTCCAGGGTCAAACCCGCGTAGGTGGGGTCGGCGGCCAGGCGCACCACCGCGTCGATCAGGCCGAACAACGCGGCCAAAGGATCCTCTTCGCGCGAGAGTTCGGCGAGATAGGCCGCAGTCTCGACGCCCTCCTGCTCGATCAGCGCGACGATGATCGCGTGCTTGCTCGGGAAGTAGTGGAACACGTTCCCGGGGCTCATGCCGGCGCGGGCGCAGATGTCCGCCGTCCGGGTTCCGTGGAATCCCTTGTCCGCGAAGCAGGCTGCGGCGGCTTCGAGGATCTGGCGGCGTTTGGCGGCGTGCTTCACGGGGTCGACTGTGCGCATGGCATGCTCACCCTACCTCGGTGATCGATGTTGGCTGTGACCGGAACAATAATAGACCGGTTAGTCGATTAAACAATTGATGCGGTCGCTCCCCGAGGACGCCCCTCATGGCGGACTCCCAGCGATCCGTCCCGCAGGGACCATCTGTCGGGGCTTCATCCAGTCCGTGAGCGCCGTGGGGTGCCGGCGCGGCATTGTCCGGGATGGGCGCGCTCGCGCTTGGGGACCGCGGCGGGCGCGGCCACTGCGCCCGGCCGTGCGCCGTGCGAGTCCGACTTCACGCTCACCGGCCGCCGCGGCGCCGGTGGGGGAGCCGGAGTGGCGGAGCCGACCGCCGCATACGAGCTACGCAAGGCCGGCCAGGACGCGACCGCCCCGGACGCCCGTCCGCGGATCGGCGGTGGCAGTCTCACGGTGCGTGGCGGGACACGCCGACCGACAAGGACGGTGTGACGCAGCGGGTGGGTTTCCCGTCCGGCCGGTACTTCGACACCGGACGCGCGATGCTTCCGCAGTGGTCGGACGGTACCGACTACTGCCGCAGGTCGCACGTGCCGCTGCCCGCTGCCCGCCGCGGGCGGCGCCTGCTCGGTGCTCGGTCGTTCGCCCGGTAGCCAGTGCAGGGCGAACCACGGTTCCATTCGAACGTCCGGGTCGTGCAGGTCCAGGTCCAGCAGATCGCCGATCCTCGCGACGCGTTGGCGCACGGTGTTGCGGTGCAGGCCGAGCGCGGTTGCGGCGCGGTCCCAACTTCCGTGGTGCGCGAGCCACGTGCGCAGGGTTTCGAGCAGTACGTCATAGCCGGGCGAGGGGGCATCGGCCGGCGCCGCGAATCGGGCGCGCGCCAGGGCGGTCGAGTCGGCCGCCGGGGCGAGCGAGTGCACGCTCGGATCCCGGTCCTGATGCCGCCGGGACGGCATCCCAGCCGCGAGCGCGTGCCGCAATGCGCGCTCGGCCTGATTGGCCGTCACCGCGAGGTCGGTGGTGGCGGACGGCGCGCTGAAACCGAGCGTCCACCCGAGCCGATTCGCCGCCGCCGGATCCGCCGTCGGCGAGCCGGGCGTAACGGGCGCGAGCGCGGACACGTCGCGCCCGCGCAGATCCGGATACGACGTGGCCAACGCGGTACCCAACGCGGCCAGTTGCACCGGATCCCCGCCCCGCCCCGATCCGCTCCCGGGCCCGGGTGCTGCCGACCGAGCCGACCGCGGACCACGACCCAACCGGCGTGACCCAACCGGCGCCCGGTGTCGAGGGCAACAGCAGCGACGCCACATCCCGAGGCGACCCGCCGAGCGTCAGCCGCACCAGCGCCGCCGAGCATCAGCCGCACCAGCGCGGCCGAGCTGCGGCTGTCGCCGCCGAGGGCGTGCCGCGGGCTGGTCAGCAGGGACAACAGCACGGCCGCCACCGCGGTCACCGAGTGTTGTACCGCCGTCGGCGCGATGCCCGCCACGACCCCGATCGCCGGCGGCACGCCGCCCGCGCCGGGCCTGAAGGAGAACGCCATCGGTCTCTCCGGCGCCCTGATGCGGTCGGTGACCACGATGTCCCCGGCCATCACGGTCGCCCTCACCGTTCATCCCTCGTTCGAACGTCCGGGTTGACGCGTCCTGGGGGCGCCTGCCCTAATGATAGACCGACGGGTCGATGAATGAATCGTGGGCTCGTCCGATCATCGACGCCCTCGTCGCAGAGGAGAGACGTACGTGAACCATTCCCGAGAGTTCGGCCGGCCGACCAGCCGCCGAGGATTCCTACAGACCGTGGGTGCGGTGGGCGGCGCCGGGGCGGCACTGTCCGCCATGGGCGCGCTCGGTCTCGCGCCCTCGTCGGCGAGCGCCGCCACGCCGCCGTTCCGTGCGCCGCGCGCGTCCGACTTCACGCTCACGGGCCGTCGTCCGGCCCGCGTGGCGGTGGTCGGTGCGGGTGTGGCCGGGCTGACCGCCGCGTACGAATTGTGCAAGGCCGGCCACGAGGTGACCGTGCTGGACGCCCGTCCGCGGATCGGCGGGCGCAGTCTCACGGTGCGCGGCGGCGACACGCTGACCGACATCAAGGGCGTGACGCAACGGGCGAGTTTCGCGCCCGGCCAGTACTTCAACGCCGGACCGGCGATGCTTCCGCAGTGGTCGGTCAGCACCGACTACTGCCGTGAACTGGGGGTGCCTCTGGAGGTGTTCGCGATATCGAACACGAACACGTTCGTGTTCGATCCGAAGGGGTCCGACAAGCCGAGGTTCCAGACCGCGCGGGCGGACGCGCTCGGCGTGGTCGCCGAGTTGTTGGCCAAGGTGACCAACCAGGGCGCGCTCGATCGCGAGCTGAGTGCGGCCGACAAGGAACGTCTGCTGGGCTTCCTGAAGACGATGGGCGACCTCGGCGACGACCTGGTCCACCAGGGCGACCCGCGGCGGCGCGGGTTCGCGGTGAACCCCGGGGCCGCCGGATCACCCGGTGTGCCGCTGCCGCCGCGAGGTTCGCTGGACCGGGTGTTCACCGAACAGTTGTCGCGCCACTGGTACCTCGACGCCGGGTTCGACATGGCGTCGACGCTGCTCCAGCCGGTCGGCGGCATGGACCGCATCGTCGAGGCCCTGGCCGACCACATCGGCCGCCGGCGCATTCGATGTGGGGTCGAGGTCACCTCGATCACCGACGGTCCGCACGGGACGCGACTGGCGTATCGAGGGTCCGCGAGCGGCGTGCTCGACGTCGAGTACTGCATCGTGACCACGCCTCCGCGGGTGGCGGCGCGCATCGCCGGACTGCCCGCCGAGGCGACCGCCCTGCTGGGGGGCTTCCTGGCGGAGTTTCCCGGCAAGATCGGCCTGGAGTACCGCAATCGATGGTGGGAGGACGACTTCGCGATCCACGGCGGCCTCACCTCCTACGGCGAGGACGGGTCCCTGTGGTACCCCTCCTCCGACTACCGCGGCGAACGTGGCGTGATGGTGGCCTACTTCGAACGCGCGGAGACCACGATCGAGGGATTGCCTCCCGCGCAACGGGCGGCCGAGGCGGTGAACCGCAACGTACGGGTGCACGGCGCCAAGGCCCGTACGGAGCTGGCGAGTTCGCTGTCGGTGATGTGGGGACGCGAACCGTTCGTCGAAGGCGGCTGGCAGCCGGCCGACACACAGAACAACGGCGTGGTCAACACGCCGCGCTTCCGGCCGCTCACCGAGCCGACCGGGCGGGTCTTCTACGCCGGCGACTGGCTCAGCAACATGCTGGGCTGGCAGCACGGTTCGATGGTCTCGGCGCGCAAGGCGGTCGAGAAGGTACACGCCCGCGCCCTGGCGACATGAGGCGCGCCGCGATGCAGCGAATGACGCCCGACCCGGCGGGACGTCGTACGGACGAGGCCGGCGGATCCGGGCCAGACTCGTGGCGTACGGCGGGACGGTTCCCATCCGCCTCGGGGACTACCCGTTCGTCACCCGTGGGGTAGACGTCGATGACGAACGCCTGCCCATAAATTAGACGGACTCGTCGATCTATTATTCGTTCGTCCCCCGGGACAGACCGAGCCCGCGCCTCGATCGAGGCGCGGGCTCCACCGATGGAGAACCCAATGAGCACACCCCGCCACACTCGCAACGTCTCCGGACCGCGCCCGCCCTCCGCTCACGGCGCGGCGTACGCCGCCGTCGCCACGGGCCTGCGCAAGGTCTACGGCGAGGGGGAGACGGAGGTTCGTGCCCTCGACAACGTGTCCGTCGGCTTCCGCAGCGGCGAGTTCACCGCGATCATGGGCCCCTCCGGCTCCGGCAAATCCACGCTCATGCACTGCATGGCGGGTCTGGACAAGATCTCCGGCGGCTCCGTGCGGCTGGGCGACGTCGAACTGGCGTCGCTCGACGACACCGGGCTGACCCACCTGCGCCGCGACCGACTCGGCTTCATCTTCCAGGCGTTCAACCTGCTGCCGACGCTGACCGCCCTGGAGAACATCACCCTGCCGCTGGACATCGCCGGACGGCGCGCCGACCCCGCGTGGCTGGACAAGGTCATCGACACCGTCGGCCTGGGCCACCGCCTCGACCACCGGCCCGCACAGTTGTCCGGCGGCCAGCAGCAGCGCGTCGCGTGCGCCCGCGCCCTGGCCGGACGCCCCGAGATCATCTTCGCGGACGAGCCCACCGGCAACCTCGACTCGCACTCGGGCACCGAGGTCCTGAACTTCCTGCGCGCCTCGGTCACCGAGGCCGGACAGACCATCGTGATGGTCACCCACGACGCCGTCGCCGCCTCCTACGCCGACCGCGTCCTGTTCCTCGCCGACGGACGCATCGTCGACGACATGGCCGAGCCCACCCCCGACCGGGTCCTGGAGCGCATGCGCGCGTTCAACCGGAAACCGGGCGAACCCGCCGCTGCCGCCGTCTCCGCCCTCCCCTTCTGAAGGACGCGACCGTGCTTCGCACTTCCCTACGCAACCTCGTCGCCTACAAGGTGCGCCTCGCCCTCACCGCACTCGCCGTCGTCTTCGGCGTCGCGTTCGTGGCGGCCGTCCTGGTCTTCGGCGACACCCTCAAGCAGGCCATGACCGAGGCCGCGCTGCGCGAACACCGCGGCATCGCGGTCGACGTCCGCGGCACCAAGTACGCCGTCGAACACCTGCAGACCCCGGCCCTGGACGAGCCCCTCGTCGCCAAGCTGCGCGCGCTGCCCGGCGCCGCGTCGGTCACCGGCCACGTCACCGGCTTCACCGCCGTCGTCGACCGCAACGGCAAGCTCGTCCGCAAGAAGGCCAACGCGACCGGCGCCAACGCGGTACCCGGCCGCGACGGCAAGGACCCCCGCTACCCGCTGACCGCCGGCCGCCTTCCCGCCAAGGCAGGGGAAGTCGCGCTCGACACCGAGACCGCCAAGGCCGCCGAGTACAAGGTCGGCGACCGCATCCGGATCGTCGCCCGCGGACCCGTCCTCGACGTGAGCGTCGTCGGCGTCTTCACCACCGACAGCGCCGCCGTCGAGGCCGGCGGCTCGCTCACCCTCCTGGACACCGCCACCGCGCAGGAGCTCTACCTCGAACCCGGCGTCTACGGCGAACTGCGCCTGAACGCCAAACCGGGCACGTCGCAGGAGCAACTGCGGGCCGCGGCAGCCCCGTTGATCCCCAAAGGCGCCGAAGCCCTCACCGGGGACACGCTGCGCCGGGACGACCGGGACAAGGTGAACAAGGAGATCGCGTCGCTGCGCACACTGCTTCTGGTCTTCGCCGGCATCGCCCTGTTCGTCGGCAGCTTCATCATCGCCAACACCTTCTCCATGCTCGTCGCCCAACGCACCCGCGAACTGGCGCTGTTGCGCGCCATCGGCGCCACCCGCAAACAGGTCACCCGCTCGGTGATGTTCGAGGCCCTCGCGGTCGGCATCGTCGCCGGACTCGCCGGATTCGTCATCGGCATCGGCCTCGCGGTCGGCCTGCGCGGCATCCTCAACAACGTCGGCGCCGACCTCACCCCGGGATCGACCGTCGTTACCGGCGCAACCGCCCTGTGGAGCCTGGCCGTCGGCATCGGCGTCACCCTGCTCGCCGCCTGGCTGCCGGTGCGCCGAGCCGCCAAGATCCCACCCGTCGCGGCGCTGCGCACCAGCCTGCCGCCCAGCACCTCCAGTCTGCGCCGCCGCAACATCGCCGGCGTGCTGACCGTCGCACTCGGCGGGCTCGTGCTGGTCGCCGGCATCAAGGGCTCGGCGACCGGCAACGCCAAGGTGTTCACCGTGATGGGCGGCGCGGGCATCGTCCTCGTCGGCGTCATCGTGCTCACCCCGCTCATCGCCACACCGGCCGTGCGTCTGTTCGGCGAACTGCTGCGGCGCGTGTACCCCGTCGAGGGCCGGCTGGCGTACCAGAACGCGGCTCGCAACCCGCGCCGCACCGCCGCCACCGCGTCCGCCCTGATGATCGGCATGGTGCTGGTCACCTCGCTGACCATCTTCAGCACATCGCTCAAGCACCTCGTGGACCGCACCCTGTCCAAGGGCATCACCGCCGAATTCGTGCTCAGTTCCTCCTCCGACGGGCAGACGCTGACCCCGGAGATCGCCGCCACGATCGCCAAGGTGCCCGGCGTCACCGCCGTCAGCCCCGTGCGCGAGGCTCAGGTGAGTGTCGACGGCAAGGAGCACAAGCTCACCGCCGTCGATCCCGCGAGCGCGTTCTCGGTGCTCGCGACCACGTTCAGCCAAGGCGGCCCGCAATCCCTGGCAACGGGACTGCTGGTGTCCAAGCAGACCGCAGACGACCGCAAGTGGCGCATCGGGACGCCCGTGCCCGTCACCTTCCCCGACGGGCAGCAGACCCGCCTGCCCATCGGCGGAATCTACGACGAGGCGCCGCTGCTCGGTGCCCTGACCGTGTCGTTGCAGACGCTGACGCCGCACATCGACGTCGTCGGCGACGACTTCGTCCTCGCCAAGGTCGCGCCGCGGTCCAAGGACGGCATGCGGGACGCGCTGCGCAAGGCGGTCGGCAACAGCCCGGCGATCAACGTGCAGACGGCGAAGGAGGTGCGCAAGGACTTCAACAAGCTCTTCGACGTCATGCTCAACATCGTCTACGGGCTGCTGTCGATGGCGATCGTCATCGCGGTGCTCGGCGTGGTCAACACGCTGGCCATGTCCGTTTTCGAACGCACCCGCGAGATCGGCATGATGCGCGCCATCGGACTCGACCGGCGGCGCACCCGAAGGGTGATCCGGCTCGAATCCCTGATCATCTCGCTCTTCGGCGGCCTCCTTGGCGTGCTCCTCGGCCTGGCCGCCGGGGTCGGCGGCGTGAAGGGCATGGCCCGCTCCACGAAGGATCTGAGCGTGGTGATCCCGTGGGACCGGGTGCTGAGCTTCCTGGTCCTCGCCGCGATCGTGGGCGCCCTGGCGGCGGCCTGGCCCGCCCGACGAGCAGCCAAGCTCGACGTACTCACCGCCCTGCGCACCGACTAGCCGCGCGGCCCCGACCACCCGGCCGGAGTGGTCACCACTCGTTGTTTCGTCAACTCAGGACACACGCACAGCATTTCGTGTCGAGAACGGAAGGTGAAGATCATGGATCGAGGTGACCTCGCAGCGATGGCGCTCGACCAGCTGGACCGGGCCAACACCGTGACGCGGGCCGTCGACGACACCGCCGTACCGGGTGAGATCCCGATACTGGCCACCCCGGCCCGCGCCCGCCAGGAATGGACCAACGGGACCCTCGTGCTCACCACCCATCGCCTGATCCACGCCAAGGAGGGCCGACCCGCAGTGGCGGTGCCCCTGGCGGGCATCACCGACATCACGGCCACGCGATCCCGGCTCACCGGGAACGTGCTCAAGGTCGTCGCCGTGAGCGGTGTGTACGGATGGGAGAATGTAGTCCGGGCCGAGACGTTCGTCGAGACGTTGCGCGAAGCCGTCGCCACCGCGGTTGCCTCAGCCGCGAACGCCGACGAGCAGGCCGCCCCGAAACGACCCGACGGCGCGGCGATGCTCGACGAACTCGCCCGCCTCGCCGTCCTGCATCGCCACGGGGCATTGACGGACGACGAGTTCGTCCAAGCCAAGCGGCAACTCATCCGCAGTTGACGACACGCGAGCGGGCCACGATGTGCGAGACGAGGAGCGGGAGCCGGTTCTGATCGGGGCTCTTCGCTCCCCGCTGCCGGCGGACGGGTTTCGTGTCGGCAGGGGAGTGGCGTGATCGGCCCGCCGGTGGGTTGCCCGGCGGTGTGGACACGGTCGTGGTCACCTGTTGCTGCGCGACAGGTGACCACGACCCCGAACACGGTTCGTCCAGTGGGCGTATTGGTCCGGGCGCGGATGGTAGGACTGCCAGTGGTGGCCGTCGACGTCGGGCGCGGTGGACCGCAGGTTCCTCACGTCGTCGGAGTCAAGGCGCTCGCTTCACACGTGAATGCCTTCGCCGAACTTCGGCTTCTCCAGCGGACGGAGCCGCTGGAGAAGCCGCCCTCTTCTCACGGTGGTCGCGACACCCTCCCCGAAGGATGTGGCGGTGACCCGGACGAGGGCGGTCAGTCCGATGCGTTCCGGTACAGGGTGAAGAGCCGCGGCATCGTGCCGGTTCCGGCGTCGAGGCGCTGCCAGCACGCGCGGGTGAGGGCCCGGGCGCGTGCGCCGGGCCAGTCCTCGGGGAGGAGTTGGGGCGGCAGGAGCGGGTCGGGGGTGTGGGCGCGGTCGAACTCGGCGGCCAGGGTCACGGCGAGGGTGAGGCGGGTGGGGGAGGAGTCGTGGTCGAGTTCCGTGAGGCATTGCTCCGCGTACGTGGCAAGGCGGGTGTGGCCGGCGGCGAGGTCGTCCAGGGGCCACAGTGAGGCGGCCAGGGCGCGGGGGTCGCGGAGGTCGCCGATGCGGAGGTCGGTGCTGGTGAGGGAGGTGAGGGATTCGTGCACGCCGAGCGCGCGGGCGTGGGTCTCGACGAGGTCGGCGATCGGGTTGGCGCAGACGTAGAGGCCGCCCTGGACGGGAGCGGCGCCGAGGTGGAGCAGGGTGGTGCGCAAGGTGTCGCGTGCCGTACGGCGGGTTTCGGGGACGGCGAACGCGAACAGGTGCCAGGTGCCGTCCCAGGGGGCGAGTCCCGCGTCCTGGCGGTAGGCGTACCGGACGTGTTCGGCGTCGGGGGCGAAGGAATCGGTGGGGTCTGCGACGGCCCGGATCCGTGCCTTGCGGCCGCGGCCCTGCTGTGTGAAGCGGCCCTCGGCGACCAGTCGCCGCAGGCAGAGGCGGACCTGCTGGTCGGTCATGCCGAGCCGGCCGGCCACGGTGTACAGCTCTTCGGCGACGACCGTGCCGTCCTCGCGCACCAGCGCGTCGACGAGGAGCCGGGTGGGGATCTCGGGCCGGGGGGCGGGGCTGTTCACTGTGCACCCCCGTCCGTGGCCGGGCGGCCGGGCACCGGTATCTGCCGGGTCATGGCCGTGACGGCGCCGAAGCCGAGCAGTCGTCGCAGGTAGGGCGTACGGCAGGTGCGTACGGCCGTGAAGCCGTGTCGCTCGTACAGGGCGCGGGCCCGTGGGTTGACGTCGATCACGTCGAGGCCGAGCAGGTGGCAGCCGTGTTCGGCGGCCACCGAGGCGACCTCGTCCAGGAGGATGCTGCCGATGCCCTCGCCCCGGTGGGCGGAGTCGACGGCGATGCTGTCCATGACCGGTTCGCCTTGGGCCTGCCTGCGCTCGAAGAGCGCGAGGACGGCGACCCGGATCAGACCGGGCAGGACCCCGTACATCCGGGACACGTCGCGGAATCCGCCCCCGACCGGGCCGCGTCCGCCGACCTGGAAGCCGGCGATGCCGATCACCCGTCCGGATGCGTCGAGCGCGGTGACGCCGCGGTCGTGGTGCAGGTGGGCGGCGACGAAGGCGCGCCCCTTGCGCCCCGGCCCCAGCGCGGGGCCGAGCCTGCGGCCGAACGCCTCCCGGTAGAGGGCCGCGACCTCGGTCTCCGACCCGGCCGGGACGTGACGCAGCGGCCGGACGGCGGCCCTCCCGCCGCTCACGCGCCGATCATCCGCTGCTTGGCCCGGGCGAACTCGTCGTCGCTCAGCGCACCGGAGCGGTGCAGCGCCGCAAGCCGCTCCAACTCCTCGACCAGCGCGGTCGCCTCCCTGCCGGCCCCCGGCGCGGCGGCAGGCGCGGGCGGGCCACCGGCCACAGCCCCACGGACCTTGTCCGCGAACGCCTCGGCGTCCTTGACCTCCTCCCAGCCGTACGCCCCGGTCAGCGCGGTGACCTTGAGGATCCGCCCGGTCAGCCGGGAGGAGGAGACCGCGACATCGGTGACGCCGGCCAGTGGCACCGCCTGCGGCGCCTTTCCCTCCTTGACGTAGAGCAATCGGTGCGTGGTCAGCACCAACGTGCCGCCCGTCCACTGGTCCCGGGCCCTCCCCGAGGTCACCGCCAGGGGCTCCTCGCCGGGCACGGCCGTGTCCACCGCCGCCTGCCCGGCCTGCTGCGCCTGCGTCCTGTCGCCGGCGGAGTCGAAGACGATGTCGACGAGATCTCCCCAGTCCATGAGAACCTCACTCCAAGGATCGTTTACATTGAGAACGCTCGTATCGATAGTGAACGATATCGCTCCGAGGCGCAATCTGCACGGATCGCCCGTCGGCCGCCGCCGCGGACCCCCGAAGCGGGTGCAGGCGGCGCCGAGAAAGGATTCCCATGACCGGGACGACGCATCACAGCCCCGAACTGCGCGTATTGCGCGACCGGGTGACCGCCCCGTCGTCGATCGCGCTGCCCACGACCGGGGACGGGCTCACCTGGAGACCTGTCACCGCCGCCGACATCGGCCTGATCCTCGACCTGGCGCATGCCGCCGGAAGGATCGACCATCCGCGCTCGCTGGTGACGAGGGACGAGTTGGAGGAGGAATTCGGCAGCAAAGTCTTCGACCCCGAGCGTGACGCGGTGATCGCCGTCGACGCCGCCGGGCGGGCCGTCGCCTACGGCTCGGCCATGGCACCGGCGAGCCAAGAGACGATCGTCTGGGTCGAGCTCGACGGAATGGTGGTTCCGGACCGCCGCCGTGAGGGCATCGGTACCGCTCTATTGGCGTGGCAGGAGGCCCGCGGGCTTCAGCACCTCGCGGCAAGCGAGGCCACGCTGCCGGGGTGGCTCGCGTCGAGCGCGCAGGACCACGCCACCCCTGCGATCCGGCTCCTGGAAGCCCACGGCTACGAGCGTGCCCGGTGGTGGCTGGAACTGGAGCGGGACCTTGCCGCGCCCGACGCCGAGCCGCCGTCCGCCCCGGGAGTGCGGCTCGTGCCCTACGCGGAGGAGTGGAGCGAACGGGCCAGGTCCGCGATGAACGACGCCTTCCGCGACCACTGGGGTTCCCAGCCCGTCACCGCCGCCGAATGGGCCTCGGGCAACCGGCTGGAGGCATTCCGCCCGGACCTGTCCGTACTCGCCATAGCCTCCGACCCGCACGGCGCCGAGCGCGTCGCCGGATTCGCCCTCGTCGACGTGGCGCCGGACGAGTGGCCGCTGCGCGGTGGCCCGTTCGGGTACATCACAACCGTCGGCGTGCGGCGAGAAGGGCGGGGGCGCGGGCTGGCCCGCACGATGCTGGCCCACGTGTTGCGGGCAATGCGGTCCGACGGCCTGGACTATGCCGTGCTCAATGTCGATGCCGAGAGCCCCACCGGTGCTCTCGGGCTGTACCAGAGCCTCGGCTTCACGGTCACCGACCGTGCGGTCAGTCTCGTCAAACGCTTCTGACCTTGCCCCGGCCCGGCTCCACTGGACCCGATCGGATTCCTACCGTGGCCCGACGACCGAGTGCACATACCAGGACCCTCGGTCGGCCTCTGGCCGTGGCGTGGTGCCGGGCCGGGCCCGGATGACGCTGCGCGCCTTGGCCCCGGACGATGCCGGCCGTACCGGCGCCCCCCGGGGAACTCGGCAGCCGGGCCGATCCGACCTGAGACTGCCAGGTCAGCCAGTTGCTTGCCGGGGACCCGGCCGTCGGCTTCGGCGCTACGACCCCCTGAACACCGAGACCGCATGGGACGAGGTGAAGTACACCTGGCCGTCGACAGGCACGGCGCACGTCCACTTCGTGGAGTGTCGATGGCCCTGCTGGTACCGTAGGGGCCATGAGTGATCCGAAGGCCATCAACCTCCGTTTCCCCGACCCGGGGCAGCGGGCCGCGATCGCGGCCGCGGCCAAGGCCGAGGGTGTGAGCATGCAGGAGTACATCCTGGGTGCGGCGGTCGCGCGCGCGACCGCCGTCGAGGACCGTTTCCTCGACGCGTTCCGCGCGTCCATGGCCCGTAGCGGCGACGCGTTCGCGGCCGAGGCCGGTGAGGTCGACCCCACGCCCGAGCAGCGCGCCGCCGAACACGAGGCCGCACGCGAACTCGCCGCCCCCGAGCGGGGCCACGCCGCGTGAACGATCCGCACCCCCCGCACGTGGACGTGGCGTTCCTGCTCCACGCCGCCGAACTGTTGCCCGGCGATCCACAGGTCGACGACCTCGGCCCGCTCTACGCCGCCCTGTCCCGTGTACAGGCCCGTGCGATGGACCGGGACGTGTACGGTTCGGACCACCTCAAGGCGGCGGCGCTCCTTCACACGCTGGTCCGGTTGCCGTGTCTCGAGCATTCCAACGAGGCATTCGCCTGGCACGCCACCGAGGCGTTCCTGGCTCTGTACGGACATCGTCTCGACTATCCGTCCAAGGAAGCCGTCGTCCTCGTCCGCGAAGCCGCCCGGGGCGTCGTCGGCGTCCGACGCATCGCACGCCGACTCCGCGCATGGACCACGGACTGACCGTCCCGCATGTGTGTTCCGCGATGGCGGCCTCGCCCCGCGGCCTCGACCACCGGGGTGTCCGGGTCGGGGTGTGGAGGTCCACGGCAGGTTGATCGCCGTGTTCAGGAGTTTTTTGTTGCGGATGGCTCGCCAGGTTGTCCGCCTCGTCGAGAAGGGCGAGGAAGTCGGGGGTCAACCGGGCTCGCGCGCCGCTCGGTCCCGAAACCGATGGCTTCACCAGGCGTGGGTTTCCTGTTCGGTGGATTCGAGGATCTCCAGCGTGAGCAGTCCTGCGCTGCGGACAGACCTTGTCGGGTCCGGCGCGTTCGCACGGCAGCGCGGCGTTCCAGTCGGTTCCCGCGCCGATCTCCGGCATCCGGTCGCCCGGTTGCCCGTCCAGCGCGCGGAGCGTGAACAACACCGCGGAGGGCGCGCTGATCGAACTCGACGCCTCGCGGCCGATGCCCGGGGCATCCGGGCGGCCGTCGTCGTCCTGGACGACCAGCGGGGCGTGCGGCGCGTACACCGCCTCGGCCCACCGTTTCCGGCTCGGTGGACCGCTCCAGCGCGTGGTACCCGCCGGCGTCGCGATTTCACACGGTGTCGGGAACGAAGCGGTGCCGCAGGAGCCACGCGGACGCCCCGCGCCGCCGGGGATGCTCGAACTCGCCCAAGACCTCAAGGGCTTCGACCGCCCGCGCGAACTCCGCCCCACCTTGCATCGAGGAGGCGGGCGTGGTCGTTGGACGTGTCAGGCGAGGGAGAGGAAGAGCTTTTCGAGTTCGGCTTCGGTGAGCGGCGGGGTGTCGCCGTCGGCGGTGGCCATGCACTGGCGCATGCCGCTCGCCACGATCTTGAACCCGGCCCGGTCGAGGGCACGGGAAACCGCCGCGAGTTGGGTGACGACGTCCTTGCAGTCGCGACCGGCCTCGATCATGGCGATCACCGCGGTCAGCTGTCCCTGGGCCCGGCGGAGCCGGTTGAGCACCACGCGCGTGGCTTCTTCGTCGACGGTCATCGTGTGTCCCTTCGCTTGCGAGCTTCCCCATGGTACCCCTGGGGGTATTCGGCCCCGGTGGGGCCCGGGGACCTGTGGGATGTGGGCGGTTCAGTTGTGGGAGAAGCGGATCTCGGGCAGGATCCGCCGCAGCCATGCCGGGCTCCACCACGCGGCGTGGCCGCTCAGGCGCAACAGGACGGGCAGCAGCACCAGGCGTACCAGGGCGGCGTCCAGGAGGACGGCCAACCCGAGGACGATGCCCATCTCCTTCGGTGGCAGGGGGCCGGAGAGGGCGAAGGTGAGGAACACCGCGACCATGACCGCGGCGGCGGCGAAGATCACACGCCCGGAGTGGCCGAGTGCGCCGACGACGGCGCGGCGCGGATCACCGGTCTTCTCGTAGTGCTCCTTGGCGGAGGCGAGCAGGAAAACGGTGTAGTCCATGGCGATGGCGAAGATCATCGCGAAGAAGAACACCGGCGCCCAGCCGTCCAGGAAGCCTTGCGGCGTGAAACCGAGGAGGTCCGCGCCGTGGCCGTCCTGGAAGATCAGCCGGGCGGTGCCGAACGCCGCGGCGGTGGCGAGCAGGCTCGTGGCGGTGCCGAGCAGCGCGGCCAGAGGGGCCTGCAAGGCAAAGACCAGAAGGAGGAAACCGAGGCCGAGGACGACGCCGAGCACCAAGGGGGTCTTGGCGTCGAGGGTGGCCTGGAGGTCGAGGTTCTCCACGGCCGCTCCACCGACCTTGGCGTCGGCGGGGAGACTGCCGCGCAGGCGGTCGACAGTGCCCTTCAGCGCGGGGTCCGACGGGTCGACGTCCGGCGCGGCCTGCACGAGAGTCAGGGCCGAGCCGTCGCCCGCCTGCTGGGCGGGCATGACCGCGGCGATCCCGGGATCGCCTCCGAGCGCGGCGCTGGTGGCGTCGGCGTCGGCGGTCGGGGTGATGATCTGGAGCATGCCCGGGGCGCCGGGGCCGAATGCCTTTTGGACGGCGGCATACCCGGTGCGGGCGGAGGAGTCCTCGGGGACGACGGTGATGGACGGCATCGCGGTGCGCAGTCCGACGATCGGCGCGGCGAGGGCGAGCAGGAGAAGCAGGGCGGGGACGCCGTACCGGAACGGGTGCCGCCACAACCGTTCGCCCCAGGCGGCGAACGTTTTCGAAGCACCGGGCGCCTGGGTGCCGCGCCGGGTCCAGGGCAGCGCCGCGGCGTTCACCTTGCCACCGAGGCGGCCGAGGACTGCGGGCAGCAGGGTCAAGGTGGCGGCCAACACGAACGCGACGGCCAGCATGATTCCCATGGCCATGGACCGGAACGCGGGCGCCGGGACGAGCATGACCGCCGACAGACTCACCAGCACCGTCGCGCCGGACAGCAGCACGGCCTTGCCCGCGGTGTCCATGGTCTCCCCGACGGCGCGGCGGGCGTCGCCGTGCCGGCCGAGCGCGGCACGGAACCGGACGACCAGGAACAGCGCGTAGTCGATGCCGAGCGCGAGGGCGAACATCATCGCGAAGTTCATCGCCCAGATCGACGTCGGTGTGACGTGGTTGAGCAGCACCAGCGCCCCCGCGGAGGCCGCGAGGCCCGCGAGGGTCAGCAGCAGCGGCAGCCCCGCCGCGACCAGCGATCCGAAGGCGACCACCAGGATCGCGAGGGTCACCGGCCACGAGAGCATCTCGGACGTGATCATCGCGTCGTGGTTGGCCTTGTTGAAGTCGCTCCACAGCACGGACGCGCCGGTCGCGGAGACCTCGATACCGTCCCCGGACAGCGCGGCGAGGGGTCCCTTGAGATCGTCCGCGGCGCGGACCATGTCATTGCTGTCGGCCGCGGCGCCGGCCGACAGGATCGCGGTGCGGCGGTCGGGGCTGACGGTGGCGCCGTCCTGGGGCGCAACGACCTCGGCGATGCGGTCGTCCGCCCGCAGCAGGGTCGTCGCCCGGTCGACGACGGCCCGTACGGCCGGGTCGTCGACCGGGCGGTCGGCGGCGACGACCACCTGGAGCGCGGTGGAGGCGTTGCCCCCGAAGTGGGCCCGGGCCAGCTCGCGCACCTGAACCGACTCCGACCCGTTCGCCTGCCAGCCGGCCCCGGCCAGTGCGGAGGTCACCTGCGGGGCGAAGGCGCCGAGCCCCGCCACGAGCGCGAGCCACACGACGGCCACCAGCTTCAGACGGCCGGCGGCGTACACGCCGAGCCTGCCCAGTGGCCCCAGTCGATCGGGTCCGGCCGACGGGGTGTCCCCACCCGACGGCGAGGGTTCCTTGTGCGCCCGGATGCGGGTCGGGTCTGCGGCGGTCATGAAGCCTCCTGATCGGATACCCCCAGGGGTACATTTGCATCGACGATAGCCGATACCCGGGCGGGTATCCAAAATACGGGTAGGGGTATGCTGGAGTCATTCCCGAACGCCAGGAGGCCGACATGGGCTACGACCGCACCGTGCGGGTCCACAAGGATTTCGCCACCACCGTCGCCGCCGTACGCGAGGCGCTCGCCGCCGAGGGTTTCGGCGTGCTCACCGAGATCGACGTCACCGCAACGCTCCGGGCGAAACTGGGCGTTGACATGGAGGACTACCTGATCCTGGGCGCCTGCAACCCTCCACTGGCCCAACGGGCCCTCGACATCGACCGTGCCATCGGCCTTCTGCTGCCGTGCAACGTCGTCGTGCGCCGTGACGGCGACCACACACTCGTCCAGGCGTTCGATCCCACGGCCATGCTCGCCCTCGCCGGGGACGCGACACTCGAACCGGTCGCCCGCGAAGCGGCCGCCCGCCTCGACGCGGCACTGGCTTCACTTCGGCGGTAGCCGACCCGCAGGCGCCGCACGCGGCCGCGCGCCGCGTCGACCTGCCCGGCGCAACCGTCATGATCAGGGACGCCCGGGTGATCGGTTGCCGCAGGCGGCACGCCACGGGTTCACGCGTGTGCCGCGTCCCCGGTATCGGGCTTGCGGTGGATCCGGCCGGTCTTCTGATACTCGCGCTGCACGACGGCACCGGTCGGCAACGTGGCCTGATCAACGGGCAGAACCATGGCGGAAGGTCCCATCACGCTCGCGCGGGTCCCGATCGAGCATCCGCCGGCCGCCGGGGCGCATCCTCGACATTCGATCTGCACAGCCGACACCGGAGCCGGTGCCTTCGACACGCACGACCGACACTCGCTCGGACGACTGCGGCTTTCCTCGGACGCGGTCGAAGACGGCGGCGCTCGTGGGGGTGGGACGGGTGTCGATCGGCGCCGGGCCGGCGATCGGTTCGGCGCGGACGTCGCGGTGCGCATCCGCCGGCCACATGCCGTCGGCGGTGGGCCGGCGTTCGTCTCGTCGCCCGCCACCGGCAACAGGGAGCAGAAGCCGAGCCGTTCGTCCCCGGTGAGCCGCCGGCCGCCGACTTGGCGCGATGGTCGAACCCCGCTGCCGCGGGCAACCGCCGCCTACTCGGCGTCCCCCCGGCGCGCCGTGATCGCGGGCTTCGTGGCGCGCAGCACCAGAGTCACCAGCTCCTCGATCTCCTCGTCCGTCGGCGGCCGACAGAGCGTCAACGGCGTGAGGACCAGCTGGCTGACCAGCATGTTGATCACCGCTCGTGGACTGCAGGCGGTATCCACCTCGCCCCGCGAGATCCCCCGTGCGACCATCCGGCGCCATTCCTGTTGCACGGGCTCGAAATGCTCGAGGATCAGGGCAGCCAGCTCGGGCTGTCGCCGGCCGGCGATGATCGCACTCGTGCTCATCTCCACCGGGCTCGCGAAGAATGCCGCCAGACGCTGGGCGAGGAGCCGCAGGTCCCGAGGCCACGACCCGGTATCCGGTACCTCCACCGTGCCGGAGTGCTCGCTGAGCGCTTCACGGATGAGGTCGGTATATGTCGGCCACCACCGGTAGATCGTCTTGCGGTTGATGCCGGCCCGCGCGGCGATCTCGCTGGGCCCGAAGTCGACCACTCCCTCGGCGAGCAAGTCGAGCACTGTCCGGGCAACTTCGCGGCGGACCTTCTCGCTTCGCCCGCCGGAGCGGACGCGTTCGCGTGGTGTGGTCTCTCCTGCCATCCCGGCCATCTCCTAAAGGGTCATGCTGTTGACTTTAGTAGGTGGCGGCTCCACCATGAACATCATGCCGGGCCGTGCCATCCCGCCCTACCGAGCGGCCGCCCGGCACGCGGGGCCGTGCGCTCATCAGCGCCACGCCACGTAACCGCGCCGGGAATCGCGGGCAGACCGCTCGACGCCCGTGGGCGCATCCGGAACGCGGCAGCCCCGCCATCGAGGTTCCCGGGCGGCGCGGAGTCCTGCGCGCTCGCGTTCGCGCCCACCGACGATCGGGCCGGGCGGGCGGCGACGTCGACGGCGGAGCCACGCTGCCGGCAACGGACCGGTGTTCGGCTTCCGGCTGTCCACGGCGATCCGATCGAACGTCAATGCCCTTACATCACCCAGGAGTTCGTATGAAGGTTGTCATCCTGAGCTGCGGCTCGGTCGCCGGCCGCGTCGCCGAACGTGCGATCGGGTTCGCCGAGGTCGACGAGTTGGTCGTCGCGGACATCGACGAGGATGCGGCCCGCGACCTCGCGGCCCGGACCGGGGCGCGTCCGGAGATCTTCGACGCGACCGACCCCGAGAGTCTCGCCGAGGTGGTGGAAGGCGCGGACGTCGTGTTCAACGGCGTCGGCCCCTTCTACCGTTTCGCGCTGCCGATCATCGACGCGGTGATCGACGCCGGCGCGCACTACATCGACATCTGCGACGAATTCGACGTCGCGGAGGCCCTGGTGACACAGAGCCGATACGACGCGCGGGCGCGCGCTGCGGGCGTGACCGTCCTCACTGGCTGCGGCTCGGCGCCCGGCACGACCAACCTGATGGCGCGCATGGCGTGCGACCGACTCGACCGGGCCGACGCCGTGCACGTGGTCCTGGGCCTGCCGTTCGTCGCCAACCTCGGCCCGACGATCCTGGAGCACATGTTCCACTCGTTGAGCGGCGAGGTCACGCAGTTCCTCGACGGCGAGTACCGCAAGGTGCCGGCGTGGGCCGACCGGCGCGTCTTCACCCTGCTGCCGCCGCTGGGCAATCGGGAGTTCGGGTACTTCGGCCACGCCGAGCCGCTCACGCTGCCGAGGTTCATTCCCGGCCTGAAGGACGCGACGAGCCGTTTCACCTGGTGGCAGGAGGAGGGCAACGAGATCTACCGGCGACTCGGAGCGCTCGGACTCCTCGACCCCGAGCGGCCCGAGGGCATGCCGATGTCGCCGCAGGCGTACATCGCACGGCACTTCTGCTCGCCGCAAGGCGAGGCGGCGGTGCGGGTCGACGTGTCCGACGACCCGCTGATCGCCGTGTTCCACGTGCGTGCGGAGGGCGAGATCGACGGGGCGCCGGCCGCCGTGACCGTCGAGTCGCACACCGACATGGCGGAACTGGATCCGCAGGACGGCGCGGACACGACGGCGATCCCGGCGGCGGCGTTCCTGCACCGCCTGGTCAAGGGCGAGGTGCGACGAGCGGGTGTGTTGGCGCCCGAGGCGTGCTTCGACCCCGAACCCTTCCTGCGCGAGGTGCTGCCGCAACTCGGCAACACGCTGACGATGCGGGTGGAGCAGACCGATCCGATGATCTGATCCGCCGACGACAGCCGCCGGCCTCCGCAACGGGCGGTTCCCGGCCGCCGCCGTCAGCGCCGGGAGCCCGCCTTCGGGGGACGGGCGCGGGAGGCGCGCGTCCATCCACCCGGGGGCGCCGACGGACTCGCCGGCCCGCCTCCTACTTAAAGGGTCGCAGTGTTGACTTTGCACGCTTGCGGTTCCACGATGAACGCCACCGAACCGGGTCACCAACTCCGGTGGGCCATCGGCCTCTTCGGTCTGCGCGACCCGACGCTCACGTGCGTCGGATGACCGCACACCCCTCAGCACCTTCCCGGCCGGGTCAGCGCTGCCCGCGGCCGGCGTGTCCCTTCATGCCCTGCCTCCACTCCCCGAGGGGTTTGCCATGTCCGTACCAGCGCCACAACCCGGTTCCGGACCCGGTGCGACAACCCGGCAGCACCGGACCGCACCGTTCGGCGGTGCCGGACGCCTGGCCGAGGAAGCCCGCGGCCGGATGTGGGCCGTCGTCCTGCTGATCGTCCTTGCCACCGAGGTCGCGCCGATGCAGTACACGCTCGTCGCCACCGCGACCGAACGCATCGGCCATTCGTTCCCGTCGGTCGGCAGCGACCTGAGCTGGATGGTCATCATCATCGGCCTGGTCGGCGGAGCCACCACGCCGATCATCGGCAAACTCGCCGACCTGTTCGGCAAGAAGCTGCTGCTCGTCGCCGGCACCCTGGTGTTCCTCCTGGGCTCGGTGTTGTGCGCGGTGACCCACGACTGGACCCTGTTCCTGGTCGGACGGGCTTTCCAGTCCACATCGTTCGCGATCACCGCCGTCGCCGCGAGCCTGATGCGCGACATCCTCCCCCGCAAGTACGTGACGATCGCCGTCGGCGCGCTCGCCACCGGGATCGGCGTCTCGTCCCTCGCGACCCCGTTCCTCGGCGCCTGGCTGAACGACACGTGGGGCTGGCGCGCGATGTTCTGGCTCCTCGTCGTCTACACCGCGTTCATACTGCCGCTCGTCATTCGGTTCGTCCCGGAAAGCGAAGTCCGCGTCGGGCAGTCCCTCGACTGGGTCGGCTCGATCCTGTTGGGTGCCGGGGCGGCCTTGATCCTCCTCTACATCTCCCGGGGCCAGGATTGGGGCTGGGGCAGGCCGAGTGCTTGGGGCTACGCGCTCGCGGGTGTCACCGCCCTCCTGGTCTTCCCCATCCGGGAGCGTCACGCCAAAGACCCGATCATCGACCCCGACCTCCTCAAGACGCCCAAGGTCTCGATGCTCCTCGCCGTCGGCCTGTTCTCGCAGATGATGGTCGGCATCCAGGGTTACGCCCTGGCGTACATGGCACAGACCGATCGCGACGTAGTGCACGACGGCGTCATCGCGGGTGTAGCCCAGGAAGCGGGCACCACCGCCGACCGGATCGCCCCGGCCATCACCTTCCACGGCGACATCACCTACGCCCTCGGCTTCGGCCTCACCGCCCTCGCCGTGCATCTGATGACCTGGCAGACCGTCCCGTCGATGGTGTCCGGCCCCGCCGCGGGCTTCATCGGCAGGAAACGAGGCCTTCGATTGCCCTATCTGTGGTCGCTGCTGCTCATGACGGCCGCCATGGGCCTGTACGGCTTCCTCCACGGCTCCTGGCAGGTCCTGCTGCCGATCGGCGTGGTCTTCGGTCTCGCCACAGGCCTCTACTACGGCACCGACAACAACCTCGTCATCGAAGCGGTCCCCGAGAAGCAACAGGGAATCGCCGCCGGCATGCTCACCCTCGCCGAATCGTTCGGCGCCTCGTTCGGCATCGCCATCCTCACCGCGATCCTCTCCGCCCACCCCTACCAGGCATCCCTGGACGACGGCAGCGGCAACGTATCGACGTTCGACATACCCCAGGTTTTCACCGACAGCGGATGGACGGCCGGGTTCTTCGCCGCCACCGCCGCCGGCGTGATCGCCGGGACCATCGGCCTGTTCATGAAATCCGGACGCACACCCGCGACCGGCGGCCGGCCGGAGAACGCGGCCGAGCCGGCGGCGAAGCCCCGCGCCGAAACCTCCTGACCCACCCACACCGGAAGAGGCACGCCTTGTCCCACCACGAAACCCCTACGACGTCATCGTCGTCGGCGCCAGCCCGATCGGCTCGGCGACCGCCCGCCACCTCGCCGAGCAGGGCCCGTCCGTCCTCGTCGTGGGACCGGAGGAACCCGCCCGGTTCACCGACCACCAGGGCGTCTGGGCCGGGCACTACGACCAGGGCCGCCTGTGCCACGTGCTCGAGGTACCGCTCGCCACCACGCTGATGGCGCTGCGCTCGATGCGGCGGTTCGCGGACCTCACCGCACGCACAGGCGTGTCGTTCACCCACGCGATCGAATCGGTCGCCGTCATGCCGGAGGGAATCGACGATCCCGAACGGGCCGCCCGGTTCGACCCCGACCGGTTCGAGTGCAACGCCCGTGACCTCGGCCGGGAGGTACAGCGGCTGAACGGCGAGGAGTTGGCCCGGGCGTACCCGCAACTGCGCTTCGAGACCGGACACATCGGCGTGCGGCAGCCCGACGCCTTCATCGTCGACCCGCGCGAGCCGACCCGCGCCGAACCGGCGGCGGCCACGACGGCCGGGGCCGCCCTGGTGCGGGACGAAGTGCCGGCGATCGGGTCGCCGGTGGCAGGGCTTCGCACGGTGGCGACACGCGGCGGGGAGCGGTGGAGCACCGCAACGGTGGTCGTGGCTACCGGGGCGTCCACCAACACCAACGGCTTCCTGGCGCCGCGCACACCCGGCCGTGCCTGGTCTCCGCGAACCACAGCCTGCACCCGTACATCGACGCGGTCGAGGAAGGGCTCGTGGTCGCAACGGAAGGCGAGCGGGGCGTCATGGCAGCCGACGAGATCGGGACCGCCCGGCTCGCCGCGACGGGCGAGTGGCGAGACGGCCTTCCACAAGAACTGTTCACGGCCCGGTGGCTCGACGACGAGCAGTAGCTCGACAAGGCAGCAGGCGGGCCGGTGCGGCGCGTGCGGATGCCGTGCTCCGGGCCCCAATCCCGGATCGACCGAGCCGGCACGGCAAATGGGGGTTCCCGTCGGTACGCGGGCAATGAGAGCTTTTGGCCGAATGGCTGCTGGTCGGTGAAGGCCGGCCATGAGACGCTCACAGTCCCCTGAAAGGGGTTCGCCAATGAGGTGGAACTCTGTCATCAGCGCGTTGGGTGCCCTGGCATTGGGCGCAGGAACAGTGACGGCCGGCACGACAGCCCATGCGACCGTGGGAGACGTCCTCTGCACCGTCCCCAGCAGCGACTCCTCGACGTACTCCCCACCGCTCAGCCTCACACCCGCGAGCACGACGGTGACGATCACCCGGGACCTGAACACGTGCACGTCCCTGAGCGTGCCCGCCATCACGTCCGCGCCGGTCACGGTCCACAGCGTCACCATCCCGTCCTATTCGTGCCTCACCCTCCTCAACACCGCCCCGACCACGATCAGCTTCACGTGGAACACGGGCGCGACCACCGTGGTCTCGGGAACCCGTACCGTCAACCTCGCCGCGGCCGTCCTGACCACCACCGTGACCGGCACCGTCACTTCGGGCTTGTTCACCGGCGACACGGTCGTCTACCAACTCGTCGCCCCCTCGATCGACGTCCTCGCCTGCACGCTCGGCCTCGGAACCGTAACCGGAATCGACAGCATCGCCACCCTCACCATCAACTGACCCACCCGCGCGCGGTTCACCACGATCCACAGTGAGGGCACACCCGTCCCGGCAGCATCACCGTCCGGCCGCTTCCGGGGACACGGGACTCGGCGCCTACCGAGACAGGACCTGCCATGCGCCCAAAGAATCCGGACAGAGGGGATGACGCCGGCACACGTTGCCCGGCCCACCACGTGCCCGACGACCTGGGTTCGATGCGCGATGCCTACCCGACGCCGGAACAGTGACCTCTACCGCGATCTGGATCCGCAGCCGTCACTCCGCCGAATGACTGCAACTCCGTACAGGCCCTAGTCCTCGGCGAGTTGGAGGAGTACGGCGAAGCGGGTACCGTCGGTTCCGGCGACGACTCCGTCGAAGGTGCACGGGGTGATCGGGTTCCAGGCGCCGATCGTCGGGTCGTGGTTGGACCACCAGAGCGCGCCCGGCCCGAGCAGGTCGACCACACGCGTGGCGCTGCGCAGGGCCGCTTCGCGATTCACGAACTCGACGCCGTACGCGAGGTCCTGCGCGGCGAAGCGGGCCAGGAACCGTACGGCGGCCGCGGCGGTGATCGGTTCGAGCAGGCCCATCAGTTCGGTCGGCGAGGCCATGGGCGAGCCGCCGTCGGCGATGCGTTCCCAACCCACGAATGCGTCCCGCGCCAGCTCGTGCACCTGCACGGTGATCGCGCGCAGCAGCAACTCGCCTCGATCGACCCCGTCCGCGTCACCCGACGATCGGTCCAGTGACCCGGACGTGGTGTACACGTTCCCGTCGGGCGGCGCCAAGGCAACCAACCATCGGCCGATCTCGTTGTCCGATCCCCCGCCCCGCAGCGCCACGCGGCTTCACTCTCCTCGGGCCGATCCGCCGGCGACAATCTACCCTCGCCGCCCGCGCCCCGTTCCGCGCCAGGTCGCCGGGGCCGAGTCGGTTGACCTCGCCGCCGGCGCCGTCCGTGGTGTTCCGAACGACGGCCCAGGAAGTGCCGGCGGCATCACCAAGCCACAACGTGCGGCCCGTGCCTCGGTCGGGTGCGAGGAGGTGGTGGACGTCGGGAACGCGCAGCGAGAGTGCGAATCGGGCGTGGACGTCGTCCAGGACGGCGACGTCCAGCGTTGTGGCGTCCTCGACGGATCGTGCCCAGGCGTTGTCGTCGATCAGGGCCGCGGGGTCGAAGCGGGTGAAGCGTTGCCCGCGGCTGGGCATGAACGTCACTCCGCCGTCGAAGGGCCCGGTGCGGTCCCGTCGTCGGCGGCGACGAGTCGCTTCGGCGAGGCGTACGCCCGCTCTTGACGGCGCCCCGTGTGACTGGGCCGTTCGGGTGGTGGTTGGTGATAGGGGCCCGTGGCGTCGGGGCGGCGTTCCAGGATGGTGGTGGCCGCCGACCCGGTGGCCGGGGTGCCGGCAACGTGTCCGTTGCGTGATGGGCGCGCCCCCGATTGCTTCGAGGAGTTGATCCCATGCGCGCACGCTTCATCGCCGTCGTCGCCGCTTCGGTCGCGGCCGTCGCGATACTGGCTCCGCCCGCCCAGGCCGCGCCGCTCGGCGACGGTATGTACCGGTTTCCTGCTCTCAGGGACGGCAAGTGCCTGGTCTGGTACAAGCCGGTTGCGAGTCCCGGCACGGTGTCACTGGGCGCCTGTACGGAGACCGCCTCCACCTCGCCCGACTGGCAGGTGCGCCGGCGATCGAACGGCACGATGGACATCTCCAAGGTCGGTTCCGACCCCCGCCGGTGCATGAAGGTCAACGACAACCACAGGCTGGCGGTCAACGACAACTGCGACGCCGACAGGTACGCCGACTGGACCGTGTCCTACGGCACCGACGGGCCCGGCGGCGTCGTGTACGCCGACATCGAGCACACCCCGCACGACGGGTCCCCCTCGTGGGGGAAGGTCGTGGACTCGCCCGACGTCACCGGACGCATCGTGGTGCAAGCGGCCCCCATCGAGCCCCACTACTGGGGCCTGCAACAGGTCGGCGGCTGACCCGACCCCGGATCGGTGTCGGTGTCGGTGTCGGTGACGCGCATCGTCGACCACGCTCCCGGGGCCGATCCTCACGGCGGGGGCGGTCCCCCGATCACCCTCGCACGCCCTCCGCGGCGCGCGAAGTCCGGGCCGTGTCACTGCAGTCCTCCCGCGCCCGGGACGAGCCGCTCGGTTTCACGGGTTGGCGAGGAGTGCCCGCAGGGCCCGGTCGAGGGCGGGGACCAGTTCCTCCCGCGCGTCGGGGGTGTAGAGCAGGCGCATGGCCAGGCCGTCGGACAGGGCGATGACCGCGTCGGCGACGTGCTCGCAATCGGCGCGGTCGTGCGTGCGCAGTGCGGTGGCGAGCAGCCAGTCGGTCAGGGCTGTGCGGATGTCGACGTCGATCTCGCGCTGGGTGGCGGCGAGGGCGGGATGGTGGATCGCCCGGGTGACGAAGGCGAAGCGCACCGTCGCCTCGGCGTGCCGGGCGGCGTCCAGCGGGAGGGTGGTCAGTACCAGGCGACGCAGCACCTCGTGCGGCGGGCCGGTCACATCCACCTCGGCCCACCGGCGTTCCACCCGTTCGCCGGCCAACTCGGCGGCGAAGCACAACATTTCGTCCTTGGTGCGGAAGTACTTCTGGACCGCGCCGGCGGAGCGACCCGCGGCGGCGGCCACGGTGCGCACGCTCACCTCGTCGAGGCCGTGGCGGGACACCAGGTCCAGCAGCGCGGTGCCGATGGCACGGCGTTGTGCGGCGCGATCCACGACCTTGGGCATCGGACCCCCTGACAAGTTTCGGATACGACTGTATTCTAAAGATCCGGTGACCGCCCGTAAGGAGATTGTCGTGGATACTCGCCTCGATTCCGCGATGCGCGCGTCGGACCACGATCGCGACACCACACTCGCGCGACTCGCCACCGGCTATGCCGAGGGCCGACTGGACCGCGGCGAGTACGACGAGCGCGCGGCGCGGGCCGCCGCCGCCACCGTGCTCGGCGAACTGGCGTCGCTCACCGCGGACTTGCCCGCACTGCCGGCGCCGGACCGGGCGACCCCGGTCACGCGTGCCGAGCGGGATCGCCGGGACCTGCGGGCATGGCTGAAGGAGTGGCTCTACTGGCTCGGCGGAGCGGTGATTCTCACCGCCGTATGGGGGACGCGCTGCCTGGTCAAGGGCGAAGTGGCCACCTATTGGCCGCTCGTGCCGCTCGGGATCTGGGCCGCGGTCCTCGTTGCCATCGCGATCTGGCCGCGCGGCGACGCGGACGAGGATTGACCGCCGCCCCGCCCCGCCCGCGGCAGCGGGCGGCGAACGGGTGCCGGGGTTCAGTCGGTGTCGATGCCGCGCGCGGCAAAGATTTCCTCCGCGTCCGGCACCGCCAGGACGCCGTCCCGCACGAAGGTGACCGCCCGCAGGTTGGGCAGCAGGGGGAGGTCGTCGAGCGAGCGGACGTCGAACAGGTCGTCCTCGCCGTCCCAGGCGGGGGCACAGTGCCGGAAGACCTCCGCCCCGGCGTCGAAGCACAGTTCCTCGACGCGGGCGAGCAGCTCGGCCGGGATCTCCAGGGCCTCGAAATGTGCCCGGGACTCCGGCAGCACCTCCTCGTGAAGGCCGTTCCTCAGGACGTAGGACGCGGCGTCGCGGATCCCGCGCTCGGCCAGCCGCCCGGGCAGGTCGTAGGCCGGGAGGAGACGCTGACGGCCGTACATGAGCTTCTCGATGACGAGCAGCTTGAAGTTGAAATCGCGGAACCGGCTCATGGGACACGAATACCACGGAGGTACGACACGGGTCCTTTGCGGACCGATGTCCAGGCGGGAGGCCGTGTCGAGTTCGAAGCGCCCGTAGGGGATGCACCGGCCCTCGGCGGATTCCCCGAACAGATCACCGACGGCGCCGACGGCCTCCTGTACCCGCCCGCCGAGCCCGGTGCCCTGACCGCGAACATCGGGCGGGCCCTGGCCCTCACCGACACCGAACGCACCCGCATCCGCACCGCCGCCCATCACCGGGTGGGGCCGAACGCGCCGCCGCACCGGCCCCGGCCGCGATGCTGCGCGCGGCATGGCCCGCACACGGCCGGGACGCGATAGCCTCGACGCCCCCGCCGGTCGGCGCGGACCCGGTCGCCTCGGCCAAGGCCCCGGATCGCCGTGCCGAGGGATACCCGTGACCGCAGTCACCACCCCGCTGCTCCGCGGTGAACTCGACGGTGCTGTCCATTTCGGCTCTGGCCGTGGCACGGTCCTGGTGAACGGTCGACCGGTACCACGCGACGGGGTCCCGGCGGGTGGCCAGGTGGTTCTCGCCGAACACGGCTTCGAGCTTGGTCGTGTATCCCTGGGCGGTCAAACTCGTGGCGAATTCGGGGCTGTGGAAGGCGAATTCGTTGGTTCCGGTGGCGGCGATCGAGGCGGCGTCGCGATTGTCGACGGTGCCCGAGTGCAGGACGACCAGCCCGCGGATCGCCACGACGTCGGGGTCGTCGTCGGCCAAGCGCCGTGATCTCGCGTCCGTGTGGGTCCAGCAGTGACCAGAGGGTCTGGCCGGTGGGCGGCCCACCGGTCGCGGGCGGCGAGGGTGCCGCGGTTCGTGACGGGGAGCCGGTGCAACCGGTGGCGAGCCCGGCGGCGAGGGCCGCGGCGAGGGCGGCCGCCGGCGAGCGAGGAGGCGCATGCGTACTCCTGACTCGGGGCGGAGCCGGAGCGTGCGGAAGGGGCGGGATCGGCCGAGGGGCATGCGGAAACGGCGGGAGCGGCCGAGGGCCTGCATCGGAAGGGGCCGGAGGGGAGGCAGTGCGCACTCGGAGGGATCCGAGCGCGCCGCCGGCGGTGCGCCCCGCGAGGGAGCGCGGTGCACCGCCGGTACGGGGACACCGGTCAGGTGCCCGGTTCCCACGACCACTGACTTGTCCAGTACGTACTGGGCACGCTGCCTTGTTGGACGGAGCCCGTCAGTTGCTCGGTGTGCGCGTAGGTGCCCGTGCGACGGTTCTTCAACCGCCGGTAGGCGTCGACGACTTCCTCCGTCCAGTCGTATGAAGGCCGACGACAGGTGGAAGCGGCGCTGTCTCAATCTGGCTCCTTGGGGGCGCGGGCGGAGACGGAGCGCACATACTTACGAAAGGAAGTTACCTACGCGAGAGGTCGCTTCCGCGGGAAGGCATGCCTACTGCCGTCCGACCCGGGCGGTCCGCCCTCCCGCGACGCATCGGGGCCGTATCCGGCCGGGCGCGCGCGGGAGTCGCGTCCGCAACGCGAGTGGCCCCGCAGGACCGGTCGTCCCCGGCTGTGCCGAGGCGGTGGTGTAGCCGATTCGCCCGCCCCCTCGTCAGCGATCGGCCGCGGCGACCCCCTCCGCGGGGGCCGGCAGCCCGTCGCGCAGGAGATCGCGCGCCGCCTCCACGCCGCCGACCACGACGGCCTCCTCGGTCAACGCGCTCAAAACCACCGGCGGCACGTCGTAGCAGATGTCCGCGAGGTGCTCGCGCACGTCGTCGACAACCGCCGCTCCGGCGCCCGGCAACGTCCCGCCGAGCACGATGAGGCGGGGGTCCATCGCGAGCACCATCGCGCCGACACCGGCGGCCAACGCCCGGGCGTACGCGGCGACTGCGGCTCGCGCGGCGGGGTCGCCGTGTCGGGCACGGGTCAGGACCAGGGCGGCCTGCTGCGCCCCGCCGTCCTCGCCGCTCTCCCGCCGCGGCCAGCAGCCGCGCGGGGGCGTCGTTCCAGCCCAGGCCCGGGTGCCGGCCGATCTCGCCGGCCGCGCGGCCAAACCCGAGCCCGGCAGCCTGATGGCCGACATCGTCGCCGCCTGGACCAGGGTCGACGCCGACAACGGCCTGGTCGGGTTCAACAACAACGCGACCGCCACGATGAACGACAAGCTCACCTCCGCCGGCCAGGAGCTGATCGCAGGCAAGAGCGACACCGCCCGCTTCATCTCGGCCGTCCAGGGCGAGTGGGCCAAGACGCATGGCTGACACGCTCGTCCGCGCCGACCCGGCGACGACGCCCGCCGTCGCCGGCACGTGGGCCGGCGGGGTCCGCACCAATGCCGGAAGGCGCCGCCGCGCCGTTCCCCTGTTGTACGTGCTCCCTGCCCTGCTCTTCTACGGGGCGTTCGTCATCGCGCCGTGGCTGCACAGCATCTGGATCTCGTTCTGGACCTGGGACGGCGTCGGCGCCGCCACGTGGGCCGGGCTCGCCAACTACCGAGAGGTCCTGGAAGAGCCCGAACTGCGCAGCGCGCTGGTCCACGCGTTCGGATTCATCCTCTTCTACACGGTGATCCCCGTGGCGCTCGGACTCGTCCTCGCCGCGCTCGTCGCCGCCACCCCGTGGCGCGCGATGCCGGTGATCCGCACGATCATCTTCCTGCCGCAGATCCTCCCCCTGGTCGCCGTGGGCGTCGTGTGGAAGTGGATCTACAGCGAGGACGGCCCGCTGAACGAACTGCTGCGCGCGGTCGGCCTCGGCGGCGTCGCCCGAGTCTGGCTCGGCGACTTCACCTGGGCCTTCCCCGCCGTCGGGTTCATCGGCAGCTGGGTCTCCACCGGCCTGTGCTTCCTCCTGCTGCTGTCCGGCATCGGGCGGATCGACCCCGCGCTGTACGAGGCCGCCCGCCTCGACGGCGCGAGCCGCCTGCGCGAGTTCCGCCACATCACCGTGCCGGGGCTGCGCAGCGAGATCGGCGTCGCGTGCACGGTCACCGTCATCGCGGCGCTCGCCGGATTCGACGTGGTCTACGTGATGACCGGGGGCGGACCCGGCACCTCCACCACAGTCCCCGGCGTCGAGGTCTACAAGCTGGTGTTCACCGCGGGCCGCGTAGGCACCGCGTGCGCACTGGCGACTGTCCTGTCCCTGCTCACCTGTGCGGTCATGTTCACGGTGAACCGGCTCACGCGGGAGCGATAGCGCATGTCCAAACACCTGCCGCGGCTCGTCCTGCTGCTCGCCGCCGCGACCGTCCTGTTTCCCTTCCTCGCGTTGATGTCCGCCGCGCTACAGCCGCAGAGCAACCTTGCCCCCGGGCTGGACTTCCCCTCCGACCCGCACTGGGAGAACTTCAAGACCGCGTGGACCACGGCCGGCTTCGGGTCGCTGCTCAAGTCCAGCGCGCTGATCGCGCTGGGCGTGGTCCCGATCGCCCTCGTGCTCGCGACGCTGGCCGGCTACGGCCTCGCCACGATGCGAATCAAGGCGAAGGGCCCGCTGTTCGCGCTGTTCATGGTCGGCATGGCGCTGCCGTACGAGGCCATCGTCATCCCGCTCTACTACGACCTGCGCTCGCTGGGCCTGCTCAACAGTTACTGGGCGGTGATCCTCCCGCTCATCGGCCTGTTCATGCCGTTCGGCGTCTTTTGGATGCGCGCCCACTTCGAGTCGCTGCCCCGCGAACTGACCGAGGCCGCCGCCGTGGACGGGGCGGGGAGTTGGCGCACGCTCACCCGCGTGCTGCTGCCCACCGCGCGTCCCGCGGCCCGGATCGCCGCCGCGGAGGGGCTCGCCGCCCTCGTCGCCGTCGCCGATCCCGATCCCGCCCGACGCGGGGCCCTGGCCGCCGAGTTCGGCATCCCCGACGACCGGGTGTTCGCCGACTGGCGCGACCTGGCCGCCCTGCCCCGGCTCGCCGACGCCGTGATCGTCGCCACGCCCGACCGCCTGCACGCCGATCCGGCCGTCGCGTTCGCCGATCTCGGCTACGCGCTGCTGCTGGAGAAGCCGATGGCGCCCACCGAGCACGAAGCCCGGCGGATCGTCGACGCGGCCGTGCGCAACGACGTCCTGTTCGCGGTGTGCCACGTCCTGCGCTACACGCCCTACTCGGTCACGCTGAAGCGGCTGATCGACACCGGTCGGATCGGCGACGTGGTCAGCGTCGAGCATCTCGAACCGGTGGGCTGGTGGCACCAGGCCCACTCGTACGTGCGCGGCCAGTGGGCCGTCGAGGCCGAGTCGTCCTCGATGCTGCTCGCCAAGTCCTGCCACGACATCGACTGGCTCGGCCACCTCGTCGGGCGGCCTGTCGCACGCGTGTCGTCGTTCGGCGGACTGCATCACTTCCGCACCGAGAACAAGCCGGCGGGAGCCGGCGATCGCTGCGTGACGTGCCCGGTCGAACGCACTGCGCCTACTCCGCGCCCCGCATCTACGAGCGCTTCCTCGGCGACCCGGTTCACGAGCAGTGGCCGCTCGGCGTGTTGACCGACGACGTCAGCACCGCGGGGCTGCGCAGGGCGCTTGCCGAAGGACCGTACGGCGCCTGCGTCTACACCGGCCGCAACGACTTCGTCGACCACCAGGTGGTGAACCTGGAGTACGCCGGCGGCGCCACCGCCTCGTTCACCATGACCGCGTTCACCGCGCTCGACTTCCGCAAGACCCGCGTCTTCGGCACCCGCGGCTCACTCGACGGCGACGGCCGCACCATCACCCTCCACGACTTCCTGACCGACGAGGTCGAGAGTTTCGCCGTCGAACCCGACGGCGGCGCCTCGGCCGCGGACGGGCACGGAGGCGCGGACACGGAGCTGATCCGCGCCTTCCTCGGCGCGGTGGCGACCGGCGACCGGACACTGATCAGCTCGGGACCATACGAAACACTGGTGTCCCACCTCGTGGTGTGGGCCGCCGAACAAGCCCGCCGAGAAGGCACCGTGGTGACCATGGAGCGTGCGTCGACACCGGCTCTGGGGATCTGAGGGCACGGGGGCCGGCATGCATCGGCACCGGGTCGGCGGTGAGGGATTCGCGTCCGTCGGGCTCGGTGTTGCGGACCGGATGATCGAACGCTCCAAGGAGCGGGTGGCGTCGGCGACCGAGGGGGCGGGTGAGCGGGGACGGAGGAGGGGAGGTCCGGGGGTGCCGCTAGCGTGGCCGCATGGAGCGCAGCCCGCTGGACGAATGGCAAGCAGTGCGTCGCGTCGTCGACGGCGTTCGGCGCGACGGCGCGTTCGAGGCGCGGACCTCCACGAAGGCCCTCGCGGCCATTGCCGGCTGCGCGGTGCCGTTGCTCGCGGCGATGGCGGGGTCGTTCGCGAGTCCGAATCCGGACATGCCGAAGGTGCTCGTCCCGGTCATGGCGGTGCTGCTGGTGCCCGTCGTCGTGTGGATCGTCCGGCTGGTCGTGCCGCGCGTGCGGCTGCGGGTCGACGCGGACGGCATCGCGGTCCGCGGGCGGCACGTCGTGGCGTGGGAGGACGTGGCCGAGTTCCGGACCGGGATCGCCGCGGGGCGGGCGCCGCAAAGCTACGTGCTGGTCGAACGCGTCGGCGCCGCAGGCCCGCTGCCGCCCGTGAAGCTGCCGATTCTGCTCGACGTCGACACGGCGATTCTGCGCGCCGCGCTCAACACCCTCCTCGTCGAGCAGCGCGAAGGAACACAGCCCGGCCCCGGACCCGTCCGGCCGCGCCCGAGCCGGCCCTGACGCGGCCCACGGCCCCACCCGCGGTAATTCCGCCAGGCCGCGATCTCCGGCTCGGGCGAGCGCCGGCTCGAGAGCACCGGCATCGGCATGTCGGCCCCTCGGTGCAGGTGCCCGAGGGCCACACCTGCTGTCCCGGCACCCCGGTTGCCAGACACCCGCTCCCCAGCCACCACAAGAGTGGCCCGGTTGCGGATCGAGTTGCATACGTCATCGAACCGGCGATCCCGTTCGCTCCTTGCCCATCGGTGCGGCTTGATCCGATGATCGAGTGTCCGTCGCCCGGCCGGCTGCCGGACCGGAAGGGCGATACCGGATCGCTTCCTACGTTCACTGAGGATCTCTGTGCCTGCTTCGGTGCCCGGCCATACCTCGGCAGCATCGCCACGGACCGCACATCGCAGTCTTGGTCCGGGGGCCTTGCGAAGCCCATGGGACAAGAGGTGCCGCGGCGACGAGAATGCCGTCACCCACCCACGCGTGGCGGGTCCCTCGGGCCTCCCGGGTCGGCGTTCTTCGACGCACGACACCGCCGACGTGCCGCCCCGCCGCCACCGCAGTTCCGGCGGGGTGTCAGCCGCGTCCGTTCAACACGATCTTCCACACTCGGGTGGCCACCTGGAGGTTGAGCCGGTCTTCGACGTTCGCGAGGTCGTTGCCGCTGATGTCGCGGATGCGCTGGAGGCGGTAGCGGAGCGTGCTGCGGTGGATCGCGAGGGATTCGGCGGTCTCGTCGTAGTTGCCGCCCCAGTCGAAGTACCGAGTGAGGGTCTCCACCATGGCCGTGTGGTGCCGGGAGTCGTAGTCGATGAGCCGACCGAGCCATTCGTGGACGAACGTCTCCAGTTCCCGGTGATCGTTGCCGGGTCCCAGGATGCGGTACAGGCCCAACTCGTCGTAGAACGTCGTGCCGTAGCGCTCGCGGGAGTGGCGGCGTACCTCCAGGGCGCGCTGCGCCTCCTGGTAGCGGTGGGGGATGTCGTCGGGGGAGTCGCACGGGCTGCTCACCCCGATCGCCCCGGACGGTGTCCCGGTCTCCCGGGCGAGAGCATCGTGCAGCGCGCGGGCGTGCGGCCTGTCGTCGGCGACGAGGACCACGTGGTCGGAACGCCGGGTCAGCAGCGAACGCATGCCCACGGCGGCAGCCGCCCGGCCCACGGTCTGCGCGAAGGAGTCGTCGGAAGCCCGGTTCGACCACTGCGCCACGACGACGTAGTGGCTCCGGCGCAGGTCGTGTCCCACTGCCTCGGACCGGGCGTACGCGCTCTCCTCGTCCGTTCCTGCCAGGAGGTCGTCGACCAGCTCCCGGCGCAGCCTCAGTTCCACTTCGGCCAGATTGCGCAGGTGCGCCGGCTCCGAGGCGAGTGACGTGGCGGCGTTTTCCAGCGCGAGCACGGTGTGTTCGTCGGCCTCGCCCGCTGTATCGACCAGGGCCGGAATGCCCAGGACCTGGGGACCAGGTCGCCGTCCACCCTCAGGTACCCGGCTTCGGCGTTGTATGGCCCTGCGGCTGCCGTGTGGTCCATCGCCAGGCGCAGGATCTCGCCTTCGTCCCGGGCGTCGAACAGGGCGCGGGAGAGCGCCGTCAGTTCGTGGAGGGCACGGTCGGTCGAGGTTGGGGCAGGTGGGCGGCGCCCTCTCCGAGTGGCCGTCGCGTGCCGCCCGCCACCGCCCGGAAGGCCGCCCTCCCGGTCGGAGTGGCGGCGGTACAGGGTGTGCACTCGGCTGTCGGCCATGGGATCACTCCGTATCCCCCGAGCTTCGAGAGGGCGAGCGGTGTTCCGGGCATCCGCTCCCACCGGGTGTACGAGACGTTCGCATGCTTCCTCTCATACTCGTGGGGCGACCGGGCTCCTGCATTTCCGACTCGCCAGGGGCAGGCGCGGCGCCACGCGGCTCGCGATCCTGGGAAGCGTTCGAAATCCTCCGCGCGCACCCGAAGGACGGCCGGACGATGACCGAACAGCACTGCGGGCCCGGTTGCGCCACAGGACGCGCCGGGACGCCGAAAGCGCGGTTTGCCCCCTCCTGACCATGAGTTTTCCGAGGAGAGGGCGGCGATCGCCGGTCAGGCGCAGGCCGCGTGGTCGAGCAGATCGTCGGTCGGATGGATTTCGGGGGCCGTCCTTCCCTTCAGCGTCGGGCGGTGCACCCCCGGTCCCCTGACCGGCCGGGTCCTCGGCCTTGTGAACTGGGCTCGACCCGTCGTCTCCGCCGTTCGTGGGCTGATCTTCGGAGTGGTCGTCCGTGCGCTGTCGGGCATGTCGCCGCACGCCCTGCCGGGCGGTCGCCGACGAGGCTGCGGTGCGATACAGACCGCCCGGCGGAGGTTCCATCCGTACCCGAACGAACCTGATCCGCAGAGCCGGCGCGGGCTGCCGCGTCGGGGAGGGAGGAGTTCCTCACGGCGAAGGCAGTGGGCATCGACCTGGGCACCACCAACTCGGTGATCGCCGTATGGGAGGGCGGCGAGCCGTCCGTTGTGCCCAACAGCGAGGGCAACCGCACGACGCCGTCCGTGGTGGCCTTCACCGACACCGGCGAGCGCCTGGTGGGCCAGCCGGCCCGGCGCCAGGCGATCCTCAATCCGAAGGGCACCATCTACTCGGCCAAGAGGTTCATCGGCCGGCACTTCGACGAGATCTCCGACGAGGCCAAAGCGGTGGCGTACGACGTTGTCGAGGGCGACGGCGGGGCGGCCCGCTTCAAGGTGCGCGACAAGCTGTACGCGCCTGAGGAGATCAGCGCTCAGGTGCTGCGCAAACTCGCCGACGACGCCTCGAAGCAACTGGGGGAACGCGTCACGGAGGCGGTCATCACGGTGCCCGCCTACTTCAACGACGCTCAGCGCACCGCCACCAAGGACGCCGGCCGGATCGCGGGGCTGGAGGTGCTGCGGATCATCAACGAGCCGACGGCGGCCGCCCTCGCGTACGGCATGGACAAGAAGCAGCACGAGACCGTCCTGGTCTTCGACCTGGGCGGCGGCACCTTCGATGTGAGCATCCTCGACGTCGGCGACGGCGTGGTGGAGGTGCGCTCCACCGCCGGCGACAGCCACCTGGGCGGCGACGACTTCGACCGGCGTCTGGTGGATTACCTCGCGGACGACTTCCGGAAGGAGAACGGCATCGACCTGCGCAAGGACCCGCAGGCGCTGCAACGGCTGTTCGAGGCGGCGGAGAAGGCCAAGACGGAACTCAGTTCGGTGACGCAGACGCAGGTCAGCCTGCCGTTCATCACCGCGGACGCTTCGGGCCCCAAGCACCTCACCGACTCGGTCATGCGGTCCACGTTCGAGCAGACAACCGGCGACCTGGTGGAGCGCTGCCTGGGACCTGTCCAGCAGGCGATGGCCGACGCCAAGGTCGGCGAGAGCGACATCGACGAGGTCATCCTCGTGGGCGGCTCCACACGTATCCCGGCCGTCCAGGCCCTGGTCCGCCGGCTGACCGGCGGCAAGGAACCCAACATGAGCGTCAACCCGGACGAGGTCGTGGCCCTGGGCGCCGCGATCCAGGCCGGGGTGCTCAAGGGCGAGGTGAAGGACGTCCTGCTGCTCGACGTCACATCGTTGTCGCTGGGCGTGGAGACGCGCGGCGGAGTGATGACGAAGATCGTCGAGCGGAACACCACGATCCCGGTGCGCCGGACCGAGACCTTCTCCACCGCCGAGGACAACCAGCCAGCCGTCGACGTGGTCGTCCTCCAGGGCGAGCGCGAGCGCGCCGCCGACAACCGGGTGCTCGGCCGGTTCCAGCTCACCGACATCCGGCCGGCGCCGCGGGGCGAACCGCAGGTCGAGGTCACCTTCGACATCGATGCCAACGGCATCCTCAACGTCACGGCCCGCGACCGGGACACCGGCAAGGAACAGAGCATCACCATTACCGAGAGCTCCAACCTCGACCGCGGCGAGGTCGAGCGCATGGTCCAGGAGGCCGAGCGCAACCAGGGCCAGGACCAGGCACTCCGCGAGGCCGTCGACGCGCGCAACGAACTCGACGCCGTCGCGTACCAGGTCGAAAAGCGCCTCGCCGAACTGGGCGACGCGGCGCCCGCGCACGAGAAGGCACGCGCCGAGATGCTCGTGTCCGACGCGCGGGCGGCGGTCAAGGAAGAGGCGGGCGTGGAGCGCGTGCGGCCCCTGACCTCCGAACTCCGGCAGGCGCTCGCCGGGCTGGCGGCCCATCAGGGCGCCGGGACAGTCACCGGCGGGTCCGGCCGGGACGCCGCCTCGGGCGGTCCCACGAGTGACGGTGGCGGAGACGACGTCATCGACGCCGAGTTCGACAAGGAGTGAGGTGCGCCATGCGTAGCCACTCCCAAGAACCGGACCGGGCCGCGTCGGATCCGGTCGAACCGGTCCCGGAAGGCGCCGCGCGCCCTCCTCGTGGGGATGTGCCGCAATCCGACCCCCGGAAGGGGCGAACGACGAGCCCAGCCCCGCGCCTGTCCAGGACGAGAACACGACCGCGATACAGGAACTGGAGGACCGTTGGCGGCGCGCGCTCGCCGACCTCGACAACCTGCGCAAACGCCACGCGAGGGAACTGGAGCGGGAACGGGCGGCCGAGCGGTCCCGTACGGCGGCCGCCTTCCTGCCCGTCCTGGACAACCTCGAACTCGCCCTGACCCATGCCGACGCCGAACCGGGCGCGGTCGTGGAGGGCGTCCGCGCCGTACGCGATCAGGCGGTGAACGTCCTCGAACTGCTCGGCTACCCACGGCGGGCGGAGACAGGCGTCGCCTTCGACCCGGCCCGGCACGAAGTGGTCGGCGTCGGCCAGGCCCCCGACGCCGACCCGGGCACGGTCGTCGACGTGTTGCGCCCGGGCTACGGGGACGGCGAACGGCAGCTCAGGCCCGCCGCCGTGACCGTCGCCAAGCGGGAGTGAGCGGTCATGGCACAGGACTTCTACGAGGTGCTGGGCGTGTCGCGGACCGCGAGCCAGGACGAGATCCAGCAGGCGTATCGCAAGCTCGCCCGCAAGCACCATCCCGACGTCAACAAGGACCCGGGCGCGGAGGAACGCTTCAAGGACCTCAACGAGGCCTACAGCGTCCTGTCGGACCCGAAGACCCGGGCCCGCTACGACCGCTTCGGCGCGGACTTCCGCAAGATCCCCGAGGACTTCGACGAACGAGTCGCGGCCGGCGCGGGCGGCGGTTTCCGCGCTCGCAGGACCGCGGGCGCCGGCGGCCCCCGTGTCCGCTACACCACCGGCTTCGGTGACGACTTCGCCGGGGAGGGGGTCGACATCGAGGACCTGCTCGGCTCGATCTTCGGGGCAGGCGCAGCGCCCTCCGGCGTACCGGGAGCCGACCAGGAGGCCGAACTGCTCCTCACCGTCGAGGAGGCGTACAAGGGCGGCCGGCGCATCGTCACGCTCGCCGGTCCCACCGGGCAGCCGCGGCGGTACGAGGTCGCCGTTCCGCCGGGCGTGACCGATGGGCAGCGCATCCGGCTGACGGGGGAGGGCGGCCGGGGCGGTGGCGACGCCCCCGCGGGCGACCTGTACCTGCGGGTGCGCATCCAGCCCCACCCCCGGTTCCGGCTGGACGGCCGCGACGTGCACGTCCACGTCCCGGTCACCCCCTGGGAGGCGGCCCTGGGCGCGACCGTACCGGTGCCCACCCCCGGCGGCAGCACGGCGAAGGTCACGGTGCCCGCGGGCTCGTCCAGCGGCCGGCGCCTGCGGCTGCGCGGCGAGGGCATGCCGAACCCGCGCGGCGCGAACGGCGACCTGTACGCCGAACTCCGCGTCATGGTGCCCCCCGCCCTCGGCGACCGGGAACGCGAACTGTTCGAGGAACTGGCCGCCACCTCCTCGTTCGACCCCAGGAGGACGTGATGAACGACCGACCCGCAGGAACAGCAGGCGTCGGCCGGGCCGACGTGGGCGACCGTCCGGTACAAGCGCGCGCCCACGCCACCGCCGCGACGGCCGGCCGGTACGCACTCGTGCCCGCCCCCAGGCTCTCCCTGCACGCCGTGGCCCGTCGCTCGGGGCTCCACCCCGATCTGGTCCGCCGGTTCGTCGCCCTCGGCCTGGTCGACGCCGAACGCGACGCCGCGGGGCACCTGGTGTTCGCCCCCACGGCCCCGGCGGTCCTCGCCCGCGTTCAGCGGCTGCGTTCCGGACTCTGCCTCAATTACGCATCCATCGGCCTGGTGCTCGACCTGCTCGACCGCATCAGCCTGCTCGAAGCCGCCCTGCGTGGGCGCGGTACGAGGAGTGAACCACCCCCATGGACATGAACCGCCTCACCCGGAAGTCCCAGGAAGCCCTCCAGGAGGCCCAGTCCGCGGCCGTCCGCATGGGGCAAACCGAGGTCGACGGGGAACACCTGCTGCTCGCCCTCCTCGACCAGGAGGACGGTCTGATCCCGCGGTTGCTGCAACAGGCCGGCGCCGAGCCGAACGATCTGCGCGCGGCCGTGCACGAGGGACTCTCCCGCCGCCCGAAGGTCACCGGCCCGGGCGCAGCGCCCGGCCAGGTCTTCGTCACCCAGCGCCTCGGCCGCCTGCTCGATGCCGCCGAACAGGAGGCCAAACGCCTCAAGGACGAGTACGTCTCCGTGGAGCACCTCCTGCTCGCCCTGGCTCAGGAGGGCTCTTCCACCGGCGCCGGGCGACTGCTCAAACAGGCCGGCATCACCACGGACTCGTTCCTGCGCGCGCTCACCCAGGTTCGCGGCAACCAGCGCGTCACCTCCGCAAACCCCGAAGTGGCCTACGAGGCATTGGAGAAGTACGGCCGCGATCTCGTCGCCGAGGCCAGGGAAGGCAGGCTCGACCCGGTCATCGGCCGGGACGCCGAGATCCGCCGCATCACCCAGATCCTCAGCCGCAAGTCCAAGAACAACCCCGTTCTCATCGGTGACCCCGGCGTCGGCAAGACCGCCGTCGTCGAGGGACTCGCCCAGCGCATCGTCCGCGGCGACGTGCCCGAAGGACTCCGCGACAAGATCGTGTTCGCCCTAGACATGGGCTCCCTGGTCGCCGGCGCCAAGTACCGCGGCGAATTCGAGGAACGCCTCAAGGCCGTGCTGAGCGAGGTCAAGGCCGCCCAGGGACGCATACTGCTCTTCGTCGACGAACTGCACACCGTCGTCGGCGCGGGCGCCGCCGAAGGGGCCATGGACGCGGGCAACATGCTCAAGCCGATGCTCGCGCGCGGCGAACTGCACATGATCGGCGCGACCACCCTCGACGAGTACCGCAAGCACATCGAGAAGGACGCCGCCCTCGAACGCCGTTTCCAGCAGGTCCTGGTCGACGAGCCGAGCGTGGAGGACACCGTCTCCATCCTGCGCGGGCTGCGCGAGCGCCTGGACGTTTTCCACGGCGTGAAGATCCAGGACACCGCGCTGGTCTCCGCCGCCACCCTCAGCCGGCGCTACATCACCGACCGGTTCCTGCCCGACAAGGCCATCGACCTCGTCGACGAGGCGTGCGCCCGGCTGCGTACCGAGATCGACTCGATGCCCGCCGAACTCGACGAGATCACCCGCCGTGTCACCCGCCTGGAGATCGAGGAGGCGGCCCTGTCCAAGGAGACCGATCCCGCCAGCGAGGCCCGCCTGGAGGAGCTGCGCAGGGAACTGGCCGACCTGCGCGGCGAGGCCGACGCCAAACACGCCCAGTGGGAGGCCGAACGGCAGGCGATCCGCCGGGTGCAGGAGCTGCGCCAGGAACTGGAGCAGGTCCGCCACGAGGCGGAGGAGGCCGAACGCGCCTACGACCTCAACCGCGCCGCCGAGCTGCGCTACGGCCGATTGCGGTCCTGGAGCGCCGGCTCTCCGCGGAGGAGGAGCAACCGGCTGCCAAACAGGGCCGGAACCGGCTGCTGCGTGAGGTCGTCACCGAGGAGGAGATCGCCGAGATCGTCGCGGCCTGGACCGGCATTCCTGTCGCCCGCCTCCAGCAGGGAGAACGCGAGAAGCTGTTGCGTCTGGACGAGATCCTGCGCGAGCGCGTGATCGGCCAGGACGAGGCCGTCAAGCTCGTCGCCGATGCCATCATCCGCGCCTGCTCCGGCATCCGTGATCCCCGTCGGCCCATCGGGTCGTTCGTCTTCCTCGGCCCCACCGGCGTCGGGAAGACCGAACTGGCCAAGACCCTCGCCCGGGCCCTGTTCGACTCCGAGGAGAACATGGTCCGCCTCGACATGAGCGAGTACCAGGAACGGCACACCGTCAGCCGGCTGATGGGGGCCCCGCCCGGATACGTCGGCTACGAGGAGGGTGGTCAGCTCACCGAGGCCGTACGCCGCAAGCCGTACTCGGTCGTGCTGTTCGACGAGATCGAGAAGGCGCACACCGATGTCTTCAACACCCTGCTGCAGGTCCTCGACGACGGCCGCATCACCGACGCCCAGGGCCGTACCGTCGACTTCCGCAACACCGTGATCATCATGACGTCCAACATCGGCTCCGAGCACCTCCTCGACGGCGCCACCGCCGAGGGCGACATCAAGCCGGACGCGCGTGCCCTGGTGATGGGCGAGCTGCGCGGGCACTTCCGCCCCGAGTTCCTCAACCGCGTCGACGACATCGTGCTGTTCAAACCGCTCGGCGAGCAGCAGATCGAAAGGATCGTGGAACTGCAGTTCGACGAGCTGCGGCAGCGACTCGCCGAACGCCGCATCGGCGTCGAACTCACCGACACGGCCCGCGAATTGATCGCCCACCAGGGCTACGGCCCTGAACGAGAAGGGCTTCGTCCTCACCGGCGCCGACGCCCGGGCGGCAGCCGACCCCACCCGGTGGGACCCGCTCGGGCGTGGTCCGTTGCCGCTCGAGACAACCCTTCCCGGGGTCTTTGCCGCCGGCGACGTCAGGAGCGGCTCGGTCAAACGGGTGACCTCGGCAACCGGCGAGGGCGCCATGGCGATCCACCTCGTGCACGAGCACCGGGAACAGACCGGCAACCTGGTTCGCATCGCCGACCGCGAGGAGCCTCCGCCGACGGCGGTCCGGCACGTATCCCGGCGCCGACTCTCTCCTTGACGGCGGCGGAGGACGCGCAGGGCGGGCGGATCGAGCCGTCACACTCCTGGGCCGGAGCGGGAGTTCGCGGCGGTGAACGGAGATCGCCCGGAGGGTTGGAGCATGCCTGGTGCCGGGAAGACGAGGAGATCTGCCCGTACTGCCTGTGAGGGTGGGATCGCCGGGCAGCCGACGAGGAGAATCCAGTCATGCGGGTGTCATCTCAGGGCGTAACGGTGGTGGCTCTGTTGGCGGATCCGGACGTGCCGACGGAGATCGCCCAGCGCCTGGCCCGGACCCTTCCTGATCGGCTCGCCGAGAAGTCGGGCCCGGGACGTCGGTTCGACGTCGAGGTGGTCAGTGAGCCCTTCACCGCAGGGACCGAGGACCCGTCCACCTTGATGCACCGGATCATGGATCGCGGGAGCACGGAGAACTGGGACATCGTCGTGGCCCTCACCGACCTTCCGCTGCACTCACACGGGCGCAAACTCGTTGTGAATCTGAGTCACGAGCACGGCTTGGCACTGCTGTCGCTTCCTTCGCTGGGGGGCTTGCGGCTGCAGACGATGGCGCGGCGGGCCGTGGAAGAAGCCGTACTCGGCCTGGCGGGTCTGCGGGCCACTGGGGCTGAAGTACCTCCGCAGATTCAGCCGCGGGGGCCTTTTGCCCGTCGTTTCGCTTCCATCCACCCGGGTCCGGTCGATGAGGAGGAGACCGCCGATCTTCGGTACGTCGTCGGCGGCCCACGCGGTTACCTGAGGGTGCTCTTCGGCATGGTCCGCGCCAACCGGCCGTGGCGGTTGGTGACGGGCTTGTCGAAAGCCCTGGCGGCGGCCCTCGCCACGGGGGCCATCGCCACCCTGGACTCCAACATCTGGAGCCTTGCCGTGACCCTGAGCGTGCCACGCCTCGTGATCGCCATGGTCGGGTCGGTCGGGCTCATGATCGGCTGGCTGATCGTGGACGGGGAGCTGTGGCATCGAACAGCAGAGGGCTCGCCGGAGGCGAAACAGAGGGCGCGGCTCTACAACGCCTCGACGGTCGTGACTGTGGGCATCGGGGTGCTGGTCTGCTATGTGGGTCTGCTGGTCATCAACTTGCTGTGGGCGCTGTTCATCCTCAACGGCCGGGTGTTCGCTTCCATGACACAAACCCCACTGCACGCCGCGGAGTACTGGACGTTGGCCTGGTTCGTCGCTTCGGTCGCCACTGTGGGCGGCGCGCTGGGATCAGGTTTGGAGAGCGACGAGGCGATCCGGGCCGCCGCCTACTCCAAGCGTGAACAGGAACGACGTCAACGGCTCCAGGACGACCAGCCCTCGAAGTGAGCCGATACCGACACAAACTGCCGCTACGCGGGCGGGATGTGACCGTCGACGAGAACGGCCGGTGTTACCGGCCGACGGCCACCTGCCCGTCACCGTCACGCCGGACGGCGTCGAGGGCGGCGACATCACGATGGACGCGGGGCTCTCGTCCCGGTTCCTCACCGCGATCCGCCTCGCGATCGCGTGGTACGCCGTCACCGCTCCCGTACGGGGCCGGTTGGTCTGATGTGCCGTCAGGTGTGTGCGCTCGCAGGGGTGGGTTGCGGTGCCTCGGAGACGAGCGGAGGGCAGAACTGGCCCGGTGGCTGCGCGTGCTCTCGAATCGGAGCTGGGCCCGGTGCGTGCGCGGCCACGCGAGATCGGCCGGGCAGGGCCAGGCCGGACCGAGACCCGGGCGTGCAGAGGCCGGCCGCCTCGGGGACCGGCTGCCCCCGGGTGCGGGACGTAACGGCGTTTCACCGGGAGGATGCCTGCTCGGCGGTCTAATCTCGGGCCGTGAGGCAAGCCGAGCAGCGCGCCGAGCGCGCGGGACCGTTCACCACCCGGGCCACCTGGCGTCTGCCCGACGGCGGGGAAGCGGTCTGGGAGTCGCGGCTCGCGCGGCGTCGCGGAGCCCTCGCCGTCCGGGCACCGGGCGCGGAGACCGGCCGACATGCTCGTGCCGACGAGATGGCGCTCCGCCGCCTGCGCAGGCTCAACGCCGTCGCCGCGACCGCCTTCGTCATCGGCGGGGCCCTCTTCGCGGCCGGCGCCGCCGTTGCCCTGTTCGGCTCCGGCGACGCCACCCAGAGTGCCTCGATCTACTTCGCCGGCGGCCTCTTCTTCAACAGCGGCGGCTACGCCTCGCTGCTCCAGGTGATCAACGCGCCCCGCCACGTGGTCGGCGGCCGGTCACTGGTCACCCACCCCTGGCGGTGGTGGAGCTACGAGCCGACGCGGGTGGACTGGCTGAGCGCCTTCCTCCTGTTCACCGGCACGCTGGTGTTCGGCGTCAACCTGCTGAACTCCTTCCTCCAGGGACTGAACGTCCACCAGGTCAACCGGCTGATCTGGGTACCCGACGTGGTGGGTTGCGTGCTGTTCCTGGCCTCCGGCCACCTCGCCCTGGTCGAGGTCTGCCACGGCGGGCCCCGCCTGCTTCCGCGCGGCCTCGGCTGGTGGATCGTCGCGGTGAACCAGCTCGGGTCCATCCTGTTCATGGTCTCGGCCCTCGCCGCGTACACCCGACCGGCCACCGACAGCCCGGTCAACATCGACATCGCCAACTGGGGCACCCTCACCGGCGCACTGTGCTTCTCCGTCGGCGGCGTCCTCCAACTCTTCGAACGCCCGTAGAGCTCCGCCGGCCTCACATCCCGACGCGGCCCCGCGGACACCGACCTGCTCGCGCGTCGCGGCCCCGGCCCGACACCGAGACGGCCGCACCGAAGGCGTCAACACCCGCGCCGACACCCGACTGAGCCCGGTACGCCTCGTCACGCGCCGCCCGCGCGGCGGCGTTGCGACCCAACTCGCCGTCCCCTGCCGGCGTGTTGGAGCGTGGCACTGTGCTGGGCATGAGTGGACTCGATGACGTCTTGGGCGCGGCCCGCCATCCGGCGAACGCGCAAGCAGCCGCCGCCCAACGCGAACCCGGGGAAACGGGCGCGGGCCCGGTGCTCACCCTCTGCCGGCTGACGGTGCGTCAGTAGCCGGTGCCGCGTTTGATGCGGGCACGCTCGGCGTCGTGGGCGGCGCCCTTGTCGTCCAGGGTGCGACACGCGTCGGTGAGGTCTTGACTCAGGCGGTCGATCTGTTCGCGGCTCAAGGTCTCCTTGACCAGGGCACGCAGGATCTTCACGTTCTCGGCGTTGGGCGGGAGGGTGTACGCCGGCACCATCCAGCCGCGCTCGGCGGAGAGCTGCCAGGCGATGTCGGACTCGTCGTAGGAGTGCTTGCCGGCGAGACGGAAAGCGACCAGCGGCAACTGCTCGAGGTCGGCTCCGATCACTTCGAAGCGGCCGCTGCCGCGCACGTTGTCCGCCAGCGCGCGGGCGTTGTCCTGCATCATCTTCATGACGTAGGTGTAGCCCTGGCGGCCGAGTCGCACGAAGTTGTAGTACTGCGCGAGCACCATCGACGCTCCGGTGGAGAAGTTCAGCGTGAACGTCGCGTCGGTCTTGCCCAGGTAGTTCTCGTAGAAGACGAGGTCCTTGGCGAGGTCGGCCTCCTCGCGGAAGATCAGCCAGCCGATGCCCGGGTAGACCAGGCCGTACTTGTGTCCCGAGACGTTGATCGAGCGGACCTGCTCGAGCCGGAAGTCCCATTTCGAGTCCGGGTAGAGGAAGGGCCACACGAATGCGCCACTGGCGCCGTCGACGTGGATCGGGATGTCGAGGTCCCGCTTTTCGCGAACGTCTCGCAGGAGCTTGTCGATGCCGACGACGTCGTCCTTGTGGCCGGTGAACGTGGTGCCCAGTACGGCGACGACGCCGATCGTGTTCTCGTCGAGGTGGGGCTCCACGTCCTCCGGGCCGATCGTGTACTTGCCCTCGGCGAGCGGCACGATCCGCGGCTCGACGTCGAAGTAGCGGCAGAACTTCTCCCACACGACGTGCACGTCCCCGCCGAAGATCAGGTTGGGCCGGTCGGTCGACAGGCCGGCTGCCTGGCGGCGCTCGCGCCACTTCCACTTCAGTGACAGCGCGCCGAGCATGATCGCCTCGGACGATCCCTGGGTACGGCATCCGGTCGTCCTGCCGGGCGCGTTGAAGAGGTCGGCGAGCATGCGCACGCAACGCTGCTCGATCTCGGCGGAGATGGGGTACTCCGCGTGGTCGATGAAGTTGCGGTGGAGGTTCTCGGCGATGAGCCGTTGCGCCTCCGGCTCCATCCACGTGGTGACAAACGTGGCGAGGTTGCGCTGCGGGTCGCCTTCCATGGCGAGGTCCACATCCACGAGCCTCATCGCATCGGATGCGGCCATGCCTTCCTCGGGAAAGGTCTCCGAGGGAGCGGGCGCCGTCAAGAATCGGTTGCCGAAAAGAGCAGAATCATCATGCTTTCTCATGTGCTGATTCCAACAGTTCGGCGGCTGTCGCGGCCGTGGGACACACCGGGCGGCCGGCACGGACGGCGGCGCCGGACGGCGCGCACGTCTACGTCAGCAACCGGGGTGTGTTCATGGCCCGGCCGGCACCACGGTCACCGTCCTTGCAACGCCGGCCTGTGGCAAGGGCGATGCGGGTACCGGAAACGTGCACTGGGCGACGGCGCATGCCGGCCGGTGAACGATGTCGGAAAGCCGTGTGTGGGAGAACCGCGTGCACGGTTGGAAGCGGCGGGGACTGGAAACGCAGCATCAGCCACCGCGCCGGTCCCCGACCCTACTCAGCCGCGACGCCATTGTGGCGTCGCCGTGAGAACGCGCCGGCCGGCCGTCGTGCCCACCGCCCATCAGCGGTCCGCACCGTTGGTCCGATGACGGGAGACCTGTTCACGTGCCGCCCGCCAACGCGCCCGCGTCTGCTCGACCACGCTGTCCCACTGCCGGCGGACCTCGTGGTCGGAGGGGCGTCGGCCTTGACGGATTCGACCGAGCTCGTCTCGTACTTCTCGTCCCAGCGCAGCCGATGCGACGAGGACGAGCATGGCCGCGAAGAGAGCCGAGATCATCGCGAAGACGGCACCGACCACCCCGTAGCGCGAGACGGAGGCGTTGAACAGGCGCGGCAGGTAGAGGCCGGCGCCCACGGCGTAGATCGCTGTCAGAACGGCCGCGGTGACGCCGAAAGGGATCAAGTCGGGCCACATGATTCGCTTCGCCGACAGGATCCAGCCGCTCCAGACAAGAAACACGGCGGTTACCGGTGCCTCGCCGGCGGCGGCCAGCAGACCTCGCCCGCTCCCGCCGAGGACGGCGGCTAGCCACCCGATGACAACCGTGTAGCCACCAAGAGTGAGGATCCACCACAGGTCGTTTCGCGTGTTGCGCACGCTGAGGGGCTTGAGTTCCCATGTCTGTTCGAAGAGCCGCTGGGCGGCTCGCGCGAAGCTCAGCAGCGAGATCAGCAGGAACACCACCCCGAAGGTGCCCACGCTCGCGCTTGTGCTTTCGGCAGGGGAGAAGAGGGAGTCGACCGCCTCGGCGCCCGCTCCGGTGAGGCGGTAGCGCTTGATGATCCGCCCTCCGGAGTCGTAGTGGACGAAGTCGCCCAGGACGGCGCTACCGAGGATCGCGAGCGGAATCAGTGCGGTGAGAGCGCTGGACGCCAGGGCCATCGAGCGGTCGAAACCGAGGATCCTCTGAAACCGGTTGACGACTCGCAACGCGAAGTCCGGACGCAGCCAGAACGTCAGCGTTCCGACGAGACGCTCGCGATTGATCCTCGCCGTCCTGCCCTCCGTGAAAGTCGAAACCTGTGTGGCGGCGCGAGCCTAACGGACGGTTATGGAGTCGATGACGGGCGACACGGATGTTTCCCCCAAACGGCTGCCCTGAAAGGCCTCCTCCGCATCACCTGTGCGAACCACAGCGCACCGGGGGCGGGGGTGGTCGACCTGCGGTATTGCGCGGATCGAGAAGCTGCGCAACGCCGTCGGGACTTCGCCTCGGATCACCCCGTTCGAGCCGGTGGGTGGATCCGTGCGGAACGACGGCGCCGCCGGAGCTCATCTGTACGCGCCCAACTTCCACCGTGTACGGGGAGTCCACGACAACACCTTCCGGGCCCACCGCGCGCCCCTTCGCATCGACACGCCCGCCGTGCGCCGTGCACGTCCCGGTCGTCGCGGTTCGCGCGTCTCGACGCGGGCGGTTACATCTCCCAGCGTCGGTCGGGTCGTTCCGCCCAGGCCCATTGTCGGTGGGGTCCGACGGTGATGCCGAAGTCGTACCGTGGATGCGGTGTTCGTCCTGCCATCGGAGGGCGGCGTCGACCTCGTCCCACAGTCGGCGCGGCCCGCCCTGGACGGCCTTGCCGATCCCGGGTCGGTCGTCGACCAGCGCCCAGGACGGTCCCACAGCTGCCACACGGTCCCGCCACCGAGTGTCCGAAGCCGCACGTCGGGGAGTCGCAGCGCGACGGCGTGGGTGAAGTTCCCGTCCCCGGTACAGCGACTCCGGGACCACACGCCGCCGGGCCCGCCATGAGTGCGCTGTGATCGCGTAGATACACCGACCGACCGACCGACCGACCGACTGACCGACCGACCAACCGATCGACCGATCGCCGCGCCACCGCCACCGCCACCACCGGCCCGGCGGTCGCCCGCGCAGTGAACACGGAGGGCAGGCGACTTCGCATACGGTGGCTGCGGTAACGGTGGTCGAGCGGCGGGGGAGCACTCGGGTATGCGGGTCCTGGCTGGGCGGTACGAACTCGTGGAGTTGGTCGGCAGAGGCGGAATGGGCGAGGTCTGGAAGGGCGTCGACCGCGAGCTCGGCCGGACCGTGGCCGTGAAGGTGTTGCCCGTCGAACTGACCCGTCAGGAGGAGTTCCGCCACAGGTTTCGCCGCGAGGCGCGGACCGGTGCGGCGCTCTCACACCACGGCGTGGCGACGCTTCACGACGTCGGCGAGGACGTCGACGGCACCGACGTCGTCCCGTTCCTGGTCATGGAGTTCATCGACGGCCGGACCCTGACCGAGGTCCTGCGGGCGGGTCCGATGCCCATCGCCCGGGCGATCGCGATAGCGCGCGATGTGGCCGACGCGCTGGTGCACAGCCACGGTGTCGGCCTGGTCCACCGGGACATCAAGCCGTCGAACGTCATGGTCACCGCGTCCGGCGCGGTCAAGGTGCTCGACTTCGGCATCGCCAAGGCGCTCGCCGAGACGACGACGCGGCTCACCGCGACGGGGCGCATGGTCGGCACACCGGCGTACCTGGCGCCCGAGCAGATCGACGGCGACGCCGTCGACGCGCGTGCGGACATCTATTCGCTCGGCTGCCTGCTGTACGAACTGCTCACCGGGCGACCGCCGTTCTCGGGGGATTCGCCGTTCGCGGTGATGAACCAGCACCTGACGAAGACGCCGCCCCCGCCGTCGGCGCTGCGGACGGACATCCCCGAACAGGTCGACGCGGTCACGCTGGTCGCCCTCGCCAAGGCGCCCGATCGGCGGTACGGCGACGCGGCGGCGTTCCGATCGGCGCTGGAATCGACGCAACGTGAACTGAATGCCGCAGCCGTTGTCCCCCCGCACGCCCGAACGACCGTCGTGGGCCGACCGCGTTCGGGCCGGACCGGACGGCGAACACCGGACCGAGACCCGGCGTCGGGATCCATCGCCACGCCCGTGGCGCCGGCGCGGGGTACGTCCGGCCGCCCCGAGTTCGCGTCACAACCGGGCGAGTCGATCGTCCCTTCGCAATCCGGTCACGCGACCGGGGCCGACGGGACACAGGGCCGCCCCTCGCCGACAACGCGCCTGCGCCGCACGGAGGGTGTATCGATCGCCGTCCTGGGATGGGTGTTGCTGGTGGCGTACGCGATCAAGATCACCGAGTTCGAGGATCCGCACCCCGTCCTCCCGCTCGCCATCGTCTCCGGAGTCGCGGCGATCGGCTCCCTGTCGGTACTGCTGTGGTCGGTACGACTGAGTATCACGATCAGTTGGCCGTTTGTTTTCGCCCTCAGTTGCACCATGGACCTCTACGGGGCGGGGCACGCCTTTCGGGCCGTGCCGTGCCTGGTGCTCGTGCCGTTCGCGGGCGTCGCGTTCTTTCGACGCCGGCCCGACTCCGTGCTCCCGATCTGCCTGCTGTGGATGGGGCTTGCCATCGCATGGTGGGCCTTTACGTCGGAGGAGGCCCCGGCGGTGCGTGAGAGTGGGTACACCATGGCCGTGTTGCTCGTGGTGGCCGTCACCACAGCGCAGGAACTGGCCGAACGCAGATCCGCCATCCGTTGATGCGGCGAACGTAACATCCCGCTCTGGCGTTCCTGGGCACGCTTCGGCCGCGACGTGGCCGTGCCTGTGCTCGGCAGTGTGTCGGCGGTGGGTCTGCCGGCCCTGATCGCCTACCTGTCGGCCGGGTAACCCGAACGCGTGAGCCCCGGACCGGCAGCGGTTCGGGGCTCACCTCCCCGGAATTCGAGTTCGGTTCCTGGGGCCCTCCCACCTTGAGGAACCGGCCGGCACAGGGGCCCGGGTCGATCAACCATCACGCTCAACGACCGTCTCACGCCCCCGTGTTCACTCGGCGAGGCGGGATCTGCGCAAGGCGTTCGAGGACGGCGAGAACGAACCCGACGCCGCCGACTTCTACGACGGCGAGATGAGCATGCGCCGCCACGACCGGCACGACACACCCGCGCCGAAAACGCGCCCAGGAACCCCGGCAGGAGAAGGGTGCGTCGGCCAGGCGGCGGGCGTGTCCGGGTCGTCGTGGCGCCACACGTCGTGCGGGTCGGTGAGCGCGACCCGGCGGCCGCACACACCGCAGGTGCCCCGAGGTCGCTGCATACCCATTCGTCCATGATGCGGCGGTCGCCGGATCCGGTGGGGTCGTACCGGTCGGCCGGCCGGTGGGCACCGATACGGCGATGGCCCACCGCGAGCACGCGGTCGGCCATCGTCGTTCTCCATTTCGTTCCTACCGGGACACCTGTCCCGGACAGGGCGCTGACCAGGTCGGACACGGTCGTCGTGTCCGGGACAACCGTTCTCCCTTGATCGTGGGGTTCGGCGGATCGATGGTTGCCGACACGAGGGGTCCCGACGAAGTAATCGGTGACCCCGCATGTCCACAGCACAGGAGCGATTGTGAACGTCTCTCGCACGATCTCCGCCGCCGGTCTTTCCCTGATGGTCGCGACCGGCCTGGCGGTGGTTCCGACCGCGGCTTCCGCAACCCCGACTTCGGCTGCCGCTGCCGCGTGCGGCGGCGGCGCTTCCGCCGGCGCGCTCGGCAACTACGGCGCGGCGTCCTACTCGAGCTGCACCCGCTACGGCAGCCCGGGATCCCGGGTCACCTACACCTTCTACAGCAAAGCCAAAGCGACGGTCTGCGCGCAGGGTTGGGGATACAACAGCAGCAACCAGGGCCAGTGGTACACCCTGGGTTGCGTGGATCCGGGCCGGACGGCCATCGTCACAGCCCCGTGGGGCAACAACGCCGCGCGACCCAGGCTCCGGGCGACCACCACGGCAGCGGCCACACCCGGCGTGACCTGGTCCCACTGACCCATCGGACTGCTCCCGCCCCTGGGCGATTCGGCAGGCAGGTCCTGCGGGCCGCGATGCCGATCCGCGAGTTCGCCCGACACGCGCAGACCGGGCCGGCCCCGGCTGCGGCCGTGCACGCCGCTGCGTGTCGGTTGGATCGCCGTTCGTTGACTGCACCCCCATCGGGGTGACTGGTTTCCAGGGCCGGTCGGGCCCGATCGGATCGGGCCCGACCGACCTGTGGGGCAGGCGTCATCCGCGTCGGGCGCGATCGCGCCCGACGCGTTCGCGGCCCGGGGTGTTGCTGCCCGTCCTCGAAGGCAACGACCAGGTGGTGATCGGCTGCGGCAGCCACCGCAGTGCGCATCCGTCGCCGCTGTCGCGTCGAGCTGACACACCGCGACGTCACCCGCCCGCTGCTCTCGCCCAGGGCCCACGGCACCTGCTGACTTCGCCGTGTCGGCTTCGGGATCGCCGTCATCCCTCCGGGACGTGGCGGCACGGTCCCGCCGGCGCTGGCCGCCGGGGATGTCGGTCCCGATGGCGGTCCGGAACGGTTCGGAGGAGCGGAAGTGGCCGCCCGGGGTGTGCCAGGCGAGACCGGGGTGTTCGGCGCGGAGAGCGGCCAGGCCCGCCGAGGCGAGTCCGCACCGTGGGCGTTGCTGTTCGGTGTAGGGCTCCTCGATCCAGCCGAGCCGACAGCGGGCGGCAATTCGGGTAGTCGACCGCGAATACGGGACGGCCGGCCAGGTTCACGGCCCGCTGGCGCCGGCCGGTGCGTAGACCGGAGATCGATGTCCTGCCACGGGGTGTCCAGCCGGGGGACGACCGCCCAGGCTTGCGGCCGTCCCCGTCGGGGCCGCGGCTGATCCACCGCAGCACCGCGCGCCAGGGGTCTCGTCCGGATGCGCGCCCCACCTCGTGGGCGCGCCGGGTCAGGAGTTCGGCCGCCCGCGTGGCGTCGTTCTCCGTCATGTCGAACGAAGGCACTATCGGCGGTCCGCCACTTGGGCGGTGAGCTTGCCGAGGGCGAATCGCAGCCGTTCCAGCGTGTCGATCAGCGTGCCCGACCGATCCTTGGCGGTGTTGTGTTCCACCGCGACGGCCAGGGCGAGCGTGGCATGGACCTGGGCGAGCGCCGCGGCCTCCTTCGGGCTCTGGTCGCCGTCGTCCCACGCGCGTTTCGCCAACGTCCCCGCGTTCTTGCGATACCTCTCGAACAACTCCTCGCGTGCGCCCACGTTTCCCCCTCGTCGTCGCTCGTCCGGTCGATACCTTCCCGGTGCTCTCGGGCGCGGAACCGGCGCCGGCCGTGCTCGAACGCGTCGGCACCGCCTCAACACAGGAAGTGTCGTCCGTGGGGCACCAGGGCATCGGCGAGCGGTCGGTGGCAGACCTCGCAGACCGGCCCCGCGTTCGTCGCAGGGGGCACCGGCCGTACCGGCGGCAGCGGACCGGGCACCCAGGGGCGTACCGGCTCGGAGGCCGCTCCGCGTCGTTCCCGAGCCTGGTCACGCCGTCGGCTCTCGTGCCGTTCGTACCGGCGCCCGGCCGCGTCGGCATCGCGGCGTACCAGGGCGGCCGAGGCGACCTGGCGCTCGGTCATCGCGGGTGGGAACGTCACGCCGTCGGCGTCCAGGCCGAGGTCTGCCAAGGGGAATCGTTCGCGAAGGAGCGGGTCGCCGGCGCAGGGCGGATGGGGCGGCGCGGACAGGCGCAGGTCCTTCGTCCACCAACGGTGGCCGCGTTCGTGGGGCTGCCCGAGTGGGCCTCGGCCGCGTCCTCACGCCGGTGGAGTGTCCAGGCCGCCACGCCCTCGGCGAACAGCACGTGCGGTATTCGGATGTCGGGGCGGCCCTCACGTCCCGGCTGCGTGAGGAACGCGACCGCGGCGCGCGCGAGCGCCACCAGGCCGTGGAAGCCCTGGGCGTCCTCCGACTCGAGCTCGCCGAACTCCGCGAACGCCTGCAACAGGCCGACGACAGGAGCGCCGCCGCACACACACGCATCAGCGCACTGCGCGACGGCAACCGAGGCCGACAACGCCGTCTGGACAAGACCGTTTCCCACATCCGCGAGCTGGAGGGCGAACTCGCCGAACAGCGCGCCACGATCACACTCCTGCACCGAGAGGTCGACGCCCTGCTCGAACGGGAGCGTGGGACGCCCGCCGGGGACCGCGTTGCCCGGGCGGCAACGCAGGTCACGGCCACGAAGCCGCCCTCGCGCCGCCGACGGCGCCGGCGCGCCCGACCGCGAGGCGAGGGCCTTCGAGGCGGGCCGGGTGGACACGGGGACGACGGTGCCGACCGGGCCCGTGCGCTCGGGTACCGGGTCTCCGCCGAGCCCGCGTCGCGCGTGTCACGCAAGGCGTACGAGGAGATGCGGCACTTCATGGCGGGGACGATGGCGATGTGTCGGCTCCTGGCCTGGCCCGTGGCCGGGCTCTTCGTCCACCTGCGTCCGCCGGACCGCACTCCCGAGGATTGGGAGGGCTGGGCGACTCTTTCGTCGATGGCCACGCTATTCGTCATGTACCTCTGCGCGGACCCCGACGTGACATGGCGTACGCGCACGCGGCACTTCACGGCGGGGGCGAAGGCGGTGTGTGGGCTTTTGGCCTGGCCCGCGGCCGGGCTCCTCGCCTACGTGCTCTTCATCCTGCGTCCTCCCGTGCTGACGAACGACGACGCCCCCGGGGGCTGGAAGGCCTACGTGTGCTTTGCGGTGACGGTCGCGATGCTCCTCGTGTCCCTCTGGACGTACCTTGACGCGACGTGGGGTATTCGCACACGGACGATGCGCGTGTTACGTGACCACCCGTGGCAGGCGTGGCCGTGTCTGGTGGTCCGGGGGACGCGCGGTGTTCACGACGTTCGGGTTGTTCTGCTGGACGACCGAGGGCAGCCCGTCGCCATGCTCGCCGACATCCCGATGAGGGACTTTCTCGGTTCCCTCGACACCGCGGGCGTGTTGTGGGTCGCCGGAGGACTCGGCGAGGGTTCCCGGTGCGTGATCGCCCTCAACGATCCGACGCCCCGGCGGATGAGCACGTGTCGAGCCTCCGCCCCGTCGCCCCTCTCGGAATTCGGTCTCAGGAACGACGAAGTCGGTGACGGGCACAAGGTCGTGAATCGGGCCCGGTATACCCCGCGCAGCTACGACCCCGAGGCGCATCCGTACGGCGGCTGACACCCAGCCGGTGATTCACGGCTGATACTTCGCCACCGACGGCAGTGGCCGGTCATCCCGCGGACGCCCCCGGCTTGACCAGCAGGATCTCCAGGCAGTGGTCCAAGTGTCGAAGTACTCGTCGCAGGCCCCGCACTGCGCGTCGCCGTCGCCCGCACGGACCCAGGACAAGTGGCGGTCCGGAGGACCGGCTCGGATCAGGTGCGGACGGGTGTGACCCCGGGCGTGGCCGGAACCAGCCGGTACGCGTATCCCTCGCGCCGCACGTGTCCGGCGGTCGGCGGCGGAAAGTGGCTGCCGAGCAGGAGGGTCGACGTATCGGCGAGCGAGTCGAGCAGCTCGTTGCGGGTCCTGGCGGCGAGTTCGGGTGCGATGTCCACACAACTGCAGAGCGCCGGATGCGACATCTGCACCGGGTGGTGGATGCTGTCGCCGGTGATCAGCGCGGTCTCACCACGGCTGCGCAGCTCGACCGCTACTTGTCCCGGCGTGTGCCCGGGGGTGGGGAGCAGGCGGAGGCCCGGTGCGATGTCCGTGCCCCCGTCCACGACGTCGACGAGGTCGAACAGGCCCGCGTCCCGGACGGGGTGGACCGAGTCGCGGAACATCTGTCGGCGCGCCTCCTCCATCTCGACACCGGCCCAGTAGTCCCATTCGACGCGAGTGGTGAGATAGCGCGCGTTCGGGAAGGTGGGCACCCAGCCGTCGCCCTCGGCCCGCGTGTTCCAGCCCACGTGGTCGGCGTGGAGGTGGGTCAGGACGACGAGGTCCACGCTCTCCGGTGCGAAGCCCGTCGCCCGAAGACGCGATTCATAGTCGCTGTCCAGGTCGTGCCAGGCCGGGTTGGCGCGCCGCTTCCCGTTGCCGATACCGGTGTCGACCAGTACCCGCATGCCGTTCACCTCCACGGCGAAGCTGTGGCTCGCCAGGCGCAGGACGCCCTGTTCGTCGGCGAAGTCGGGGTGTAGCCAGGATGTCCGGGTCACGATGTCGGCGGTCGCCCCGGGCAGCAGCCACGGACCCGTCTGCGGAGGCAGGACCACCTCGTCGACGCGCCGGACGGTGTGATCGCCCACGGCCCACGAGAAAGCCCGGGGAGTGGCGGTCGTTTCGGTGTGCGAAGGCGTGAACACGTATCTGTTCCTTACCTGTTGTGGGTCGCGAGGACGCAGGGGACGTGGGTGGCGGTGTCCGCCGGGACGGGTGCGGTGTTCTTCACCTTTGGGCCGGGGTGCGAGGGGCCGGGTGATGTCCGGCGGCCGCGCAGTGGCCCGGACAGCGCCGTCACCGCGATCCCGGCCAATACCGCCACGCAGCCGGCGTAGGCCAGGGCTGCGGTACGCAGCCCGAAGCCCGCCGTGAGGGCGCCGGCCCCGATGGCGGGCAGGCTCATGGCCAGGTAGGCGAGTGCGTGATAGGAGGCGAGGGCGCCGCCCTTCCGGTGTGCCGGAACCGAGCCGATGACCGCGCGCAGCGCACCCTGGGAGACGGCTCCGAAGCCGAACCCCGCCAGTGCCGCCCCGGCGAAGAGCGGAACCGGGTCGGCGAGGCAGAGGGCGCCGAGAGACAGCCCGACCGCCGGTATCACCGCGCAGCTCCCCAGGAGGGCGGAGACATCCGCGCGCATCCTGCGTGTGAAGTACACCGTCGGGGCGGCGACGGCCGTCAGGGTGAAGAAGACCATGCCGCCTGCGGACTCGGGTCCGCCGGGGGAGACGAGCCGGGTGAAGGCCGGGCCCAGGGACGAGTAGAAGCCACCGAGCGCCCAGACGGCGACCACGCCGGCACCGTTGAGCAGGAGAGCATGGGCGGCCGCGGGCGGCAGCGCCGGACGAGGCCGCATCGAGCGCAGCGCGCCCGGACGAGGGCGGGCGGTCTCGGACGTCCACGCGAGGGCAGCGGTCTGCGCGACGAACAGGGCGATCAGGGCCACGTACACCGTGGTCGTCGGGCCGGGGGCGAAGCGCACCAGGAGGGTGGCTCCCAGGACGCCGGCCGCCATGCCGGTCACCGGAGCGATGCTGTTGGCCAGAGCGGAACGGCCGGGCCGAGCGGAGCTCTCCAGGTCGAGGAGAGCCGCGCCTGCGGCGCCGGTGGCCGCGCCGGTGGCGATGCCCTGCAACACGCGGGCACCGATCAGGGTGGTCAGGCCGCCTGCCGTCGCGAACAGGGTCATGGAGGCGACCTGGACCGCGAGCGCGCCCATCAGGACGGGGCGGCGCCCGATGTGATCGGAGAGGGTGCCGGTCGTCAACAGCGCGATCAGCAGAGCCAGGGCGTAGGCGCCGAAGACCACGGTGATGTCGAGGGCGGACAACCGCCACTGCGCCTGGTAGCGGGAGTACAGCGGTGTCGGCGCGCTGGATGCGGCGAGCAGCGCGATCAGGATCGAAGCGTGCAACACGAAGGGCAGACGGCCCGAGATGAAGGTGCGGGGAGATACGAGGCCCGCGGAGACGCTCTGCATGAGGGTCCTTCCCGAGCTAAAAGCAATCCATTTGCTTTTACCGACCGTATAGCCCTACCGTCGGTTAAAGCAAATGGTTAGCTTTAGCGTCGGGTCATGGGCCGGTTCCCGCCCCGGCGCACCGCACGGATCCGGAAGGACACCATGATCAGTGAACTCACTCCCCACGAGGCGGCCCGCGGGGCGCTGCGGGCGGGGCTCCCCCTGGGAGGCGACCGTCACGAAGGGGTGGCAACGACCGCCAACCACATCCACTCCGTCATCACCACGCTGCGCGAGCTCGACTTCGGCGACATCCCTCCAGCGGCCTCCTACCGGGCCGGACGGGAGAACGCCGATGCAACCCTTTGAGCTGTCGCTCACCGAAGCCTCCCGAGCCCTGCGCGCCCGCGAGCTGTCCCCCGTCGAACTCGTCGAATCCGTACTGGACCGCATCGACGCGGTGGAAGGACGGCTCGGCGCCTTTGTCACCGTCGCCGCCGACGCGGCCCGGGCCGCGGCCGTCCGGGCCGAACGGGAGATCTCCGGAAACGGACCGCGCAGCCCGCTGCACGGAATCCCCATGGGGCTCAAGGACCTGATCGACGCGAAGGGAATGCCCACCACGGCGAGTTCCGACGTCCGGGCGGGGCATGTGGCGGAACGCGACAGCACGGTGGCCGAACGACTCGCCGCGGCCGGGGCCGTCCTCGTGGGCAAGACGCACACGCACGAGTTCGCCTACGGCCTGACCACGCCCCAGACGAACAACGCCTGGGACCACAGCCGGGTCGCGGGAGGGTCGAGCGGCGGCTCGGCGGTGGCTGTCGCCTCCGGCGGAGCGACATTCGCCATGGGCACGGACACGGGCGGTTCCATCCGCGTTCCCGCCGCCCTCAACGGCGTGGTCGGCCTCAAACCGACCTACGGCCTCGTCCCACGCTCCGGCGTGACATCACTGTCCTGGTCCCTGGACCACGTGGGCCCTCTCACCCGCACCGTCCAGGACGCGGCGCTGGTGCTGTCCGCGACGGCCGGCCACGACCCGCGCGACCCGGCGAGCGTGTCCGGCCCCGCAGCGGACCGCTTCCCAGGCGGTGGTGACCTGCGGGGACTGAAGGTCGGCGTACCGCGCAACCACTACTTCGACCGAGTCGCCCCCGAGGTGGAGGACGCGGTGCGCCGTGCGATCGAGCGACTGGCGGAGTTCGGTGCACAACTCGTCGACGTCGAGATCCCGATGGCCCGCTACATCCAGGCCGTGCAGTGGGGGCTGATGGTGCCCGAGGCCACCGCCTACCACGAGCGGTCACTGCGAGCCACGCCCGACCTGTACGCCCCGGACGTCCGCATCCTGCTGGAGGCCGGCGAACTCACATCCGCCGGCGACTACCTCCGCGCCCAGCGGGCCCGCACCATGATGCGCGACGCCTGGGCCCGCATGTTCGACGAAATCGACGTCCTTGCCGCTCCCACGGTGCCGATGACGGCCGCCAGGTCGGATCAGAACGCGGTCGACTGGGCCGACGGCACAACCGAGGCCGTCTCCGACAGCTACGTCCGCCTCTGCGCCCCTGCCAACATCACCGGCGTACCGGCCCTGACCCTGCCGGTCGGTCACGACCGCGCCGGACTTCCCATCGGCATGCAGCTGATGGCACGGCCCTTCCGCGACGCGACGGTGCTCCGCGTGGGCCGGGTCTACGAGGAGGCGGCGGCCGGTACGGGGCGGCTCGCCCCGGTCGCGACGTGAGATCCGGCGGACGTCCCGGCCGCCACCGGTGGCACGGACGACCGCCGGCGACCCCGGTGGCGACCGGAGCCGGGACGCGTCGCGCGCGCGGTGAGCCACACCCCCGGAAGCTCCGGACAGGGGGACGACCTGGCACCAGAAGGCCGGTCTTCAATCCCGCGCCGAGCACCACGACGCCCGGCGCCGCCGCCGTCCCGGTGAAACACCCGGATAGAACCACTGTGCGAGCGTTTCCTCGGCACGCCGATGCACGGCACCGAACGCCACGGACGCCTTGCCCGATGCGGGATTGAAGACAGTCCCTAGAAGCAACGGATTCGCATTAGGGTGGATCGCATGAGCCCCAAGCCGATGGCCCGTCCCGGCGGGCGCAGCGCACGTGTGCAGGAGTCCGTCCATGCGGCGGTGCGTGAACTCGTGGGTGAGGTGGGCCGCGATGCGCTGACCGTCCCCATGGTGGCCGCTCGGGCCGGTGTGACCCCCTCCACGATCTACCGCCGTTGGGGCGACCTGCAGGAACTCCTGTCGGACGTCGCGGTCGAACGGCTGCGCCCGGAAACGGATCCGCCCGATCTGGGCAGCCTGCGCGCCGATCTCGACGCCTGGGCGGAGCAGTTCCTCGACGAGATGGCCTCTCCGCCCGGGCGCGCCTACATCAGGGACGCGCTGCTCGGCGACCCGGGCGGCGCCAACGCCGGTCAGTGCTCGGCCTACGCCGCCGAGCAGATCGACGCCGTGCTGAACCGTGCGGTACTGCGAAGGGAGCCGGTCCCCGATACGGAGCTGTTGATCGATCGTGTGGTGGCGCCGATCATGTACCGCATCCTCTTCCGTCCCGGCCGGCTGGACGCCGAGTACGCGCGCGCGCTCGTGACGAACGCTCTCCACGGCTCCGAGGGGGGCGGCTCCCGGCGCACGTCGGCCGTTCGCGGTCCGGCTACGGCTTCGGCGGAAACCTGACCAGGTTCGCCGTAGAAGCGTCCCCCCGGCGGGGTGGTGCGCGCACGACAGCGTTGCCGCGCTTGACGCGGAACTCGATCCAGGGTCCGTCGGAGCTCTTACCGAGGTCGCAGTTCAAGGCGTCGCCCCAGCGACATCACCCATCAAAAGACGAGGGTCCGCCCGCGGCATCATTCGAAGATCACCAGTAAACGCGGACGAGCCCCTCACCCGGGTGTCCCCTCCCGACTGCCCTGGTAGCGTGCGTCGGCATGTCATCGGAACTGAATCGGCCCCCGCTCCAAGCGGATGAACGCACCGCGCTCATCGGCTGGCTGGACCTGCAGCGGCAGATCCTGCGCTGGAAATGCGAAGGGCTGAGCGACGAGGACGCGCGCCGCCCGGTCATCCCGACCTCACCGGACATGACGATGGCCGGTCTCATCTCCCACATGCGCTGGACCGAGCACATATGGCTGGAAGTGCTGTTCCTCGGCGGCGACAAGAAGCAGAACCCCGCATTCGACGAGTCAAGCAAGAACGCCGACTGGCACACCGACGCCCGCCCCCTCGCAGAGCTCCTTGCGGAGTACGAGGCCCAGTGCACCCGCAGCAACGCGATCACTGCCGCGGCCGACCTGGACGACACCGGCCGCCACCCCGACTTCCGCGACGGCAGCGCCAACCTCCGCTGGATACTGATTCACCTCGTCGAGGAGACCGGGCGACACGCAGGGCACGCGGATATCGTCCGGGAGCTACTCGACGGCACGAAGGGCTACTACTAGGCCCTGTACGGAGTTGGGTTAGAGGGGGGCGGCAGCGCCGGTCGCACGCCACGTGGATCTTGCAGGTCAACCCGCTGCGCAAGCGGCCGAGTGCCGCCGCCTTCAGTCGCGCGCGGCGTCATTCGGCCCGCCCGGGGTCGTCGTCCAGGGCGGGCCCGCCCCCGGCGCGGAACGCGCTGGGCTTGAGTACGTGGAGAAAGTCTCGGACACGCGCCCCGGTCGACGTCCCGATGCGCGTGTCCGTCTGCGCCTGCCGGAGGGTCTACGCGGTCAGGGTCACAGTGCGTTCGGAGGACGTTCGCTTCGTTCCGGCGCGGTCGGTGACCGTGTAGTACAAGTAGTATCGCCTGTTGGTTTCCGGGGTGGGGATCGGGAACGACATGAACTGGGACGCCGCAAGCTCCTGTTCGGTCACGGTGTGATCCCCCTGACTCTGGCCACCCCAATAAAGGGTGATCGTGTCACCGGGCTCCCTAGCCGGATACTCGATGTGAACCGTAATCCCGTTGCGTGCTTGCGCTCTGCTGATGATGCCGTCGCGGTTTGCGAGGGGCACGGTCGGTGCGGGAAGCGGCTGTTCGGGCATGGTGGTCTCCATTCTCACGTGCGGCGCCCGGCGGTCCCGGTGCCATGAACCACTATGGCCAACCCAGGAGTCGGGTGGGTGGAGAACATGCAAGTCCACTGTGGGGGCACGGAAGTTCGCCTCCGGGAACCCCGAACGGCGCCTTGTCGCTCGGCGGACCGAACAAGAGAGAGACGAGGCAGAAATCGGCATGAAGGCCCCGCCCGGCAACACGATTGGATTTCGGACCGGGGACTGCGCGCACTGGTGGAGCACCAGCCTTCGGAGAACGCCATTCGACGAAGAGTTGCGGATGTCCGATGCAGCTCGGCTCCGCTTGCCGCCCGGCACCTCACGGTGCCGGGCGGTTTTGTCGTGCCCGAAAACGGAGGGCACCTGTCGGAGCAAGGTGCGATCCTGGGCCGAACCCCACGACCGTCCGCAGGAGCACACCCGTGACGAGCCCACCCATGTCGGCGTTCTTGGCCCCACCCTCGGAGCCCGAGCCCGCTGTGGCGGTAGCGCCCTCCCGGCCACAGACGACTACGCCCTTCTCGGTTTCCGTGCCGGAACCGGCTGCGCTTGTCGTTGCCGAGCCGGACAGGAAGCCGGTCTACCACGCTGTGTCAGGGCATCTCGTGGGGTGGATCGTGGGCGCGGACTTCGTGGCTGTCGACGAGTAGATGCCGTGCCGAGATACGAGAAAATGGCCCCGGCCGCCCAGAGGGCGGCCGGGGCCATTCTGCGTTAGGCGGTCTTCGCCTCGGTGGGCTCGTCGTCCTGGTCGCCGTCCGCCAGGCCGAGATAGCCGATGATCGGCATCACCTCGTACTCGGGAGACGGCGCGTGCAGCGCTTCAACCGTCTTCCGGTCCTCGGTGCGCTGGGCCACTTCCCCCAGACCAAGCAATGCAGCAGTCAGGGTCAGCACGATCTCGGTAGGCAGGTCGAGCCCGTAGTGGGCCGGCAACAGGAGAACGGCGGCAACAAGGTGCTCGTCAATCCTCCGCGCGAGCGACCGAGCGCCGCGGCCTTCAGTCGGGCCCGGCGTCGGCGTCGGATCCGGCGGCGCTCGGTCCGCACGGGGTCGTCGTCCCGGGTCTCATGTTCCCTTTGTGCCTTCCGGGATCCCCCTTTGACCGGCCGGCGGCCTTCTCCAGGGCCGCGAGGACGTCCTCGTCGACCCGCATGACCGCCGCGTCGTGGTGGGCCCGCACCACGGTGGAGTCGACGCCGACCAGGGACATGTCCACCTGTCCGCGCCCCGCGGCCTCGGCGATCATCGCGTCCATCAGCGCGGCGAACACGCCGACGTCGCGCCACTGGCGAAACCGGTCGTACACCGTCGACCAGGGCCCGAACTCGCCCGGCATCTCCCGCCACTGGCTGCCGGTGCGGAACCGCCAGACGACACCCTCGAACTGTTCCCGCAGCCGCTGCGGGTACGGACCGAAGCCGCCTATCGGCAGGAACGGTTCGATCAACTCCCACTCGTCATCGTCGAGTTCACGTCGCGCCACGAAAGTGTTCTACCACTTCGCGATCGGGATTGATCACAACTCCGTACAGGCCCTAGTAGTGCTTTGTCAGGTCGGTGTTGGTTTTGGTCTTCGTGGTGGGCGTTGGCGGGGCAGTGTCCGGTGGCAGGTGGGGCAGGTTCCGGTCC
>NZ_JBIBGL010000032.1:0-76596 GCF_042956465.1 Embleya sp. NPDC008237
GACTGCTACCAGACCGTGTTGGGCATCGGGACGCCGCTGCTGTGGTGGACCGGCGTGATCGCGGTCGGCTACCTGCTGTTCCGCTGGGCCGGCCGCCGCGACTGGCGCGCGGGCGCCATCCTGTGCGGCCTGGCCGCCGCCTACCTGCCCTGGCTGGCCTTCCAGGATCGCACGATCTTCCTGTTCTATGCCGTCGCCTTCGTCCCGTTCCTGTGCCTGGCGGTGACCATGATGCTCGGCGCACTGCTCGGCCCGCCCGGTGCCGGCGAGCCGCGACGCGGGTGGGGCACCGCCGCAGTGGTCGCGATCATCGCGCTGATCGCCTGGAACTTCCTGTACTTCTACCCGATCCTCGCCGGCGAGACGATCAGTCGAAGTGCATGGCTGGACCGCATGTGGTTCGGCACCTGGATCTGAGCCGGAACACGGCCGCGCCCGGCGCGGTCTCGGGTCAGGCGGCGTCGAAGCGCCACCGGGTCTGGGTGTAGGTGCCCTTGCCGAAGCCGAAGACGGTCGTCGGCGCGACGCGGTAGACCACGGCCCGGTTGCCGTCCCTGCCCTGGAAGGCTCCGTCGCGCACGTCGAAGTGCCACTCCGGGCCGTACTTGCCCTGGTACGCGTCGGCCAGCCGGCTCAGCCGCGTGTGGTCGGTCAGCAGCGCCGCCTCGCCCTCGACGACCAGGTCCAGGCCCTCGTGCAGGGCGTTGTTGCCGGTGGTCAGGACGCAGTTCGCGTTGGCGGCGAGGTTGCGCGCCTTGCGCTCCTCGGCGCCCGTACAGAAGTGCAACGCGTCGTCGAGCCAGACACCCAACAGCGGGGTGACGTGCGGCCGTCCCTCGGGCCGCACCGTGGTCAGCCAGTACACCGGGGCGGTCGCGAGCCGGGTGACGGCCTCCGACCACGGGGTGGCGACGGCCGCGGGGTCGCTGTAGCGGGCGTCGAGATCGGTACGGGGTTCGTGCTTCGACATCAAGGCGTCCTTCGGGGAGTCGGTCGGTGGAGGTCTGCACATGATGAGACCGCGCTTCCCCGGGAAACTCATCGGTGGGCGCGCGTTCTTCACCCGATGGAAGGAGCCGATACACACCGTGCCCGTCGGGCGGCACGCACCGCGAGCGGAGTCCGAGCGGTGATACACCGTCAGAGGACGGCCGGACCGACGGGATCGACCACGACGAGTTCTTCGATGTGCTCGCCCAGTTGCTCACGCGCCTCCCGGGGCAGCCCCGTGTCCGTGATCAGCGCGTCCGCGTCGCCGAGTCGGGCGATCGTGCTGATCCCGATCAGGCCCCACTTGGTGTGGTCGGCGACCACGACCAAGCGACGGGCGGCTCGCACGAGGGCGTGATTGGTCTCCGCCTCCAGCAGGTTGGGGGTGGTGAATCCGACACGTGGGCTGATGCCGTGGACGCCCAGCATGAGCATGTCGACGTTGAGACTCCGTAGCGCCGCGACCGCGACGGGACCCACCAGCGCGTCCGACGGTGTGCGCATGCCGCCGACGATCACCACGGTCTGGTCGGAGCGGCCGGATTGGTGGAACACGTCCGCGACCGGAATCGAGTTGGTGACCACCGTCAGCCCGGGGACGTCGACGAGTTGCCGGGCCAGTGTCCATGTCGTCGTCCCGGCGGACAGTGCGATGGCGCTGTTCGGCGCGACCATCGCCGCCGCACGCCGGGCGATCGCCTCCTTCTCCGCGGCTTGGAGCCCGGACTTGGTCACGAACCCCGGCTCCTCGGTCGAACCGCCGTCCCGCAAGGTGGCTCCACCGTGCACCTTGGCGATCAGACCCTGCCCGGCCAGCACCTCGAGATCGCGTCGAATGGTCATGTCCGAGACCCCGAATTTCCGCACCAGCGTCGCGACACGGACGGACCCCTGAGCGGCGATCATTTCCAAGATCGTGTTTTGTCGCTGACGTGCCAGCATTCCCGATCCTCTCGCCCGTAGCTAATCAACATATTCCAACACGGCAGTGTTCGATTCCCGCGCGGGTTCCTCGCCGTCGGGAAAGATCCTTATCCTGCACGGCCCTTCCTACCCGGAAGAAGGCGCTGCGGCAGGAGTTTTACCAAAGCGAGTCTTGTTGGTTAATGTTGAAACTGCTAGATATGTGAGTCGCATTGCGAGTGAATACCGCGCATCCATGTTCGATTTCAAGATCGACGTTCGATTCCAAGATCGACCTTTTCCCGTGCGCAAGGAGATCCCGATGCGCAAATCCCGTCCTTCCGCAGGTCGGAGCGCTTTCGCAGGTCGGAGCATTTCCGCAGGTCGGAGCACTTCCGTTGGCGGGGCGCTTCCGTCGACGGGAGCGAACACGAGGGCCGGGCGCGTCGACGCATCGACCATCGAGCACACGCGGCCCTCCCGGACCGCCGACTTTCACAGGGGCTGACCATGACGCACCGCAGACGCACCCGGCGCAGGGCCGCGATGGTGGCGGCGTTCGCATTCGCCGTGGCGCTCACGGCCTGTTCGTCCGGCAAGGACGAAGGCGGGTCCAAGGCACCTTCGGGCGCACCCGCTTCCTTATCCGGCACCATCAAGATCGCATATCTGCAGAAGCAGGGAGACCAGCAGTACTTCGTGGACGAGGCGGACGGCGCCCGCGCGAAGGCCAAGGAACTCGGTGTCGACCTCAAGGTCGTGAATCTCGGCAACGACACCAACAAAGCCGTCAGCGAGGTCCAGGCGGCGGTGGCACAGAAGTACAACGGTGTCGTGATCGTCGTACCCGACCCCGCGGTGGGGCCGCAGGTCGTCGACATCGCCGCCGGTGGCGGCGCACCGATTCTCGCGTCCGACGACCAGATCTGTGTCGGCGGGGCCGACCCGACCAGATGCGCCAAGGACAAGCTGGTCCCGCGTGTGGGCTTCAGCGGCCCCCAGATGGGCACCCAGGTGGGTCGACGTGCGGCCGAGGAATTCGAGAAGGCGGGCTGGACTGCCGCCGACACCGCGATCATCGCCGCCTGGAAGCAGGACGTGACGGTCTGCACCGACCGGGTCGACGCCGCCCACGAGGCGTTCGAACAGGCGTCCGGCACGGAGGTCAAGGTCCTCAAGGTCGGCACCGACAACACGCCGCCCGACGCCCAGAACAAGACGGCGGCCACGATGAGCGGCAACCGATCGGTGAAGCACTGGATCGTGTGGGGCTGCAACGACGAGAACGTGAGCGGCGCGGTCACCGCGCTGCAGAACGGCGGCTATGGGGCGGCCGACGTGATCGGCGTCGGACTGGGCGGCTATCTGGCGTGCAAGGACTGGGGTTCCGGCAAGCCGAGCGGGATGAAGGCCGCGTTGTTCATCAACGGCCGCGAGGTCGGCGGTCTCGCCGTGCAGACCATGGTCGATCGGCTCAGGAACGGCAAACCCTTCCCCGCCGAGGCGTTCGCGACCACGAAGATGGTCGACCCCTCGAACTGGCAACAATCCGGCCTCGAGTGCACGTGACCCGGCCCGGCCCGCGGCCGTGTCGAACCGCCCGCCGTCGGCACCGACGGCACCGCCCGGCACGAGTCGCGGCGACCCGGCGCCCGGATGGGCCGCCGCGACCTCCCGAAACGCCCCCGAGGTCCAGCCATGACGAAAAGCCCACCTCTCGATCCCCCCGGCCCCGCGCTCGCCGTCGAGAACATCCACAAGGACTTCGCCGGAGTCCACGCCCTGCGCGGCATCACGCTGGACTTCCCCCGCGGCACCGTCACCGCGCTCATGGGGGAGAACGGCGCCGGCAAGTCGACCCTCATCAAGATCGTCAACGGCGACCATCGACCCGGCCGCGGCCGGATCCTCGTCGCCGGCACACCCCGCGAACTGCACAGCCCCGCCGACGCGCGCAGGCACGGGATCCGCGTGATCGCGCAGGAGCCCGAAATCGTCCCGCACGTCAGCGTGGCCGAGAACGTCTACATCGGCGCGCTGCCGCACCGGGCGGGCCGCATGCTCGATCGAGGCACGTTGTATCGGCGCATGCGCTCCGACCTCGAACGTTTGGGATTCGCACACGCCATCGCCCCCGAGACCCTCGGCTCCCGACTCTCGCCCGCGCAACGCCAGCTCGTGGAGATCCTGCGCGCCCTCACCACCGAGGCCGCCGTCCTGGCCTTCGACGAACCGACCTCGTCGCTGTCCGAACACGAGGTGGAGGCGCTCTTCGACCTCATCCGGCGACTTCGCGACCGGGGCCTCGCCATCATCTACGTCTCGCACCGCATGCAGGAGATCTTCCGCCTCGCCGATCGCATCGCGGTGTTGCGCGACGGCGAGCTTGCCGGTGTACGCGACGCCGCGCAGGCCGACGAAGGCGAGGTCGTGCGACTCATGGTCGGGCGCGACCTGTCGGCGCTGTTCGCACGCAGGCGCAGCGCCGGTGATCGGGTCGTCCTCGACGTACACGATCTCACCACCGACCACGTGTCGAACGTGCACCTGGACGTACACGCGGGCGAGGTCGTCGCCCTGGCCGGCCTGGTCGGCGCCGGACGTTCCGAACTGGCCGCCGCCCTGGTGGGGGATCTGCCGATCCGCTCCGGCGAGGTGCGCGTCGAGGGCCGGCCGCTGCGGCTGCGCATCCCCCGGGACGCCGTTCGGGCGGGCATCGGCTACGCGCCCGAGGAACGCAAGGCCCAGGCGTTGTTCATGACCGGCTCGGTTCGTCACAACATCAGCGTCGCCGTCCTGGACCACCTGCGTCGCTTTCGATTCGTCGGCTCGCGTCGCGAACGACGCCTGGCCCAGGAGTTCGTCGACCGCCTGGAAGTGCGCACCCCGTCGATCGACCACGAGGTGCGCAAGTTGTCGGGCGGCAACCAGCAAAAGGTCGTCCTCGCCCGCTGGCTCGCCCGCCGACCCAAGATCCTGATCCTGGACGAACCCACCCGCGGCATCGACATCGGCGCAAAGGCGGAAATCTACCGCCTCATCGACGAGTTGGCCGGAACCGGCGTCGCCATCCTGGTCATCTCCTCCGAACTGCCCGAGGTGCTCGGTCTCGCGGATCGGATCGTCGTGATGCAAAACGGCAGGATCACCGGCGAACTCGACCGCGCGGACGCGGACGAGGAGGGCATCCTCGCCCTCGCCATGGCATCCGACCTCGCCGAACCGACCCGGGGGAACCCGTCATGACCACCACGACCAACGCGCCGCCACCGCTGCCCACCACCACCGCCGGCGCCCATGCCCGGGCGTTGCCCCGCCGCGTCGTCACGGCCGTCGGCGCGCAGAACACCAGCCTCATCGGTGCGCTCGTGGTCGTCGTCGGCACCTTCGCCTGGCTCGACGACGGCTATCTCACCACCGCGAACATGACCGTGATCGGCGACACGGTCGCGGTGACCGGCCTCCTCGCGGTCGTCCAGACCGTCGTGATCATCTGCGGAGCGCTCGACATCTCCGTCGGCTCGCAGGCGGGCATCGCGTCCGTCGTCAGTGCCATGGCGTTCACCTCGACCGACGGCAACGCGGCCCTCGGCGTTCTCGCCGCCATCGGTGTCGGCATCGCGGCGGGTGTGGTCAACGGCATCGTCATCGTGTACGGGCGGGTCAACCCCGTCATCGCCACCCTGGCCACCCTCGCCGCGTACAAGGGTGTCGCCCAACTGCTGGCCGGCGGCCGTGCACAGGGCTACGTCCTCGGCGACGACTTCTTCATCTTCGTGGCACGCGGCAAGATCCTCGGACTGTCCGTCCAGATCTGGACGTTGTTCGTGGTCGCCGTCGCCGTGCACATCCTGCTCAAGTACACCGACATCGGCCGCAACATCTACGCCATCGGCGGCAACGACACCGCCGCCCGCCTCGCCGGCATCGACATCAACAAGTACCTCGTGGCCGTGTACGCCCTCGCCGGCGTCGTGGCGGCCATCGCCGGCGTCATCCTCACCGCCCGCACCGGCTCCGGCCAGCCCACCTCCGGCAGCGAGGGCCTGGAACTCAAGGCCATCACCGCCGCCGCACTGGGCGGTTGCGCCCTCAAGGGCGGCAAGGGCGGCATCGGCGGCACCCTCCTCGCCGTCTTCCTGCTCGGCGCCCTCGAAAACGGCCTCAACGTCGTCGGCGTCAACTCCTTCTGGCAAAACGTCGCCCAGGGGGCACTGCTCGTCGTCGCCGTCGTCATCCAACAACGACGCAACGGGGAACGCGCCGTCGGATTGCCCACGTAGAAAGCGGCGTTCACCCGACGGACCTCGACCATCGACGTCACCACATCCCGAGCTCTGGAGCCGTCCGTGCATACGGTACGAACCATCCTCGCCCGCCGCCTCGCGGCCACCCTCACCGCGCTGCCACTCCTGCTCCCGACGGTGGGCACGGTCGCCCTGGCCGGTGCGTCCGTCGCCGCCGCCCCGTCGGCCGCCGCGGCACCCGACGGTCAGGCGGCGCTCCCCCCGATGGGGTTCAACAACTGGAACTCGACCCACTGCCGGGCCGATTTCAACGAGACGATGATCAAGGGCATCGCCGACCTCTTCGTGTCGAAGGGGCTCAAGGCCGCCGGTTACCAGTACGTCAACCTCGACGACTGCTGGGCCCTACCGAACCGGGACGGCTCAGGGAATCTGGTCGCCGATCCGGTCCGCTTCCCCCACGGCATCAAGGCCGTCGCGGACTACGTGCACGGCAAGGGCCTCAAGTTCGGCATCTACACCAGCGCCGGCACCAAGACCTGCAACCCCGCCGGATTCCCCGGCGGGCTCGGCCACGAGCGCCAGGACGCGAACCTGTTCGCCTCCTTCGGCGTCGACTACCTCAAGTACGACAACTGCAACAACCAGGGCGTGGACGCCAGGAAACGCTACACCGACATGGCGAACGCCCTGCGCGACACCGGCCGGCCCATCGTCTTCTCCCTCTGCGATTGGGGCGAGAGCAAGCCCTGGGAGTGGGCGGCCCCGATCGGTCACCTGTGGCGCACCACGGGCGACATCTCGGACAACTGGTATTCGATGCTCGACATCGCCCACCGGAACCAACCGCTCGCCCCGTACGCCGGCCCCGGTCACTGGAACGACCCGGACATGCTGGAGGTCGGCAACGGCGGCATGACCGCGGCCGAGTACCGCACCCACTTCACGCTCTGGTCGATGATGTCCGCGCCGCTGTTGATCGGGACCGATCTGCGCACGGCGAGCCCCGAGACCTTCGGGATCCTCGCCAACGCCGATGTGATCGCCGTCGACCAGGACCCGCTGGGCAAGCAGGGCACGGTGGTCGCGAACAGCGGAGGTCTGGTGGTCATGGTCAAGGAGTTGGCGAACGGGGACCGGGCCGTCTCGCTGACCAACGAGACCTGGACCACCGCCACCGTCTCCACCACCACGGACGCCCTGGGCATCGGCAACCGCGGCCCCTATCGGCTGAAGGACCTGTGGACCAAGGCCGTCTCCACGAACACGACCGGCACGATCAGTGCCTCCGTACCCTCCCACGCCACCGTCGCGTACCGGATCACGCCCGGTCCGCTCCCGCTGCCTCCCTCGGGCACGTCCCACCTGTCCGACGTGCCCTGGACGGGCATGGTCAACGGCTGGGGTCCGGTGGAGAAGGACCGCAGCAACGGTGAGCGGGCGGCCGGCGACGGCCGGGCCCTGACGATCAACGGCACCGTGTACGCCAAGGGCCTCGGCGCGCACGCCGCCGGCAGCATCACCTACCACCTCGATGCCCGGTGTACCCGCCTGACCGTGGACGTGGGCGTCGACGACGAGAGCGCCTCGATCGGGGCGGTCGCCTTCCGGATCTACCGGGACACCACGAAGGTGGCGGACAGCGGCGTGATGACCACGTCGGACGCGGCCAGGAGACTCGACGCCGACCTGACCGGAGGCCGCACGCTGACCCTCGTCGTCACCGACGGCGGCAACGGCATCGACCACGATCACGCCGATTGGGCGACCCCCAGGCTCACCTGCAACTGACCCGCCGACGACCCGGCCCCGACAAACCGGCCGCAGCGAGCCCGTGTGGGTGAATCCCCCGCACGGGCTCGCAGTTCGGGCCGGGGCGCGGTACCGGGCGGCGCGGCCCGCGTGTTCGACGACCGCCTCGTCGGCGCGGGGTGGCACGCGTGCCGGACGCGGTCTCCGCTGCGGTCATGGGTGGAACCCCCCGTGACGAGCTCGTGCACGGTGGCACGAAGTCGTGCGCGGTCGTCGACGGAAACGTCTCCGAGGGGCTGGCGGCACCTGCTCTACGCGAGTAGCGTTTCGGCGTTCGGTCGCGCATCCGGCCCGCCTGACGGGCCGTCAAGGAGGTTGTACGCCTGTGGACCGTCGTCGATTCCTGTCCCGCGGCGCGGTGGTCGCGGCCGGCGCCGCCGTCGGCGGGCCCTTCCAAGGCCTCGTCGCGGGCGCCGCGCACGCCGCCCCGAGATCCGCTGCACCGAGCGCCGACCGGGGACGTCCCGGAACCGGCGGATACGGCCCGCTGACACCCGTCCCGGACGAACGCGACGGCGTGGTGCGGCTGCACCTGCCCGAGGGCTTCCACTACCGCTCCTTCACCCCGGCCGGTTCCCCGCTCACCGACGGCGGACCGACCCCCGGCAAGCACGACGGCATGGCCGCCTTCCGCGGCCGTCGCGGCACGACCGTTCTCATCCGCAACCATGAAGTCAACGGCCCGGTGGGCGCGTTCGGCGACGCGGCGCGGGCCTACGACCCGGCGACGGGCGGCGGCACCACCACCGTCGTAGTGGACCGGTACGGCATCGTGGAGACGTCGTACGTCAGCCTCAACGGCACCCAGATGAACTGCTCGGGCGGTCCCATGCCATGGGGATCGTGGCTCTCCTGCGAGGAGACCGTCAACGGTCCCGACGTCGGCAACGACTTCACCGGCGCCGACAACCGGAAGCTCACGCAAAAGCACGGCTATCTGTTCGAGGTGCCGACCGACGGCGTCTCGACGCGGGTGCCGATCCGCAGCGCCGGCCGGTTCGCCCACGAGTCGGCGGCGTTCGACCCGATCAGCGGCGCGGTCTACCTCACCGAGGACAACTTCGGCTTCGCGTCCGGCTTCTACCGCTACCTGCCCCCCGTCAGCCCCTGGGTCGGCGGCCGGTTGCGCGACGGCGGCCGGCTCCAGATGCTCGCGGTGCGGGGACGTCCCGGGCTGGACCTGTCGGCGACGCAGCGTCCCGGTGCGGCGTACGACGTGACCTGGGTCGACATCGACGACCCCGACCCCACGTTCGCCCCGGGCACCACCAACGATCAGGCCATCCAGGCCGTCGGGAACCAGGGCCGGGCCCGGGGCGCGGCGCTCTTCTCGCGGCTCGAAGGCGCGTACCACCAGCGCGGAGTCGTCTATTTCGTCTCCACCCAGGGCGGCGCGACCGCGCCCGGCGAAGCGGCGCCCGACGGGTTCGGCGACGGGCGTGGACAGGTGTGGGCGTACAACACCGTCACGCGGCGCCTTCGGCTCGTGTACGAATCGCCGACCGCGACCAGGCTCGACCTCCCGGACAACATCACCGTCAGCCCGCGCGGCACGCTCGTCCTGTGCGAAGACGGCGACGGGGACAACTTCCTGCGCGGCCTGACCGCGGACGGCCGCATCTTCGACCTGTCGAGGATGGAACCGGTCGCCGGCGACTCGGGCGCCGAGTTCGCGGGCGCGACCTTCGGTCCGGACGGGCACACCCTGTACGTCAACATCCAGTCCAAGCTGGGTATGAGCATCGCCATCTGGGGCCCCTGGCACCGCGCGGGTTTCTGACGGGACTCCACGGCGCACACCCGGACCCGGCGAGAGGGGACGCCGGGTCCGGACGCGACCCGGGCCTGTGCACTCGTCCGTACGGCCGACCGAACGAGCCGCCTCGGGACGTTCACCGCGAACGGCGGGCGCGGCTCAACTCTTCACGGCCTCCGCGATCCGCCGGGCGGCCTGAGCCGGCGTGAGGTGCGTGGTGTCGACAACCTCGGCCTCACGGTGAAGCCACGTGCGGGCCGCCTCGGCATAGGGCTCCAGGTATGCGAAACGGAATGGGGAGGGACCGAGCAGGGCGTCCCCTTCGATCCGCCCGCGAAGGGTCTCCTGATCGGCGTGCAGGACGAAGTGCCTTACCGGGATGGCATGTCGGGCGAGCCCCGAACTCATCTCGCGCCAATACCGCTCGACCAGGACGGTCATGGGCATCACCAGGGTGCCGCCGGTGTAGTCGAGCACGCGGTGGGCGGTCTCGACGACGAGTTGCCGCCACGGCGGCCAGTGCTGGAAGTTGTCCGTCTCGGGCAGCCCCGGCGTGATGTCCATGAGTGTCTCGCCGACCTTCTCGGCATCGAACACCCGTGAATTCGGGATCAGTTGCTGCACGAGCGCACTGGTCGTCGTCTTGCCTGCGCCATGGGTGCCGTTGAGCCATACGATCATGGCATCCGACAATAGGGCCTGTCTTCCGTCCCCGCCGGAGCACCGTCGCATGTCTGTGTCGTCGGCCGGGCTTCTGCGCGTCTCGGGAACCGCGTTGGCGATTCCGTCACCGCGAACTCCGGGAACGGCTCGCCGAGTACCCCACACCGGCCCCCTGAACACCCGGACCCACACCGCTGCCGACCCGGGACCGGACGACCAGTGCTTTGCCGATACAGCAACGATAGTTGCCATATCCGTGGGGTCGGGCGCAGCCTGAGGCATGGCCTTATCGGCCGTTGCAGACCATCAGGAGGGTAACGATGAGCGATCCGGTAAACGACGTCGAGAGCGCGTGTGGAGACGACCGCGCGGCACTCGGAGGCGACCGCCTCCGCCACATCCGAGCCGGCGAGGCCGCCGGACCGGACGGGCCCGCCGCCGTCATCAGCGGTGGCACGGTCGGCTCGAGGAAGCTCTGGATGGGCCTGGTGGTGAATCCGCCGTCGAGCGCGACGGACAACCACCACCACGGCGACTCGGAGGCGGGGGTCTACGTGGTCAGCGGACACCCCTTGTACTTCTACCACGACGGCACCGGGGAGGTACGCATCGAAGCCGGCCCGGGCGACTTCCTCCATGTCCCCCCGTTCGTCCCCCACCGCGAGGAGAACCCCGACCCGAACGAGCCGGTGGTCGTCGTGATCGCCCGAACCACTCAGGAACCGATCAAGATCTCCGTCCCGGAGTTGTACCGACTCGAAGACACACCCGCGCGCTGACGCGAGACGGGCCGGCGAGCGCGGGGTTCGCCGGCCCCCACTCGGTTCCCCGGCCCATCCTCTCGACAGCCCCCCGAGGATGGGACACCCGTCGCGGAGCGGGCCGGACGCGGGTGCGCAACCGCCGGCCACCGCAAGGCAGTTCCAGCTCGCCTCCGATTCGGGCAACTCGCCGGGGAAACGCGGGTGTTCGAGCACATCGCCGCAGCCGCCACCGGCACCGGCGGGCACGTTATCGAATATCGGACAACTAGGCAATAGGGGCGAATTCTCGCAATTCCCCTATGCAGCTGCGCCGTGATGCGCTGTCATATCCGTGCCAGATCGCCCCGCTCGTCTCGTTATGGGAAGGCAGGAATATGGGCAGATTCAGCTACGGAACCGCGTCGTCGGCCATCGCGCTGGCCGCCGCGGGTTTGCTCGCGGTCGCGGGAGGTACGGCTCACGCGGAAGCGGGTCAGGACAGCATCGGCATGTACAAGCAGGAGAAGTCCCAGTGGTGCTGGGCCGCCTCCGGCCTGACCATCGCCAAGTTCCACGGCTTGGGCTCCACACAGACGGACTTCTGCGACCGCGCCCAGCCCTACTACGGCTGCAACAACCAGCCCGCCACGCTCGACGACATGGCCAGGGGCTGGAGCAGCCTCGGCCTGACCCATCCCGGCTCGGGTCTGAACAGCGCGGCCACGTTCAACCAGGTGTACACCGAGGTCAAGGCGGCCCGGCCGGTCGGTGCCCGCATCGGGTGGACATCCGGTGGTGGCCACATGAACGTGGTCTACGGCTTCGACACGTCGCGCAACACCATCGCCGTGGCCGACCCCTGGCCGGACACCGCCACCTACACGTGGTGGAACTACGCCGACTACGTGAGCAACAGTTCGTCGAAGTGGACCCACTCCCGCATCGGCATCTCCCGCTAAGGCAGGCGACATGCGCGACACCAGCGACACCACACCGGCCGGCACACACGCGGGCTCTCGCCTTTCCCGCCTGTCCATCGTCCTCGCACTGACCGCATCCGCACTGCTGTCCGTCGCCGGCCCGGCCCACGCGGCCCCGGCCAAGGACCCGCTGCCCGCCGACATTCCCGACTATCAGGCCGCCCTCGACGCGGTGAAGTCCACCGCCGTCCGCGACGCAGTCTGCCGATTCCTGAGCACTCCGGTGCCCGCCGGCGCCGCCGGATCGGTGCAAACGCTCCCCGATACGTCCGAGCCGTGCCAGGGCCTCCCGGTCTTCACGATCAAAGACCCGGTGGCACTGAACGAGATCACCCCCGGTTTCGTCGCGGGCACCGTCCCACCACTGCCCACCGAGGCAGTCAAGCTCGTATACCTGGTCTCTTCGCTGAACGCGACCGTCAACGGTCGCAACGCCACCGTCATGCTCAGCCCCACGCAGGGCGGCGGCTGGCATCTGGCAGCCGTGCGCGACGGCGACGGCGACGCCGCGTACGCCGGCAAAGCCACGGCGGGCACCCTGGTGTTCACCGAGCCGCAAATCCGCGGCTGGTACCAGCTCAAGCTCACCACCGTCGAGCCGCTCAACGATCAGGCCCGGGCGGGGCTGGGCGGCCAGGCATCGGTGTCGCTCGGCGACTACCAGAAGCTGGTCAAGGCCCGCTACGCCGACAAGCTGCTCGGCTCGGAGTACGACACGAAGGGGTACTCCAGCGGCTACGGCCCCCGACAGAAGGCGGACGAGGCGTCGTCCTCCACCCCGCTGCTCGCCGGTTCCGGCGCGGCACTCGCCCTCGCGGGCGGGGCCCTCGCCCTCCACCGACGTCGGCGCTCGAACACCGCCTGAACCCGACCCCGCGCACCCCTCGCCCCGCCCCCCGTCAGCCGTCCAGGGGCGGGGCGAAGCCCGCCTCGTCCCGGCGAGATACGGCCGGCCGGGTCGTCGGCGAAGGGGGCGTCCCGTGCGCGCCGACCCCTAATCCCGCACGTGCAGGCCGAAACCCTTGCGGCCCGGCACTTCCAGGCCCTGCTTCAACCGCAGTGACGGGATCTCGTAGTCACCGAAGTTCTGCCGCCGGAACGCGATCGGCTCGGTCGTCTCCAGCGACAGCAGCCGCTCCTTCCACGCCTTCGCGACGTCCTCGAAGTCGTCGTCGGTGATCCGGTCGGCGCCGTGCAGCACGAACGGCGGCAGCACCTCGAGGCCCGGGTAGTACAGGATCCCGTGGTGGATCGGGAACAGCAGGTCCTCGATCGGGCCGTTGATCCCGCGATCGGTGTAGTGGGACTCCGGACCCCCGACGGTCACCGACAGCATCGCCCGCCGTCCCAGCAGCGTGCCCTCGCCGAAACGCTCGCCGTACCGGGTCTCGTCGTGCACTCCGACGCCGTACGCGAAGCGGAAGGAGAACACCCGGTCCACCCAACCCTTGAGAATCGCCGGCATCGTGTACCACCACATCGGGAACTGGAAGATCACCGTGTCGGCCCACAGCAGCTTCTCCTGCTCGGCCGCCACATCCGGCGTGAGCGCACCGGCCTCGTAGGCCCGGCCCGAACTCGGCACCACCTGCAGCGGGTTCGTGGCGTGCTCGCCGAAGTCCGCCGCGTCCACCACCGCCTTCCAGTTCATCGCGTACAGGTCGCTCACCCGCACCTCGTGCCCGGCGGCTTCGAGCGTGGACACCGCGAGGTCCTTCAGTGAGCCGTTCAGCGAACGCGGCTCGGGGTGGGCGTGGACGACGAGTGTCTTCATGGCTGTTCCCTTCGACGAGGTGTGTCGCCATGGATGCTCCGCCACCGAGGCCGCGTCGTTCAGGGGCGCTTCTTCCATCGGACGGGACTTCCTGGTAACGACAGGACCACCCTCGAGAAGCACCCCCGAGGCCATACTGAGGACATGGACGATCTTGCGGGCTTCCTGCGGACCCGGCGTTCCCGGGTCGACCCGGCGACCGTCGGCATCCCCACGGACAGCCGCCGCCGCGTCGCAGGGCTGCGCCGCGAAGAGGTCGCGCACCTGTCCGGAGTCAGCGTCGACTACTACGTACGCCTGGAGCAGGGCCGCGCGACCCAGCCCTCCGAGCAGGTCCTCGACGCACTCGCCCGCGTCCTCGGCCTCGACGAGACCGAACGCGGACACCTGGAGCGGCTCGCCCGGCAGCGCCGCCGCCGCGCGAAGGCACCGGGCGGGCGGGTCCGGCCGGAGCTGCTGCGCGTCCTCGACCTGGTCGCCGACGCACCCGCGCTGGTCATGGACCACCGGCTGGACGTGCTCGCCGGGAACCACCTCGCCGGGCTCCTCTACGGCCGGCCGCTGCCGGGCCTGAACACCGCCCGGCACATCTTCCTCGAGGAGGCCGAGCGCGGCCTGTACGCGGACTGGGAGACATGCACCCTCGACGTGGTCGGGCACCTGCGCCTGGCCGCCGGCAAATACCCCGACGACCCCCGCCTGGCCTCGCTCATCGGCGAGTTGGCCATGGGCAGCGAACGCTTCCGCCGCCTCTGGGCCCGCGCGGACGTGCGTGCCCGCACCCACGGACGCAAGGCGTACCGGCACCCGCTGGTCGGACTGCTGGAACTGCACCAGGAGAACTTCGCGCTACCCGACGAGTCCGGCATGGAGCTGCTCGTGCTGTCCGCGGCCCCCGGCAGCCCCACCGAGGACGGGCTGCGCCTGCTCGCGGGCCTGGGTCCTGTCTTCGATCCCGCGTCGGGCTCCGCGGCGCCCGGTGCCGTGCCTCGGCGTGCCGGGGAAGCGCTCGCATAGTGGTTCCGTGCGGGCGGCGTCATCGCGCAACGCTCCGCGCCGCCGATGTGGCGCCGGTCCGCCCGCCGAGCCGCTCGGCGAGAAGCATCGCCACATCGTCCGCCAGTCGCCCCTGGGTGTGGCGGATCAACCCCTGGTGAAGGTGTTCCAGGAACTCCGGCGGGGTGCAGGCGGGCGCCGCTTGCATGGCCTCGGGCAGGGCGAAGAAGTCGTTGTCGCGGTTGCGTGCCTCGAGCACGCCGTCGGTGTGCAGCAGCAGCCGGTCGCCGGGGACGAACACATAGGTCTCCGTCTCGCCGGGAGGACCGGTGATCAAGTCCTCCAGGCCGAGGGGCGGAAGTGGTGAGGCGGGCGTCAGGGCGCGAACCGTGCCCCGGCGCAGCAGCAGCGGCGGTGGGTGGCCGCGGTTGACCAACTCGACCACGAGCGTGTCGGGTACCTGGGCAACGAGCACGGTGACGAACGACTCCGCCCGCTCCTCCTCGTCGTCCCGACCGATCCCCCGCGGCATGGCGCTTTCCCGGCGCAGCGCGGCCGCGCAGTGGGCCACGACCTCCACCAGGTCGTCCTCGTAGTGCACGGCTTCCCGGAAGGCGCCCAGCACCGCCGCGGCCGAGCGCACGGCGGGCAGCCCCTTGCCCCGGACGTCCCCGATGATCATCCGGACCCCGTACCGCGTCTGCACGGCCTCGTACAGGTCACCCCCGATCTGCGCGCCGCTCTCCGCCGCGAGGTACATGCTCGCGGTCCGCACCGGACCCAATCGGGCGGGCACCGGCCGGAGCAGGACCCGCTGTGCCGCCACGGCGATCCGGCGGACCTGGTCGAGTTCGGTCCGCCTGCGCGCATGCATGAACGCACTGGTCGTGACGCTGGCGGCGGACACCAGAAGAATGGCCAGGAAGTTCGTGTAGACCTGCCGGCTGCCCCATGCCTCGTTGTACGTCGCGGTGCTCACACTGACGGCCAGAGCGACAGCCGCCGCCGAGATCGTCCCCTTGGGGCCCATCGTGACCGCGGCCAGTGCCGGCGTCGCGGTCAGCAGCGGGCCGGTGTACAGAATGTGCGCGGGCGAGAACTCGATCGCGACCACCAGAAGTGCGATCGCGAACGGCACACACTGTGCGAGTGTGACCAGGAGCCGGCTGTGACCGCCGGCTCCCGTTCCGGGAGCCGAGCGCAGGAGTGACCGCATACATACAGCTTGGCCCCCCGAAGCCGGGCGTTCCACTCATCGCCCGTTCGGCTCCGCCGGGTCGCGACAGTGCACGGCCGACCCGGCCCGCGCGCCCCGCCACGCAGCCCGTCGAGACCGCTCCGGACCGGCCCTCGCCACGTCAGCCGGTCGCGTCGGAGCGCCCCGAAAGGTCGGCGAGGGGAACGTCCACATCGGCGAGTTCGCCTGCGTCGACTGCTCGGCCGGAGGTGACGAGGGCGCGGATCGGGTCGGTGACGTCCCAGACGTTGACGTTCATGCCCGCCAGTACGCGGCCCTCGGCGAGCCAGAAGGCGATGAACTCGCGGGTGTCCCGCCGGCCGCGGAAGACGACTCGGTCGTAGCCGCCGGGTTCGACGTGGCCGGTGTACTCCATGCCCAGGTCGTACTGGTCGGTGAAGAAGTACGGAACGCGGTCGTAGGTCACGTCCCGACCGAGCATCGCCTTGGCCGCGACCTGGGGCTGGTTGACGGCGTTGGCCCAGTGCTCGACCCGGATGTGCTTGCCGAGCAGCGGGTGGAAGGCGTTGGCGACGTCCCCGGCGGCGTGGACGTCCGGGTGCGAGGTGCACAGGTGCGCGTCGACGCGGATGCCGTTGTCGACCTCCAGGCCGGCGGCCTCGGCAAGTCGGGTGTCGGGGGTGATGCCGACCCCGACGATGACCGCGTCGGCGTCGATGCGGCTGCCGTCGGTCGTCAGCACACCGTTCACCCGTCCGCCGGTACCGGTGATCTCGGCGACCTGGACACCGAAGCGCAGGTCGACCCCGTGATCGGCGTGCAGGTCGGCGAAGGTCCGGGCGACCTCACGGCCCAGTACCCGCAGCAGCGGCAGCTCCGCCACCTCCAGCAGGGTCACCTCCACGCCGGCCGCGCGGGCGGCGGCCGCTGTCTCCAGACCGATCCAGCCGGCGCCGATCACCACGACCCGGGATGCGGACCCGAAGGCTTCCTTGATCCGGTCGCTGTCGGCGAGTCGGCGCAGGTAGTGCACGCCGACGAGGTCGCCCCCGGGCACGGTCAGACGGCGCGGTGCGGAGCCGGTGGTCAGGAGCAGCTTCGTGTAGCCGATGCGGCTGCCGTCGACGAGCGTCACCTCGTGTCCGGCCGGGTCGACGGCGGTGGCGGTGACGCCCAGGCGCAGGTCGACGTCGTGCTCGGCGTACCACTCGGGGGGATGAACGTAGACGCTGTCACGCTCGTCCCTGCCCAGCAGATAACCCTTCGAGAGCGGCGGCCTTTCGTAGGGGCGCTCCTGCTCCGCTCCGAGCAACACGATCGGGCCGTCGAAGGCCTCTTCGCGGAGCGTCTGTGCCGCCTTGGCACCGGCCAGGCCGGCTCCGACGATCACGAATGCCGGGTTCGCGGCCATGTTCTCTCCTCTGCAGCGTTGAAGCGGCCCGCGGGCGGACGGCGATTCGCTCTCCGCCGGCGTCACGCCTGGTCAGGCCATCGTCGTCGACAGCCCCCGTTCCGTCGGCGGTTGCCGCGTTCCCCGGTGTGTCGGCCGATCGTTCGTCGCCGCAGCTGTGACTGTTCGCCGGTGCCCGGGCCGGCCGTCGCGACCGGGGCACCACCCGCGTCCCGCGAAGGGAGCCCGGGTGGGCCCGGCGGTTGCCGTGTGGCTGCACCCGGGTTGGCCCGGCGGTTGCCGTGCGGCTTCCGGGCGGACCCACTCGCCGGGCAACCCCCGCGCCGGCCGTCCGTGCCGCCGGTGCGACTGCGACTCAGCGCAGGAAGGCCGCGGCGACTCCGGCGTCCACCGGGATGAGCAGCCCCGTGGTGTGCGAGAGATCGCCTCCGGTCAGGGCGAAGACCGCGTTGGCGACGTGTTCGGGGAGCACTTCGCGCTTGAGCAGGGTGCGTTGGGCGTAGAACTCGCCGAGCTTGTCCTCTTCGACGCCGTAGACGGCGGCGCGCCGTGCGCCCCAGCCGGCGGCGAAGATGCCGGATCCGCGGACGACGCCGTCCGGGTTGACGCCGTTGACGCGGATGCCGTGCTCGCCGAGTTCGGCGGCCAACAGGCGTACCTGGTGGGCCTGGTCGGCCTTGGTGGCGCTGTAGGCGATGTTGTTCGGCCCCGCGAACACGGCGTTCTTGGAGGCGATGTAGACGATGTCGCCGCCGAGTTGCTGGTCGATCATCAGTCGGGCGGCCTCGCGCGAGACCAGGAACGAGCCGCGGGCCATGATGTCGTGCTGGAGGTCCCAGTCACGGGCGGTGGTCTCCAACAGCGGCTTGGAGATCGAGATGCCGGCGTTGTTGACGACCAGGTCGACACCGCCGTAGGCGAGGGCGGCCTCGGCGAACGCGGCCTTGATCCGGTCCTCGTCGGTCACGTCCACGGTCACCGCCAGCGCCCGGTCCGCGCCGCCGAGTTCCGCGGCGACGGCCGCGGCGTTCCCGGCGTTCAGGTCCGCGACCACCACGCACGCGCCCTCGGCGGCCAGTCGGTGCGCGATGGCCTTGCCGATACCGGAGCCGGCACCGGTGACCAGGGCCACCCGGCCGGCAAGCGGCTTCGGCTCGGGCAGTCGGGCGAGCTTGGCCTCTTCGAGTGCCCAGTATTCGATGCGGAACTTCTCGGCCTCCTCGATCGGGGCATAGGTCGAGACCGTCTCCGCGCCGCGCATCACGTTGATCGCGTTCACATAGAACTCGCCCGCCACCCGGGCGGTCTGCTTGTCCTTGCCGTAGGAGAACATCCCGATGCCGGGCACCAGCACGATCGCCGGGTCCGCGCCGCGCATCGCGGGCGAATCCTCGCCGGCGTGACGGGCGTAGTAGGCGGCGTACTCCTCACGATAAGACGCGTGCAGTTCGCGCAGGCGGGCGGTCACCTCCTCGAGCGGCGCCTCGGGCGCGGTGTCCAGGACGAGCGGACGCACCTTGGTGCGCAGGAAGTGGTCCGGGCACGAGGTGCCCAGAGCGGCGAGCCGCGGGTGTTCCGATCGGGCGAGGAAGTCCAGCACCACGTCGGTGTCGGTGAAGTGCCCCACCTGCGGCCGATCGGTGGAGGCCGCCCGGCGCAGCAGCGGCGCGAGTTCCGCGGCGCGGGCCCGACGCCGCGGCTCGGGGAGCGGCGCGTGCTGCGGCAGCGGTTCCCCGAACGGGTGCCGGGCGGCGTCGAACCGCTGCGCGATGAACGCCTCGGCGGTGCGGATGATGTGCAGCGAATTGGCCCGGCACTCCTCGGAGGTGTCACCCCAGGCGGTGATGCCGTGGCCGCCGAGGACACAGCCGATCGCCTGTGGTCGGGCCGCCTTGATCGCCGCGATGTCCAGGCCCAGTTGGAAGCCGGGGCGCCGCCACGGCACCCACACCACCGTGTCGCCGAAGCACTCGGCGGTCAGTTTCTCGCCGTCCGCCGCGGTGGCGAGCGCGATCCCGGAGTCGGGGTGCAGGTGGTCCACGTGCGCGGTGTCGAGCAGGCCGTGCATCGCGGTGTCGATCGAGGGCGCGGCGCCGCCGGTGCCGTGCGCGCAGTAGTCGAACGCGGCGACCATCTCGTCCTCGCGATCGACGCCCGGGTAGACGTCGACCAGCGCGCGCAACCGGTCCAGGCGCAGGACGGCCAGGCCGCCCTCGGTGAGGGTGCCCAGGTCGCCGCCCGAGCCCTTGACCCACATCAGTTCGACCGGGTGGCCGGTGACCGGGTCGAGTGCGGTGCCCTTGGCCGAGGTGTTGCCCCCGCCGTAGTTGGTGTTGCGGGGGTCGGCGCCCAGGGCGTGGGAGCGGTTCAGCAGTGCCTCCACCGCCGGGTTCGTCGGTGGCTTCATGAGGTGTGTCCCTTGGGTCGATACGGAGGTGGTCGGTCGATCGCGGGGGTCAGGCGCCCCAACCGGCCTGGGCACCGCCGACCCGCTCGGCGCGGATGCGCTCGGCGTGGCCGGATGCCGCGTAGGCGGCCATCGGGTCCGGCGCCAGGCCCAGTTCACCGCGCAGGTCGGCGAGCAGCGGGCGTACGTCGGTGTTGTAGGCGTCCATCAGCACCGCGTTCGCGCCGAGCACGTCGCCGGCCCGCTGTGCGGCCTCCAGCGCCTCGGCGTCCACGAGCAGCGCCTTGGCGGTCGCTTCCTGGACGTTCATCACCGAGCGGATCTGGCCGGGGATCCTCGGCTCGATGTTGTGGCACTGGTCGAGCATGAACGCGACCTCGGTGCCCGCGTCGAGCCCGCCGCCGCGCACCACCTCGTGCATGATGCGAAACAGCTGGAACGGGTCGGCCGCCCCCACCATCAGGTCGTCGTCCGCGTAGAAGCGCGAGTTGAAGTCGAACGCGCCGAGTCTGTCCTCGCGCAGCAGCAGCGCGACGATGAACTCGATGTTCGTGCCCGGCGCGTGGTGACCGGTGTCGACGACGACCTTGGCCCGCTCCCCCAACTTGAGGCAGTGCGCGTAGGCCGTGCCCCAGTCCGGCACATCGGTCGTGTAGAACGCGGGCTCGAAGAACTTGTACTCCAGGATCATCCGCTGGTCGCCGCCCAACCGCGCGTACACCTGCGCCAGGGCCTCCGCCAACCGGTCCTGACGCGCTCGGATGTCGTCCTGGCCCGGGTAGTTCGTGCCGTCCGAGAACCACAGCTTCAGGTCCCGGGAGCCCGTCGCGTCCATCACGTCGACGCACGCCAGCAGGTGATCGGTCGCCTTGCGGCGGATGCGCGGGTCCGGGTTGGTCACCGACCCCAGCATGTAGTCGTCGTCCTGGAACACGTTGCTGTTGATCGCCCCGACGGTCACCCCGTGGGCGTCGGCGTGCTCGGCCAGCGCCGCGTAGTCGTCGACCCTGTCCCAGGGAATGTGCAGCGACACCGAGGGGGCGATGCCGGTGAAGGCGTGCACCCGGGCCGCGTCGGCCACCTTCTCGAAGGGATCCCGCGGCACCCCCTGCTGCGCGAACACCTTGAAGCGTGTCCCGGAGTTCCCGTACGCCCACGAGGGCGTCTCGATCCGCTGCGACTTCAGCGCGGCCCGCACCGCGGTCGTGGATGCCATCTCGACTCCATCTGGTGAGCAGCCCTGAAACAACCCGACTGAAACGTTTCAATTTCGCGTAAGCTATCCACCGATCAGGCCGCTGTCAACGGGCGCGTCGCCGGCGGCGAGAGGCCGCCGGGGCCGGTCGCACGGTGCCGGTCGGGCCTGCATCTACCATGAACGAAGAGCCGGGGAAGGACCCGAACAACGACTTGAAACGATGCGGAAGGCGGGCCCGTGAGCGGCAAAGCGGGTATCAAGGACGTCGCGCGTCTGGCCGGGGTCTCCGTCGGGACCGTATCGAACGTCATCAACAACCCCGAACTCGTCTCCGACGACACCCGGGACCGAGTGCGCGCGGCCATCGCGCAGTTGGGGTACGTCCGCAGCGAGACCGCGCGTCAGCTCCGCGCCGGACGCAGCCGCATCGTCGCCATGCTCGTCCTGGACCTGGCCAACCCGTTCTTCGCCGAGGTGGCCAAGGGTGCCGAACGCGCGCTGCGCGAGGTCGGTCTGGGCGTCATGGTCTGCAACAGCGCGGGCAGCAGGGACGAGGAGACCGACTATCTGTCGCTCTTCGCCGAACAGCGGGTCCGCGGCGTACTGGTGACCCCCGCGGACACCAGTGAACGGACCGTCGAACTCCTGCGGGCCAGGGGCATCCCGTTCGTGCTGGTCGACCGCTCCCTGCCCGCCGATCAAGGCTGTTCCGTCTCGGTCGACGACGTCCTCGGCGGGGCCATGGCGGTTCGCCACCTGGTCTCCTCCGGGCACCGGCAAATCGCCTACGTCGGCGGTCCCCCGCACCTCGCCCAGGTCCGCGACCGCTTCGCCGGCGGCCTCGATGCCATCCGCGAGAGCGGGCTCGCCGACGACGCGCTGACGTCGATCGAATCGCACCGCCCGGACGTGGCCGCGGGTCGGGACGCCGGGGCCCGGCTCCTGGGCATGTCACCGCGCCCGACGGCGGTGTTCTGCGCAAACGACCTGCTGGCTCTCGGCGTGCTGCAATCCCTGTACGCCGCCGGCGTGCGGGTGCCCCACGACATCGCCCTGGTCGGCTACGACGACATCGAGTTCGCGGCGGCGGCCGCCGTCCCGCTGTCCTCGGTACGCCAGCCCGCGGCGCGCATCGGCCGCACGGCCGCCGAGTTGCTGCTCGCCGAGACCGACGCCACCACCGACGACGAACACATCCACCGGCGCATCGTGCTGCGGCCGGAACTGGTCGTCCGCGACTCCAGCCGCCGCGCGACCCTCGTCGCCGACTGACCGGCGGTCGGGCCGGAGACCGCCGGTCCACGGGCGAACGCTCAGGAACCCGTGTCCAGTTGCCGAATGAACGCGTCGATCCGGGCGGCGACGTGGTCGATCATGTCGTCGGTGAGGCCGTGGTTGCAGGAGATCAGCATCCCGTACTCCATCACCTGGTCCGCGCCCGGGAGACCGTCGGCGGGCTGCCGGAAGGTCGCCTTCTTCATGAAGGGCTGGCGGGCGGCGTTGCCGGTCCACACGACGCGGGTGTCGATGCCGTGGCGCTCCAGATACTGCTGGAGGTCGCTGCGGCCGAACCCCGCGTCGGGCTTGACCAGGAAGCAGTACGACAACCACGCAGTGTTCAGGTCCTCGGTCTGGCGAGGCGGCGTGAAGTGCTTCGGGTGGCGGCGCAGCACCTCGGAGAAGCGGGTGAAGTTGTGCTGCCGGCGTTCGTGGTTGCGGTCGAGCTTCTTGACCTGCTGGACGCCGAAGGCCGCGCACAGTTCGGTGGGCAGGAAGTTCCAGCCGGCCTCGTCGAAGATGAACATGTTGTCGTAGCTGATGCCGTCCAGGTCGGTCCGGAAGTCCCGAGAGCCGGCCTTGGAGCCGAACAGCTGCACTTCCGAGCGGCGGCCCCAACCGCGCAGGGTCAGGCAGCGGTCGCGCAGGGCGTCGTCGTCGAGCATGACCATGCCGCCGGTGCCGGCGGCGGTGATGATGTGCGACAGCGAGAAGCTGGTGACCGAGATGTCGGAGCGGGCGCCGGTGGGCGTGCCGCGCAGGGTCGCGCCGACCGCGTCGCAGGAGTCCTCGATCACCTTGAGGTCGTGTCGGTCGGCGATGGCGCGGATGGCGTCCCAGTCGGGCGCGTTGCCGGCGAGGTTGGGCACGAGGATGGCGCGGGTTTGCTCGCCGATCATCGCCTCGATCCTGGTGACGTCGATCTGGAAGGTGTCGGGTTCGACGTCCACGAAGACCGGCACCATGCCGGCGCGCAGCAGGCAGGACAGGTCGGTGGAGAAGGTCAGCGGCGAGGTGATCACCTCCGAGCCGACGGGCAGGTCGAGGAGCTCCAGGGCGAGGAACAGCGCGGCGGAGCCGGAACCGACCATCACCCCGTGGCGCTTGCCGAACAGGTCGGCCACGCGGCGTTCCATCTCGGCGACGTTGGGGCCGATCCGCAGGCCGTCCTGACCCTGCGTCAGAACCGCCATCACGGCGTCGACTTCGTCCTGGTCGTAGACGGCGCTCGCGTAGACGACGCGCTGTTGCTCACTCATGGGATTGTCCTTGGGGTGGTGAGTGGGAATTCAGTGGAACGCCATCGGGGCGGCCGGGCGCGGTGCCGCGGGCGGGCCCGCGAGCAGTCCGCCGTCGACGGTGAAGTCGGCGCCGGTGGCGTAGGAGGCGCCGGGAGAGGCGAGGAACGCGGCCATGTGGGCGATCTCGTCCGGTTCACCGACCCGGCCCAGGGGCAGTCGGGCGAACCGGGTGTCCTCGGCCGCCCCGCTGCGGTCGGCCGGGAGCATCGCGGTGCGGATCGTGCCCGGCACGATGGCGTTGACGCGGATCCCCGCGTCACCCAGTTCGAGCGCGGCCGTGCGGGTCAGGCCGCGCAGTCCCCATTTGGACGCGGAGTACGCGGACGCCCACGCCTGCGCCTGCATACCGCTGACCGAGGCGATGTTGACGATGGCTCCGCCGCCCGCGGCGCGCATGTGCGGGACGACGGCCCGGATGCCGAGGAAGGGGCCGAGCAGGTTGACGTCGAGGATGCGCCGGAAGTCGTCGGCCGTCTCCTCCTCCAGGGCGACGATGCGCATCGCCGCGGCGTTGTTGACCAGGATGTCGATGCCGCCGAAGCGCTCCACGGTCAGGGCGACGGCGGCCGCCCAGGCGTGCTCGTCGCGCACGTCGAGGGTCACGAAGGCGGCGTTGTCGCCCAGTTCGTCGGCGAGCGCGGTGCCTTGCTCGGTGAGCACGTCGGCAAGCATCACCGAGGCGCCGCAGGCGACGAACAGGCGTGCCTCGGCGGCTCCCTGTCCCTGCGCGGCGCCGGTGACGAGCGCGACCTTCCCTTGCAGGTCGTACATGGTGGATCCCTTCGAAGCGGTGGCCCCGACCGGTCCGGCCGCAGTGGCTAGTGCCGCGCCCGGGGAAGGTGCCATTGGAGTTCGATGTGTTGCCCGAGGGTGACCAGGCCGCATGCCACGATGTCGGTGCGCACGAACGCCTGGACCATCGTGTCCGTCGCGGCGCCGGGATCGCCGGGGCGGAACACCGCCACGACCTCGACGCGGCCCGCGAGTTCGCCGTCCTCGCGACCGGCCGCGTCGATGCGTGCCAGGGCGGTGTCCAGCGCCTCCTCGGACGGCAGTCGCAGCCCGAAGTGGTACGTGTACCGGGGCTCGGCCCGCATGTGCGCGTCCCAGGCCGACCGTGCCCGGGCGAACGGCCCTGCGGCGGCCGCGACCTGCAGTTGACGCTCGAAGGCCCACTGCTCGGGGGTCACCTCGGACGTGTACAGGATGTTGTTCAGGTAGTCGGTCACCTCGGGTTCGACGAAGGCGCTGAAGAAGTGTCCGCCCCGGTCCAGGACCCGACACCCCAGCAGTTCGAGCAGGCGCCGGGCCTGCGCGCGCTCCCCGGGTCGGTGGAGGAGTTCCAGGTGGGTGATCCGGCGGGAGCCGGGATCGTCGTCGGGCACGGCCATGCCGAATCTCCTCGTCCACGGGGCGTTGACGGAGCGCGCACCTGATGCCTCGTCAGTTCCCATCATAGCTATCATGGTTATGATGACGCCACAAGAAGGGTGTCCGGCCTGTCGCCTGATTTTGTGTAAGCGATATAAATAAGTCGGCGCAGAACGTCAGCCGTCTGGCCGGCCACCCAGCCGGGGTCGACTCCGTGCCGTTCGGCGCCACCTCGGCCGAGCAGGTCGCCGTACACGCCGCCGCGCCGGAGGAATTGCCCGCCGGACTGCCCACGGACATCACGAAGGCGGCCGGGCGGCAACGGGGTTGGATCGGGAACCGAACCCGGGAACGAGTCGGGGACCCGCTTCCGGCCGAACCCGCAACGCTCAGCCCAGGGCCGGCCCCGACTGCACCGGGCGCACCGCGTACTCCTGCAACGGGTAGGCGTGTGCCCCTTCGAGGTGGCGCACCGCATACCGGTAGGCCAGAGTGTCGTCGCCGTCGGCGATCAGGTCGATCAGGTGCTGGTGTTCGCGCACGCCGAGCAGGCGCGTGTCGACCCCCACCTCGGTCGCCGAGCGCTCGGCCCACAACTGTTCCTGCCGTGCCCAGAGCGTCTCCACCATGCCCAGCAGGATCTGCATCGTCCGGTTCCCGCATGCGGCCACGATCGCCTCGTGGAACTCGCGACTGGCGCGGATGTAGGCGAGCCCGTCGTCGACGGTCGGCGCCATCCGCGCGTGGATCTCGCGCAACCGCGGTACCACGGTCTCCATCCTGTCCCGGCGCTGTGCGCACAGCGCCACACACACCGGCTCCAGCCGCCGCAGCGCCCGGGCCAGGTCCTCCAGGGTCACCCGTCGGGCGTGCATGACCATGCCGAACATGTGCGCCGCGTCCTCGGGCGTGGGCCGGTGCACCACCGAACCGCCCATGTTTCCGCGGCGGACGGTGAGCAGTCCCTCGGTCTCCAGGATGCGAATGGCCTGGCGCAGCGTCGTGCGGCCCACGTCGAACTCGGCCATCAGCTCGTCCTGCTTGGGCAGCACGTCGCCGTCGGCCAGGTCGCCTTCGAGGATGCGGTGGCGCAACGCGTCGGCGACGACCTCGGCGATGGCCGCATGCCGAACGCGTTCCGCCCCCTCGCGCGCCGCGCGAGACTCCGTCCTGATGGCATGCGAACCGTTCGTCATGGCCCCGATCTTAGCTATGTAAGAGCATCCCAAGAGGCCGTTCCGGGCGGAGAAGCCCGGACGAACGACCCTCCCAAATCTCTCCTCTCGCTTAACATAGCCATGTTAGATATGTTGAAGGAACCTCCTCCACCGCCTTCGAGGATGCGATGCGCTACAGCTTCAACACCTGCAACCATTCGACCTACTACCGGCTCGCGCCCTCCCTCCCGCAGCAGATCGACGCGGCGGCATCCGCCGGCTACGACCTCGTGGGCGGCCTCGACATCCTCTCCGTCCTCGCGCACGAACGCGCCGGCCCGTCCCCACACGACTCGATCCCCGAGGCACTGCGCCTGCCGGATCAAGTGGCGCACCCGAACCTGCGCCTGGTCGTGGAGAGTTGGCATTTCTTCCGGGGCCGAGCAGGTGGCAGGACCTGGTCGCGCTGCCGCTGGATCGCGTCGGCTTCGTGCAGTTCGCGCACGCGCCCGAGCCGGTCTCGCCGGACGTGCACCACGAGTCCATGCACCGCCGGGTCCTACCGGCCCGAGGTGTCCTGGACCTGGACCGATTCTGCGCGACGCTGGTGGCGAAGGGTTACGACGGCGTGGTGAGTGTGGAGCCGCTCTCCGAGGCGTGGCGCACCGCCGACCTCCACGAGTTCGCCGCCGCCACCCTCGCATCGTCGCGCTCGGTGTGGGAATCGGCGACGACGCGCTTCGGGTAGGCGGGGCTCCCTCTCACGCAGCGCAGCACCGCACGCACAGCACGCACAGCACCAAGGTGGGTCCGTGGTCAGGAAAGTGGAAGCAGAGGAAACGCACATGGCAGCCGTTCGGACAAACCTCGACACCGGTACGTCCCCGGGAAGCGGTCCGGGCTCGTACGACGTCGTCGTGATCGGTGCGGGCTCGGCCGGGTGCGTCCTGGCCGCCCGGTTGTCGGAGCAGGCGGAGCGTACGGTCCTGCTGGTCGAGGCCGGCCCCGACCACCACCCCGACGCGCTGCCCGACGAACTGCGGCACCTGTCGCGGCCGGTGGCCTGGCCCTACAACTGGGGCGACAAGGTCGCCTCGACCGGCGGACGCGCGCTCAACTACGCGCGCGGGCGCGGCGTCGGGGGCTCCTCGGCGACCAACGGCGCGGTGGCGATGCGCCCGGAGCCGGAGGACTTCGCGGCGTGGCCGGAGGGGATGCGCTGGGAGCGCATGCTGCCGTACCTCAACCGCATCGAGCACGACCTGGACTTCGGCGGCGAGCCCCACCACGGGGATCGCGGGCCGATCCCGATCCTGCGGCATCCGGAGGCCGACTGGACGCCGTTGCAACGCGGCTTCGTGGACGGATGCGTGGCCGCGGGGCTGCCGTTCTGCCCCGACCACAGCCGCCCCGGGACGACGGGCGTGGGCCCGATCCCGATGAACCGGCGCGGCACGGAGCGGGTGTCGAACACCGTCGCCTACCTCGACGCCGCCCGCGGACGGCCCAACCTGACCGTACGCGGCGACGCCCACGTACGCCGCATCCTGCTCGACGGCGGCCGAGCGACCGGCATCGAACTCGCGGACGACGAGCGGGTGTACGCGGGCCGCGTCGTGTTGTCCGCCGGCGTCGTGCAGAATCCCCTGCTGCTGTGCCGCTCCGGCGTGGGACCCGCGCGCGACGTCGCCGTGCTGGGTCTGGATCCGGTCCACGAACTACCCGCGGTGGGTCGCAACCTGAGCGACCACATGGTCGTGTCGTATCGCGCGGCGGTCCGTCCCGACGCGGTGCCCGACGGCGGACCCACGCTCCAGACCATCGCTCGCGCGAGCGCCCACCCGGGCCGGGGACGCACGCACGACCTCCAACTCACCCCCGTCGCACGGCGCAACCCGGACGGCACGCGCGAGATCGAGATCAGCGTCGCCCTGCAACTGCCCAACGGCTTCGGGTCGGTCGTCCCCACCGGCGCCGCGCCCGACGCCCCGGCACTGATCTCCTGGCCGTTCACCACCGACCGCGAAAACCTGGAGCGGCTGGCCATCGGGGTACGCCTGGCCGCCCGCGTCGTGGCCGCCTCCGGTCTCGCGCTCGACCCGGCCGCCGTCCGGGCCGCAGCGCACACGCCCGACGACGAACTCCGCGCGTCGTTCGCCGAGTCCCACTACGCCTTCTACCACGGCGTCGGCACCTGCCGGATCGGCACCGACCCGGCGTCGAGCGTGGTCGACGCGAAGCTGCGGGTCCACGGACTGACCGGCCTGCACATCGTCGACGCCTCGGTCATACCGACCGTGCCGCGCGCCAACACCCACCTACTGGCAACCGCCCTCGGCGAGTTGGGCGCGGAGCTGATCGCGACCGACGCGTAGGCCGTGGGTCCGGCGGACCCTGGTGGGCCGCGCCGCCCGGTACCGCGGCGCCCGAACGTCGAAGGTCTCCGGACGCGATCGACCGGCGACCGGCGGCGGTCACCCGTGCGCGGTCGGCCGGCCGACGCCCGCGAGCGCCTCGTTCCGGTCGGCTTCGAGCGTGTTGCGCCAGATGCCGGTCAGCGTGTCGAGGATGGCGGAGCGTTCCCGGCTCCACCGGCCCGCCATCCACGAGGGCAGGAACGTCTCCAACTGCGTGATCAACAGGTAGGCACGCCGCCTGGCCTCCGGCTTGGAGAAGTGCGCCCAACGCTCGGGCGGCCGGGTGAGCAGGACGACGAACTCCTTGACGTGCTCCTGGTGCCGGTCGCGCAGCGCGTGCGGCAACTGCTCGGCGAAGATGTTCAGCGCCTGCCGGTTCTCCTCGCCCCGGGTGACATACGTCGTCAGCCAGGCCCGGATGCTCGCGTGCGACCAGTCGGGCAGCTCGCCGAACGCAGCGAACATCGCGGCCGTGTCCGCCCAGATCCGGTCGGCCAGTTCGGTGACGATGTCGCCCTTGCCGGTGAAGTGCAGGTAGAACGTGGCCCGGGCGGCCCCCGCCTCGGCGACGATGTCGTCGATGGTGGTCGCTTCGTAGCCCTGCGTCTCGAACAGCCCGGCCGCGGCGGCGATCAGCCGCTGCCGGGTATACCGCTTCTGCTGGGCACGCAGGTCCGGGGCTGCGGAGCGGCCTGCGGAATCGGAGGATCGGCGCGTGGGGGCGGGCATGCGGCCAGCCTACCGAGCCGACTCGTTCGCCCGAGACGTCCGAGGCCGATCCGTCCACTCACTGGTCATACTGTCCGCGACGCCCGGGCACGCCGCACTCCTCCGGCGTCCCGGGGCACGGCACGGCAGACCCGCCCGAGCCGGTTTCCGGGCTCCGCGCCGCGTCGGCGTACCCGTGCGCGGGCACGGCGTGTCCCTTTCCTGGGCGGTTCTGCGGTCAGCGGGGAGCGTCGCCCTCGAACACGATCCGGTGCATCAGCCGCGGCTCGTGGTAGTCGAACACCGCGTTGTGCTGGGTGCAGCGGTTGTCCCACATCGCGATGTCCCCGGGTGCCCAGCGAAAGCGGCACTGGAACTCGGGTCGCTCGACGTGCTGGAGCAGGAACGCCAGCAGCGCCGCCCCTTCGCGGTCGCCGACGCCGTTGATCCGGTCGGTGAACGTGCTGTTGACGAACAGGCCGCGTCGTCCGGTGACCGGGTGGGTCCGCACCACGGGGTGTTCGACCGGCTGGTGCTTGTCCGGGTCGAGCGTGGCGCGGTGGATCGGGTTGCGGCGGTGGTCGTGCACCGCGGTCAGGCCCTCCAACAGCGCCTGGAAGCGGGGCGACAGCGCCGCGTACGCCGCTTCCATGTCCGCCCAGAGCGTGTCCCCGCCGACCGGCGGCAGCTCGATGGCGCGGAGCATGGAACCCATCGGCGGGCACGGCAGGAACGTGGCGTCGCTGTGCCAGCGGTCCGCCTTGTGGTGTGCGGGGGCCGTGCCGCCGGTGGCCAGGACCATGACCTCGTCCAGGCCCGGGGCGGCCGGCTCGCCCATGGGGAACCGCTGCAGCGGTCCGAACCGCGCGGCGAAGTCGCGTTGGCGTGCGGGGTCGATCTCCTGCCCGCGGAAGAACAGCACCTTGTGCCGGTGGAACGCGGCCGTCAGTTCGGCGATCACCGCGTCGTCGACCTCGGCGTAACCCCGGTCGAGGTCGAGACCCGACACTTCGGCGCCGATGGTCGGAGTCAGCGGACGAATCTTCGGCATGGAACACTCACCTCACGAATTCAGGCGACTAGCCTTAATATTCTCAGGCGCAATGTCTTATACTGGATGCATGGATGTCAAGACCTCCGCCCGCAGCCGGATCCTCGACGCCGCCGAACGGCTCTTCGCCGCGCGCGGCGTGGCCGACGTGTCCCTGCGGGAGATCAACAGCGCCGCCGAGCAACGCAACAAGTCGGCGGTGCAGTACCACTTCGGCACCCGTGAGGCCCTCGTCCGCGCCTTGTACGAGGACCGCCTCGGCCCGCTCAACCAACGCCGCTGGGAGCTGCTGAACGCGCTGCCCGAAGAGCAGCGCGGCGACCTGCGGGCCCTCGTCCAGGTCCAGGTCCAGCCCCTCGCCGAGCGCGTGCGCGACGCGCGCGGCTCGTCCTGCTACATGCGCTTCATCCACCGCTTCACCATGGGCAGCGGCGTCCTGGACCTCGATCCGCCCGACCCCGGCTCCGGCCTGGACCGACCCCTCGGCCCCGAATACACCAGCGCCCGCCACAAGGTCACCGAACTCGTCGTCCGCCGACTCGACCACCTGCCCGCCGACATCCGCGCCGAACGCCTGCGGTTGATGACATTCACGATCGGCTCCTGCCTCGCCGACATCGAGGCCCGCCTCGAACAGGGCCACGAACTCCCCATGCCCTTCGACCGCCTCGTCACCGACCTCGTCGACGCCACACTCGGCCTCCTCACCGCACCGAGCACCCGCCCCGCAACCACCCGGCCGGGGAAAGAGCCCACGTAGGCACAGCGGCCGAACTCGCCCGTACCGGACGGTTCGGGCAACGGCCGTCCGGCGCCGCCCGATCAGGCGAGCCGGGCGCCGCGCCGCCCGCGCTAAGGTCGGTCGGGTGGATGTCGGTCGGTGGGGCTGCCGCGGGTGTTCGGGCGTGCCGCGGGGTGGGCGCAAGGTGGGGGCGGCATGAGCGGGTTGACGGCTGACGACCCGTCGCAGGTCGGGCCGTTCCGGATCGAGCGGCGGCTCGGCCAGGGTGGCATGGGGCGGGTCTACCTCGGCCGGTCGCCGGCCGGCCGGGCGGTGGCGATCAAGGTCGTCCGGCCCGAACTCGCGGACGACGCGGACTTCCGGCGGCGGTTCGCGCGCGAGGTGGCCGCGGCCCGCGCGGTCGGCGGGGCCTTCACGGCCGCCGTGGTGGACGCCGCACCGGACGCGCCGAGTCCGTGGCTCGCCACGGTGTACGTCGACGGCATGTCGTTGTCCGATGCGGTGGCGGCCCACGGCCCGTGGCCGATCGCCGGGTTGCGGATGCTGGGTGCCGGGCTCGCCGAGGCCCTTGCCGCGATCCACGGGGGCGGGGTGATCCACCGCGATCTGAAGCCGTCGAACGTCATGCTCGCCCCGGACGGGCCCGTGGTGATCGACTTCGGTATTTCGCTGGCCTCCGAGGCGAGCGCGCTCACCCGTACCGGCAGCACCGTCGGCTCGCCGGGCTTCATGTCGCCCGAGCAGTGCGGCGGGCTCGCGGTCGGGCCGGCCTCGGACGTCTTCTCGCTCGGCGCGGTACTGGCCTTCGCGGCGCGCGGAGAAGGCCCGTTCGGCACCGGGCCCACGCCTGCGCTGCTGTACCGGGTCGTGCACAACCCGCCCGCACTCGACGGCGTGCCCGCGGCGCTGGTGCCGTTGTTGTCGGCGTGCCTGGCCAAGGCGCCGGGGGACCGTCCGGCGGCGACCGAGGTGCTCGCCGAGCTCGCGGTGACGGCCGCCCCGGAGCCGAGGAAGCACTGGTGGCTGCCGGACGGTACGGCCGACACGGTCGCGGGTCGCGTCGAGAGCGGTGGCGCGGCCGATGCCGGCGCCGGCGCCGGCGCCGCGGACACGCCCGCCGCCGAGGGCGGGACCGACGCGGCACAGCCGCCACACGCGTTGCCCACGGTCGGCGGTCCGCCGCGATACGACCAGCCTCTGCCGCCGATCCCCCCACCACCCGTGGCGCCGCCCCCGAAACCGTTCGCACCACCGCCGACGACGTCGGGGACGCGGCGGCGCCCACGTCGGGTCTTCGCGGTGGCGGTCGCAGCGGTCGTGGTGACGGCCGCGGTCGTCGCCGCCCTGCTCGCCACGCACGACGACACCGGCGGCCACCGGACCGCGACCGGCGCGGGTGCGGTATCGCCCAAGCCCGAGATCACGAGCTTTACCGGCAGCGCTCCCGCGTCCGGCGGAACGACATCGCCGGGACCCGCCGCCACCGGGCTCGACACGTCGCGCGGCGCGCCCGACATGCGTCGGCTCACCCTCGGCCCGGCCGACAGGATGGAGGTTCGGGTCCTGGCGCCCGGATCGGGCGCGGTGGTCAGGGCCGGGCAGAACATCGAAGTGCATTACACCGGCTTCTACTACTCGGACGGCGCGGTCCTCGATTCCTCCTGGACGCGCGGCAACACGTTCACCGTGACCATCGGCGTCGGACAGGTGATCCCGGGCTGGGACGAGGGCCTGGTCGGCCAACGGGTGGGCAGCCGCGTGCAGTTGGTGCTCCCACCCGCCAAGGCGTACGGCAACACGCCCCCGCAGGGCATCCGACCCGACGCGACCCTCGTCTTCGTCGTCGACCTGCTGGCCGCGACCTGATCGGGGCCGAGACTTCGGCCGAGTCTTCGGCCGGTTCGTCGCCCTCGCACGGCGGTACGGCTTTTGTCCCGACGCCTTTTCGCCCGCGGCGCACACGCGAAGTTCTCGGCATTCGGGTCGCGCTTGGGCATGTGGGCGCGAAGGGTGGGTAGGGACCCGGGCACTGTCGGGACCGAGTCGGGGAGATTGCATGACGGCATTGCCGCGCCGAATACGGCGTCCCCTTCCGCGTAGCGGTGGCATCCTCGACGGTCGCTATCGCCTGGGGCAGTTGCTGGGCGCGGGCGGTACCGCCGACGTCTTCCGGGCCGTCGATCTGCGACTTCGGCGGGAGGTCGCGGTCAAGGTCTTCCGGCCCGGCGCATGTGCCGTGACGACGGAGCGGTTCTGTCAGGAAGCCGTGCTGCTGGGGCGGTTGACGCATCCCGCCCTCGTCACGGTGCACGATGTCGGTTGGCACGAGAGTTGCACGTACGTGGTGATGCGCCTGGTCAGGGGTGTCACGCTGCGCGAGCACATCCTGGACGGCCCCCTGACGGGCGACCGGGTGGCGAGGCTCGGCGCCCGACTGGCCGCGGCGTTGGCATACGTACACGCGGCCGGCATCGTGCATCGGGACGTGAAGCCGTCGAACGTCCTGATCGGCCCCGGCGACGTCCCGTACCTGGCCGACTTCGGCATCTCGCGTCTGGTCGACGAACCCACCCGCTCCACACCCGGCATGATCGTCGGCACCATCCCCTACCTGGCGCCCGAACAGATCCTCGGCCAGGGCTCCGGGCCCGCGTGCGACGTCCACGCCCTCGGCCTGGTCCTGCTGGAGGCGCTGAAGGGCGAACGCGAATATCCGGGAGCCTCCCTCGAAGCCGCCCTGGCCCGCTCGCTGCGCGCACCGCACATCCCCTCCCACGTGCCCGGCGAACTCGCCTCCGTGATCGAGGCGATGACCCGAACCGATCCCGCTGCCAGGCCCGACGCCGCCGAGTGCGTCCGCCTGCTCGAAGCCGCCGCGTCATCGCCCACACCGACGTCCGGCGCGCCGCGCGAACCGGAAGCCGTGACCCTGCGCTCCTCCGCCGACGGGGCCCCTCCATCGACCTCGACCTCGGCCCCGGCCGCATCCGGTACGAGGGTGGTGCGGCGGAAACGACATCGCCTCCTGGTGGCCACGGGCGTGGTCGCGTGCATCATCCTGGGCGCGACCGGGGCCACCATGGCGGTCCTCGACGACCACGTCGCCCCGGGCGCGGACAACAGCCCTCCCGCCCGAACCGCCGACCCGCTCCCGCCTTCCGGTCCGCCCACGGCTCCGCCCATCACGGCCCCGACCACCACGATCCCGACGTCCTCGGCGCCGCCCCCGCACACGACCGCTCCCATCGCGCCCCGGGAAACAACCCCCGCCGTCGACAACCCGGTCTCCGCACCCGCCACCGCCGACGAGCCCCCGACCCTCGGTTCGAACAAGGAGCCGCGAAACGACCCGAAGGAAAAGGAGAAAAAGGACAAATCAAGCGCACCTCGCGGCAAGCCGGAGAAATAGCCCGGGCCCGCCACGCACGGCCCGGGCGGGCGCCGACTCGTGGGTGCCGATCACCGCGCCGGTGCCGAGCACGACGTCCACGCCGGTGGCATCGGCCCCGGCTTTGCGCCGACCCGCCTCCACCGTGGCCGGGACCCGAGCACGGCTGACGATCCCGGCGACGCGCCCCCGGCCCGACCGGGACGCCCGCAGGGGCCACTATCCTGGCTGGGCGCCGCACGCACGTAGGCGCGCGGGCCTCGCGTCGAAGCGATGCGGGTTCCATCCCGAGCACGTGCCGAATGTCGGCGCCGTTCGGGAGCACGAGGCAAGCGTGAGGGCAGGACGGCAGTGGACGGCGGGAAGCGAAGCGCTCACGATCTGATGGGTCGGGAGCGCGAGAAGTCGCTGCTCGCACAGGGCCTGCACGACGTCCGGGTCGACCGGCGAGGCACCGCGGTGCTGCTGCGCGGGGAGGCCGGGATCGGCAAGACCGCACTGCTCGACTGGACCGGGACCCAGGCCCGGGAGAGCGGCTTCACCGTGCTGCGCGCCGTCGGTTCCGAGGCCGAACAGGGGCTGGCCTTCGGCGCACTGCACCAGGTCCTGTGGCCGCTTCTGGAGGCCGACGACACACTGTCGCCGGCGCACAGCGACGCCCTGCATCGCGCGCTGGGACTCCAGGAAGGCATGCCACCCGGCGGCTTCGCGGTCGGCGCGGCGGCTCTGCGGCTGCTCGCCGACGCCGCCCGTACCGCGCCGCTCGCCCTCCTGCTCGACGATCTGCACTGTATGGACGCGTCCAGTGCGACGGTGTTCGCGTTCCTGAATCGGCGGATCGCCGAACTGCCGGTGCTCATCGTGGGCACCACCCGTCCCGACGGCGGAGCGGACGCGAACGCGCACGACGGCTGGCCCGCCGTTCCCGTCGAGGTCGGCGCGTTGACCCCCGCGGACGCCGGAGCACTGCTGCGGCGACGGTATCCGGCCATGGTCGCGACGGCGGCGAACCGGGTGCTGGAAGCGGCCGACGGAAATCCGCTGGCCGTGGTGGAACTGCCCGTGCAACTTCAGGAAGGGCATGTCAACGGCCACCTGCCGATGCCCGAGATGTTGCCGCTGGGCCGACGTCTGGAACGCCTGTTCGCCGGTCGCATCAACTCGCTGCCGCCGGACTCCCTCCGTGTCCTGCTGCTCAGCGCGCTCAGCGGCAACACCGCGGCGGGCAACGTCGGCGCCTGGCTGCGCGCCGTCTCGGGTGACGCCGCGGAACGGACGCTGGCGCACATCGAGGCGAGCGGCCTGGCCCGACTCGACGAGTCGAAGGCCCTGGTCTTCCGCCACCCCCTGGTGCGCAGCGCGGTGATCGCCGCGGCCCCCGGCCACGACCGGCGCGCGGCGCACCGGACACTCGCCGAAACGCTGCTGCCCGACGATCCGCGGCGACTCGTGCACGAGGCCGCCGCGGCACTCGTGCCCGACGAGGACCTGGCCGCGCGCCTGGAGCACGCGGGTCGCCGGGTCGCGGGCCGGGGCGGCGACGCCGAAGGCGCGTTGCTGCTGGACCGCGCCGCCGCGCTGAGCCCGGCGCCCGAGCCGCGCGCCCGGCGGCTGACCTGGGCCGCCGTCATGGCCGCCCGGGGAGGCCGGCTGAGTTACACCGCCCAGCTCGTCGACGAGCTGAAACGGGGACCGGTGCCCCCCGACGTCGCCCCGTTGTTCGGCTACGCCGTGGTGTACCTCGACCAGAGCCACCACATCGACTTCGAGTCGTCGTTCACGCTGCTGCCCGAGGTCTTGCAGGCGCTGGCCCAACCGGGCGCGGAGTCGTTCGGGGGCTTGGCCGAGCAGGCATATTTCAAGCTGCTCCTGGCCACTTCCCTCACGGACGACCCGCGTGGCTGGGACGCGCTGGAACGCCATCTCGCCACGACATCACCCCTCGGCAGACTTTCCTACCGCGCGTGGGCGGACCCGGCCCGGACCGCGCACGGAGTGGCCGACGAGTTGCGGGCGCTGCTCGCGGACATGAGCGACGAGCAGGAAGCGGGCAGTGGCTGGCTCGCCCTGTGGACGGCGTCGGCGGTCGACGCCGCCGACGCGGAACTGCGGCGGCGATTCACCGGCCGGGACGGCTACGCCACCCAGGGCTCGCTGGCCAAGGCCGAGCGCTACCAGGATTTCCTGCGCGGGAACTGGGACACGGCCGAGATCTGCCTGCGGGAGGCGGAGGCCGCGGCCGACCTCGGCTATCGCAGCAATGCGCTGCTGTTTCGCTTCTACTACGCGCACTTCCTCGCCGGCCGCGGCGCCGAGGAGGAACTGCGCGCGGTCGACCGGTCGATCCGGCCCCTCGCGGTGGCCGCGCGGATGCGCCTCGTGCCGGACAACCTCACGCGTCTGCGCGGCCTGGCCGCGTTGGGTCACGGCCGGTACGAGGAGGCGTACGCGCACCTGGCCGAGCTCACCGAGCCCGGCGTGCTGCCGCGCGGCCTGCCCTGGTTCCACCTCGTGTTCTTCGACTTCGTCGCGGCCGCGGTACACACCGGCCGACTCGCGGAGGCGCGCGCACACGTGGCAGCCGGCGAAGCCGCCCGGATGGAAGAGATCTCCGACCACCACGCCTTCCTGCTCGCCGCGGCCACCGCGCTGACCGCGCCGGACGACACCGCCGATGCGCGCTTTCGGGACGCGTACGCGGTGCCCGGCGCCGCGCAGTGGGCGTTCGAGATGGCGCGTTTGCGCCTCGCGCACGGCTCGTGGCTGCGCCGCAGGCACCGGGCCGAGGCGCGCGCCGCGCTGCGCGAGGCCCACCACACGTTCCGTCGACTCGACGCAGGCCCGTGGCGGGAGCTGGCCGAACAGGAACTGCGTGCCGCCGGCGATCCGGTGGGCGCGGTCGGTGCCGCCGGCGCACTCGGGAGCACGAACGCGCTGCTGACCGCGCAGGAACTGCGCATCGCGCGGCTCGCCGCCCGAGGACTGTCCAACAAGGACATCGGAGCCCAGTTGCAGCTGTCGCCCCGTACGGTCTCCGCACACCTGTACCGGATCTTTCCCAAGCTCGGGATCACCTCCCGAGCGGCCATCGGCCGGGCGCTCGGCGGCGGCTCCTGAAGCCGTGGCACCACGGTGTCACCACGCCGCCGCGCGGGGTGACACCGGAAGAACGGGATGCGGGGAGAGCGGAAAGCGGGATACCCGCAAAACTGTGCAGCCAGGGGCACACACTCGGGCAAGCCGAGGACTCCCGCCGCGCGTCGGGTCCCTAGGCTGGGAACGGAGCCCATGGACCGCGGCCTCCCGACGGCCGCGGTCATGCCAGTGCAGGAGTTTCTGTGGAACCCGAACCCCGGCCCGTACGGCAACCGGTCGTGCTCGAACCCTTGGCCCGCGTGTTCGTGGACGCGTATCGGCAACAGGCGGTGGGCACTCCCGCTCCCGGACGAACGGCGGGCGGCTCCGCGCCGACGGAACGCGATCGGCTCTTCCCGGCGGTGCCCGGGGACGACGGGTTCGGGTCGCATCCCGACGTGGCCGAGGACCGCCTCGCGCTTCCCGGCGCCCGGGGCGAGCGCAACCTCGTGCGCATCGTCCGCCCGACCGACGCGGACGAGCCGCTGCCGGTGATCCTGTACATCCCGGGCCCGATCTGGACCCCCGGAGCGGTGCCGCCGCAGCGCGACTTCGAACGCGACCTGGTCCTGGGCACCGACGCCGCCGTCGTCGTGCTCGACACGCCCCAGCAGCGGGACGAGTGTTATCCGGAGACGATCGAACGCCTGCACGCCGTGCTCGACTGGATCGCCGCACAGGGCGCCGAGGACGGTCTCGATCCGCGCCGCATCGCGGTGGTGGGGGTGTCGACGGGGGCCAACCTCGCAGCCGGCCTCACCCTGCTGGCCAAGCGGCGCGGCGGCCCCGAGATGGTGCAGCAGGTCTTGATCTGCCCGGCCACCGACGCCGCCGCCGACACCCCGTCGTACCGCGAATTCGCGGAAGGCTACTTTCTCGACGCCGCGGCGATGACGGCGTTCTGGGACCGGTACGTGCCCGACGCCGCACTGCGCACGCAGAGCACCGCCTCCCCGTCGCGCGCCACCGGCGCCGAACTGGAGGGCCTGCCGCCGACCCTGATCGTCACCGCCGAGGCCGACGTCCTGCGCGACGAGGGGGAAGCGTATGCCGCCCGGTTGCGGGCCGCCGGGGTCGCCGTGGTCTCGCTGTGCTACCACGGCACCGTCCACGGCTTCGTCGCCTTCGACGCGCTGCGGGCCAGTCACGCGTCCACGGCGGCTCGCATTCAGGTCGTCGACACGCTCCACGTCGCGCTGCACGCCCGGCGCGGCTGACCCTCGCACCGCCGGATCGCCGCGCCCTCGCGCGGGCGGTCGGGCCTGCGCGGGCGCGGTCGCCGGCGCGTGAGATGCTGCGGACGCGCCCGGCACGCCGACGACCCGGGCACCGCGGTCCGTGGGTGTGGGCCGCCCGACGGGCCGAGGGAGGCCATGTGGACGTCGTACTGGACACCGCGTCGCCGCCCGTGGCCGATCCGGCGGCGACCGTCCAGGACGCCTTCGCCCGCCGGCTGGCCCGGATCCGGGTCACGGTCCGCCCCGGGCCGTTCAGCGCCGTGCTGAGCGAGGCCCGATTCGGCTACGTCCGCCTTCTCGAGGTGCAAGCCGACGCGCTGCGCCTGGCCCGGACGTCCCGGCTCGTCGCCGAACACCCCGGCACCGGCGTCGCCGTGGCCTTCCAGCGGCACGGCACGGGGGAGTTGACGCAGGACGGACGCGGAACCTTCCTGCGCGACGGCGAGCTCTGCCTGCTCGACCTCCGCCGGCCCTTCGCACTGCGCTGGCACGGGCGTTTCACGTTGCGCCTCGTACGGCTGCCGGACCGGGCACTCGCGGTGCCGGAGGCGGTGCTCGCGGCCGGCACCGGCCGGGCGATCTCGGCATCCGACGGCCGGGCCGGATTCCTGCTGCCTCTCCTGGAGCGGCCTGCCGACGTCCTGGCGCCGCTCGCCCCCGCCGTGGCCGACCGGCTCGCCGGGCACACGGCGGAGATTCTCGCCGCCGTGCTGACCCAGGCGGCCGCGGGCGCCGACCGCGTCCCCCGGACGGGTCGCCCCGCGATCGCCCCGATCGGGGCCTCGATGCCGCCCTCGGTACCCGAGGGTCGGTCGGGCAGTCCCGGCCGGGCAGGAAGGGCAGTCAATTGACCTAACACCGTCGCGACGCCGCGCAGGACGATCTTCGGGGCGGTGGATCGACGCCGCCCGATCCGGACGATTGCGGAGCGGTGATGCGGCCCCTGACGAACGCGGTGCCCCAGGGACCGGACATCTCGGACCGACCGCCGCCCGCCCCCGGCCACCTCGGCACGCACGACGACACCGTCATCCGGATCCCGGCGGGACCACAGGGCCCCCTCGACACCACCGGCCCCGGGCCGGACGAAAGCGAGATCGCCGTAGTGGTGCCGCTGGACGGCGCGGTCGTGCTCGCCGCGGACGGTGTCGAGCAGATGCTCCCCGAGGGGGCGTTCGCCATCCTCGACGGGCGGTGCCCCTGCACCATCACCTCGCCGTACGGATGCGACCCGGCCGTCCTGCGTCTGCCGCGGACCCTGCTGACCGAGCCCGACGAGGTGCTGCGGCGCGCCGTGGGGCGGGTCCTTCCGGCGGACCGCGGCACCGCGGCGTTGGTGGTACCCGCCGCGGTATCCCTGCGCCGGACTCCGGCCCCCGCTCCCCCGCTGCTCGACCGGATGACACACCACCTTGCGGACCTGGTCTCGACGCTTCTCGCCGAACTCGACGAACCGCCGCAGGCCGGCCCGGAGACCGCACTCATGAGCGACATCCGGTGGTACGTCAACTGCCGGCTCGGCGACCCCGGGCTCAGCCCCGAGACCATCGCCGCCGCGCACTACGTGTCCGTCCGGTATCTGCACAAGCTGTTCGAAGGCCGGGACATGACGCTCGGACGCTGGATCCAGCTGCGCCGCCTCCAGGAGTGCCGACGCGAACTCGGGCGCCCGGGGTCGCCTCCCCCGAAGGTGGGGGCCGTGGCCCAGCGCTGGGGGTTCGTGAATTCGGGGCACTTCAGCCGCACGTTCCGCGCGGCGTTCGGGATGTCGCCCCGGGACTGGCGGGAAGCACGCACCGCCGCGTCCCGGAGCCATCGCCCGTAACGCCTTGGAAGTCCCCACCGCGCTTCGGCACGGCCGGGACGAAAACCGGGCAGTCACGTGACTGATGCGGGTACGTGCGGTGGGCCGCCATCATGGACGAGGGCGGCCCAGCGGTCGTCCCGTTCGCAGCACGCCGTCGGGAGAACTCGTGACCATCGCAGACATCACCCCGTGCCCGCGTCCGGTCCGCACGAGCCGCCTCGGCTTCCTGCAGGTGGCCACGCTGGAAGCGGACACCGGGCTGCCGGGCCGCATACCGATGCGGCCGGCCGACGGTGCCGGCGCGCACGTGACGATCACGATCCAGATCGACGGCACGGCACACGTGTCGCAGGACGGGCGCGAAACGCCGGTACGGCCGGGCGAGATGTTCCTGGTGGAAACCCACCGGCCGTTCCGCGTGGAGCACGGAGGACACGTGCGCCTGCACGCGTTCCACGTTCCGCGCCGAAGCCTGGGGGGCGCCGAGCGAAACGTGCCCGCCGTCACCGCCATCGCCTTCCCGCCGGACCGCGGTGTGGCGGCGATGTTCGCGCCCGTGCTGACCTCGCTCTCCCGATCCGCGCCGGACATCGCGCCCGCGGTCGGCGAGCGGCTGGCCGGCAACGTCGCCGACCTGCTGGCGACCCTGATCGCCGAACACGCCCCTGCGACGAGCCCGGACCTCGACTCGGCGTTCGGCGAACTCCCGCGCCGCGTACGCGAGTACATCGATCGGAACCTGGGCGATCCGGAGCTGTCCCCGGAGCGGATCGCGCAGGCCCAGCGGATCTCGGTGCGGTACCTGCACCGGATGTTCGAATCCGAGGGGATCTCGGTCGGTCGGCTCATCCAGCGGCGTCGTTTGGAACGTTGCGCAGCGGAACTGGCCAGGCGCGGACGAGTCAGCCCCACCGTGTCGGCGGTCGCGCAGCGATGGGGTTTCGTGAGCCCCGCGCACTTCAGCAGGGCCTTCCGGGCGACCTACGGGGTTTCCCCGCGCGACTGGCGGGGCCTCGGCGACACCGCGGACCGGTGACGGTTCCAAGCGCTTCCCGGTGCCGCCGGGTTCGCGGGCTCAGGCCAGTCGCGCCTTGAGGAAGGCGCAGCCCTGCGCCACCGCGGCCCGCGTGGGGGGACTGTCGCGCAGCGCGTTCAGCGAGACGAAGTCGTGCACGGTGCCCAGGAAACGCACCGCCGAGGCCGCCACTCCCGCCTCCCGCAGGCGTTCCGCGTAGCGTTCGCCCTCGTCCCGGCAGACGTCGGCCTCGGCGGTGATCACCAGCGTCGGCGGCATCCCGGCCAACTCGGCCGAGCTCGCGGAGAGCGGGGACGCGGTGGGCGGCGCGGCGGACGCGGGCGTGCCCAGATAGTCCTGCCAGTAGCGGAGCAGCGCCTTGCGGGTCAGCAGGTGGCCCTCGGCGAATCGGCGCTGGGAGTCGCTCTCGCAGGCGGCGTCCGTAAGGGGGTAGTAGAGCAGTTGCGCGTCGATCGCCGGGCCGCCCGCCTGCGCCGTCATCGCGACGGCGGTCGCGAGCGTGGCACCGGCGCAGTCGCCGGCCACGGCCACGCGGTCCGGGCGCAGCCCGAGCGAGTCGGCGTTGTCCACCGCCCAGGCGAGCAGCGCGTGGCACTCGCGCAGGGCCACCGGGTAGCGGGCTTCCGGCGAGCGGCTGTACTCGGGGACGATCGCCGCGACACCGGCACCGGTGACCAGACCGCTGATCAGCCGGGCGTGGGTGTGCGCATCGCCCAGCGTCCACCGACCACCGTGGACGTAGAAGAGCGTCGGCAGCGGTCCGGACACGCCTGCGGGACGGATCGTCCAATAGCCCACGAGCCCCGACGGGCCGACCGGGGCGGCCCCGAACACCGCGTCGACCTCGAAGTCCTCGATGCGGTCGGCCTGGGCCTCGGCCAGCGCCTGCCGGCCGGTGATCGGATCGAGGTCGTCCAACGAGGGCGGCGTGGCCGAGGCCGCGATGAGCCGCCGCACGGCCGGATCGAGAACGACCCGCGCCGGCGGGTATCCGCCCGCGCTGTCCTCGCGGTCCCGGTCCATGGCGTGTCCACCTTTCGCGTTGCCCCGTCCGAGGGCGCCGTCCCGCTCGGTCGGCGCACCGTCCCGGCTCGTCGTGTCGTCCGCCTCGGCGCCGGCATCCGAGGATCCCACGCTCGCCCTCAGCCGCTCGTGAGCAGGTCCCGCAACTGGTGGCGGCTGCTGACGCCGAGCTTCGGGTAGGCATGGTACAGATGGGCGCCGATCGTGCGCGGGGACAACATCAGCCGTTCGCCGATCTCCCGGTTCGACAGACCGCTCGCGGCCATCGTGACGATCTGCCGCTGCTGCGCCGTCAGTTCGGCCAGCGCGTCCACACCCTCGCGAGCCGTCGCGACCCCGCTCGCACGCAACTCGGTGCGGGCCGCGTCGGCCAGCGGTGCGGCGCCGAGTACCTCGGCGGTGTCCAGGACGGCGCACAACTGTTCGCGCGCGTCCGAGGGGCGGCGGGCGCGGCGCAGCCACGCGGCGTAGCTCAACCGGGTCCGGGCGCGTTCCACCGGCCAGCGCTCGCCCTCCGGGTTGACCAGTGCCAGGCGGAAATGCTGCTCGGCGTCGGTTTGCGGATCGACCAGCGCGCTCGCGTGGTGCAGCAGTTGGGTCATCCGGCCCGTCGGCCGCTCCCCCTGGGCGGTCCGGACCCGCGTCAGGACCGGCAGGACCTCTGCTGCGCACCCGGTCCGGTGCGCGGCCACGGCGAGGTCGGCGATGCCGCGGACGGAAAGGAACCGATGTACCGGCGTACCGTCCGGTCCGAACAGCGCGCGAAGGCGACGGAACGCCTCGTTCCAGTCCCCGCGGGCGCTCGCGTCCGCGGCTCGCGCCCCCAGGAGACGGACCGACGTGGCGCGGTTCTCGTCGAGGTCGAAGGCCACGTCGGGCCGGGAGAAGGCCGCGACGACACGGTCGGCGTCGCCGCGCAGGGCGCCCAGGGTCGCGGCGAACGCGCGCAGATCCGCCTGGACCCGGGAGAGTCGCAGTACGGCCGCGTCGTCGTCCGCCTCGGCGATCAGTGCCGCGGCCTCCGCCCACCGCCCGGTCGCCAGCAGGGTGTCGAGCAGCGGAGCCAGCGACCACGCACGCAGACCGAACGCGCCCCAGGCCCGGAGATCGGCGTCCACGCTGCGGTACTGCTCCACACACACGTCCGGCTCGTCCGCGTGATAGGCGACGGAAGCGATCGCGGTCCGCCGCACGGCCTCGGGCAGGTCGTATGGGGCCGGTCCCAGCCGCGGGCGCGGCAGCCGCCGCAACATCCGAACGGCCGCCTCCGCCGGGTCCGCCGCCGCCGCGACCGCCGCTTCCAATGCCGCGCGCACCCCGGGGTCGACCGGGGCGGCGTCTTCCCGGGCCGAGGCGGCCGACCCGTCGCCGCCCGGCGACGCGGCACGGGCGCGGGCCGGCAGGGCGGGCAGTTCGTCCAGATGTTGCGGAAGCCCGGACTGCGCGGCGATGCCCGAGGCGGTGACCGCGACCGTGATCAACCCGGCCGCGTCGGCGACGGTTTCGGCGACGCCGACCAGCAGGTCGAACGCCTCCTTCTGCCGGGACGTCAACGACAACACGGCGCCCATCGCGCAGGCGGCGAGGCAGATCGCCTCCGGATCGGCATCCGGGCGGGCGAACGGCCGGAACTGCCGCCAAAGATCACGCACCCAGTCGGGATCGCCCACCGCGGCGGCGCCGGTGAGTGCCGCGGCCAGGCGGCCTGCCCGGTCGCGGTCGCCGGGGGTCAGTGCGGCGGCCTGCTCGAAGGCGCGAGCGGCGAGGAAGGCGCCGTGCTCCCGACCGGCGGCCTGTGCCAGTGATTGCGCCACCGCCTCGTCCGGGCCGAGCCGGCCGGCCGCGCGATGCCGGGCCTGCGACATCGGGCCGGTGCCGGGCGCCGCGGCGAGATCGCGGTGGGCGCGCTGTCGCGCCCCCACGGGCTGCCCGGTCTCCGCGGCCAGCCGGCCCAGCGGATGCCGGAACTCGACTCGGCCGCCGACCACCGCGATCAGGCCCGCGTTCTCGGCCGGGGCCCAAATGCCCGGATCCGGGGCGTCTTCGGCGGTCCGGCTGCCGAGCGCCGCGACGATCGCGGCCAGGTCCTGGTCCGGCGGACTCAGGGCGGCGTACAGCAGCGCCTGTCGGGTCTTCGGCGGGAGGTCGCGCAGGCGTGCCTCGAACGCGTGCCCCACCTGCGGGCGGGACGGCCGCCGCCCGGCAAGCCACGGCTCGGTGCGGGTGGCCGCCAGGCGGCAGAGTTCCAGCACGGCGGCCGGGTTGCCCTGCGCACGCTCCAGCAGTTCCAGCCGCGCCCGTCCGGAGGGTGCGTTCGGCTGGGCGTCGAGCAGTTCGGCGGCCGAGCGCGCGGACAGCGGCGCCAGGTGCACGGTCTCGACGTCGGAGGCCCACGGCATCGGGGCGCGGTCCGCGGGCGCGGTCAGCACGAACGTCGGATGGCCGCCGATGTGCCGACCGGCGAGCGCCTCGATCAGGTCGAGGGAGAGGCGATCGCAGTCCTGTACGTCGTCGACGGCGACGACGACCCGCCGGTCCGCGTCGGCGAGGTGGTCGAACAGCGCGGCGACGGCCGCCTGCACCGCCGGCGGCGCCGGCACCTCGTCCGCGGGCTCGGCGTGCCCCGCAACCTCCGGGCGGAGAAGTCGTGTCAGCACCTGCCGGTGCGCGGCGGGCAGGCCCAGGATCTCGTCGCCGACCGGGTCGAGGAGGTGGCGCAGGCAGTCGAAGGGCTTCGTCTCCTCCCCCGGTCGGCCCCGCGCGAGCAGCACGAGGGCTCCGTCGCGACGGGCACGTGCACACACCGCGCGCAGCAGACCGGTACGCCCGATTCCCTCCTCGCCGAGCACCCGGAACACCCGAGGAGCGCCCGGCTCCCGGCCCACCGATGCGGTGATCCGCGCGAGTTCGCGGTCGCGGCCCGGCAGCCGCGCTTCGGACGCCCGGCACTCCGCATCCGCGTCCTCGAACGCGCCGCCCGCCGTGCCGCCCGACACGTGGCTCGTCATCCCGCACCCCAGACCTTGCCGCACTGTTGCCGATACCGGGCGATGTCGCTCCGGTCCGGACGATCATGACGCACTCCCCGAGAAGGCACTTAAGTCATATGACCGTTGTTTTCCTGCTTTCGGGAGACGGGTCGGCGTGGCATCAAGCTTCGGAAGGCGGTTCGTGGTGCGCGGGTCTCGGAAGACGGGTCCGCGTTGCGCGCTCAGCGGGAGGACGCGTCCGCGCCGCGCGGGTCCGGCCGGAGGTCGCGCGATCGCCGCCCGAGGCGGCTTGCCATCGGGCGGCGATCTCGGCGTGGCCGGCGGGTCAGCCGGTGATCGACCGGACGGCCTCGCCGACGGGGTCGGCGACCCGCTCGCGCCCGGGGATCACCCGGGCGACGCGCAAGGTCTCGCCTCGGCGAAAAGCGCCGTGCACGAGCACGACGGCGGGTGTCAGGCCGACTCGAACGCGCAGCGCAGGAAGCCGGTCGCCTGGGTGATCGCGGCCTCGGCGGCGTGGGTGCCGCGCAGCGCGTCGAGCATCACGAAGTCGTGGATGATGCCGTGGTAGCGGACCGCGGTGACCTCGACGCCGGCCGCGCGCAGCTTGTTGGCGTAGGCCTCCCCCTCGTCGCGCAGCACGTCGGCTTCGCCGGTGATGACCAGGGCCTGGGGAAGACCGGCCAACTGCTCCTCGGTGGCCCGCAGCGGGCTCGCGGTGATCTCGGCGCGCTGCGCCGGGTCGGTCGTGTACTGGTCCCAGAACCACTGCATGCCGTCGCGGCGCAGGAAGTAGCCCTCGGCGAACCGGTGGTAGGACGGGGTGTCGAAGTTCGCGTCGGTGACCGGGTAGAACAGCACCTGGGCGAGCAGCGGGACACCGCCGCGCTCCTTGGCCATCAGGGTCAGCGCCGCGGTCATGTTGCCGCCGACGCTGTCGCCGGCCACGGCCATGCGCGCGGCGTCCAGGTTCTTGGCCGCCCCCTCGGTGACGACCCACCGTGCGACCGCGAAGTTCTGCTCGATGGCGACCGGGTAGCGCGCTTCCGGCGAGAGGCTGTAGTCGGGGAAGACGACTGCCGCCCCGGTGCCGACCGCGAGTTCGCGGACCAGACGGTCGTGCGTGTGCGCGTTGCCGAACACCCACCCGGCGCCGTGGATGTACAGGATCACCGGAAGCGGGCCGACGGCCCCGGCCGGACGGACGATGCGCACGCCGACGCCGCCGGTCGGGCCGCCCGGAACCTCCACCCACTCCTCGTCGATTGCGAGCTTCGGGGTGTCACCCGACTGCACCTCGTCCACCGCCTTGCGCCCGGCCTCGGGTCCCAGGTCGAACAGGTACGGCGGGTTGGCGGTGGCCTCGACGAATGCCTGTGCCGCGGGCTCCAGGACCGGCTTGGGGCCGGCCGCGCTGTCGTCGTACATAAGGGCTCTCCTTCGCGTTTCGCAAATATCGGATGGTGCCTTCACATTAGGCAGTGAAGGCCTTTCGGCTTGACCATCGACGCACCGCATCGGGATGGTCCGTGCACGGTCAGTGGCCGTGGCCGAGGGAACGTGCGGCGCGCAGGATCAGGTCCGTGACGGGCTCGGGATCGCTCACGGACACGGCATGCGGTGCGCGTACGGTGACGGTGTGCGCGTTGGCACGCTCGGCCATCCAGCGCTCGGCGGCCGGTGGGATGTTGCGGTCCTCGGTGGCCACGAGGTACCAGCTGGGGATCTTCTTCCACGCGGCGGCGGTGGCCGGCTCCTGGAGTGCGGCCAGGGTGATCGGTCGTTGTCCCGCCGCCATGACCCGGGCGGTCCGCAGCGGAACACCGGCCGCGAACTGCTCGTGGAACAGTTCCTGCCTGATCACCAGTTCCTCCCCCTGCCCACCGCCGGGCAGGGGGTACTGCCGGGTGACGGTCGCCTGTCCCAGGGTGCCGCCGGGGAACTTGTCGCTGAGGTGCAGTGCGCTCTCCCCGACCTCGGGGACGAACGCGGCGATGTAGACCAGGGCCTCGACCTGCGGGGCGTCGGCGGCGGCCTGGCTGATGACCGCTCCGCCGTAGGAGTGCCCCACCAGCACGATCGGTCCGGTGACGCTGTCCAGAACGCTGCGGATGTAGGCGGCGTCGCTCGCCAGTCCGCGCAGCGGCAGGGCCGGCGCGAGCACACGGTGGCCGTGCCGCTGCAGGCGCTCGATCACCGTGCTCCAACTGGAGGCGTCGGCGAACGCGCCGTGGATCAGGACGACGGTGGGTGTGCCCGGGCGCCCGTGCGGCTTGCCCGAACGGTCGGCAGCCGCTGCCGGCGTCGAGGACGCGGCGCCCGCGGCGCCCAGGGCGGCGGCGCCGGCCACGAGGGACGCCGTCAGGGTACGACGAGAGATCGGTGAGTTCATCGTTCGCTTCTCCGCAAAAAGGGGTGGGGAGTGTGTGCGCCGGCCCGGACGGGCGGGGGGTTGCCGGTCAGTCGGAGGTGGCGCGGACGGCTTCCTCGATCAGATCGACGACCCGGCCGGGGTGGGAGAGCATCACCAGGTGGGACGAGTCGACCTCGACGGTGGTCATGCCGGCCCGCTCGTAGCCGTAGCGCTCCACGTCGGGGTTGATGGTGTGGTCGGAGGAGGCGACCAGGCCCCACGAGGGCTTGGTCTTCCACGCGGCGGCCGGGGCTGCCTCGGCGAAGGCCTGCGCGGCGAGCGGGCGCTGGGAGACCGCGAGGACGGCGGCGAGGCGGGAGTCGACGTCGGCGGCGAAGATGGCCGGGAACCGATCCGGCCGAACCGACACGTCGGTGCCGGTCGAGCCCTCGACCGGGAAGGGCGTGTAGACCAGGGCCTCGGCCAGGTCGGAGTCCGGGAACCGGCCCTGCAGTTCGCCGAGGCTCTCGCCCGCCTCCAAGGCGTAACCGGCCAGGTAGACCAGTGCCTTGACGTTGTCCTCGGTGCCGGCGACCGTGATGACGGCACCACCGTACGAGTGGCCCACCAGGACGACCGGGCCGGGTATCTGCCGCACGACCGAGGCGACATAGGCGGCGTCACCGATCAGGCTGCGGTTGGGGACGGCGGGGGCGACCACATCCAGCCCCCGGGCGATCAGCCGGGGAATGACCTCGGCGTAGCTGGATGCGTCGGCGAAGGCACCGTGTACGAGGACGACGGTCGGCTTGTCGGAAGACATGGGAAAGCTCCGCATTGGCGTCATGGGGGTATGCGCGGCCGGCTGTGGGCGACGGTGGTCGTCCCGGGGGGCGATTCCGTCGCCGGACGCGCATCGTGTCGAACGGATACCGCCGGCACACGGGGAACTCTAGGAACCACGAGCGGGGGCGGTTTATCCGTCCGTGCCCCGACCTTGGTCTGTCCGTGCCCACGTAGGGCACGCGGCTCGACCCGGGCGCCCCGGGAAAACGCACATGCTCAGGCCCGTTGCCCGTAGCCTCTGCGCGTGACGCTCATGAAGCAAATATGTGGGCGCCTGGCGCTCCTGTGCGCAGTGGTGGCCGTGGTCGTCGGCAATCTGCCGCTCTTCCTCCTCCCGCCCAAGGGCGCGATGTTGTATCCGGCCGTCGCGGCGCTGCTGTTCGCCGTCGCCTGGGCCGCGTTGTCCGCGGCCGACCAGCGCGGCATCGCGCGGGTGGACCTCGACAAGCCGGACACTCCCCGCGCGGCGCTTCCCAATTCCGCCTGGCCGGTACGCGTCGGCCTCGCGATCGTCGTCGGCCTCGGCAGCGGTGCCGCGCTGATCCAGATGATCGGACCCGACGGCGAGTACGGGCGCCGCGTGGCCGAGGTCCGCGAGGCCGGCGGCGGGCGCCACACCCTGCCCATCGACACCGTCGTCGGCACGGCGCGCCGAACCGGCACGAGCATCAACGAGCAGGACCAGTACGCCGCCACGGTCACCGTCACCGTGCCGTTCACCGACGGCCCGCGCAGCGTCACCGTGCCGGGCGTGCGCACGCTCGACCCACCCGCCCGGGGCCGCGCCGCACATCTGGTCTACGCCGCCGGCCACCCGGAACTCGGCGTCCACGACGACCCGTTCGGTTTCTTCGACACCACCTTCCCGATGATCTTCATATGGGCGTTCACCGGCATCCTCACGCTCGTCCTCGCCGGCGGCCTCACCACCGCGAACACCGGCCGCCTGCGGGTCTTCCATCCGCGTGTGCACCTGCCGGCCATGCTGATCCTCGGCGCAGGCGGCGCGTTGCTGCTGCCTCTCGTACTCGGCCACCCGGACGGCTGGACGGACGTCCTCCTCGCCATCCCGGCCGCCGCGGCGCCCTGGGCCGCCGCGGCGTGGGTGATCGTGAAACTCGTGCGACTGCACGGCGCGGACACGGTATTCGCGCCCGCCCGCTTCGATGCCTGAGCCGCGACGCCGCCCGAGCACGGGAGTTCCGCGAACGTGCTCGAACCGCGCCGCCCTCAGCGGGACGGCTTCGCGGCGAGGTAGTCCTCCCAGGTCCGGACGCCCACCGCGTTCTCCGGCGTGACCAGTCCCCCGGCGCGGAACCCGGCGCCCGCCTTGCCCGGAACGCGCACGGGCAGGATCCAGCGCCGCCTGCCGACCGCCTTCAGCCAGGAGCGTGCCAGGTCCGTCGCCCCGTAGACCCGCGGTCCACCCATGTCCGCGACCCGCCCGGCGGGCGCGCCCTGGGCCAACTCGACCAGTCGGTCCGCCACTTCACCCGGGTCGACGGGCTGGCACACGGTCTTGGACGGCACCGGGACGACGGGCGCCTTCGACAACACGCCGAACGCCGTGTCGAGCAACGCGGGGAACTGCGTCGCGCGCAGATTGCTCCACGGGATGCCGGACTCCGCGAGCAGCCGCTCACCCTCGACCTTGATCTTGTAGTAGGAGTACGGGATGCGGTCGACACCGACGATCGAGATGTTCACGATGTGCCCGACCCCGGCCCGCTTCGCGGCGTCCAGCAGGAACCGCCAGCCCGGGATGTCGTGCTTCGGCTTCCGGGTGTCCGACGCGCAGTGGATGATCGTCGCGACACCGTCGAACGCGGCGTCCAGTCCCTCGCCGCTTTCCAGGTCGGCGGTCACCCAGGTCACCCCCGGGTCGTCCGGGAGCGTCGTCCTGCGGGTCATCGCACGCACGGGCAGGCCGGTCCGCCGCGCCCGGTCCAGCACCTCGCGCCCGAGTACACCGGTCGCACCCGTCACCAGGATCACGTTCTCGCCCATCGTTCCTCCTCGCTACGGGGACGCCGCGCCACCGCGACGCCGCCCTCGTCAGCAAGGAACCGGACGGCTACGCGTTATGTGACAACTCCCGGCATTGTTCTCCGAGGAATTTCAGCTTCTCCGGATTCCGGATGATCCGCACGCCTGCGATGCCTTCCGCGCCGACTTCCACCACGGCTGCGGTGGTGAGCACCCCGCTCTCCCAGCCCAGCAGCGCCGCGTCGCCGTTGACCTCGGCGAAGCCGAACTCCGTCCCGGACGAGAAGCGCTCCACCAGACCCATGAGGAACCGGGCCACCTTGGCGCGGCCGGAGACCGGGCGCGTCGCCGCGGAGACCTTGCCGCCGCCGTCGGACCACGCCACGACGTCGTCCGCGAGGAGTGACTCCAGTTGTTCGAGCGCTCCCTCGGCCGCCGCGGTGAGGAAGCGCGCCAGCAGGTCGGATCGCAGCGCCGCGGGAGCCTCGAAACGCGGGCGCCCGGACGCCAGGTGTTGCCTGGCCCGCCGGTACGTCTGCCGGGAATTGGCCTCCGGCCAGTCCAGCACCTCGGCGATCTCCCGATGGCTGTACTCGAACGCGTCGCGCAGTACCACGACCGCCCGCTCCGGCGGCGACAGCCGCTCCAGCATCACGAGCATCGCCATCGACACCGCGTCCCGCTGCTCGGCGGTCTCCAACGGCCCGAGCGCCCCCGCGTCGGTCCGCACCGGCTCGGGCAACCACGGTCCGACGTACTCCTCGCGTCGCGCCCGCGCCGACGTCAGCCGGTTGAGGCACAGGTTCGTCAGCACCTTGGCCAACCAGGCCCCCGGCGCGTCGATGTGCCCGCGATCGGTCGCGTGCCAGCGCAGGTATGCGTCCTGGACCGCGTCCTCGGCCTCCGCCGCCGACCCCAGCATCCGGTAGGCGATCCCGAACAGCCGCCCCCGTTCCGCCTCGAACTCCGCGGTGGGGTCGGGATACGCGTCAGCCGTCACGAAACCCACCGTACAAGTCCCGCACGGCCCCGCCGGGCACCACCCCGGCGGGGTCCGCGGGCGTCGGATCCGGTGGTCGCCGGGGCCTCGCTCGGGAGAGCGTTTCGCATCCCCCGAGCGAGAAACCGATCGCCTACACCTCGACGAGCAGCTTCCCCCGGTTGTCCGCTCTGTTCACGTACAGGCCCGCGTATGCCCGCGGGATGTTGTCGAAACCGTGGTGCACGGTCTGGTCGTAGGTGATCTCACCCCGACGGATGGGGCCGCCCAGGTCGTGATGGAGGGCGGCGAAATCCTCTTCGGTGTACCAGTCCAGGGCGTAGATGCCGCGGATCGTGGTCCGCGGGCGCATGATCAGCTCCAGCAGACGCGGGCCCACCCGGTCGCCGCCGACGGTGGAGTCCCACTGCCACGACACCGCCACCTGGCTGTACCGGTTGAGCATGGTGAACACCGCGTCGGTGATCGCGCCGCCCATGTTGTCGAAGTACTTGTCGACACCGTCCGGCGCGGCCTCCCGCATGGCCGCGCGCACCTGTGCGGCGTCGTGCTCCCGGGTGTAGTGGATCACGTGGTCGAAGCCCAGCGCCTCGAGGTACGCCGCCTTCTCCGGGGTGCCGGTGGTGCCGATCACGCGGGCACCGGCACGCTTGGCCAGTTGACCGACGAGGGACCCGATGGTGCCCGTCGCGCCGCTGACCACGACCGTGTCGCCGGGCTCGACGGTGAAGAACTTGGTCATCGTCCCCCAGGCGGTCAGGCCGGGAATTCCCATGACACCCAACGCCGTCGTGATCGGCAGCACGTCGTCATGGCGCTCCGGGTGGAGCTTGCGGAAGGGCGCGACATCGAAGGGGAACAACCCGGTGTCCCACACGTAGGCCCGTCCGTCGCTGACGACATGGGTGCGCCAGCCGCCGAATCCCTCCACCAGGTCGCCGGGCCGAAAGGAGGCGTCCGGCCCGGCGTCGAGCACCTCCATGATCGACAGCCCAGGGGCGTGATCCCCCAGCGGAGTCACCTGGCCGAGGCCGTTCAGGAAGGGGTCGACGGAGACGTAGCGCGTCTTGAGGAGCATCTGGTCGTCCGCGAGCCGGACGTCGACGTCCTCGATCACCTTCTCGTACATGCGGTCGACGTCGGGCACGCCCTCGGCGTGCTCGCGTACCACCCATTTCTCAACCTTCATGTCTGACCGGTCCGTCCGTGATGGGAATGATGACGTGGGTCGGTGGTGGTGCGCTGTCGTCGACGTCGGCGGTGAATTCCCTGCCGTCGTCACGACAGATGAACTGCACGACGTGGCGTCCCGCCGCGGCGGCCCGGATCAGCCCGCCGGTGGTGGCCCACACGCCGGAGAGGTAGAAGTTCGCCAGGCCCGGAAGAGTCGGTCCGTTCTTCTTGATCTCTTCTTCCATGGTCTCGCCGCCCTCCACGAACGGCTGCCAGCCGAGCACCGTCCCGTCGTAGTTGCCGGTGTAGCGGACCTGGGTGAGCGGGGTGGACAGGTCGCGTACCGCGATCGCGTCCCTCAGTCCGGGGTACCGCTCGTCCAGGAACGTCACCAGGGCGTCCCGCACCTGATGCTTGGCTGCGTAGTAGTCCCGCCCGTGGCGCAGCGGGAGGGTGTGCACCTTCCGTCCCCGGTGCCGGCGGGTGTTCTGCTCCGGCCGGCCTTCGTTCAGGGCGCGCCAGGGAGCGGTGTCGGAGAAGTAGGTGGCGTAGACGACCGTGGTCGCCTCCGGTGACAGTTCCGGGTAATGCCTGCTGCGGAACTGCACGTTGACACTCGCGTGGCGCAGGCCGGTCAGCTTCGCCGCCAGGGCCTGGTCCAACAGGTGGGTGGTGCACGGCTCGCTCTGCGGGAAGGCGCGTCGGAGACCGAGGAACAACATCACGTATCCGGGGAAGATCATGCCCGGCTCGTCGATGGTGCTCGTGTACAGGCGCCGGTAGTTGTCGTTGAGGTAGCGGCCGCCCAGGAAGCGCATCGTCGTGGTGTGGCCGTCGCAGGCCGACACGACGATGTCCGAGCGGAACTCGCGTCCGTCGCTGAGCCGTACCCCCACCGCCCGGTCGTTCTCGACCAGTACCTCTTCGACCTTGGCGTCGTAGGTCACTTCACCGCCCAGCCGCCGGTAGCGCTGCTCGATCGACTTCGCCAGCCCGAGGGAGCCGCCCTCGGGAACGCCGGCGGACAGGTTGGCGTGCGAGGCGAGTTGGAAGTAGAACGGCAACACCGGGAACGCGGCGTGCTTCTCGTAGAGGATGAAGTTGAACGCCTCCCGGAGCAGCGGATCCTTGAACCTGGCCGAGTAGTCCGTCATCAGTGTCGTGATCGACTTGCGGATGACGTTGACGTAGGGAAGGAACGAGGCCAGCATGCGCCAGCGTTCGAACCGGCCCATCAGGCCGACCGGCTTGAGAAAGGGGTAGACGGCCAGGCACTTGCGGAACGCCCGCAGGCCGGCGCAGAAATCCCGGATCAGCCTGGCGTCGGCGGGCGAGAGCTCCAGCAGATGGCGCTCCAGACGGTCCGGGTCCGAGTAGAAGTAGACCGCTCTGCCGTCTCGGCCGCGCACGATGTTGAAGACGTCGAAGTGGCGCATCTGCTTGCCCTGCAAGGCGCCGAGTTCGAGCCAGATCCGGTGCATCTCGTTGCCCGGACCGTTGCCCAGGAGCCAGCTGATGCAGCAGTCGAAGGTGAAATCGCCGCGGTCCCAGGCGGTGCAGCAGCCACCGGGGAGTTCGTGCATCTCGAGGATGTGGGTCCGGTAGCCGTTCATCTGCGCGTAGCAACCGGTGGACAGGCCGCCGAGACCGGCCCCGATGATGATCATCGACTCTCTGCTGTATCGCGATCGCGACATGGTCCAGGGACTCCTCAGACGTCCAGTCGGGGCAGCCGGCCCAGCTTGCCGCGATGCCAGGGTTCCGCCGCGGGGCTGTCCCATGCCTTGAAGTCGAGCCCCAGCTCCTCGCACAGGAACTGTGCGGCGAAGCGGCCCGCCGATGCGGCGCGGATCAGGCCGCCACCGCCGATCCATTGGCCGGTCATGGAGAAGCCGCGCAGACCCGGCAGCCGCATACGATCCCGGTTGACCAGCTTGTTCGCCAGGTCTTCGGCTTCGGTGAAGGATTTCCAGGCGAGGATGCTGCCGTTGAAGTTGCCGGTGTAGCGAAGGGTCGTGGCGGGTGTGGCCACGTCCATCACCTCGACACGTTCGCCGATACCCGGATGATGCCGATCCAGGAAGTCGCGGACGAAGTCGGCGACCTTGGCCTTGCGCGCGCGGTACTGCCTGCGATCGGTGGTGCGCAGGGTCTTCCAGTAGGCGAAGTCGCTGAAGTAGGTGCAGTGGATCACCGACCTGCCCGGTGGCGCGAAGGAGTCGCAATAGCGGGAACGCATTTGCACCACGATGCTCTTCTGCTGCACGGCGGGCAGTTCGGCGCTGTCTCGGGGGGACAGCAGATAGGTGGTGCTGTGCGGCGCGTCGGGGACGTCGCCGACCAGGCCGACGAACGTGGAGACCACGCCCGGATACACGAGTTCGGGCTTGTGCAGGGTCTCGGTGTAGAGGGTGTCGATCGTCGGGTTGGTGTACCGCCCGCCCAGCAGACCGTGGATCGTGGTGTAGCCGTCGCAGGCCGAGACGACGTGGTCGGCGTACTGCCTGGTGCCGTCCTTGAGTTCCACGCCGATCGCGCGGCCCTGTTCGACGAGGATTTCGGCGACGCGGGCACGATAGGTGATCCGGCCGCCCAGCGAGGTGTAGCGCTCCTCGATGGAACGCGACAGGCCCAGCGATCCGCCCTGCGGGAAGCCGGCGTTGCCGTGGTAGGCGCCGGCCATGTTGAACAGGTAGGGCAGCAGGGGGAAGACCTCGTGGTCCTGGAAGAAGATGTAGGGAAAGGCACGGCGCAGGAGCGGGTCCTGGAACCTGCCGCAGAAGGACTCCATGGTGGTGGCGGAGGTGCGCCAGAGCAGGGCGAAGCGCGGCAGGACGGTGCGCAGTGTGCCGAGCCTCTCGCGCATCGTCCGCAACGGAGGCGCGGTCAGGAAGGGGTGGTGGTTGAAGTCGATGAACCGCCGCAGGTCGCGGCAGAAGGCACGGATGGGCCGTGCGTCGGCCGGCGAGATCTCCAGGAGGTGCCGCTCCAGCCGGTCGGGGTGGTTGTAGAACGTCACCGACCGCCCGTCCTCGTCGACGATCCGGTTGAACATCTCGAAGTTGGTGACCGACTTGCCGTCGAGAGCGCCGAGTTCGCGCCAGATCCGGGCCGCGTCGTTGCCGGAGCCCGTGCCGATCAGCCACTCGATGCAGTAGTCGAAGAGGTAGCCGTCACGCCCCCAGGCGGTGCAGCAGCCGCCGGGCAGGACGTGTTTTTCGAGGATGCGTGTCTGCATCCCGCTCATCTGCGCGTAGCAGCCGGTGGCCATGCCGCCGACACCCGCGCCGATGATGAGCACCCGGGGCTTGGCGCCCGGGGCTTGGCCCAGGGCGGTCCAGTCCGGCTCGCTGTCACCCGTCATCGAGGATCGACCCCGTCGGTACGTGGTCGCAGGGGGTGCGGGAGCGGCTCCTGGTGCGTCAGCACGGTGGTGTCGGCCCTCCGGCTCCGGTCAGAATGGCGCGCACCAGGTCGGTGTTGGCAGGAAGGTGGTCCGGGTCGAGCATGTCGGCGTGTACGCCGGACCCCCGGAGAACCGCCGTGCGCGTGGTCGAACTCTCGTGCCATGTGCCCTCTCGGCCGGCAGCGTAGAACTCCGCCTTGTGCTCGTCGGAGATCACGCTGACCGGAGCCGCCACCGTCCCGGCGTTGGGGGTGCGTCCGCAGAAGTCGATGTACTCCCGGGCCTGTTCGAGCGTCTCCTTGGTGACGGTCTCCGAGCCGGTGTGCTTGCGCAGGTGCTCTCGGAGCTCGCGCTCGAAGGCTTCGCGGTGCTCGTCGGTCGGCGAGAAGGACGTGTGGATGCGATAGGAGTCGATGATGATCACGTGCGCGACCTCGCGTTTGCGCCGCTCCAGTTCCTTGGCCACCTCGAAGGCGAGGTTGCCGCCGAGCGAGTAGCCCAGCAGGACACAGGGACCCTCGGGTTGGAGCGACTCGATCAGGTCGGTGTAGCGCTCGGTCTTGTCGTCACCGTGCAGGTGGTTGAACGCGGTCAGGCGGTACTCCGGCAGGTGCACGGCGAACTGCCGGTAGACCAGCCCGTGTCCGCCGGCCGGCGGCAGGCAGAAGAGCCGGGGCCCGTCGCCGTCGTTGAACCGGAGGTAGGGCCGCTCGTCGGTGATCAGGCCGGTGTCGATCCGCTCCACGGCCGTGGCCATGCCGTGCAGGGTGGTGATCCGGAAGAGTTCACTCACGGGCACGGTGATGCCGAACTCCTCCTGGAGTCGGTGGATCAGCTCGATCAGCTTGATCGAGCTGCCGCCGAGTTCGAAGAAGTCGTCCCGGAGGCCCACCCGTTCCCGACCGAGCAGGGTCGTCCAGTGCTCCGCCATCCGCAGCTCGTAGTGCGTCGACGGCGGGTCCGGCGCCTCGTGCCGCTCGTCGAACCGCGGCGGCGGCAGCGCGGCCGGATCGACCTTGCCGTTCGACGACAGGGGCAGCGCGGGCAGTTCGACGAGGTGCGTCGGGATCATGAACGTCGGCAGGTACTCGGCGAGATGCCGGCGAAGCGCGCGCTGGTCCAGCGGCACACCGGCCACCGGAACGCAGTAGGCGCACAGCACGGCTTCGCCCTGGGGGTCGTGGCGTACGGTCACCACCACCTGGTCCAGGTCGGGCCACGTGGCCAGCCGCGCTTCGATCTCACCGAGTTCGACCCGGTGGCCGCGCACCTTGATCTGCGCGTCGGTGCGGCCGAGCAGTTGCACGCAGCCGTCGGTCGTCCAGCAGGCGAGGTCGCCGGTGCGGTACAGCCGTACCGGGCGCGCATCGCACTCGGTGCTCAGGGTCAGGGTGACGAAGCGCTGCGCGGTCTGCTCCGGGTCGCCCACGTAGCCGGCGGCCACGCCGTCGCCGCCGATCCACAGTTCGCCCGGCACACCCGGTGGCACCGGTTCGCCGTGCCCGTCCAGGATGTAGAGGGCACTGTTGGGGAACGGTCGCCCGATCGGCACGATCCGACTCGGCTCCAGCGCGTCGGTCGGGCCTTCGAAGCAGGTGCTGTCGATGGTCGCCTCGGTGAGCCCGTAGGAGTTGACCAGGCGCGTCCGCGGGCCGCACAGACCGCGAAGGCGGCGGTACTCCTCGACCTTCCACGTGTCCGAGCCGACGATGAGCAGTCGCATGAAGTCCAGTCGCCGGCCCCGGCTTTCGCAATGGCGCATCAGGGCGCGCACGACCGCAGGCACGAATTCGCCGCAGTCGACCCGCTCGGCGAGCATCGTCTCGTACAGGCGAGCCGTGTTGAACAGCAGGTCACGGCCGACCAGCACCAGCGTGCCGCCGGAGCACAGCGCACGGACCAGGTCGCCGGTGAAGACGTCGAACGAGGGGTTCGCCGGCTGGAGATGAACGCGGACGTCGGTGTCGAGCCGGTATTCCTCGCGCCATCCGCCGTACACCGAGGCGAGGTTGCGATGGCTGACCCGGACGGCCTTGGGCCGCCCGGTCGAGCCGGAGGTGTAAATGACGTACGCGGGGGTTTCCGGGTCGACCGGGGCAGCCGGCTCCGAGCCGGCGACGGGTGCGCGGTGGAGCTCGTCCAGGGTCAGCACCTCGGCGCCTGCCGAAGTCGACGGCTCCCATCCGCCCTCGTCCTCGACGACGACCAGCGAGGCCCCGGCGTTGCGCACCATGTAGGCGAGCCGATCGGCGGGATACCCGGGATCCAGCGGCAGGTACGCGCCGCCCGCTCGAAGGACCGCGAGCAGCGTGACGATCAAGGCCGGTGTCTTGTCCAGACAGAGCGCCACCACCGTGCCCTCGCGCACGCCCAGCCCGCGCAATCGTTGGGCGAGAGCGGCGGATTCCGCCTCGACCTCGGCGTACGTCATCCGCCGCCCGGCACCCGCCTCCTGCGGGGCCGACACGGCGACCGCCTCGGGCCGGGCGGCCGCCGCGCGGCGGAACAGCTCGTGCACGGGCACGTCGTGGGCGGTTCGGCGCCCGACCCCGCTCCACTCACCGATGATGCGCTCGCGCTCGGAGGCGTCGAGCATGGGCAGCCGGGTCGCCGGGTGGGCCGGCGGTTTTTGCGTCAGGGCATTCAGCAGATTGACGTAGTGCGCGGCCATCCGCCGCATCGTCTCGTGCCGGAAGAGGTCGGTGTTGTACTTGAACACGCAGTGGAAGCGGTGCTCGGCCTCGTCCTCGTAGGCCGACAGCGTCAGGTCGAACTGACCTTCCTCCTCCGGGAGTTCGATGTACTCCAGGCGGTAGCCGTACTGCTCGGTGGCGACCTTGTGGGTGAGCAGGATGAACATCGCCTGGAACACCGCAGAGCGGCTCGGATCGTGCCGCAGACCGAGTTCTTCGACCAGCAGGACGAACGGGTACTCCTGGTTGTCCAGGGCGCCCAGAACGGTGTCGCGCACCTGTGCCAGGAGTTCGGCGATGGACGCCTCGCCGGCAAGGTCCGCGTGCAGCGGAAGCGGGTTGACGAAGTACCCGTAGACGGAGCCGAAGTCCTCGTGGGTACGGCCCGTCACGGGGCTGCCGACGATGACGTCGTCCTGTCCGCTGTAGCGGTGCAGCAGCAGGTAGTAGGCGCTCAGCAGCACCATGAACACGGTCACGTTGTGCTCGCGCGCCAGCGCGTGCACGCGTGAGCTCAGGTCCTCGTCGAGTACGAAGAACTCGGAGGCGCCGTTGTGGGTCTGCACGGCGGGGCGGGGCCCGTCGGTGGGCAGGTTGAGGACGGGCACCTCCGCCGGCAGCCGGCTTCGCCAGTAGTCCAGCATCCGCTGCGCGTCGGGGCGGGCCAGGAACCGGTTCTGCCGATTGAGGAAGTCGAGGTAGCGGGCCGGAACCGGCGGCAGCTCGGCGGGGCGGCCGTGCCGAAGTCCTTCGTAGACCGCGAGCAGTTCCTCGATGAAGGTGAAGGTGGAGATCGCGTCGGAGACGACGTGATGGACCGCCTTCATGATCACCCAGCGCTCCCGCTCACGCTTGAACAGCCGGAAGCGCACCAGCGGGTCGCGTTCGAGGTCGTACGGCTTGCGGTACTCGCGGATGATCATCCGCCGGATGTCGTCCCATTCCCGGTCCTGCACGTCGAACACGCCGAAGTCGGGCGTGATCCGCTCCGAGATCCGCTGCACCGGCTGCCGGTCGTGCATGACGAGGTTGGCGCGCAGGAGCGGATGGCGTTCGATCATGGCGGTGAAGGCGGCGAGCATCAGTTCGGGGTCGAGCTCGACGCGCACCTCGACCGCACCGCCGATGTTGTACGCGAAACCGTCCGGATTGAGCTGCTTGAGGAACCACAGCGCCTTCTGGTTGTGCGTCAACGGGAACTGCCGGTCGTCGTCGTACAGTTCGACCTCCACGTCGCCGGCTTCCGCCGTGTTCGTGGCGGGCAGGTCGACCAGTCCGGCGTGTACCTGCGCGACCAGTTCGGCCACCGACGCGTTGCCGAGCAGGGCCACCACCGGCAGCGCGACCCCCAATTCCGCGTTGATCCGGGCGCGCAATTCCATCGCGAGCAGCGAGTCGAGTCCGAGCGCGCCCAGCGTGTCGGCCGGGCCGACGCCCTGCGCGTTCATCCGCAGCACGCCCGCCACCAGCGCGGTGAAGCGTTCGGTCAACATCCGCGCGCGTTCCTCGGCGCCGGCGGCGCGGAAGGTGTCGAGGAAGGTGTCGTCCTCGGCGGCGGTGTGCCGATCGCTCGCCACGGCCAGTTCGGCGACCAGCCGCGGCGGCGACGGGTACCAGGCCAGGAAGGTCGGCCAGTCGACGACGGTGGCGACCAGCAACTGGGCGCGGTCCTGGCCGATGACCCGTTCCAGCACCGCCATGCCGGTGTCCGGGGACAGCGAATTCATCCCGCGGCTGGTGCGGTAGTGCTCCACCAGCCCGAGTTCCTCGATCATGCCGGTCGCCCACGGACCCCAGTTGACGCTCAGCGCCGGCAGACCGTGGCTGCGGCGGTGGTGCGCGAGCGCGTCCAGGAAGGCGTTGCCGGCCGCGTAGTTGGTCTGTCCGGCGGTGGTGAGCAGCGAGGCGATCGACGAGAACAGCACGAAGTGTTCGAGCGGTTCGTCGCGCAGCAGGTGGTGCAGCAGCAGCCCACCCACCGCTTTGGGGTCGTATGCGCTGTGGAAGACGTTCCGATCCATGCCCGGCAGCAGTGCGTCGCGTACCTGTCCGGCAAGGTGGAACACCCCGCGAATCGGCGGTGAGTCGGTGTGCCGGTGATGGGCCAGCCACGCGGCCAGGGCGCCCTCGTCGGTGATGTCCAGCGTCACCGGCACGGGGTGGGCTCCGAGCGCTTCGAGCTCCTTGACGAAGCGTACGTTCCGGCCGGCCGCGGTATCGGGGTCGCTCTCGTGCCACCGCTCGCGTTCGGGCAGGGCCGTGCGGCCGATCAGGATCAGTCGGCGTGCCCCACGCTTGACGAGCGTGCGGCACAGCAGCCGGCCGAGAGCGCCGAAGGCGCCGGTCACCAGGTACGTGCCGTCCGCGCGCAGGCGCAGCGGCAGCGGGCGGGTGAGACCGGTGGCGGGCGCCAGTCGGCTGGTGTACCGGCGGTCGCCGCGCAGGGCGATCTCGTCCTCGTCGTGGACCGACACTTCGCGCAACAGCGCCGCGGCCTCGGCTCGGCGTGCCTCGGCATCGTCCGCCAGGGCCGGGTCGAGGTCGATGAGCTTGCCCGGGCGGGCGGTCGGCTCCTGTTGCCGCAGCACTCGGCCGATGCCCCAGGCCGGCGCGGCCGGCGGCTCGACCGCGTCACCCGGTACCACGGCCTGCGTTCCGCGGGTGACGATGTGCAGCCCGGCGTCCGGCAGTTCGCGGGACAGCGCCTGAGCAAGCGTGATCAGCGAGTAGGTGCCGGTATCGGTGTCGGCCTGCCGTTGGGACGCGCGCGGGTCGAGGGTCTGCCGGTCGGTCGCGGCGAACCGCGGCAGGTCGAGGTTCCACAGGTGCGCGACGTTGCCGGGCAACGCGCCCGCAACCTCGCGCAGATCCGCGAAGAGCCGCGTCAGATCCTCGGCGGAGCCCGGCGCGACCGTCCACGCGTGTCCCTCGTCCGCCCTGCGGTAGCCACTGCCCGGACGGACCAGCCGGCAGCGCCCGCCGACCGCGGCCACCGCGGCCGCGAATGCGTCGGCGACACCCTGCGCGTCGGCGAACACCAGCCAGTCGTGGGCCACTTCGCGGTCGGCCGTGCTCTCGCTCGGGTCGAGCGGCCGGTCGACCCAGGTCACGTCGGCGAGCCAGCCGTCGATGGTGTTCAGGCCGACCGTGGTCGCCGCCCGCTCGACGTCGCCCGCGCGGAAGCCGCTGACCAGGCCGAGCGGCACACCGCTGTCGGCGTACAGGGCGATGTCCCCGACGAGTTCGCCGGCGCCGCGTTTCCGGACCGTCGCGTGTGCCCACAGCGGCTGGTCGCCGACGGGGTCGATGCGTACCTCGTCGATCGACAGCGGCAGCAGGACGGCGTCGTCCCGTTCGTCCGCGCCTGCGGGACCCGGCCGCAGCGTCAGGAGGGTCTGGAAGCAGGCGTCGAGCAACACCGGATGCACATGGTGGCGGGCGGCGTCGTCGCCGAGCGGCGCGGTCGGACGGATCCGGGCCAGCGCCTCGTCGGGGCCGGTCCACACCTGCTCGATGCCCTGGAACGCGGGCCCGTAGTGATAGCCCCGGGCGGCCAGCGCCGCGTAGCATTCGCCGTTGTCGAGCCCAATGGTGCTGCGTGCCCGGATCGCGTCGGCATCGAGTGTCCCGCCGAGTCGGCGGCGCTGCCCGGCTCGTACGATCCCGCTCGCATGCACGGCCGGCTCCCGGCCGTCGCCCGTGATGCCGGCGACGGTGAACGCGGCGCCCTCGCGCGCGAAGGACAGTTGCACGGTCGCGGACTCGCCGTCGGGCAGGAACAGGGCCTTGCGCAGTTCGATATCGGCCAGGGTGGCGTCGGTACCGCCGGTCATGGCACGCACCGCCTGTGCGGCCATCTCCAGGTATCCCGCCGCGGGGAACACCACGTTGCCCTGGATGCGGTGGTCGCCCAGGTAGGGCGCCGTCTCGACGTCGAGCCTGGCCTCCCACGTGGGTTCGGCATGAGACGTGCGACGGCCCAGCAGCGGGTGGTCGAGCCGGCCGAGCCGGATCTGTTCCACCGGGCGGGGCTCGGTCCAGTAACGGTCCCGCCTGAAGGGATAGGGCGGCAGCGCCACCGGCCGGCCGGTGGGCTGCAGCACGTCCCAGGCGATCTCGAATCCCAGGTTGTGCAACGCGGCCAGCGACCCGGTGAAGCACTCGGGTTCGTCCCGTCCGCGGCGGATCGAGGGCAGCGTCCGCGCCTCGACCTCACGGGCGGCGAGGCACTCCCGGATCGCGTGGCCGAGTACGGGGTGCGGGCCGATCTCCAGGAAGACGCCGTAGCCGTCCTCGGCCAGACGGTCGACCGCGGCGCGGAAGTGCACGCTGCCCCGGACGTTCTCCCACCAGTAGCCGGCGTCCAGTTCGGTGCCGTGTGCGGTGCCCTCGCGGCCGGTCGTGTACACCGGGATCTGCGCGGCCTGCGGCTTCAGATCCGCGAGCGAGGACAGCAGTTCGTCCTTGATCGGGGCCATCCGCGCGCTGTGGTAAGGCACTTGCACGGTGAGAAATTTGGCGAAGACCTGTTCGGCGTGCAGTTCGTCGGCGAGTTGCCCCAGTGCGTCCCGGTCACCCGCGAGGGTGACCGAGGTCGGGCTGTTGAACGCGGCCGGCGACACCCGGTCGCCGTACGGCCGCAACCGGCGCATCGCCTCGGCGGCGGGCAGGCTCACCGCGAGCATGGTGCCGGTTCCCACCAGTCGTTGCTGGAGACGGCTGCGGTGCACGGCGATCGCGACCGCGTCCCGGAGGCTGTAGACGCCGGCTTCGTGGAAGGCCGCGATCTCGCCGGTGCTGTGCCCGACGACGGCGTCGGGCCGCACTCCGTGCGCGCGCCACAGCGCGGCGAGGCCGACCTGCAGGGCGAAGTTGGCCGGTTGGGCCAGCCAGGGCTCGGCGATCCGGGAATCGGCTTCGTCGGCGGCGAGTTCCTCGACCAGCGACCAGCCGGTGAGTTCGGCGATCTCGCGGTCGCACTGCTCGACCGCCTCGCGGTAGACCGGTCGGCTTTCGAACAGCTGACGCCCCATCGCCCACCACTGCGGCCCCATCCCGGTGAACACCCAGACCAGGCGTCGCCCCAGCCCGTCCCGACTCCGGTCCGCGAGCACCCGGGGGTGCTCCTCGTGCCGCAGGTACGCGTCCAGGGCCTCCTCCAGCGACGCGCGCGACGAGTACACGACGGACAGCCGCGACTCCAGGTGCTGGCGACGGTGCGCCAACGTGTGGCCGAGGTCGGCCGGCGACACGCGCGAGCCGTCGGCGCCGACGCCCGCGAGTTCCTGCCGGATCGCCGCGGCCAGTTCCGGCAGCGCGGCCGGGTCCCGCGCGGTCAACGGCAGGATCGTGCAGGTCCCGGGCGCGTCGGCCTCGTCGCCGCTCTGCCGCGCCGGCGCCTTCGGCGCTTCCTCCAGCACCACGTGCGCGTTGGTGCCGCCGAAGCCGAACGCGTTCACCCCGGCTCGGGCCGGTCCCTGGTGTTCCGGCCACTCGGTCGGCTCGGTCGGGATCTCGAACGGCAGCGACGCGAGGTCGATGGCGGGGTTGATCCGCTCCAGGTTGATGTGCGGCGGGATCACCCGGTGCTCGAGGCACAGAACGGTCTTGATCAGTCCGGCGATCCCGGCGGCCGATTCGGTGTGTCCGATGTTCGGCTTGACCGAGCCGACGTAGCACCTGTTCCCCGGCTCGCGCCCGATCGACAGGGCCCGGCCCAGCGCCGCCGCCTCGATCGGGTCGCCGACCGGCGTCGAGGTGCCGTGCGCCTCGACGTATTGCAGATCGCCGGGGGTGATGCCGGCCTCGGCGCAAACCCGCTCGATGAGCGCCACCTGGGCATCCGGGCTGGGCACGGTGATACCGCTCGTGCGGCCGTCCTGGTTGACCCCGCTGCCGACGATCACCGCATGGACCGGGTCGCCGTCGCGCAGGGCATCCTCCAGGCGCTTGAGCACGACCAGGCCGACACCCTCGGCGCGCACGTAGCCGTTCGCCGAGGCGTCGAAGGTGCACGACCGGCCGTCGGGGGACAGGAAGCCGCCCTTGGTCTCGGCGATGGTGTACTGCGGGGCCATGTGCAGCAGCGTGCCGCCGGCGAGCGCGAGGCTGCTCTCGCCGCGCAGCAGGCTCCGACATGCCAGGTCGACGGCGACCAGGGAGGAGCTGCACGCGGTGTCGACGGAGAGGCTGGGGCCGCGGAAGTCGAAGCAGTGCGAGATGCGGTTCGACACCATGGTCATCATGGTGCCGGTGGCGGTGTGTGCGGCCAGCGTCTCGAAGCCGAGGTCGGCGAACTGCAGGATCTTGTAGTCGAGGGTGAACGCGCCGACGAACACGCCGACTTCACTGCCCGCCAGTTCGGCGGGACGTTGGCCGCCGTCCTCGAGTGCCTCCCAGGCGACCTCCAGCAGTTTGCGCTGCTGGGGATCCATGTGCTCCGCTTCGCGCGGGCTGATGCCGAAGAACGCCGGATCGAAGGTGTCGAACCCGTCGATGTAGCCGCCACGACCGCCCACCAACCGCCCGGACTTGGCGGTGTCTCGGCTGAGCAGCGTCCCGAGGTCGTACCGGTCGGCCGGGGTGGGCGTGATGCAGTCCCTGCCCTCGATCACGTTCCGCCAGTACGTCCGGTGATCGCACGCGCCGCCCGGCAGCCGGCAACCGATACCGATGACCGCGATCTTCTCGCGGCGGCCGGCGTTCGTCGTAACTGTCATGGTCACAAACATCCGTGGGTCGTGGTCCGGTGCGCGGCATCGCGGACACAGGCGACCGCCCGTCGTCACTGCGACGGGCGGTCGCGTGCCGCCAGGCGGGTCAGACGTCGCTGAGGCGTCCGAAGAGGTCGACCCCGGGAGCCGACGGTTCGGTGCCGACGTACACGTCGCGCAGCATGGCGGCGTATTCGTCACCGGAGATGCGCCCGTCGCCGTCCTTGTCCAGGACGGACATGACGGTGTCGACCCGGCTTGCCTGAACGCCGTAGCCCTTCAGGAGGGGGACGATCTCCCGCCGGTCGAGGTGGCCGTCGCCGTTCGTGTCCGCGAGCGTGAACTCGGCCATGTGGCGCCCGATCGTGGCGGCCGCCGCCTGGGGGCTCGCCGATTCCAGCACCGCGGTGAACTCGCTCTCGGTGACCTTGCCGTCCCCGTCCGCGTCGGCCGCCTCGGCCAGTTCCTGCCACAGGTCGGCGTACTGCCGCCGCACGGCCTGGACCTTCTGCGGGTCCGCGTCGGGAAACTGCTCGACGATGCGGTCCGCGCGCTCCCGGAAGTCGTCCGCCGTGACGACGCCGTTCCCGTCGACGTCGAAGAGCGCGAACATGTGCCGGGGCTTCTCCTGAATGAACGCTGACAACACGGTGTTCCTCTCTGTCGTCGCGGACCCTTGAAGCCCGCGCACATACGGTTGGTTGCACTGCGTGATGAAACATATACGGCAAGTCGCGGAACCCACGGAATGCCCGGGCGGATACGCACGGTCGCGCCGCCGAGGATCCTCACCCCCGTCCGGACCGATCCGCCCGTGGGGCGTTCACACTCCCGACGAATTCACTCGCTCGGGTGCGACCTGTTCGAGGGAGGTTTCACGGGAGGCTTCGAGGGTGATCGGGAAGCCGTCGACGCCGCTCGTCTGCTCGACGGGGCCCGGCGAATGGAACCGGCGGGCCCAGCGGCGGAAAGCGCCGATGGGCCCGTCACCGGGGCCGAGCCGCGGGGGCTGCTGGTATCGCTTGTGGTCCCAGATCGGAAAGTCGGCAGCCGTGAAGGCGCAGCTCGATCGGAACAGCGGACGCTCCAGCACGCGCGTGGCGGCCCGGGTCACCGCCCGGGCGAGGCGCGGCGTCACCGGCCACGACGGCTCGGTCAGTGCGATGCGGTTCGACTGCCGGAGCTGCATCCGGTTCGGCGCGATCGCGGTCGGCATCACCAGCGTGTACATCCGCAGGCCGAACCGCGGCGAGTGGATCTCGGCGTGCAGGTAGTGCCGCAGCGGCGGGGGTCGGCCCCTGACTGATCGCCTTCCCGTACACGCGTGACAATCCCAAGCGATCCTCCTGGATTCACTTCCGGCGGATCAGGTATATCACTCCGGCCGGAGAATTCCGGAAACGCATGAAATCACCTTCGGAATTCATCCACTTTCAGAATTCACGATAATAATCCGAGATCCCCATCCACGCAGCGCACCGTCGGCATTCGGTCGGCGGTCCCGGTGCGCGCGGGGGTCGTCGTCGGCCATCGAGGAGATCGTCGACACCCTCTTCATCCCACTGGTCACCTGAACCGGATCACGGGGGGCGGGCCGTGTTCAGAACGGGTACTCGAAGCAGCTGTCGCCGCCGAAGGAGCGGGCCGCGTGGTGGTGCATGCGGCGGGTGTAGCGCGGATCGTCCATCAGGCCGGTATAGGACTCGTATTCGTGCTCGATCAGTCCGGCGGTGTTGCCGAGGTAGACGTCGAAGCCGGGGTACATCAGGCCGACGAACGGCAGGTCGTCGACATCGACGGCGAGGACCGGGTACTCGCCTTCCCGGTCGGGTTCGGTGACGGCCAGGAGGCGGCGGGAGTCCGAACCGCCGGGGAGGAGGAAGCATTCGGGGAAGCGGTCGGCGATGAGCGTATACAGGTCGCCCCACATGTCGCCCAACTCGTCGGCCACCAACTCGTCGAGCCTGCGCGGCGCAAGGCCTCCGTCGGCGTCGAACCAGTCGTAACGTTCGAGCAGGCTCGTGTCGTACCCGAGCCAGGCCCGCAGGCTCGGCGACAGCGGGCGGCCGGACGGAAACGCCGCCACGGCCGCCGCGTCGGCGGCCATCGGCCGGGCCACGCCACCACTCACCCACGGGACGTCCGCGTACGACAGCGCGGAGGCCCCGGGGTTTTGCCGAACCACCTCGATGACCCGCTCGACCAAAGCCACTCCGTGCACGGCGTCGTCCGTGCCTTCAGTCAACATGGCCGGAAGGTAACAGCCGCCTCCGACGCCGACCCGGCCCGGCCCCGCCATCCCCTCGGTGGGCCGCGGGGATGGCGGGGCCGCGTTCGCCGTCCCCCGAAATCCCCGATCATCGGAGCCGGTTGATCCGCGGCGTCCACGAAGCCGGCGGTATCCGTGCTATGTTGATCTCAGTTGCAGTTGTGGTACCCATGAACTTTGTGTGCACCTGACGGGCGTGATCCGCGGGTGCATTTTTTGTTTGGCCGGTCATCTCCGGGTGGGCTCCTTGCGGCGACGCGGAATCGCACTGTGTGGATTCCGGTACTGCTTCCCAGACTAAGGAGAACGACATGTCGACCACAGGCACCGTGAAGTGGTTCAACGCGGAAAAGGGCTTCGGCTTCATCGAGCAGGACGGCGGCGGCCCCGACGTCTTCGCCCACTACTCGAACATCGCTGCCCAGGGCTTCCGTGAGCTCCAGGAGGGCCAGAAGGTCTCCTTCGACGTCACCCAGGGCCAGAAGGGCCCGCAGGCGGAGAACATCGTTCCCGCCTGACGCTTTTCGGCGTCCGTACCGGGGCCCGCCGCACCGTGAGGTCGCGGGCCCCGGTACGGCGTTCGTATTTTTCCCGCAGGCCGCTCGTCCCCCTTTCCCGAGGTCGTGGCGACGGCAGGCATCGCAGCACCCCCGCCCGGCAGGCGGCAGCCGACGGCTTACGACCGCGCACCGCCCACCGCCCCCGGACTTTGCAGTCCGCTCCAGCCGGCCGCTTTTTCCACGGCGCCGCGCCTTTCGAAGTGTGTGCGCGCGAATTCCTTCGCCCCACTTCGTTTCTGCTTTTCATTTCGGCTCGTTCTCGTGATACCTTGCGCGGCTTTCGGCTGCCGGGTCTCCGCGGTGCGTGCCGTGTCGAGGAAGGTTCCCCGTGAACCCGAATGCCCGCTCCACCAATTCTTCGTACAGCTCCTCCTCCCGCGGCCGTAGCGGCGGCACCGGCGGCTACACCCGTTCGGCCGCCGGCGGCAGCGGCAGCGGCTACGGCCGTTCCGGCGCCTCGGGCCGCTCCGGCGGCTACGGCCGTTCGGGCGGTTCCGGCGGTTCCGGCGGCTACGGCCGTCGCTCCTCCGGCGCCCGGGGGGAGTTCGCGCTTCCGGTGACCATCACCCCGGCGCTGCCCGCCGTGGCCTCCTTCGCCGAGTTGGACATGCCGTCCGAGTTGCTGGCGACGCTGACCGGCCTGGGCATGACCGAGCCGTTCCCGATCCAGGCGGCGACGCTGCCGAACTCGCTGGTCGGCCGCAACGTGCTGGGCCGGGGTCGGACCGGGTCGGGCAAGACGTTGGCCTTCGGCCTGGCGTTGCTCGCCCGCACCGCCGGCCGGCGCGCCGAGCCCAAGCACCCGCTCGCGCTGGTCCTGGTGCCCACCCGTGAGCTGGCCCAGCAGGTCACCGACGCCCTTACCCCGTACGCCCGTTCGCTGCGACTGCGGATGGCCACGGTGACCGGCGGCATGCCGATCGGCCGCCAGATCACCGCGCTGCGGGCCGGCGCCGAGGTGGTCGTGGCCACGCCCGGCCGGCTCAAGGACCTCCTCGACCGCGGTGCCTGCGTGCTGGCCGACGTCGGTGTCACCGTCCTGGACGAGGCCGACCAGATGGCCGACATGGGCTTCATGCCCCAGGTCACCGAACTCCTGGACCAGGTACGCCCCGACGGCCAGCGGATGTTGTTCTCCGCCACCCTGGACCGCAACGTCGACCTGCTGGTGCGCAAGTACCTGCACGACCCGGTCGTGCACTCGGTCGACCCGTCGGCCGGTGCGGTCACCACGATGGAGCACCACGTGCTGCACGTGCAGGGATCGGACAAGAACGCCGCCACCACGCACATCGCCGCCCGCGAGGGCCGGGTGATCATGTTCCTCGACACCAAGCACGCGGTCGACCGGCTCACCGCGCACCTGCTCAACAGCGGCGTCCGCGCCGCCGCGCTGCACGGCGGCAAGTCCCAGCCCGAGCGCACCCGCACGCTGACCCAGTTCAAGTCCGGCCACGTCACCGTCCTGGTCGCCACCAACGTCGCCGCGCGCGGCATCCACGTGGACAATCTCGACCTGGTCGTCAACGTCGACCCGCCCAGCGACCACAAGGACTACCTGCACCGCGGCGGTCGTACCGCCCGCGCCGGCGAGTCCGGCAGTGTGGTCACCCTGGTCCTGCCCGGCGAGCGCCGCCAGATGGTCCGCCTGATGTCCGACGCCGGGATCACGCCGCAGACCACCCAGGTCCGCTCCGGCGAGGCCGAACTGACCCGGATCACCGGCGCCCAGGCGCCCTCCGGAATCCCGGTCGTCATCACCGCGCCGGTGGTGGACCGCCCCCGCCGTACCGGCAGCGGTTCCTCTTCACGCGGACGCCGCAGCGGCTCCGCCCAGGCCCGCCGCTCCGGCCCGGCCGGCCGCCCCGCGCCCCGCGCGGCCACCGCCGCCTGACCCGCGCACCGCGACATCCGGCCCTGAAGTTTCCGGCCACACCCGCCCGACGGGCGGGCATGGCCGGAAACTTCAGGGTCTTTCGTGCTCTTCGGGATGCTTCTCCGTCTTCACGACCTTTCGCCGCCTCGACGGAACAGCGGCGTCCAACGGTGACCGGCACAGGGCTCGTGCCCGGGCCCTCATCGGCCTGGCCCCGACCGGCACTTGCTCGCGGAGTTCCCTACGGGTCGAGGTCGACCGGTTCGACCCGCCGCCGAATCCTGCCGTACGGGACGTGTCGTCTCCGTCAAGGCGCCTGCCCGGCCGCGTCGTTCGCGGGGTCGCGCCCGTGATGCAGAGCGGCGATCCGGGTGGCGCTGCTCGTGAGACAGTTCGCGACGTCGCGCAGGTGGGACCTGCTGTACGAGTCGGTCGACCAGCCGAGGTCGTCCATGCCCTTGACGGCCAGGAGCAACTGCTCCGCCGCAGCGGCCAACCGCCGCGCCAGGGCGGCCATGTCCCCCGGGTCTCGCTCCATCGCCTGCCTCCGATCGTCGAGTGGGCCCACGGCCCGAGCGGTTTCCTCGTCGCGGGCTCCGCGGCGTTGCGGGTAGGGGCTCCCGCTCATGACGAGGACCCCGATGCCGTGGCACCGGGGTCCGGGTAGGGGTTGTCTCACCATCCACCGGCTGCGAAGCCCGGTTGGCAGTTCGTCATCTGCCCACGTCTGTTCGACGTTTCCTTCGGTTTCGACATCGGGAAGATTAGCCACGTCGGGCGCGAATGTCTATCTCGGGCATGACAGATTTCGCGAGGGTGGCGCCCGTCGATATCGGCGCCACCGCGCGCCTCGCTGCTGCCCTCTCCGGCACCCCTCCGAACCGAGACACGCCCGGCCGCGACAGAAAACACGTTCACCGACTCCCCGATGTCTGATTCCGCCGGGATAGATTTTCGGCCCCGCCGGCGCGCTCACGGTGCCTACGGTCGGCGCCGCGCTACTACAGGCGGGTCGCGGTCCGGATCAGGTCGGCGACGGCTCTGGACCGGCTGTGCGGCGGCCAGGCGATCACGGTCGTGACCGGCGGCGCGTCCAGTACGGGTACGGCGACGACGTCCCCGTGCAGTTGGGCTCGGCAGGACTGCGGTGAGACCGTGCAGGCGCGGCCGAGCGCGACCAGCTGCAACAACTGGGCATGGTCTCGGACCTGCGGTCCCGGGCCGGGAGGGTAGGTGCCGTCGACGCCGGGCCAGCGGGGCAGGGGCAGGTCCGGCAGCGCGGTGATGTCGGCCATGTGCACGTGGGTCCGGACGGCGAGCGGATGCCCGGCCGGCAGGACCACGACCTGGCCCTCCGTACCGAGCTCTTCGGTGTCGAACCCGACCGTCGAGTCGAACGGCCGGTGCAGCAGGGCCACGTCGGCCCGCCCCTCGCGCAGCAGGCGTTCCTGCTCGGCCGGGCCGCACAGCACCACGTCGACCGCGACCGCATCCGGTTCCGCGGCGTAGGCGTCCAGCAGTTTCGCCAGCAGTTCGCTCGAGGCGCCGGCTTTCGCGGCCAGGACCAGGCCGGGACGGCCGGTCGCGGCCAAGGCCGCGCGGCGGGTCCGACGTTCGGCGGCATCGACCGCCGCCAGGGCCTCCCGACCCTCGGCCAGCAGCACCGAGCCGGCCTCGGTCAGCGTGACGGTGCGGCTCGTACGGTTCAGCAGCGCTCCCCCGAGCCGCCGTTCCAGTTGCCGGATCGCCCGCGACAGCGGCGGTTGCGCGATCCCGAGCCGCTGCGCGGCGCGCCCGAAGTGCAACTCTTCGGCGACGGCGACGAAGTAGCGCAGTTCCCGGGTCTCCACGCAGCCATGCTAACGCCGGATCGATACCCGGGCGGTATCGTCCCCCACCCAATCGGTGTTGGACCCCTCGGCCGGGTCCGGAGCAGCATCGTTCCCATGAGTGAACGAACGATTGCGCTGGTCACCGGCGCGAACAAGGGAATCGGGTACGAGATCGCGGTCGGGCTGGGTGCGCTCGGCTGGAGCGTCGGCGTCGGCGCCCGCGACGAGCAGCGCCGGGAGACCGCGGTGGAGAAGCTTCGCGCGGCCGGCATCGACGCGTTCGGCGTACCGCTGGACGTGACCGACGATGCGAGCGCGACCGCCGCCGCCCGGCTGATCGAGCAGCGGGCCGGGCGCCTCGACGTGCTCGTCAACAACGCCGCCATCACCGGTGGCATGCCGCAGGAACCCACCCGGGTCGATCCCGCCGTCATCCGGACGGTCGTGGAGACCAACGTGATCGGCGTCATCCGCGTCACCAACGCGATGATGCCGCTGCTGCGCCGCTCTTCCGCACCGCGCATCGTGAACATGTCCAGCAGCGTCGGTTCCCTCACCCGGCAGTCGGGGACCGCCGGCGAGCAGACGACGGGCCCGGTCGCCGTGGCCTACGCGCCGTCGAAGACGTTCCTGAACGCCGTCACCCTTCAGTACGCCCGGGAGTTGAGCGGTACGAACGTGCTGATCAACGCCGGCTGTCCCGGCTTCGTCGCGACCGACCTCAACGGCTTCCGCGGCGTGCGCACCCCCGAACAGGGCGCGGCGATCGCCATCAAGCTCGCGACCCTGCCCGACGACGGTCCGACCGGCGGGTTCTTCGAGGACGCCGGCGCAGTGCCCTGGTGATGTGCGCGCGGTTGCCGTCCCCCGCGCGAGGCGTTCGCCCGCGTCGGGGGCGGCCGGTGGTTCCGCATCCGATCAAGACATCCAGTGCCCCTGTGCCCATTGGAACCGAACGACGCCCATTGGAACCGAACGACCAGGACGCCAAGGCGGCCACACCCACCGCCCGCGCCGGACCGAATTGTCCCAAACTCGGCATGACTGGGGCCGTGCCGGAAACCCGTCGGGCATGACACGCGAACCGCGGCCGGAAAACGAGGATGCCGACAACCGTGACGACGCCGATCGTGATCTCGGCGTCGGTCCCCCCGAGCATGTCGAGGAGCGGGAGCCCGACCATCCCACCGAGCTACCCAAACGGGCCTGGTCGGCCGTGCTGCGTGGCACGGTGAAGGAGTTCAAGGACGACGAACTCGCCGATCGCGCCGCGGCGCTGACCTACTACGGTGTACTGGCGCTGTTCCCCGCCCTGCTGGTGTTGGTGTCCCTGCTGGGAATCGCCGGCGAGTCGACCACCGATCGGGTACTGGACAACCTGCAAAAGTTGGCTCCGGGGTCGGCACGCGACGTGATCAGCGACGCGGTACGCCAGTTGCAGAACAACAGCGGTCTGGGGTCGCTCCTGGCGGTCGTGGGCCTGGTGGTCGCCGTGTGGTCCGCCTCCGGCTATGTCGCCGCGTTCATCCGGGCCGCCAACGCCGTCTACGACATGCCCGAGGGTCGGCCGGTGTGGAAGGTTCTCCCGCTGCGCCTCGGTCTGACCGTCGCGTTGATGATTCTGGCCTGTGCCAGTGCGCTGATCGTGGTCTTCACCGGTGGTCTGGCCCGACAGGTGGGCACGGCCCTGGGGATCGGCGACAGCGCGCTGACGGTGTGGTCGATCGCGAAGTGGCCGGTCCTGGTCCTGCTCGTGACGATCATGATCGCGATCCTGTACTGGGCCGCGCCCAACGCCGAGGGCCGCGGCTTCACGTGGGTGACCCCCGGCAGCTTCCTCGCCCTGGCGATCTGGATGGTCGCCTCGGCCGGCTTCGCCGTCTACGTCGCGAACTTCGCCTCGTACAACAAGACGTACGGGACACTCGCGGGAGTGATCATCTTCCTGGTCTGGTTGTGGATCACCAACCTCGCCGTTCTGCTCGGACTCGAATTCGACGCCGAACTGGCCCGCCGGCGCGCGATCGCCGGCGGCCTGCCCGAGGACGAGGAGCCGTACGTGCGACCGAGGGACACCCGCGCGTGGAGCGCCGACGAGCGCCGCCGCATGCAAGACAAGCCCTGACCACGCCCGCCCGGCCAGTCCCGACCGCCCACTCTGCACGCCCGCTTCCCGGCCGAGTCGGGGTTCCGCGGTAAATCGGAAATCGTAAATCGGGAAACCTTCACAACAGAATAAAAAGGAGGCACCGGGAGAACGGAAAAGGCGGGGTGTGGCCGGGTTCGGACTGACGAACCCGGCCACACCCCACCTTTCGATGCAGAGCGAGGGGCGGATCTCCCTACCAGCGGTACCAGCGGCCGCGACGGCCACCCGCACCCGCAGAGCGGAAGACGAAGCCCAAAGCCCACACGACCAGAACGATCACGGCGATCCACCACAGGGCCTTGAGCGCGAAGCCGGCACCGAAGAGGATCAGGGCGAGAAGCAGGACCACCAGAAGGGGAATCATGTGTTTACCTCCGCCCCAACGTGTGCCCCACCCCTCCGCACGCATTCCAGGTAAATCACGAGTTTCTGAAAGGCTTTCCGGGAAAGAAGGGATCTTCACCTTCGCCCCGCCGGGCACCGGACACCGGACGCCGTGCCCGGGCACCGGGCACCGGACCGGGCACCGGCGAGATCGGGGGTCGCGGTCGCGGCCTCCCGGGTGTGGTCGGGCGATCCGCCCGCCCGCACTTCTGCGAACATGCTCGAACCCCTGGTTGGAATCGGCGATCGAGGGCAGCGACAAGAAGGCTTGAACGTCGTTGGCACATCGGCGAGTTGCGCCGCGGGCACGAGTCGGCCGGGCACGGCGCCGGGTGGGAACACGGGACGCCGGATGGTCCGCCGTGGCGAATCCGCGGCTCGGGTACGGAACAGGGAGCGGACTGTGAGCACGATACGTCCCACGATCGACGACTCGGGAGCCGCGCCCGGTCGAGGACCACTCGGGAGCGGCCCCGGTCGGACGGCACGTCCCGGTGGACTCGTCCGGTACGACCAAGTGTTCTGGTGGTTGGCGCCGACCGTGTGTCTCGTCGCGGCGTATTGCGGTGTGCAGCAGGAGTGGGACCTGCTGGCAGCGATCGTGGTCGTCGCGGTGTTGGTGATAGGCGCGTTGTACGCATGCGGCGGGCTTCGCCCGGTGGTGCGATCCGAGCGGCGGCGATGGGCGCCGCGTACGCGGGCCGGTTCGCGAGCGCGTGCGGTCTCGTTCGCCGCCGTCGATGCCATGACCGGAGCCCGATTCGAGGAACACGTCGCGGAGTTGTGCCGTCGTGACGCGTGCCTCGACGTGGAGGTCAGCGGTGGCGCGGGCGACCTGGGGGCGGACGTCGTCGCCCGGCTTCCCGACGGACGCAGCCTCGTCATCCAATGCAAGCGGCTCGGCAGGACCCGCGCCGTGGGCAGCCCCGACATGCAACGCTTCGTCGGGACGGCGCGACCCGTGCACGATGCCGACGTCGCGGTGCTCGTCACCAATTCCCGGTTCACCGCGCCCGCTCGCCGGCTTGCCCGAGCCCAGGACATCGTGACCATCGACCGGCGGGCCCTGGGCCGATGGATGTCGGGTACCGATCTTTCGACAATGCTGCTCGGTGGAGCGGACGTTCCGACAGATGCTGCCGCAGCGGCCGTCCCGGGCGCCGAGGTGTGGCCCGAGTCGACTACGGCGGCGCATTGCGACTGACATGTCGCCCGCACTCCGCCCCGGGCGACGCCCACGCGCCGAACTCCCGTTCCTGCCGCCGGCTTCGCACCGTGGGCATTTGCCAGAACTAGCCGATTCCCGTCGATCGCTTCACCACCTCCCCATCCCCGTGTGAGTGTTTCGCTCGCTCGGGCACGAACCCGGCCTGCACGGTCACCCGCGTCGCTCACAAGGCGTCGCGGCGCAAGCCGGCGACGTGGTCGAGGCATGCCCCCACCCAAGGAGCCTCGATGAACCGCAGAACGACCACGGCCGGGACCGTCCTGGCCATGCTCGCCGGACTCGCGATCGGCGCGGCCGGCTCTTCCTCGGCCGGCGCCGACCCGTCCCCTCCCCCCGCCAACCCCCAGGCACTCGCGGTATCCGCCGCCGACCGGGCGGCCGCCAGCGGCCTGGACAGTCTCGCCAAGG